>NZ_OZ244708.1:1260000-1947613 GCF_965218915.1 Novosphingopyxis sp. | reverse complement strand
TGCCGTCGAGCTGCCCCGACGTTTCGCCGCTGGCGGTGAGATAGACAAGCAATGGCGGGAACACGCCGCTCGCGCGCATCGCACCCGAAAGGCTGCCGCCGCCGCGGATCGCCTCGACGATGCCGTCGGTGGCTTCCTTGAGCACGCTGTTGCGCACCGTCTGCGAAGTCAGGCGCAGCCCTTCGAGCACGGGGAGGCGCGAGGCGACCATGGTGCTCATCGTGCGGGCCATGCGCGCGGCGTGCAGATCGCGCAGCAGGCGGCCGAGCAGAGGCAGGCGCAGGATCATCGAATCGAAGCCATAGCGAATCCTAGGATCCTTCAGCAGCCGCCACATCAGCACCGCAAGGCCCGCGATTACCAGCGCGAGCACCCACCAATAGGCGGCGAGGAAGCTCGAAATGCCGATGACGATGCGGGTGATCAGCGGCAGCTGCTGCTCGACATTGTCGAACTGCTCGACCACGCGCGGGACGACCGACACCATCAGCCCGACCACCACCATCATCGCGACCAGCGCCAGCACGATGGGATAGGCCAGCGCGCTGATCAACTTGCCGCGCATCTCGGCTTGGCGCTCCAGCAGGTTTGCGAGCCGTTCGGCGATCTGCGGTAGCGATCCGGAAGTCTCGCCGGCGGACACCATCGCGCGGAACAGCGGCGGGAAACTCTTGGGCTCGCGCTTCATCGCCTCGGACAGGCGCTGGCCCTCCAGCACGCCCGCATGAACGTTGGAGAGGATATCGCGGACATGCTCCTTCTCGTTCTGGCGGCTGACGGTGCGCAGCGCCTCTTCGAGCGGGCTGACCTGGATCAGCGAGGACAGCTGGCGGGTGAACAAAGTGAGCTGCTTGGTGCCGAGCTTCTTGCCGCCCAGGCTGAAACTCAGCGATTGCCCCGCGCTCTTGGCCTGCGCGGGTTCGCAGCTGACCACATAGAAACTGCGCTCGGACAGGCGGCTGCGCGCAGCGTCATCGTTCGCCGCGCTGATCCGTCCCTTGCGCTCCTTGCCGGCGGGGTCCAGCGCGACATAGGCGAAATCAGGCATCCACATCCTCGCGCCGCGAGATGCGGATCGCCTCCTCGGGCGTGGTCTGCCCGCTCTGCACCAGCCTCCGCGCGGCGCTCGACAGATTGGGCTGCTTCAAAAAGGCGTGACGCGCGATGATCGCTTCGTCTCCGTTATCGTTGATCAGACGGCGGATCGTCTCGTCGATCCGCACCGCCTCGAACACACCGATACGTCCGGCATAGCCGGTATTGTTGCATTCTTGGCAGCCGACCGGTTCGTAAACGATGGTGCCGGTGTCGAAACCGAGCAACGAGGCGACGCTGCCGCTGGCCTCCACCGGTTTGCGGCATTCGGGGCACAGTCGCCGCACCAGCCGTTGCGCCAGCACCGCGCGCAGGGTGGAAGCAAGCAGGAACGGCTCCACCTTCATGTCGCGCATCCGCGTGATCGCGCCGATCGCGTCGTTGGTGTGGACGGTGGACAACACGAGATGGCCGGTGAGCGAGGCCTGCACCGCGATGTCGGCGGTCTCGCGGTCGCGGATTTCGCCGATCATCACCACGTCGGGATCCTGGCGCAGGATCGCGCGGAGGCCCGCGGCGAAGCTCATGCCGACCTTGGGATTGACCTGCGTCTGCCCCACGCCGTCGACGGCATATTCGACCGGGTCCTCGACGGTCAGGATATTGCGGCTGCCGTCGTTCAATTGGCGCAGGCTGGCATAAAGCGTGGTGGTCTTGCCCGAGCCGGTCGGGCCGGTGACCAGGATGATGCCATTGGGTTCGGCCAGCGCCTCGCGCAGGATCACCTCGGCGGTGTCCGACATGCCCAGCAGATCGAGGTCGATCCCGGCATTTTCCTTGTCGAGAATACGCAGCACCACGCGCTCGCCCGCGCGACTGGGGAGAGTGGACACGCGCACGTCGAGCAGCTTCCCGCCGAGCGTCAGACCGATGCGGCCGTCCTGCGGAATGCGGCGTTCGGCGATGTCGAGCCGCGCCATCACCTTGATCCGGCTGACCACCACCGGCGCGACATGCGGCGGCATGCGCAGCTTTTCCTGCAGCATCCCGTCGATCCGCATCCGAACGACGAGGCCGCTTTCATAGGGCTCGATATGGATGTCGGAAACGCCCTGGCGCGCGGCCTCGGCGATGATGCCGTTGATCAGGCGAATGGCGGGCGCATCGTCGGCGCTGTCGAGCAGATCGTCGGCGGTCGGTAGGTCGCTGATGCCCTCCGAGCCGATGTCGAGCGCACCGGCCATTTCCGCGGCGCTGCCGTCCATCGCATAATGGTTGCTGAGATGCTTGTCGAACGTCGGCACGTCGACGAAGTCGACATCGAACGGCATGGCGAGATGGCGGCGGACCTCGAGCAGGATCATCGGATCCGCGCCCTCGCGGACCGCGACCGAGAGCCGCTGGTTCTCCTGTTTCAGCAGCACCACGCCATGTTCGCGCGCGAAACCATAGGGGATGTCGAGCAGCGGCGCGCGGGCGGGGCGATCCTCGCCCGGCGCGGCGAACGGCGTATCGGGAATGCCGCTCGGCGGCAGCACCGGCTCCTCGGCCGCCACGGGTTTGCCGCGCCCGATCCTCATCGCGGCGTCTCGCCATCAGGTCCGCCGCGCGCGGGCAGTTCGCCCGGTTCCTGATAGACCGGCGTCACGGCGCTGGGCGGAACGTCGACCGGCACCACCACCGTTCCGGGCGGGGGCGGCGGCAGCGTGCCGGTCGCGCCGATCAGCGTATCGCCGGGCTGGAAGATGTATGGACCGCCGGGGGGAACCGCGCCCAGATAATCGCGTACCAGCTCGTCGAGCGTCGGCTCCTGGTCCGGGCGGCGCAATAGCTGCTGGCCACGCAGATAGCCATAGCGCTGCGCCGCGATCTTCGCCTGGTCGGCACGGCTGCGCAGGATGGTCGGGCGGATGAAGACGAGCAGGTTGGTCTTGACCCGGGTCCGCGCGCGCGACTTGAACAGCTCGCCGATGATCGGGATGTCGCCGAGCAGCGGAATCTTCTGGATCGTGCGCCGCTCGTTGTCGTCGAGCAGCCCGCCGAGCACCGCGATCTCACCGTTGCCGACGGTCAGCGTGGTCTTGATCTCGCGCTTGTTGATTATCAGCTCGTTGAAATCATCCGATACGGGCCCGGCGATCGAGCTGACTTCCTGCTGCAGGTCGAGCCGCACCTCGTCGCCCGCGTTGATCTGCGGCGTCACGATCAGCTCGATGCCGACATTCTGCCGCTGGATGGTACGAAAGGCGTTGTCGAAATTGTTCGACAGCGCCTCGCCGGTCGATACCGGGATTTCCTGACCGAACAGGATCGAGCCCTCCAGCCCGTTGTTCACGGTGAGCGAGGGGGTGGAGAGCACGTTCGATTCGGTATCCGCGCGCACAGCGTTGATCAGCGCGCCCAATATGCCGCCGCCGCCGAGCGGTATCCCGAGGCCGAGGAAACCGCCGCGCGCTCCAAGTATGGCTTGCGCCGCATTCTGGCGCAGCAGATCGCCGGTCGCGCTGTTGGTGCTGGTCGTGACCGACGTCCCGTTGATCACCGTGGTCGTCTGATCAAGCTGGTTGGCGAGTATGCCGCCCGCGATATCGAGGATATTGGGCTGGATGTTCGAAAAATTGGTGACGCCGTAGCCGATATTGTTGTCGCCGAACAGGAACTGGACGCCCAGTTCCTTGGCCAGCGAGTCCGAAATCTCGACGATGATCGCTTCGACCTGGATCTGGTCCTGGCGAATATCGAGCTGGCGGATGACCTCGCCGATGGTGCGCTGCGTGTCCGGATCGGCGGCCACGATGATGGCGTTGGTGCCCTCGTAGCGGGTGATGATCGCGGGACGCCGGCCGGCGATACCGCTGTTCGAGGCGCCGCCGCTGCTGGTGGTGACCGTGCTGACCGCGGCAGGCGTGCTCGACGAATCGGATGAAGAACCCGACGTGACGTTCTGCGCCAGCGCCGGGATATTGGCGCTGGGCGCGGTCACCGTGGCGGTCTGTTGCTGGCCCACCAGTTGCTGCAGCACGGGAAGCAGCGTCTCGGCGTCGGCATAATCGAGGCGGTAGATCTTCACCTCGCTGGTGCTGCGCGAGCGCTGATCGAGATCCTGCGCGATGCGCACGAACTCCGCTACTGCCGACGGATCGCCGCGCAGGGCGATCGAATTGCTGGTCGGGAAGGGGACGACCGAAACCGGCGCCACCGCACCTTCGCCCGCCACGCCCTGCGTCGCCAGTGCTTGCAGCGACTGGGCGATCTCGCTGGCGTCGGCGTTCTGCAGATTGACCACGCGGGTCGCGCTATTATCGCGATCGATCTGGCCGATCAGCTGACGCATCCGGCGGATATTGTCGGCATAGTCCGCGACGATGATACTGTTGGCGCTGCGATTGGCGGTGATCGAACCCTCGCGGCTGACCAGCGGACGCAGGCTCTCGACCGCCTGAGTCGCGTCGATCGAGTGGAGGCGGAACACTTCGGTCACGAATTCGCTGGCTGAACGCGCGCGGCTGCCGACGCGGCTGGGCTGCGTGGCGGCGCCTTCAGCCTGCTGGATACGATAGGCCCCGCCGCTGGTCGGTACCGCGACGAGACCGTTGGCGCGCAAGGTCGATAGAAATATCTCGAAATATTCGGAGCGGCTGAGCGGGCGCTCGACGACGACCGAGACCGTGCCTTGCACCTTGCTGTCAACGATGAAGGTGCGGCCGGTGACGCGACCGGCATCCTGGATGAAAGCCCGGACGTCGGCGTCGCGCATGTTCATCACATATTGCGCGGAGACCGGCTCGGCGACCACCATCATGAACGCCGCGGCGATGAGAGAAATCTTGCGTAGCAATTACTGCTCCAAATTCAAGGCGAGAGGAACGGTCTGAGCACCGCGTTCGACCATCAGCGACAGCCGCGCGCCGGGCTTGATCTGCTGCTGGACGAAGGCGGCGTCGGACGCGGATTTGATCTGCCGCCCATTAACCGCAGTGATGATGTCGCCAGGCAAAAAGCCCATGGCGCGATAACCCGCAACGTCGCCGCTGGGTGCGGCCACGACGCCGGTAATCCTGCCGCCCACGGTGCGCGGGTTCAAGGCGACGAACTTGTTGAGATTTTCCACCGTGCGCGGCGGATTGCCGGTGCTCGATACGGTGGCGTCCGAGGTTCCAAGCGGCTTGGCCCCTGCGGTGCCACCGGTCGACGGGGAACTGCCGGCACCGACCACTTCAGCGGGCACCGATTGATCGAGATAGACGCGCTCCTGAGTCCCCCCGCGGCTGACCACCACATGATCGAACGCCACGCCCACCAGCGTTACACCGGACTGGATTTCTTCGCCGACTACATAGCTGTTCTGAATGCCGTCGCTACCAGCGATGATCGCCGAGCCAAGGCCCGAACTGCCGTTCATCAATATGCCGAACAGTTCGATCTGGAGCGATGTGACGACCGCCTGGCCTTCATCGAGTTTTGCGCCGCGCGAAAAGGGATTGAAACTGGTGAACAAGGCTTGCCGCGTAGCCAGCGGAAGCACCACCGCGCTCGCCGGGCGCCAGTCGCCGACCGGCGATATCGGTGTGACGACGGTCCAGACGAGTCTTGCGATCTGGATGAGCAGCGCAAGCAGGGCGATGCTGAAGAACAACGCGAACAGGCTCGGCCGCGGAAGCGACCGCAGGCGATCGGTGCGAAAACCGGTCTCGAACAAACTGCGCACGGACACTCCCAACCCGATCCAGGCATAATCGAATCAGACCGCGCCCCCCGGCAGCGGCCATGATCACGCGAGCCCTCCGCTATTCATAGTTCATGACTGCAGCGTGACAACCGAAAGTAACGTTTGTGACAAGACCGAGCGTCGCTCCAAGGGCAATCGAAGGGGGTTGGCCGAGGCCATGCCCGCCCGCCATCACGGTTCAGAACCTGGCGCTGAGACTGGCGGCAAAGGTCGTGCCGACCTCATAGACATTGTTCAGCACGGTATAGCCGTCGCCAAATTGTCGCTCGTAGAAGTCGCGTCCCGTGATGTTGCGAGCCTCGAACTTCAGCTCGAACTCCTGACCCGAAATATCGAAGCCCTCGCGCGCCACGATGTCGAGCCGTAGTCCCGGGCTCTCGACGATGTCCGGGTCGATCCCGCCGCCGGTATTGCGCGGACCGCGATTGGAGACGCGGTCGCTGGCATAGCTAAGCAGAAACGTGACTTGCTGCAGGAGTTCGGTATCTTCGATACCGAATTGCAGATTGGCGAGATGTTCGGACTGCCCGGTAATCGGGCGGCCATCGACGAACACCTGATCGGAGGACAGTTCGAGGAAGTTGTTCGGCGGGCGGTAAATGCGCACCATGTTGTCCGTGTCGGCCTTGATGCTCGACTGGCTGTAGGTGTAGTTCGCCGAAAGCACGATCCGCTTGGTGGCAAAGAGGTCGCTGGAGAACAAGCCGTCGAGCGGAAAGAATTTCACCAGTTCGATCTCGCCGCCATAAAGGTCTGCGCTCGGCGCATTGGCGAATGTGGCGCTCAGGCGGTTTTCGTTCACGTCGGCAATGGTTTCGATCGGATTGTCGATATTCTTGTAGAACCCGGCGATCGAAATGCGCTCGCCCCGTCCCGGATAATATTCGACGCGCGCTTCCGCATTGATCAACTCGCTGTCGACCAGGAACGGATTGCCTGAAAAGCTCCGGTCGGATTCGACATCCTGAAAGGGGATCGGCGCGAGCTCGCGAAATTGTGGCCGGGCGACGGTCTTCGATCCGTTGACGCGAAATTGAAAATCGTCCGCGAAGTTCCAGGTCAACGTCGCCGCCGGAAGGAAATAATCGTTGTTCAGCGTCTGGACGAAATCGCCGCTCGGGTTGGTGCCGAAATAATCAACCAAGGTGATCGATTGATCGCCAGATTCGTAGCGTACGCCCGCTTCCAGGCGGACGCCGCCGGTCAACTCGACCTCGGCCTTGGCATAGGCGCCATGCACGGTGAGATCGCCGCGATACTGGATGTTCAGCGTATCGATCGTCGTTTCGTTGAGATAGATTTCGTTGAAATCGATCGATCCGGGGGAGAGGAGATACTGGATCGGCAGAATGTCGAACGGCAGGATCGTCTCGTTGGCAAGCTGGCGGCCGCCATCGCGAAATTCGAGCGTCCGGCTGGTGAAATCGCGCGAGACGTCGGTATAGCTGTAACCGGCCGAAAGCACGACGTTGAGGTCGATCGGCAGCGCATAGGCGAAATCGATGCCGCCGTTCCACACATCCTCGTTCAGATCGCTGAACGTGATGCTGGGGGGCGAGGCACGCAGATCGTTCGAATAACTGTTTTCCCCGGCATTGTACAAATAGGGGATGGTCCATTCGAGCGGCGATTTGCGCTTGGAATTGGCGTAGGCGCCGCGCGCCTCGACCGAAAGATCGCCGAACTTGAATTCGCCGACCAGCTGCGAGTTGATCAGCTGGCGCTGGACGAAGCTGCTGGCGCTTTCGATGCGATCGAACGGATTTCCGACGCGATCGATTACGTCGCCCGAGTTAAAGGTATAAATACCCGCGCGCCGGGCAAGTTTCGAGGTATCGTGAATGTAGAGGTTGGTGAAGCGGATCTTGTTGTCGTCGTCGAACTCCGCGCCAAGGCCGAGAAGGCCGTTGGCAACGATCCGGTTCTCGGTCCGCACCACTACCGAATTGCGGTTAAACGTCGGGCCGTCGGCCACCTGCTGCAGCTCGGCGCGGGTGCGCCAGCCATTGCTGTAACCCGCATTGGCGATCACACCGAGCCTGGTGTCGCCGGCATAGAAGCTGTAACCCGCATTGGCATCGAAACTGGCGTTGGCCGGAATTTCGTAATTGCGCTGCAGGACGCCGGTCGCCGAGACCGGGACGAGCTTGGCCAGAGCGGTCAGATTGTCCTGACCGTAATTGCCTTGATTGATCGGAGTGCGGGTGTCGAGCGCGTCGCGCAGGCCGTCCAGATCGCTGCCGCGCGTGCCGTCGTCATAGCCCAATATATCGGTATCGCTGCCATAGTAGGTATAGCCGAACTGGGCGGTGGTCTGGCTGTCGCCGCTGATCCCCGCGCCGACCGTGAGGAAATTCTCGTCCGGAATAGCCGGGGTGGTAAGATTGATGACACCGCCGCCGAACTCGCCGGGATAATTGACCGAATAGCTCTTCTGCACCACCGCGCTGGATATGACGCTGGTCGGAAAGAGGTCGAGCGGCACCACGCGGCGCAGCGGTTCGGGCGAGGGCAGGGCGAGCCCGTTGAGTAGCGCCAGCGAATAGCGGTCGCCCAGACCGCGCACGAAGACGAAACCGTTGGTGGTCACCGAAAGGCCGGTGACGCGGCCGAGCGCGCCGGCGATGTCGCCGTCGCCGGCTCGGGCGATCTCTTCGGTGGAAAGCACGTTCACAACCTGCGTGCTGTCCCGCACGGGTTGCGGAATATTGCGACCCCTGACAACGATCTCGTCTGAAAATTCGCCGGCACCGGGAGCGGAAATGTCGACATTGTCCTGGTCGTCCGACTGATCCTGGTCGGGTGAGTCGGCCGCGGTTTCACCCGAGGGCGGCTGCGTCTGCGGTACCGACTGGGTGGACTGGGCTGCAGCGGGTACCGCCGTCAGCGCGGAAGTGGCGAGCAGAAAGCCGCCGATATGGCGCAGCTTGAGCATGGAGGTCGTCCCCGTTCTTGAAAGATAGCGTGTGCGGGGCGGCAACCGCTCATGCAGTCGCCGCCCCGCCGTTTCGGTTCGCCGATCAGCTCGCGCGGTAGACGGTGCAATCGGCATCGCTGTCGAAATTTACGACATCGGTGTTGCAGGTCCAACCGGCGTACCAGCGGTCGTTGGCGTCTCTGACGGCACCGATATAGCCCGGGCTCTCCAGGAACAGATTGTAGTTCTCGCTGAGATTGCCCGTCGGCGTCACGCCGTTCTCGTTGGCACCGTTGATGAACACCGACATCAGCGAGTTGGTGAAATCGCCATTGGTGTTCGTGTTGCCGGCGGCGGTGAAGGCCTGCGCTTCGAAATCATCGCTGTCAGGATCGTAGAGCGTCGGGCAATCGAACACGACCGATTGAAACACCGGCGGTCCATTGTCGTCGTCGGACGGTGTGTCGTTGCCGGTCGACGTCGGGCCTGCCGGTTGTACGGTAAAGGCGTTATCGACATCGAGACAGCCAGCAGAGCCGGAAGCGTTGGACTGGCCGAAGACCACTCCGTTGATGAGCGCAATATCGGCGCCGCCGCGCAGCTTTATGACCGGCGAATCCGTTTCCGGGCTGATGATGGTGAAGTTGGCGATCACCGTGTCCGTACGCGGATCCTGGTTGGCAGCCGCGGCACTGTCAGTCGAGCTGTCGATCTCGAAGATCGTACTGTCGCCGGCTTCCCCGGTGTTGGAACCCGGCCGTCGGACCGAGATCACATATTGGATCGCTCCCTGATAGCCGGTGTCGAGATCGACCGAATCGTCCGAAATACCGGTAAAGATCAGATGCGACATGTTCTGCCGTCCGCCGAAGCTTTCGATGCCGTCGTCGGCGCTATTGTGCACCTGGACATAATCGATCTGCGTGTTCGATCCGATGCCGCCGGTGGTCAGGCCCTGCAGCTCGTTGCCGCCCGAACCCACACCGCTGAACAGGATTTGCGCGTAACGGATCTGACCCGCGTCCCAAGTCGGCACGTTGCCGCCGTAGAAAATCGGCTGGCCGACCGGTCCTTCGACCGAGCGTTCACAATTGCCTTGCGCAAGCGAAGTTCCGCTGGCGCAGTCGGCGACGGGCGCACGACCGAGCAGTTGGAGGCCGCCCCATAGACGGTTGGTGGAATCGTCCACATCGCCGGTCAGCTGGTCGATATGGGTGAAGATAATCGGATCTTCGGACGTACCGACCGCCTCGAGCCGCGAACCGCGGTTGGCGACGAGAAATGCGCTGACGTCGGTCGCGACGACCGAAACGCCGGGCTGGATGCTCATCACGACCGCCGAGTTGGCCGTACCGTCAAATCCACGGTCCATTCCGATTTCCGTACGGCTGGGAAGTGTATAGACAACGCCTTCGTCGCGGCGCGCGGAAAGGTTGATGTTCTGCGTGATCACGCGGTCCGAGATACGGCAATTGCGTACCGTACCGGCATCGTTCGCCAGCGTGATGATACCGTTATCGACGGTGCCGATGGTACAGGCCGAAGCCGGCGCGGCGGTAACCGAGGTCGGCGTAGGTGTCGGAGTGGGCGTAGGCGTCGGCGTCGGCGTCGGAGTGGGGGTCGGCGTAGGCGTAGGCGTCGGAGTCGGAGTGGGGGTCGGCGTCGGCGCGGGCGTCGGCGCAGGGGCCGGTGCCGGCGGCGTGATTACGATATCGGGCTGAGCGATATCGTCGGCGCCGCAGCCGCTGAGAACCGCCACCGCGGCGGTCGCGTACAAGATTGCACGAAGCTTGGAGTTGGTCATGGGAATTTCTCCGCAACAGAAACTTTGTGCCCGTTGCCGGGCGTTCGAAAAGACGATGCGAAGACGAATCATATGGAGCCCCCACCGTCGCCAGGCAGGGACTAGGCAAGTTCTGTGACGGATGGATGCAGTCACGGTGACAGTGACGGGTCTGAAATATTACATATCGGCGACCCTGGCTCGGCAGGCGGGCTTTCCATCCGCAGATATCGAAATTAAAGGCGCCTGTTAGGATTATGATGCGCAGGCGTCACAGTTTGAAACTATTGAACCGAAATGGCTTGCAACATTCTTTTTTATGCTATGATCGCTTGGCTGGCAGGGGTGGCCGGTTCCTGATTACTGCGTGACCGAGGGGAAACCGATGGCGATTCACGCCCGTATTGCGAACGACCGACCGACCGACGCGGCCAACGACCGCCTCAATCCGAACGTGATCGAGCGGGAGTTTTCCGAAATCTCGCTTCGCCACGACGTCGAGGACGGCATTTTCTGGTGTTACATGGACCAGAAGGGGCGGCCGAGCTATACTTACGCTTTGGGCGAGGAAATCCAGCAGGTGCATGACTGGATCGCCGGTGCAGCGGTACCGGGCGCCGCGCCCGAACTTGCGAGCTTGCGCTATTTCGTCGGAGCCTCGAAGACGCCGGGGATATTCAATCTCGGCGGAGACCTGCGCCATTTCGCGGAGAACATTCGCAATCGGGATTTGCCCGCGATGCGTGCCTACGCCGAAACCTGTACGCGCATGCAATATGCGCATGCCTCCGGATTTGGCGCGCCGATCGTGACCATGGCGCTGGTGCAGGGCGATGCCCTGGGTGGGGGGTTCGAACATGCCTTGGCGTTCGACATATTGGTGGCGGAACGCAGCGCCCGTCTTGGCCTACCCGAAATCGTGTTCAACCTATTTCCCGGCATGGGCGCCTACAGCTTCTTGCTCCGCCGCGTCGGCCGCAGGACCACCGAGGAGTTTATCCTGGGCGGCAAGATTCATCACGCAGAAGAACTGCATGAAATGGGAATCGTCGATATCCTCGTCGAGGATGGCGAAGGAGAAGCGGCGATCGTCGATTATGCCCGCAAGAATCGTGGTCGATTTCATGCCGAGCGGGCCGTCTATGGCGCGCGCAAGACAGTGCATCCGGTCAGCCTCGAGGAATTGCTCGAGATCACCAACATCTGGGCCGAAACCGCAATGAACTTGACCGACGCGGACGTGCGCAAGATGGAGCGGCTGGCCGATGCGCAGGAACGGCGTATCGCGCGGCGGGGTCCGCGCAGCCTCTGACGCGGACGCGGACGCGGACGGGGCGACCGGCGCGATCAGGCGGCGCGGATCGCGCTTGCCGTCAGCGCCGACAATTCTTTCTCCACGAGCCGCGCTTGGCTGGCGGCACATGCCGCCATCTTTATTCCGTCCGCCTGAAAGTCCGGAGCCGCGATCGTTTCGAGCTTGCCGCACAGCGCGCTAAGCTCCGCCGCGCCGATATTGGCGGCCGAACTCTTGATCGCGTGGGCGGCAAAGCGGAAAGCTTCCAGATCCGGGTCCGTCGCCGCACGATCGAGATCGACGAGGAGTTTCTCGACGTCTTCGCAATAGCTTTCGCACAAGGAGGCGAGAAATTCCTCGCCACCCATTTCGAGCAGACTTTTGATTTGCGCGGAATCGAGGACCGAGTCGGTCGCTTTCAGCGAGCGCTCGATCGCGACCAGCTTGCCCAATGGGTCCGACGGCAGTTCTTGCCGTATTTCCTCGTCGTCGTCGCAATATTGTTCGACGGCAGCGATCAGTTCGACCCGGCGCATCGGCTTGGTAAAATGCGCATCCATTCCGGCGTCTAGACAACGTTTCTGGGTCTCATCAGTGGCATCCGCGGTAAGGCCGAGAATCGGCAGATGTGCGCGCGGGCCTTCGATCTGGCGCCATATCGCGCAGACTTCGATGCCGGATATTTTGGGCATGTTGACGTCAAGGAACACGATATCGAGCTCCAGTTCCTCCAACGCCGCGAGCGCTTCCTCGCCGTCGATCGCGTAATGTACTTCGTGACCGATCGATTCCAAAATCGTTTTCAGCACTTCGCGGTTGGTGCGGTTGTCGTCCGCCACAAGGATGCGGCGCGGCGTGGTTCGAACGGTGTCGGCTGGTTCGAGCTCGCGCTGCGCGGACGGTAATTCGGCGTTGCGGAAGGAGCAACCGATCCGCACCGCGCTGCGCAATGCGGCGAAATCGGGCCGCTCGGGAATCACGGTCGCGAACGCGGCGCGAAGCTTTATGTCATCCAGATCGACGGCGTTGCCGGAACGCAGCAGCACCGGAGGTGTTCGTGCCTCGGCGAATTGCGCCCAGAGCACGTGCTCGGGAGCAATTCCGTCAATGATGCGGTCATCGATGATGGCGATGTCATAGCATTCGAGCATGACCGTGCCGAGCGAAGCACGCAGTGCATCGAAATCCCTGCAGACGTGCCAGTCGATCAGCGTGTCGCCGCCGTCGATCTCGATCGGGTCTGGACCGAAATAGACGATTTTCGAATGCATGTCCTCGACGTCGCCAGTTCCATTGATCGCAACGGGGCCGCGATAAGTGAACCGGCTGCCCTTGCCGAGCTCGCTATCGACACCGAGGCGGCCACCCATGCGCTCGGCGAACTGCTTGCAGATGGCGAGGCCCAAGCCGGTTCCGCCAAACTGGTCCAGCACAGTTTCGTCGGCCTGCGTGAACGGCTCGAAGATGCGTTGCTGGGCCTCGAGAGCGATGCCGACGCCGCTATCTTCCACCGCGAACCAAAGTTCGGCTTTGTCCGCGTCATGTTCGACCCCGCACTCGATGATCACCTGGCCCGTAGCGGTGAACTTGATGGCATTGGCGGCGAGATTGACCATTATGTTGCGAAGCATGTCCGCCGGACCGTTCAGCGATACATCGCTGCCGGTATTGGCGTGGCAGTGGAAGGCGATCGCCTTGTCCATAGCCTGGGGAAGAAGGATTTCCTTGGTTTCGGCAAGCAGGTCGGGCAGCGTAAAGGTCACATTTTCAATCGGCGCCTGGGTGCTTTCGCTGCGGGAAGCGTAAAGCAGCTGGTCGATGAGGTAGAGCAGGTGCTCGGCCGCCTTGTGGCTGCTGTGGATCATGCCGGCCACGCGCGGGGTCAGATTTTCCTCCGCCAGCTGGCTGGCATAACCGATGATCGCGTTGAGCGGCGTGCGCAATTCGTGGCTCACGCTGGCGAGGAAATAGGTTTTGGCGCGATTGGCCGTTTCGGCCTGGTTGGTCGCACGCGACAGGCTGGCGATCAGTTTCGAGCAATAAGCGGGCAGGATCAGCAAGCCCGCGAGCAGCGAACAGGCGAGAACCGGTATCGCGCGCCAGAAGGGCGACAGCGCGATAACGGCGCCGAACGATGCGAACATGGCAACCGAGGCGACGAACAGCCACCGATTCCCATAGCGAAAGCCGTTGCCGAGGATTGCCCAGATCATGATGACATAGGCAAAGGACATCGTCGCGGGGTCCCAATATTGCACGGCGCCGCCCATGATCGCGTCCAGTAGGATCGCGGCGAGCCAGCGATATTGCGGGCGCATGTCGGTCTGCCGACCGACCATCAGCAGGGCATTACAGCTCAGATAGCCCGCGAAGGCGACAATGACATAGGCTGAGACGCCTGAAACCATGCAGATGAACAGGGCCAGCGAACCCATCACCACCCGATTGGTGAGAATTTCCCGCTCGCCCTTCAGGCGGCGGTCGGTTTTCTCGATCGGCGCAAAGCCTTGAAATGGAGACATGCTCATCGCTTGTTCGACCAAACCCGCGTCGCATCGTTCGCCAGCATGCTTGCCAGCGCCTCGCTGCCCATCGGCCGACCGGTCAACCAGCCTTGGACCTCGTCGCAGCCCGATGCACGAAGCAGATCGAACTGCGCCTGCGTTTCGACGCCTTCGGCCACGACGCGCATTTGCAGAGCGTGGGCGAGATGCGCGATCGTGCTGATGATGGCGCGATCGACCGAGCTTTCGGTGATCCGCGAAACGAACGCGCGGTCGATCTTCAGGCGGCTGGCGGGCAGATCGCGCAGATATTGGAGCGAACTGTAGCCGGTGCCGAAATCGTCGATCGAGATGTTGATGCCGGCGCGGCGCAAGGTGGCCAGCGCGTCGAGGATCTCCCGGTTGCGCTCGAGCAGCACCTCTTCGGTGATCTCGATGCAGAGCAGATCCGGATCGACGCCGAACCGCTGCACCCTGGACAGCATTTCGTGAACGACATCCTGCGTCTGGAATTGCCGCGGCGAGATGTTGATCGATATCCGCGGAACCATGATCCCGCGCGCTTCGAAGTCGACGATCTGGCGGCAGGCGGCCTCGATCACCCAATTGCCGATGAGGTCCATCAGGCCGCTGTCGTTTGCGACGTTGAGAAAGTCCTTGGGAAGCAGCCGCCCGCGGACCGGATGGTTCCAGCGGATGAGCGCCTCGAGCCCGACATATTCGCGCGTTCCGAGCGCCACCACCGGCTGATATTCCAGCTCGAACTGGTCTTTCGCAATGGCCTCGCGAAGCTCCATCTCGGTGCGCGCATTGGCCTGTGCCACCTGATTGAGCTCCGGCGAGAAGAAACAGAAGCCGTTGCGGCCACGCGCCTTTGCGTCATACATGGCAAGGTCCGCCAGCCGCAGAAGTTCGTCGGCGTCGCTGCCGTCGTCGGGAATCAGCGCGATGCCGATGCTGGCACCGACGATCTGTTCGACGCCGTTGATCAGATAGGGCCGGTTGATGTCGCGCAGGAGGTTCGCGCAGCGTCGGCTGATTTCTTCGGCATCCTCGACCCCGCGCAGCACCAGCGCGAATTCGTCGCCGCCGATACGCGCGGCGATCTCGTCGGAATTGAGGAAACCGCCGAGCCGCTCGGCCACTTCGCGCAGGAGGATGTCGCCGGTCTGGTGACCGCGCGTGTCGTTGATGATCTTGAACCGGTCGAGATCAAGCAGCAGCAACGCCGCGCTCTCGCCGTCACCCCTGGATTCGGCGATTGCCTGACCCAGCCGTTCGCCCAGAAGCGCGCGGTTGGGCAGGCCGGTCAGCATATCGTGCAGCGCGAGATGGGTACGGTGCTCTTCGGCGAACTTGCGCGCGGTGATGTCCACCGCGGTGGTGAGCACGCCGATGGTCTCGCCCTCGCGGTTCATCAGCGGGTTTTTGTTGCAGTGGAAGATGAGCTCCACGCCGTCATTGGTCAGGCGCTCTTCATAGTGCGGCAGCGGCTCGCCGCTCTCCAGCACGATCGCATCGCGCCGCCGCTCCCGTTCGCCGAACTTTTCCGGCACCAGTGCATACATTTCGCGGCCGACCAGCTCGTTGGGCAGGCGATCGAACATGGCCGACTGATAGGCGTTCAGGAACAGGCATTTGCCGTCCTTGTCGAGCGCGTTGATCATGATCGGGATGGTGTCGATGATCTGTTCGAGCATCGATTTGGCGCTCTCGTCGCTGCGCAACTCGGAATCCCCGCGCACCGCGTGACGGCCGAGGTCCGTCGCGCGCCGGGCAATCTCCCGCTTGCGCTCGCGCTGTTCGAGCAGGAGCAGCGAGCGTTCCTTGAATTCGGGCTGGGAAACGGGGCTTTGAAGAAAGTCCGTGGCGCCCGCGTCGAGCGCGGCGATACGGCATTCGCGGTCCTGATGCGCGGTGATGACGATCGCGGGAATGTCGCCGCCGGCGGGCATCGAGCGGACCTTGCGGATAAATTCCGCGCCGCTCATTTCGGGCATGCGATAGTCGACGATCAGTAGGTCGACGCGCTCGCGCTCCAGAAACGTGAGCGCGCGCACGGGGCTTTCGAAGCAGTGGACATCGAATCCATTGCCCATCATTTTGACGAACTGCGCGTAAATGCGAAGATTCGTCGGACGATCATCGACTATGACAACCCGTGCCTCCATAAAGCGGCGCTAGTCGGGCTTGCTCTAGATTTGGTTAACCTCGTTGCAATCGATGGCTGGGGCCTTGCGAAAAAATCGCGGGCAGGCTGGCGCTGCCACGTTAACCGCCGCTAAGACGGGGCATGCATTCCGCCATCAGCCTCTCGGCCTTCGATGCCGCCGCGATCGTGGTCGTGGCGGCGGCATTCTTATCCTATATCAACCATCGCTACATCGGTCTGCCGCATGTCATCGGCCTGACGGTCATGGGCGCGATGGCCTCGACGCTCCTGATCGTGCTGGACGAATTCATTCCCGGCCTGACTATCGCCGACGCGGTCGAGCAGTTCCTCACGGGAATCGATTTTTCGCAGACCCTGATGGAAGGCATGCTGAGCTTTCTGCTGTTCGCCGGCGCGCTGCATGTCGATCTGGTCGAGCTCAAAAAGGGCTGGCTCGCGGTGCTGCTGCTGTCGACGCTCGGCGTGCTGCTCTCGACGCTGATCGTCGGCGCCGCCTTTTATGTGCTCACGGCCTTTGTCGGCCTGCCGACCAGTTTCATTTGGTGCCTCGTGTTCGGCGCGCTGATCAGCCCGACCGATCCGGTATCGGTGCTCGGAATCCTGCGGCGCTTCGCGGTGCCGCCGTCGCTGCAGGCGACCGTGGCGGGCGAGAGCCTGTTCAACGACGGGGTGGGCGTTGTGGTGTTCTCGATCCTGCTCAGCGCGGCGACCACGGGCGCCGATTTCTCGTTCATGGAAGGGTTGAAACTGTTCACATTCGAGGCGGGGGGCGGGATCGCGGTGGGGCTTATCACCGGTTATATCGCCTTTCATATGATGCGCAGCGTCGACGAATATGCGCTCGAGGTGCTGATCAGTCTGGCCGTCGTAATGGGCGGTTATTCCTTGTGTTCGACGGTGCACTTCGCAGGCCCGGTGGCGATGGCGGTCGCGGGGCTGCTGATCGGCAATTACGGCGTCAGTTACGCGATGAGCGACGTGACCCGCGATTACGTCCTGAAATTTTGGGAGTTGATCGACGAGCTGCTGAACAGCGTCCTGTTCCTGCTGATCGGCCTGGAGATCATCGTCATCTCGCTGACGCCTCAGCTGGCGATCCTGGGGCTGGCCGCGATCCCGCTGGTGCTCGCCGGCCGCGCGCTGGCGGTAGGCGGCCCCATGCTGTTGCTCGCTCCGTTCGGACTGATCGGCAAGGGGGGGTATCGCATCCTCGTCTGGGGCGGGTTGCGCGGCGGTATTTCGATCGCTTTGGCGCTGGCCCTGCCGGAAGGCGAAACGCGCGAAATCCTGCTCGCCGCAACCTTTTTCGTCGTGCTCTTCTCGGTGCTGATCCAAGGCTCGACGGTGGGCCGCATCGTGCGCAGGATCGGCCGTGGTTCGGAAGCCGAAAAGGCGCCGGCCCCTGCCGAATGACCGCTGGGGTTATTGCTGGAGCACGTCGTGCTTCATGGGGGCGAGCTTGGCGAGCAAGCGATTTTGGCTCGCAAAGACAATGTGCCGTTCACGCATGGCTTTTTGCAGATTTTCGACCAGTGCGTTCATATCGTCGATTTGCAGGCCCATATCCTGGTGAGCGGCGCGCATGTCGCGGCCGCTATAGTCGCAGCCGGCATCGAGGACGTAACAGAATTGCTCGAACAGCGTCCGCCGCAGGCGCACCAGGTCGTGGCCTTCGAAAATCGCGGAAATTCTCGGATCGGCCAGATTGATCTCGATCAGGCGATCGGTCATGCGCCGGATACCTTCCTGCCCGCCGAACTGTTCGGACAGACGGTCGCTGCGAACCGGTGTCGCGCCGGCATTGGCATTGCTCTGCTCATAAGGATCGACGGGAAACTCGCCGGTGACGGGATCGCGTTTTTCTTCTTCGAAACCGAATTGCTCGGCCCAGTCGACCGGTTGCTCGCTCGTTTCGGCGGGAGGTTGCACGGGCGCCTCTGCGCTTTGGATCAGCAGGAGAAGCGGCAGGATGATTGGCATGGAACGGACCTTCTGTTCAGAATGAGGCTTGGAGCGAGATGAGTCCGCCACGCTGCTTTTCGGCGATGGCGATCGTGCCGAGATCGGCATAGGCGGCGGTGAGGGTGAAATGGTCGGTGATCGACCAGGCGGCGAAGAGGTCCCACCAGTCGTCCTCGCGCGCGATCCCCAGATTATCCGGCTTGGTGCGATATTCCGCGCCCACCACCAGATTGCGCGACAGCATGTAGCCCAGGCTGCCCTCGAACTGGAGCGAGCGATCATCGGACTTGTCACCGCCGAAACCCAGTAGGCCGAGCTGGTTGGCCTTGGTATAGCGCAGCGTACCGCTCAGCAGCAGGCTTTGCGACAGGACGATCTTGGTCGCGGCGATGTAGAAATCGGTGCCGTCGTCCGATTTGGCGCCGATCGCCTGCGTGACAGCATCGTCGAGATTGTTCTTGTACTGCACGCCGACGGCGATTTGCGGTAGCAATGGCGGGCCGTAGACCGCGTCGCCGAACAAACGCAGCTTCGCGCCGAACACGTCCTGGTTGAGCACATAGCTGCGACCGAGACCGAGCGCCGCGCCGACATCGATCGTGTCAAGGTTCTGACGCGCATAGCTGAGCTCGAACCGGTCGAACAAGCCGATGGCAGCGCCGTGACTCTGCCAGTTGTAATCGGGTAGCTCGACATAGCTGATATGGGCAGATGCGCCGATACCCTCGACCGTTTCCTTGCCCGCGATGATCGCCCAACCGGCCAGGCCGCCGCCGGACGCGCCGTCGAGCGAAGCGATCCCGTTGGTCAGGCGCAACTTGCCGCCCCATCGCAATCCGCCATAACTCGATCGGCCGGACGTTACATCGCCGGCCGGAATGTTCTCATCGAACGGGTGCGGCGGGGGAGCGGGCGGGTTATCGAAATCGGACGGTTGCTGCGATGGGACCGGCGTCACGCCGCCTTCGCTCGCCTCCATGCTGCCCTCGTCGGCGGCGGAGATGAAATTCTCCCTCGCCGATCGAGCGTGGGCGCTTGGCTCTGTCGGCGCGGGTGCCGCGCGCAACCCGGCCGGCGCGGTCAGGCAGGCCAGCAGGGCGGCGGAGCGAATGATGCCCGGCCATGGCAGGTGCGTGTTCTTAACCATGACGGGGGCCTAACGGTGGCCGGTAAAAAACCGATTAAGCATGTGTCCCTGATAAGCCGAATGAGCGCTGCCGCATGGTCACAGGCCGCTAGGGCAAGCAATTATTAGCCTTTTCCGTTTATCCGGGATGCCATGTTTCGCAGGATCACTCTCGCTGTCATCGCCGCGACCGGTGCCTTGGCGTTTGCCTTTGCCGCGCAGGCCGGCGGTGCATCTTCGTTAACGGTGGTGGTGAAGGACCGTCGGGGCATACCGATCAAGGACGCGGTGATCACCGTCTATCCCGCCAAGGGCGTGAGCGCGCCCGCCAAGTTCGCCTGGCCGAACGCGATGGCGCAGAAGGACCTGAACTTCGTGCCCGGAACGTTGATCGTGCCCAAAGGCTCCAAGGTCGCCTTCCCCAATTTCGATCGGGTGCGCCACAGCATCTACAGCTTCTCCGACGCCGCCCGATTCGAAATCAGTCTTTACGGCCGCGACCAGTCCCGCGCGCAAAGCTTTCCGGTGGCGGGCAATGTCGCGCTCGGATGCAACATCCACGATTCGATGCGCGGCTATATCAAGGTAGTCGACACGCCTTACGCCGCCAAGACCGACCGCGAGGGCCGCGTCGTGATCGATGGTCTGCCGTCCGGCGCGACCGAGGTACGGATCTGGCATCCGGCGGCGTTGGCCAGCGACAACGAGGCCGATCACGATACCGTGCTGGCCGACGGCGCCAACTCGCGCGCGGTGGTACTTCCCTTGCGCCGATGATCGCTGTGCCTGCCTTCAGACGCCTTGAGGGCATGAACCTTCGCTTGGGATCGTTGCAGCTGCGCATCGCGCTGGTGTATGCGGTCCTTTTCGCCGTCGCCTTCGGAACGATCATGATCGTCGCGAGCGGCGGGATCGAAGCCTATGCGGAGCGCGCGATTTCGCGCGACATGGCCGCCAATGCCGACGTGTTCGAGGAGATTCTGGATCTGCGCGCCAAGGAGATGCGTGCGCAGGCCGATGTGCTTTCGGCCGATTTCGGCTTTCGTAAATCCGTTGCGTTCGGCGACGACCTCACGACAAACAGTGCGCTCAGCAGCCTGAAGACGCGCGCCGGGGTTCCCAATGCCTTTGTCGTCACGACCGACGGCGCGATCATCGGCGATGCCAGCGCGCTCGCATCGACCGACCGTGCCGCCATGTACCAGGCGCTGAACAATGGCGATAGCTCGGGCATCATAACCATGGCCGGAAACCCCGCCAGCGCCGTCGCCGCGCCGATCAGGCTGCCCGACATAGCGGGTTGGCTGGTGCTCAGCGAGCCGCTGACGGAACAAGGCTTGGCAAAGCTCTCCGAACTTTCGGCCATTCCGCTCAAAAGCAGGATCGTTCCGGCTGAGCGTCTTCCCGGTGCATTGCGTTTGGCGAAAGGCGAAAGCCCCGTCGAAATCGAGGAGGACGGTGAACGCATCCTCTACCGCGCATCGACCCTGCCGTCGCTGGGCGGGGAAATGAAGCCGGCGCTGCTGCTGCGGCACTCGCTCAGCAAGGCGCTGGCCGAATATGGACCATTGGTATGGCTGCTCGGCCTGCTCGGCATCGTCGGCGTGACCGCAACGGTTGTCCTGGGCTGGATCGTCGCGCGTGGCGTCACCCGTCCGATCGCCAAGCTCGACGCGGCCGCCCAGCGCGTCAGCGAGGGTCATCACGCATTCGTCGAAGTGCGCTCGCAGGACGAAGTCGGCCGCCTCGCGACCAGCTTCAACCGCATGATCGAGGCAATCGACGATCGCGAGCGGCGGATCACCCATATCGCGTTGCATGATATCCTGACCGACCTGCCGAACAGGAAATTGTTCGCCGAGCAGCTCGATTCCGCGCTGGCCCGTGCGGACGCTGACAAGCGGATCGCGGTCTGCTATCTCGATCTCGACAATTTCAAGCTGATCAACGACACATCCGGCCACGCGGTCGGCGACGCGGTGCTCAAGGCCGTGGCCAAGAGGTTGAGCAAATTCATGCCGGGCGCGCTCGTCTCACGCCAGGGCGGAGATGAGTTCGCCGTCATGATCCCCGATATCGGCGCCGACGAGGATATGCTGAGCCATGCCGAACGTCTGTTTCGCTGTTTCGGCGAACCGATCGACGTCGACGGCCAGACAATCCCGATCGAAGCGAGCATCGGCATCGCCTATTCGCCGGACGACGGCACCAACGCCGAAACGCTGATCAAGAATGCCGACCTCGCGCTCTATCGCGCCAAGCAGGAGGGCAAGGCCGGCTATCAGTTCTTCGAACAGGCGATGGACGATGCCGCGCGAAGGCGCCGCCAGCTCGAACTGGACCTGCGCATCGCCATCAACCAAGGCCAGTTCGAGCTCTACTTCCAGCCGCTCTACAGCCTGTCGGAAGAAAAGCTCGTGGGCTTCGAGGCGCTGCTTCGCTGGCACCACCCCGAGCGCGGCTTGGTTCCGCCGCTGGAATTCATCCCGCTGGCCGAGGAAACCGGGTTGATCATCCCGATCGGCGAATGGGTCGTACGCGAGGCGTGCCGGCAAGCGGCGAACTGGCCAGACCGGCTTCGCGTGGCGGTCAACATATCGTCGATCCAGTTCAAGAGCGCCAATTTGCAGAACGCGATCCTGCAGGCGCTCGCACAAAGCGGGCTCGAGCCGGGCCTGCTCGAGATCGAGATCACGGAATCGGTGTTCATCGCCGATGTCGAACAGACGCTGGATTTGCTTCATCGTCTTCGCAGCCTGGGCGTGCGCATCGCGCTCGACGATTTCGGAACCGGCTACAGCTCGCTGAGCTATCTGCGCAGCTTCCCGTTCGACAAGATCAAGATCGACCGCAGTTTCGTTAGCGATCTCGGCAAGGGCGCCGGTGCCGGGGCGATTATCCGCGCCATCACGACGCTTGCCGGCGCGCTCGGTATGGAGACGCTGGCCGAGGGGGTCGAACTGGAAGACCAGATCGAATCGCTGCGCCGCGAGGGCTGTCAGCAGGTTCAGGGCTTCTGGTTCAGCCGTCCCGTGCCGGCGGGGGAAGTGTTGGGCATCGTGACGCGCTTCGGCGGCACCGTCGATCATCCCGACGCCATGCATATGCGCTCGGTTGCCTGAGACCGGCATCGGTTAGCTACCAGCCAGCAATAAAGCCGTGCAAAGGCTCCAAAGCGAGCAGCTGTGCGTTTCGGCGACACGCATATAATTTCCTATATCGACGGTTTACCGTACCGCGAACCCGTCCGTCGCGCGGATCAGCCGGTCCAATATTCCCGGCTCGTCATAAGCATGGCCCGCGCCTTCGACGATGTGGAGCGTGGAGCCCGGCCAGGCCTGGTGCAACGCATAGGCCGTGGCGGCCGGGCAGGGCATGTCGTAGCGGCCATGAACGATCACCGCCGGAATGCCGTGCAGCCGCGCGATATCGCGCAGCAGTTGGCCCTCTTCCAGCCAACCGCGGTTCATGAAATAATGGGTTTCGATCCGCGCGAACGCGAGCGCGAATTCGGGTTCTTCAAACGCATCCGCGGATGTATTCGGGAGCAGTGTAATGGTGCGCCCCTCCCAGCCCGACCAGGCCTTGGCCGCGGCGAGGCGCATTACCTCGTCGTCTCCGGTGAGGCGGCGGTGATAGGCGCCCAACATGTCGTCGCGCTCGGCCGGGGGAATGAGCGCGGCGAGCCGTGCATATTGCTCGGGAAACATCTGCGAGACGCCGAACTGGTAATACCAGCGCAGCTCGGCCTGCGTCATCAGATAGATCCCGCGCAGGACCAGCTCGTCGACACGGCCCGGATGCGTTTCGGCATAGGCGAGCGCCAGGGTCGAGCCCCACGAGCCGCCGAACACCTGCCATTTCTCCGCGCCCGTCAGCGCCCGCAGCCGCTCGACGTCTTCCACCAGATGCCAGGTCGTGTTGGCCTCGAGCGAGGCATGCGGCGTCGAGCGTCCGCACCCGCGCTGGTCGAACAGCATGACATCGTAACGTTTCGGATCGAACAGGCGGCGATGCTCGGGCGAACATCCGCCGCCCGGCCCGCCGTGGAGAAACACGGCCGGCTTCGCGCCCGGCGTCCCGCACCGTTCATAGTAGACCCGGTGCCCGTCGCCGACGTCGAGCATGCCGGACTCATAGGGCTAGACGGGCGGATAGAGGGTGCGAAGGTCGGTCATCGCGCCAGCATAGCAGCTCCGCGCAGCCAATCCACTCACGCGTGCGGGGTGGTAGTGTCTCGGTTTGAACTTTCCCTCTTCCGCTCGCTTCTCTCCCGCGAGCGGAAGAGGAGCGAGCCCCGAACTTGATCCGGGGTGCAGCGGTAAGGGAGCAATAGCAGCGCCAATCCGTCGATGGCGCTAGCGTGCCACCCACCCTCATCCAACTGCGCCTAGGCTTCTTCGAAACCGCGGAAGCTACAAATTCAAGCTGAGACACTATCATGCGGGGTCCTGAATTTTGGCATCGAACGGAGCGGGAAATGGAATCCATCCTTGAATCGCGGTCGCACCAGTGCCAATCGGTCATGCCCCTGGTTTTCGTCGATTTGAAAAAGGCGCTGAAGTCTTGCGCGTATCTGAAACAGCGAGCATCCCTTATTGCGGTTCGCCGCCGACCGCCGCGACCATCGACGGCCGCTGGAATCTCGATCCGGTCCTCCTCGCGGCGTTGCTGGGCATCGCGCTCCTATATTATTTGCGGGTAGGACGCGAGAAGACGCGGCGCGAAGCCTGGTGCTTCGGCCTCGGCTGGGCAACGACCGCATTGGCGCTGGTATCTCCCCTGTGCGCTCTGTCGGTCTCGTTGTTCGCCGCCCGGGTCGGGCAGCACATGATTCTCACGCTCGTCGCCGCCCCCCTGATTGCGCTTGGGCTTCCTGCAAGCCGCCGGCGCGTTCCGGGCCAGGAACTCTGCGCGGCCCTTGCCTTTGCGATGGCCCTGTGGATCTGGCATTCGCCAAGGCCGTATGATGCGACATTCCTGAGCACGGCCGTTTACTGGACAATGCACGTGACGACATGGGGCGCGGCGGTCTTTTTCTGGTGGACGGTGCTGCGAGCGCCGGCCTCGCGGTTCGGCATATCGATCGCCGCGACGGTCGCGACCGGATTGCAGATGGCGCTCCTCGGCGCGGTCATCACTTGGGCGCGCGCGCCGCTTTACTGGCCCCATTTCGTCACGCCGATCGGATGGGGCTTCACCCCGTTGCAGGATCAGCAGCTTGGCGGCACGCTGATGTGGGTGCCGGGCGGCTCCATCTTTCTGGCAGCCATCATCGTGCCGCTGGCGATCGTGCTTCGCCGGCCTGCTTATGGTGCTCGCGCTGGAGCCATGCGCGGGGCATGACGCCGCCAGCGTCTCACGGCGCTGGGAGCGCGCGCTGGCCACTCGAATATCTGACCAGCGCCGGGCCGCACGCGGCGCCGGTCGTGCCGCTGACCTGGTTTCTCCTCGGTCTTTGCGCCGTCGTCATCCTGATCTTTACCGTGGCGGTGACATGGGGCGTCATGGTTCGACGCCAGCAAGCCACCCGCGAAGCGCTGTCGACCGGCTCGGTCGAGCGCAGCCAGAAAGGGCTTGCCTGGGTCTATGTCGGCATGCCCCTGACGCTGGCGGCGTTGATCGTCGCCCTGTTCTGGGCGATGCTGGTCATGGCGAAGATCGATCGGCCTTCGACGCCGCCCACGTTGGCCATCACCGTGACGGGAAGGCAGTGGTGGTGGCAGGTCGACTATCCCGCGAGCGCGACGGGCGGCCGGGCGTTCGAAACGGCGAACGAGATTCACATTCCGGTCGGCCGGCCCGTGCTCGTCAAACTGAGGGGCGCCGACGTGATCCATTCCTTCTGGGTGCCGGCGCTGGCGGGCAAGACCGATACCATTCCGGGCCGCGAGAACGTCACTTGGTTGCAGGCCGATCACCCGGGCGTCTACCGCGGCCAGTGCACCGAATATTGCGGGATGCAGCACGCGCATATGGGCTTTCTGGTGTTTGCCGATCCGCCCGAAAAATTCGCGGCATGGCGGCGCAATCAGGAACGGCTGGCGACGCGCGCAGGGTCAGAACCGGCGACAGGCCAGGGCGAAGCGGTCTTCGCTCGGCATTGCATCACGTGTCACGCCATCGACGGCACGGCGGCCAAGGGATATAGGGGCGGCGATCACGGCGTTCGCGGCCCCAATCTGACTCATCTGATGAGCCGGCGGACGCTCGCGGGCGTCACGCTTGCCAACAACCGGAACAATCTCGCGGGCTGGATCTCGGATCCCGAGGCGCAGAAGCCCGGTGTCCTCATGCCGGCAACCAAACTGAGCGGCCCCGAGCTTCAGGCCGTGCTCGCCTATCTGGAGGCGCGGCGATGAGCATGGCGACGCGCGATGAATGGGAGGATGCCCGCACGCTCGACATCGTCGAGATCGATGGGGAGTTTCCCGGCGATCGGCTGAAGAAAATGTGGGAGACGGCGCCCGGCTGGAAGGGATGGCTGGGCAGCGTCGATCACAAGCAGATCGGCCTCCGTTACATCGTCACCGCATTCGCCTTTCTGTTGCTCGGCGGGCTCGAGGCACTGGTCATGCGCGTCCAGCTCGGCGCGCCCGGCGAGACGGTGCTGACGCCGCAGCAATATAATGTGCTGTTCTCGATGCACGGGATCAGCATGATCTTTCTCTATGCGTCGCCCATTCTCACAGGCTTCAGCAACTATCTCTGGCCGCTCCTTCTGGGATCGCGCGACATGGCGTTTCCAAGGCTGAACGCGCTGTCCTACTGGGTCTATCTCGCGGCGGGACTGTTCATCTATGCCGGGTTCGTAACCGGTCACGGGCCAGACGACGGCTGGTTCAACTACGTGCCCTACGCGCTCAGGGATTATAGCCCGGGCCTCAACATGGATGTCTACGCTCTGGGCATGATCCTGCTCGGCATATCGACGACGGTGGGCGCGGCGAATTTCATCGTCACCTTTTTGCGGACCCGGGCGCCCGGCATGTCGCTCAACCGCGTGCCGGTATTATTATGGGGTACGCTGACGGCGTCGGCCGCCAATATCATGGCCGTGCCCAGCGTCAGCCTGGCTTTCTTCCTGCTGTGGATGGACCGGCAGTTCGGGACGCATTTCTTCGATGCCGGCGAGGGTCAGCCGCTGCTGTGGCAGCATCTGTTCTGGATGTTCGCGCACCCCTGGGTCTACGCGATCGTCCTGCCGGCGATGGGCATGGTGTCCGATGGTCTGCCGACCTTTTGCAGGCGCCCGCTCGTGGGCTACACGCTGGTCGTGCTCGCCACCGTCAGCACGATGGCGTTCGGCTTCGGGGTCTGGGTCCATCACATGTTCGCGACCGGCCTGCCCAATCTGTCGCTGTCCTTTTTCAGCGGTGCATCGCTGATCATCACCATCCCCAGCGCCGTCGCCGTGATGTGCTGGACCGCGACGATCTGGACCGGCCGGCCGGTCGTCACCACGGCGTTCCTGTTCTTTGCCAGCATGATCGTCCTGTTCGTGATCGGCGGCGTCTCCGGCGTGGCGACGGCCGCGGCGGCATCCGACTGGCAGCTGACCGACACCTATTTCGTCGTCGCGCATCTCCATTACACGCTGATCGGCATCAACCTGTTTCCCGTGGTCGGCGCCGTTTATTACTGGTTTCCGAAAATGACCGGCCGCTTGCTGAGCGAACGGCTCGGCAAGTGGAATTTCTGGGTGATGTTCATCGGCTTCAATGTCGGGTTTTTCCCGATGCACACGCTGGGGCTGCTCGGCATGCCGCGGCGCGTCTATACCTATCCCGCGGGCATGGGATGGTCGGGCCAGAATCTGGTCGTGTCGGTGGGTTCGGCCATGTTCGCGGTCGGCGTGCTGCTGTTTCTCGTCAACGTCGTGCGATCGCTCAAGCGCGGCAAGTCCGCCGGGGCCAATCCCTGGGGCGCTGGGACGCTCGAATGGGCGACGTCGTCGCCGCCGCCGGTTTATAATTTCAAGGTCATTCCGCTCGTCGTCAGCCGGCATCCGCTATGGGAAGAGGCGATGGACGAGTCCGACGAACGCAGCAGCATCACGCGCGGGCTATTGCTAGACCGGGGCAAGGAAACGATTGCGACATCGCCGCTCGACGGCGAGCCGGATCTGATCCTAGAAATGCCGGGCGACAGCCTTGCCCCGTTCACGCTCACGATCGGGATGACCCTGATGTTCAGCGGTGCGCTGCTGCGGCAGTGGTGGCTGGTCGGGGTCGGCCTGGCCGCGATCGTCCTGTCGCTGGTCGGTTGGTTCTGGCCGCGCCGCGTTCATGCCGGACTGGAGAAGGCCGATGGATGACGCGCTGATCACCGACGCCCCGCTGCCGGTCGGCTCCTCCGGGCGCAATTCGACGGCCTGGTTCGGCATGCTCTGCCTGATCGCAACCGAGGGATCGCTGTTCGCCTATCTGCTCTTCAGCTACGCCTATTCCGCTGCGCAGAACAGCGCCGACTGGCTGCCGACCCTGCACCCGTCGCTGAAATACGGCCTGCCGGGGACGATCGTTCTGTTCGCCTCCAGCGCCACGATCTGGTGGAGCGAGCGGGGCATGAAAAGCGGCCGGCGTTTCCAGCACCTGAGCGGTCTCGCGGCGACGATCTTGCTGGGCCTGGCCTTTATCGTGCTCGAACTTCTCGACTGGCGCGACAAGGACTTTTCCCTTTCGAGCCGCGCTTACGGGTCCTTCTATTTTACGATTACGGGGTTTCACCTGCTGCATGTGATTGTCGGTATATCGGTGCTGGTCGCGGTGTTGTGCTGGTCGCTGGCCGGCTGTTTTACCGAGCGCCGCCACATGCACGTGACGATCAGCGGCGTTTACTGGCATTTCGTCGACGTCGTCTGGATTTTCGTGTTCTCGACCTTTTTCATCGTGCCCTATGTGGTCGCATCATGACGGGGCAAGCGGACCGGATCGAGCATCCGTCACCCCATCGCCACAAGGTGTCGGCGGCCTGGCTGTTGGCCGGTCTCGCGATCCCGCCCGCCGCCTGGACGGCCGAGATGCTGGTCGGGTTCGCCATCAGCAGCAACGCATGCCCGTTGACGCCGGGAAGCAATTCGCAACCCGGGTTCAGCGGCGAGGCCGCGCTGCTGATCCTGCTGCAGCTCGCCTGCCTGATCTGCGCGATCGCGTCGGGATTGATGTCACGGCGCCATTGGCGGCGGGTGCGCGGTGAGAAAAAGGACAGCGAACATTCGCATTTGACGATCGGCGAGGGGCGCACACGCTTCCTCGCGCTGGCGGGGATGCTGACGGCGGGGACGTTTGCGATCGCGATCCTGTTCAACGTGCTGGAACCCATCCTGATCCCGCTATGTTGGAGCCTATGATGAGCAGAACGCTATTACGGCTCGCGGCCCGCCTGATCTGGATACTGGCATGTCCGGTTCTATTGCTCGGGGGATGCGGACCGAGCGCGCCCAAGCCGGAGCGTTCGAGCACGGTCGGAGACGCCGAAGCGGGGGCGATCTGGATCGGCCGTTCGGGCTGCGGGTCCTGCCATCAGATACCCGGGATCATGCACGCCAACGGGCTGGTCGGGCCGCCGTTGATCCATTTTTCCAGGCGAACGATCATTGCCGGTTATCTGCCCAATACCCGGGAAAATCTGGTCCGCTGGATTCAGCATCCCCAGCGGCTCGCGCCGGGCAATGCGATGCCCGAGGCCGGGCTGACCGACCAGCAGGCGCGCGACATCGCGGCTTATCTTCACGGACTGGAATGAGGATGGATGCGGGACGGCAAGCACGCGCAGCCGGATTTTGGGCGCATAACCGGCGGCTAGTGTGGGCGTTCATTGCGGGCGGCGTAACGGCGGGTGTGCTCGCGGGAATTGGCGCGCTCGCGGTGGTCGAGTTCGGATTATACGACATCGCGGCGGCCCAGCCGCACAACAAGATGGTCAGCTGGGCGATTCACCAAACTTTTAAGAAGTCGGTCCGTCTGCGCGCTGGATCGATCTCGCCGCCGCCTTCCTTTACCGAAGAGCAGGTCGTATCGGGGTTCAGACAATATCAAGCCGATTGCATGATGTGTCACGGTGGTCCGGGAATATCTCGTGCCGCGTGGGTCAAAGGGCTTGAGCCGACCCCGCCCTTTCTTCTGGACAGCGGCGAGCGGTGGACCCCGGCCCAGCTCGACTACATCCTGGAGGAGGGCGTAAAGATGACCGCCATGCCATCCTGGGGCGAAACCCGCTCCAGGGAGCAGATATGGGATCTCGTCGCCTTTCTTCAGGCGCTTCCGGATATATCGCCGGGCCGGTTCGCCGAAATGCAGCGGCGATTTCCACCGGATAAAGCGCCGCCCGCGTCGGCTGGACAATTTCGTTAGTTGCAGGCGAAAACGCCGGCGCTTTCAGTTAAATTAGATCAGGCCGGAGACCGGAAAGTTTATGTTCGCAGGGCAAAATCTTGAACCGGGCCGTCTGCTGCGCCGTGCCGGCGCAGCAGACGAGATCGCCGGGTTTCGCGGCGTTCAGTGCGATGACGATCGCCTTGCAGACCTTCTGTCTCCGGATGCGCCCTTGCTGAAGCTGTACGAAGGGACGCTGCACGGCGAAGGCCCGGTATGGCAGGTAATGCACGGCCGGCTGGTCTGGTCCGACGTGCCCAACCGGCGACTGCTCGGCTGGTATCCGGATGGTCATGTGGAAGTGCTCATCGACGGCACCTGGTTCATGAACGGCAACGCGGTCGAGGCGGATGGCGGTCTTGTCCACTGCGAGCACGGGCGTCGCTGCATCAGCCGGGGCGGCGATTACGATACCGCGCCCGAACCGATCGTGACGCACTATCGGGGCAAGCGGATCAACTCGCCCAACGACGTCGCGGTCGCGCCGGACGGGACGATCTGGTTCACCGATCCGATCTTCGGGATCATCATGCCCAATCAGGGCGCGCTGGCCAAGCCCGAGCTCGATCACCGCAGCGTCTATCGCTTCGATCCCTCGAGCGGCGATCTGACGTGCATGGCCGACTTCGAGCAGCCCAATGGTCTCGCATTCGATGCCGAAGGAAAGACGCTCTACGTGTCAGACACATCGCTTTCGCTCGGCGAGGTGCCCGGCCACGAAGCGGGGGCGAAGCACGAGATCGTCGCCTTCGACGTGGGGCAGGGCGGCGTGCTTTCCAACCGGCGCTTCTTCTGCCACACAGATCACGGCTATCCCGACGGCTTTGCGGTGGATCGGCGCGGCTGGCTGTGGACCAGCGCTGCGGACGGCATTCACATCTGGTCGGCGGATCAGCGCAAGCTTGGTTTCATCCCGACGCCGGCGGTCGTTTCCAATTGCGCGTTCGGCGGCGCGAACGGGCGGCGCCTGTTTATCGCCGCGACACAGTATCTGCTGGCGATCGATCTTTACGCGTGAGCTGGTGCAGATGGCCGTCCGGATCGCGTAGCAGCGCGTCGGTTTCCGCGCGCCAGACGATCCGCGTCGCGGCGATGTCGTTGGCAGCGAGCGGAGTGTGCGGGCGGCCGGTCGGAATATGATAGCCGAGCAATTCGACGTGCGGGGGCGTCGTCGGCGGATTCATCGGCAGGATATCGACCTGCACATCTTCAAGGCCGTCCAGCGCGACCTGCGCCGAGCCGCGATTGAACGATGTCCTGCCATCGGCCAGTCCATGCCGGGCGTAGAAGCGGCGGCTGGCGGCGATGTCCGAGACCGAAATCGCGCTATGGTCGATCCCCATCATGCCGCTGCCGGTCCAGGCCGGATTTGCGCCGGCGGGGAATTGCAGAAATTCGAGCGGATGGCCATCGGGATCGCGGAACTTGCCCGCGGTAACGCCGCCCGCCGATTTCGGCAGCCGGATCGGTCCGCCACGGCTAATCGGCGTCGCGCCCGCATCGGTCGCGCGGTGCCATGCCGTTCCCGCATCGTCCGTTACCAGCGCGAGATGCTGGAAGATCAGGTCGGCGGCGTTGGCGTCGGCGGGATAGGGCAGGCCGGGTGGATCGAACCAGTCGAGCTCGATCCTGCTGTCGCCAAGCGTCAGCGGGTGACGGCGGCCCGATCCGGGGAGACCCAGCACCTGCATCTCGTCGTCGGCGATCGCGATCGTCTGGCCGGAAACGAAGCCGATCGACTGGTAGAAAGCGACCAGCCGATCGGGATCGGCAGTCACGAGGCGAAAAGCCCGGATCACGGGCCACATCATGCGATGTGGCACGGCTCGCGCATGGGATCGACATGGAGTTGCACGGTCATCAACCGGCAGGGTTCATCGCCGATCGTGCCCGAACGGTGGCCCTTCCTGCCCTCGGTTTCGGTGCAACCCTGATCCTCGCCGAAGGAGAATTCGCCCGGCCCCTGCTCGACGCGGGTGCCGTCCATGCTCTCGATGAACCAGCGGCCCGACAGAACGATGATCCATTGCGGCGCGGGATTTTCATGCCAGTCGCCGATCCAGCCGACCGGCTGGACGGTGAACACGACGGTCGCTTCGCCGCGCTCCATTTCGTCGTTCCACTGCGGATCGGCGGGGCCGACGCTTTTCTGTTCGTAATCGGTCAGCGCGCACTGCGTCTGGTGGCTGACGCCATCTTCGTCGACATGGAGGTGCCAATAAGGGGTGGACGGTTTGGCGCCCGCTTTATCGCTGGACTGATCGCTCATAAAAAAACTCCATAAGGGTGGCTGGATGCGAAGGGATGGGTGAGAAACGGAGCGAGACCGCTGCCGTCGGTGCCGACGACGATCAGCAGAAAGCCCGCGCCCAGCGACAGGTTCTTGAGAAAATCCCAGAACAGCCCGCGACCCTTGCCGACCGGATCGGACCAGAAGTCACCCTGCGCCCAGAATCGCTTGTAGAGGAGCGCGGTGACCACGCAGTAGCCGGCGATGACCAGCGCCGCGGCGCGATCGGCGATGCCGGTGACGACGCCGAGCGAACAGAAAATCTCGATCGCAAGGCCGACCAGGATGGCGAACGCGGCGAGCGAGCGCGGTCTGAAAATCTGGCCACACTGCGTTACCGCGCCTTGGAAATTGAAAATCTTGTCGAGCGCGCTGAACGGCAGGAACAGCATCACCAGCCCGTAGCGCACGATCAGCGCGGCGATCGCGGCGGTGGTCACAGCCGGTCCCTGATGATGTCGGCGACGCGCAGCGCGTTGGCGACGATCGTCAGCGTCGGGTTGACCGCGCCGATCGAGGGAAAGAAGCTGGCGTCGGTGACGTAGAGATTGTCGACTTCGTGCGCGCGGCAATCGAGATTGAGCACCGAGGTCGCCGGATCGGTGCCGAAGCGGCAGGTGCCCGCCTGATGCGCGGTGCCGGCGAGCGGAATATCCTTGCCGAGATAGAGCGAGCGTTCGAGCAAAACGGCGGGCCAGCCGACCTGCGACAGCATCTCTTTCAGTTTGTCTTTCAGCCGTGCCAGTGCCTCCGGGTTCGTTTCGGTCAGATCTAAATGAACCTCGCCTTCCCTGTAATAGATGCGGTTGTCGAGATGCGGCAGGTCTTCCGCCTGGAGCCAGAAATCCATCGAATGCCGCGCCAGTTGTTCGAACGGCATGTCGGGGAGCCATTCGAGCCAGCCGGGGAGTTCCTCACCCTTGATCTGGTCGGTGTGGCTGGTCGCGCACATCTGGATGAGGCCCAGCGGCCAAGGTCCCTCAGCACCGGCCCAATCGTCGCTTCCGAAATAAAAATCACTCAAGGCTAGCGTCTTTTGAAACACCGTCTCGTTGACATGCTTCATGACCGCCATGACGACCGACATTTCGTGACGCATGTAATTGCGGCCGACCTGATCCGAACCATTGGCGAGGCCGTTCGGATGCCGCTCGTTGGCCGAACGCAGCAATAGCAATGCCGAGGACAGCGCGCCGCACGCGGCGACGACGGTATCGGCGGTGTAGATTTCCTGTTGCCCGTTCCGCTCGACATGCACCGCATCGACGCGGCGCCCCGTCTCGTCGGTACCGAGTTTCGAGACATAGGCGCCCGTCAGTAGGGTGACGTTATCGTGGGCCGCCAGCATCGGATCGATACACATCACCTGCGCGTCGGCCTTGCCGTTCAAGAGGCAGGGAAAGCCATCGAACGCGGAGCAGCGTATGCAGGTGCTCGTCGGGGTGGCGAAGCCGTCGATCGTCTGATCCAGCTTGATACCGAGGGGCAGGTGAAATGGTTTGAGGCCAATTGCGGCGAGCTTTTCCGACAGCTCGGCGACCTTGGGCTCGTGCTTGACCGCGGCGAACGGATAGGGCGTGGACGAGGGCGGCTCGGTGGGGTCCTCGCCGCGGCTGCCGTGGACGTGAAACAGCTTCTCGGCATCATCGTAATAGGGTGCGAATACGTCATATTTAACCGGCCAGGCGGGAGACAGCCCGCCCGCATGGACCACCTCCTCGAAATCGCGCTCGCGCAGGCGGAACAGCGCCGCGCCATATACTTTCGAGTTGCCGCCGACATAGTAATGCAGTTGAGGTTTTACGGTACCGCCATCCTTGTCGGTCCAGCTTTCGTCGGCTTGGTATTTGCCATCGACAAAGACCGCCTTGGCGCTCCAATTGTCTTCTTCGCGCGGCAGATAATCGCCGCGCTCCAGAATCAGGATGCGCTTGCCGGTCGGCGCGAGCCGGTGCGCCAGCGAGGCCCCGCCGGGACCGCTGCCAATGACGATCAGGTCGTAATGCTGGGGCAAATCGCGGTCCTCCGGAAACATCTCGCTGAACGATGCATTATGTTTGCACACACCAACCCTGACCGATGCCGATAGTTTCTTTGAAGTGCCCGAACGGGAGGAAATTGTCGGACCGGGGGTCTTCTGTTCGGAGCCAACTTTAAGGACTTCCCATGTCGCAGAACGTCGCCGAGTTTGTCTGGAAACGTCTGAACGAATGGGAACTCTCTCGAGTCTATGGATATCCTGGAGACGGAGTCGGCGGGCTCGATGTGGCGCTCGAGAAAGCAAAAGGCTTCATGGACTATGTCCAGGTCCGGCACGAGGAGATGGCCGCGTTCATGGCATCGGCGCACGCCAAGTTCACGGGTCAGCCGGGGCTTTGTTACGCAACCTCCGGCCCCGGCGCGATCCATCTGCTGACGGGACTGTACGACGCGAAGATGGACCATGTGCCCGTGGTCGCGATCGTCGGCCAGCAAGCGCGCAGCGCCCTTGGCGCAAGCTATCAGCAGGAAGTCGATCTGCAGACTCTCTTCGCCGACGTGTGCGAATATGTGATAACCGCCGTGGTCCCCGAACAGGTGCGCACCTGTATCGACCGCGCGGTCCGTATCGCGCAGAACAAGCGCACCGTGACCTGCGTGATCATTCCCAATGACCTGCAGGAAGTGGCTTACGAACATCCCCCAATGGCGCACGGAGCCACCCACACCGGCACCGGCTATCCCGGCGTGGCTACGCTGCCCGATCCGGACGATCTGAAAAAGGCGGCGGGTATCCTCAACGCGGGCGACAAGGTCGCTATGCTGGTAGGCGCCGGCGCGCTCCACGCAACCGACGAGGTGATCGCGGTGGCCAATCGCCTGAACGCAGGCGTGGCCAAGGCGCTGCTCGGTAAGGCCGCCCTGCCCGACGAACTGCCGTTCGTCACCGGCTCGCTTGGTCTGCTCGGGACCAAACCGAGCTGGGACCTGATGAAGCAATGCGACACCTTCCTGATGGTGGGATCGGCGTTTCCCTATAGCGAGTTCCTGCCAAAGCCTGGCAACGCGCGCGGGGTGCAGATCGATATCGACGGCGCGCGAGTTTCGCTGCGTTATCCCATGGAGTATTCCTTGGTCGGCGACAGCAAGGCGACCCTCGCGGCGCTGCTGCCGCTGCTCGATCAGAACGGCAACAGCAAATGGCGCCAGAAAATCGAGAAGGAAGTTTCCGATTGGTGGGAGACGCTCGAGGACCGCGCGATGGAGCCTGCCGATCCGGTCAATCCGCAGCGCATCTTCCACGAACTTTCGCCGCGCCTGCCCGATAACGTCATCATGACGGGGGATTCGGGATCGGTCGCCAACTGGTATGCGCGCGATATCCGCATTCGCCGTGGAATGATGGGATCGCTTTCGGGCGGGCTCGCATCTCTCGGTGCGGCGACGCCGTACGCACTGGCCGCCAAGATGGCCTATTCCGATCGCCCGGTGATCGGCTTCATCGGCGATGGCGCGATGCAGATGAACGGTCTTAACGTGATGATCACCGCGAGCAAATACTGGAAAGACTGGGCCGATCCACGCTTCATTCTGATGGTGCTCAATAACCAGGATTTGAACCAGGTGACGTGGGAGGAGCGCGTCCAGCTTGGCGAAGGCAAGACGCCGTTGACGCAGTCGATTCCCGATTTTCCTTACCATCAATATGCCGAACTGCTCGGTTTCAAGGGTATTTATTGCGACGATCCCGATCAGGTCGGCGCGGCGTGGGACGAGGCACTCGCCAGCGACGTGCCGGTTATCATGAACATGAGGGCCGATCCCAATGTGCCGCCGTTGCCGCCGCACATCACGCTGAAGGACGCGAAGCATTTCATGACGATGATGAAGGACGAGCCCGAACTCGCCAGCGTTATCAAGAACAGCGCCAGGCAGCTGCTGGCGGGCGTGCTGCCGGGCAAGGATTGAGCCGGTGGCGGTACGCGCACAACGCAACAGCGTTTTGTCGAGCCAGCTTGCACCTGAAGCGCCCCTGATCGAGCGACTGGCGTCTTCTATATCGATGATGGCGGATTCGCCGACGTCGACAATCGCCGCCGCGCGCCGGCTCAACCGCGCGGCGGGTACGATCGCGACATCGGTGCTGATCGACAGCGCGATGGAGCATTATCGTGGCAATTTTCACAACAAGGCGATGTGGACTCCGCTCATTACCTCTTCGTTGTCGATCGCGGTGAGCGTCCACGGCCTATCGGACAAGCGCCACGGCGCGCATCGGGCACGCGATATTATCTATGCGGCGGCGGGGCTGATCGGCGTTATCGGCACCGGCTTCCACCTCTACAATGTGACCAAGAAGGTCGGCGGGTTCGACTGGCAGAACATCTTCTATTCCGCGCCGCTCGGCGCGCCGGCGGCGATGTCGCTGGCAGGTCTGATGGGGTTCATGGCCGAGCGGGTGCGCGACAATGCCCCTGCAGGCGAACCGCAGATTTTCGGCCTGCCCGCTGGGCGGGTAACGGCGGCGACGACGGCGTTGTCGCTGCTCGGCACGACCATGGAGGCGGGGCTGCTCCACCTTCGCGGCGCGTTCCACAATCCGGCGATGCTGTTGCCGGTGACGATGCCGCCGGTCGCGGCGGCACTGCTGGGGGTGGCGACGGTGGGCGATGCCGGCAAGGAGCGCAAGGTTTCGCACTACTGGATGGCGGCGACCGCGGCGATGGGCGTCGCCGGGGTCGTGCTTCATGCTTACGGCGTGTCGCGCGCGAGCGGTGGATGGCGCAACTGGCGGCAGAATGCCTTTGCCGGACCGCCGCTGCCGGCGCCGCCATCGTTCACCGGGCTAGCGCTGGCCGGAATCGCGGCGCTGGCGCTGCTCAAGGAGCACGCGCGTGATTGAGGCGCCGCGTTATCCGGGTTATGATGTACTGGCCAAGCGGGGCACGCCGTCATGGGATGCACGCACCCGCCGGGCGATCGACGAGCGGCTGGCGACGCCCGATGTGCCCCGCTTCCTCACCGCCGGGGAATGGGCGATCGCCGATGCGCTATGCCGGCGCATCCTGCCGCAGACGGGCGAAGGCGATGCGGTATCGCTGGTCGCATTGCTCGACGCCAAGCTGCTTGCCGATCACGGCGATGGCTTCCGCGAGGACGACATGCCCTACATGCGCGAGGCGTGGCGACGAGGTTTCGCGGCGATCGATGCCGAGGCGATGGCGCGGTTCGGGCGCGGCTTTGCCGGGCTGCCCGATGCGGAGCAGGACGATCTGCTCAGCGCGATGCAAGCCGGCGAGGTCGGCGGCGCGCACTGGCCGTTCGGCGCGCAGACCTTTTTCAACCGGCGCATTCTCGCCGATATTCCGTCGCTTTATTACAGCTTGCCCAAGGCGTGGAACGAGATCGGTTTCGGTGGTCCCGCTTCCCCGCGCGGCTATGTCCGGCTCGATGGCGACCGGCCCGATCCGTGGGAAGCCGCAGAGGCCGAACCGAGCAAGGAAGCGCAAGCGGAGCGCAAGAACCGGCATGTCGTCTGATCCGCGCGCCGCGCCGCGTGCCACCCGTGGCCGCGCGCCCGATATCTTTCGCAAGGGCGCCTGGGTGCCGATGCGCGAATATCGCGAGGCCGACATGGTCGATTTCGTCATCGTCGGCACCGGCGCGGGCGGGGGAACGTTGGCCGCGCTGCTCGCCGAACAAGGCTTCTCGGTCGTCGCCTTCGACGCCGGGGGCTATTTCCGCCCGATGGAGGATTTCGCCTCCGACGAAACTGCGCAGAACCAGCTCTACTGGACCGACAAGCGCATCGTCGACGGAGCGAACCCGATCAAGATGGGCGGCAACAATTCGGGCAAGGCGGTGGGCGGATCGACCGTCCACTATGCGATGGTGGCGCTGCGCTTCCGCCCCGAATGGTTCAAGTCGCGCAGCTTGCTGGGTTATGGCGCCGACTGGCCGATTTCATGGCAGGAGATGTGGCATTATTACGATCTCGCCGAAAAGCAGATCAACATATCCGGTCCGCTGACCTATCCTTGGGGGCCGAAGCGACGGCGCTATCCTTATCGCGCGCACGAACTGAACACGGCTGGCAAACTGCTCGCCAAAGGCTGCGAAGCGATCGGTATCGACTGGACCGAGACGCCCCTGGCGACGCTCAGCGCGCCGCATGCCGGACCGGAAGGAAAGTCTCCGCCCTGTGCCTATCGCGGTTTCTGCCGGTTCGGTTGCACCACCAATGCCAAGCGCTCGGCGCTGACGGTATGGATCCCGCGCGCCGTGGCGGCTGGAGCCGAGATCCGCGATCTGGCGATGGTCGGCAGAATCGAAACCGGTCCCTCCGGCCTGGCAATCGGCGTGCATTTTCATCGTGACGGCAAGTGGCATTTCCAGCGCGCGCGCAACGTGATCGTCGCCGGCTATGCGGTCGAGACGCCTCGTCTGCTGCTCAATTCGGCTAATGCGCGCTACCCCGATGGGCTCGCCAACAGTTCGGGCCTGGTCGGCAAAAATCTGATGACCCAGACCAACGCCGCGGTCTGGGGCCGCATGGATGAGCCGGTGCGATGGTATAAGGGACCACCCAGCCTCGCCATCACCGAGCACTGGAATTACGACGATAACAAGGATTTCCATGGTGGCTATTGCTGGATGGGGCAGGGTCCGTTGCCGGGCGAATGGGCGTCGGTACTGACGGGAGCCAAGGGACTTTGGGGCACCGCGCTGCGCGAGGAAATGCGCCATTACAATCACATGATAGGGGTAAAGATGGTCGGCGAAATGCTGCCCGACGAAGCGAATCGCGTGACGTTGGCCGACGATCTCGATCAATATGGGCTCCGGGTCGCGCGGATCACATATGGCTGGGGCGATAATGACAAGGCGCTGGTCAAGCATTCGCTCGCGCAGATGGGCGCGTCGATCGAGGCGATCGGTGCCACGGACATGTTCACTCAGGAAGACGATACCTGCCACCTCGGCGGTACGATCCGCATGGGCGACGACCGGAGGCACAGCGTCGTCGATGCCGATTGCCGGAGCTGGGACATTCCCAACCTCTGGGTCTGCGACGGCTCCGTCTTCCCGACCGTCGGCGGCGTCAACCCGTCGCTCACCATCCAAGCGATCGCGATGCGCACGGCAGACCGGATTGGCGCGCTGGCGGCGGCAGGGGAATTATGAGGCGATATTATCCGGTCTGCCGGATCGTGGCCCGCTTCAACTCGCGGTCGTTGCGCGAATAATAGAGCCAGATCGTACCGTCGGTCTCGACCACCGAAGCCGCAAAGGCAATGTCGCGCGGGCCGGTTGCATCGGTCGGCGGCGAAATCAGCGGTCCATCGCAGCGCGCCATGACGGTCCGTAGATCGGGCGACAGCGCAACCCAACCGATCCCCCAATCCGCGTCCTCGTTGGCACCGTTGTAAAACATCACTGGTCGATCGGGGTCGGTGAGTAGCAACGGACCCGTCGAAAGATGCCAGCTGTCCCATTTCTCCGGGCGCGGCGAAAATGGGTCGGGCTGTTCGTTCCAAGGCCCGTCAGGGTGGGCGCCGTCGACCAGGCTGATCAGCGAATGACCGGCATGCGAATATTCATAGAGCAACCGCCAGGAGTCGCTGCGGCGCAGCACCGTCGCTTCCTTACTATCATTCTCGCTTTTACCGTTGGGCAGCGCGACGCCGCGTTTTTCCAGACTGCGCATGTCCTTTCCGGTCGCGTAAAGCAGATGTCCGGTGCGGCTGTGATCGACTCCGGTATAGAAAACGACATATCCCTCGTCGGCCGGGACCACTGTAGGATCCTCGCAGCCGTTCGAATCCTTGCCGTGCGGGCCGGGCACCAGAACTGGGGTGCCATCCATCCGGAACACCAGCCCATCGCTGGCGCTCCGCCCATACCAGATGCGGCCGCTTTCCTCATCCTTGGCGCGATGGCGCGGCACTGCGCGGATCAGAGCCATCAGACCGGCATCGTGGCGGTCGGCACGCCACATGAAAGGGCTCATGATGTTTTTCGTGATCAGCTCCTCCGGTCCGTCGACGATAACGGCGTCGATCCGTTCGACCTCGAAGCCGAAACTCATGCGCCCTGGCCAAGCTGGAGCGAGAGCCCGCCATCGATCGTCACCGTCGATCCGGTGATATAGTTGCCGGCGGGCGAGGCGAGGAACAGCGCCACGCCGGCGACGTCCTCGGGCTTGCCCGGGCGTCTGAGCGGGATGCTCTGCGCGAGTTTGTCGGCATAGGAAGCATCGTGCAGCGCCTTGTCGTTCATCGGCGTCAGAATCATGCCGGGCGCGATCGCATTGACGGTAATGCCGAGTTCGGCGACTTCCAGCGCCAAGGTCTTGGTCAGATTGGTCTGCCCGCCCTTGGCGGCATCGTAATCGGCACCTCCGGCGCGCATCACGCTGGAATGGATCGAGGTGATGTTGATGATCGCTCCCCGCCGCCCGGACCCCTTGAGATTGCGAACGAAGCGGCGCGACGTAAAGAAGCTGCCGGTCAGATCCGTCGCCAGCAGATCCCGCCATTGTTCGCTCGACATGTCCGATACCTCGACGCCGGACATGTTCTTGCCGGCGGAATTCACCAGGATGTCGGGAATGCCGATCGCCTTTTCGATTTTGTCAAAGGCGTTTTCGACATCCTTTTCCTCGCTTATATCGGCCTGGACGGCCACCGCCTTGTGGCCCAGTCCGGCGGCGACGGCGGCACTTGCCTCGCCCTTTTCGGCGTCCTTGTAATAGACCACCCCGACATCCGCCCCGGCTGCCGCCAGCATAGCGACACACGCCGCGCCGATGCCCGATTCGCCGCCAGTGACCAGTGCGATGCGCCCATTGAGATTGAGATCTACCATCGCATCGCTCCTTCGTTGCCGCGCTGCCCCGGGAGTGGAACCGTCGCCTCGTTACTTCGCTGAACGATGGATCGAGCAAGACGCTCCCTCACCCGCATCAAGGGCAAAACGAAGTGACCGACGACAGCAAACCCGTAATATTGATTACCGGCGTTTCGGGCGAGGTCGGCGAAGCGATCGTCGGCGCGCTGGGCGATGGTTATACGATCGTCGGGATGGATCAGGCGGGCAAGTCCGCATCCGTGCCGATCGTTCCGATCGACCTGACCGAAGACGCTTCGGTCGCCTATGCTTTCGAAACCTTTCGCGACCGTTATGGCGGCGCGATCGCGAGCGTCATCCACCTTGCCGGCTATTTCGATTTCACTGGCGAGGACGACCCGCTCTATCACACACTCAACGTGGCCGGCACGCGCCGACTGATGGAAGCATTAAAACCATTCCGCGTCGGGCAGATCGCTTATGCGGGCACGATGCTGGTTCACGCCGCGGTCAGCCCCGGCGAACATCTCGACGAGGAACGTCGCCTCGATCCGCAATGGATCTATCCCCAATCCAAGTTGGATGCCGAAGATGTCATTCGTGCCGAGCACGGCGTGACGCCGTTCGTTCTGTTTCACCTTGCCGGGCTTTACAGCGAGAAGACGGTCGTGCCGACGCTGGCCCACCAGATCGCGCGGATTTACGAGCGCGATCTGGAAAGTCATGTCTATCCGGGCAACCGGGACACCGGCCAGTCTATGGTTCATCACGCCGACATGGCCGACGCGTTTCGCCGCGCGGTCGACCGGCGTGCCGACCTTCCTGAAGAGACGGTGATCCTGGTCGGCGAACCCGATCCGATCGGCTATGCCGCGCTGCAGGATCGGCTCGGCGAACTCGTTCACGGCGAGCAATGGGCAACCATCCGCATTCCGCAGATCGCGGCGGCGACCGGCGCTTGGGTCGAAGAGAAAGTTCTACCGCATCTTCCAAAGACGATCGGGGGCGGGAAGGAACCGTTCATCCGGCCTTTCATGGCGTGGCAGGGCAGCGATCATTACGCGCTGGATATCCGGCGTGCGAAAACGCTGCTCTGCTGGTCTCCGAGCCACCATCTTACGGCCACGCTGCCGGAGATCGTGGACGGCCTCAAACGCGATCCGGAAACATGGTACAAGGCAAACGGGATTGTCTCGAAATCAGATGAGAAAAATGGCTGAATTGGGCTAATAACCACTGTCAGCCGTTCAAGTCATGCCGCTCCCAAGCGTCCGCCATGCCCTCACGACAGCGCCGCACGACCGTTTCTAGATCGTCGTCGTAGAGCGAATCGGTAACCTCGTTGGAAAATATCTCGACCACCCACGGCCTGTCATACCCCGTCGCCCGCGTCGCTTCGATCAGCGCGGCGAGGGGGATGACGCCGTCGCCCGGCACGATGCGATCGGCGAACGAGCGCGGCGTGCGCCAGTCGCTCGCCTGCACCGTGAAGATGCGATCGCCCGCGCGCGCGATCGCCGCCTCGACATCGTCGTTCTGCCAGATATTCCAGTAATCGAGGCATAGCCCCACATCATCGCTACCGCTCGCCGCAATCACATCGAGCGCCTGATCGATCGTCCAGATCGCGCTTTCGATATTTGCCGAGGTGGGATTGAGCGGCTCCAGGGCTATCGTCACGCCATGATCTGCTGCGATGCGACCGAGTTCGCCGAGCTTTTCGGCGACGACTTCCATTGCCTCGGCCATGTCGCCCTGCGGGTGTGCGCCGGTATTGGTGATGAACGGCACGCCGGGGGCAAATGCCGCCAGCCGCTCGATCGACCGGCGCAGACAGGTGGTTCGCTCCTCGACGCCCTTTGGATCGGGCATCATCCGGCTGCCGAAAAAGGTGCGTATCCTGGGCTGAATGCCGCTGATCGTCAGCCCGGCATCGGCGATCGAGCGCATCTGATCGGCGAAGCGATCGTCATCGAGCTTGGCCTCGACGACTTCAATCGAGTCGACGCCGAGCCCGGCATAGCGCGCCACGTCCTGATCGAACGACCAGGGCATGGTGGTGAACTCGCTGATGCCGAAGGTGAAGGGCAGGGATGACATGGCGGCGTTCCTTTTGGCGATTATGTACCTTGCAAACCCATTCCCTTCGCTCGTCACCCCAGCGAAAGCTGGGGTCTCGGGCCGGATTGCCATGACGCCTGAGATGCCAGCTTTCGCTGGCATGACGAACAAAGAGAGGCGGAGCTATGCCTCCGGACTTCCATCCGACTGGGTTTGCAAAGGACGTAATCGCCTTCTTTTCAGACCAATAATGCGCGAGCCCTCGGAACGGCCCCGGCACGCGTCGGTTTTTTTGATCGAGAGGAACCATCGAACATGATCGAACCCGCGCTGAATGCTCGTGCGACAATTGGCGAATCCCCCACTTGGGTGGCGTCACAGTCTGCGCTCTACTGGATTGACGTCAAAGCACCCGCGTTGCATCGATATCAACCCACGGACGGCGCGACCCAAAGTTGGCATATGACCAGCGACATCGGCGGGTTCGCGTTGACCGAAGATGGCGGCGCCGTCGTCGCGCTGCGCGAAGGGATATACCGGCTCGATCTCGACAGCGGCGCGCTGCATTTGCTCGCTGCCGCTCCGTTCGATCCCGCGCTGTTCCGTTTCAACGAGGGCGGATGCGACGCTAAGGGCCGTTTCTGGATCGGCGTGATGTTCGATCCCTTGAAAGGAACCCCGGACAAGCGCCCGGGCAAGCTCCATAGCTTCACGCTGGACGGCGGACTGCGCGATGAACCTGACGCGGCCGAACTGCACAACGGCATGGCGTGGAGCGCGGACGACGCGACCTTTTTCCTGTCGCACAGCAACCGGCGCGAGATCATCGCCTTCGATTATGATTGCGATGGCGGCACAATCTCCAATCGACGCCTGTTCGCAACGGTGCCCGAGCATCTCGGGATTCCGGACGGTGCGGCGGTCGACAGCGAGGGGGGTTATTGGTCGGCGCTGCACGGCGGCGGCAAGCTGCGACGCTTTTATGCCGACGGGACGATCGATCGCGATATCGATCTCCCGGTCAGCCAGCCGACCATGCCGGCGTTTGCCGGCGAGAACCTCGCCACACTCTACGTCACCAGCGCATCGGACGGGATGAGCGACGCGGAACGCGCAGGTGAACCGCTCGCGGGAGCCCTGCTTCGCCTCGAAGTCGGCCAACACGGGATAGCGCGGCCGCATCTGGTGAGATGATTTCAAGATCGGGGACAGGACTATTGCCTTGTCGTCGGACAGGCCGCATCAGGCATTGTTTGGACGAGACGGGCACGGTCGAAGAGGGTCCGAAACGTCACAGCTTGTAACGGAGTAGAGATTTCCTGCGAAACGGTTTCATGCCGATGATCGGAGCGAGATGATACAAGCCGCCACGCCGTCGATTTTGTCCCCCCAATCCTGGGGCGAGACGCTTTCGGGAGCGCCGGTATTCGATCGGACGATCGAAGCCGGCGTGCCCGGGCTGGTCCGCCGGTGGCAGGCGATCGATCCCGAGATCGATCAAGCTGCTCTCGACCACCATTTCATCTCGATTCATCTGGGTGGCCCGAAGCGCCTATTCCGAAAAGGCGAAGGCCAGTCGCTCTCGTGCGACATCGGCAGCGGTGCCTATAGCGTGGTGCCGGCGGGGGCATCGTTCCGGTGGGTGACCCATGGGCCGATCGATTTCGCGCATATTTACATCAAGCCGACATCGCTCGATCGCGTGATCGGCGAAACGTTCGATCGCGATCCCGCGCGGATCAGTTTGTGCGAAACGCTGGGAAAAACCGATCCGCTGGTGATCTCGCTGTCTCTGACATTGATCGACGAGTTCGATCACGCCGATAGCGATTGCGTCTATCTGGGCGAAATCATGCATCTGCTATTGTCTCGCATCGTCGGTCTTCATTCCGATGTGGGCACGGCGATTGGGCGCGCGCGACACGCGTTGGCGCCGTTTCGGCTCCGCCGCGCGATCGACTTCATCGAAGGCAATTTAGCCGCTGCGATCGGGGTCGCCGAAATCGCCGCGGCGAGCGGCGTCAGCCCGTATCATTTCAGCCGGGCGTTCCGGCAATCCACGGGACGTCCGCCCTACGCCTATTTGGTGGAGCGCAGAATCGCCGCCGCCAAGCCTTTGCTCGCCACGAGCGGATTGGCGATAAGCGATATTGCGCTGCGCTGCGGCTTTACCAGTCTCAGTCAGTTTTCACGGGTCTTTCGCCAGCACACCGGTTCGACGCCAAGCCGCTACCGCGATCGCTATTGAGATGCGGCGCCGGGCGTGTCCTCGACGCATTGGGCGCGGCGAAATAGCAGGGAACATGCGCGGTGCTCATTTGGTCCGCCTCACGGTCGCCACCCGCAGATCCCGGTCCGACTGCGAATAATAGAGCAGCACCGCGTCGTCATGCTCGATCGCCGAGGCGACGAAGGCGATATCGGTCGCACCGCCGGTCAGCGGCTTGTCGGGCGCGATCAGCGGTTCCTCGCAACGGTCGGTCAATTGGGTCAGATGCCGGTCGAACGTCGCCCAGCCGATTCGCCATTTCGCGTCGCGCGTCGCGCCATTGTAGAACATCGTCGGTCGCCGCTTGCCCTCCCCGACGATCGGACCCGGGCTGAGATGCCAGCAGTCCCAGCTATCGGCCCTGGGAACGATCGGCGAAGCGGCGATGTCGCGCCATATCCCGTCGAGGTCGTCGGTTTCCGCCTGGCCGATCAACGAGGCATCCTTGTGCACATATTCGAAATACATCCGCCACCGGCAGTCGCTGATCGCGGCAATCGCAGCTTCCTTGGGATTGGTGAAATCGGGCGTCGAATCGATCGCCAGGCCCGCCTTGGCGATACGGCTGCAATCGGGGCCCCGCGCTAGCAGCAGCCGTCCGGTCTGCTGCTGTTGGTTGTAGCCGGTGTACCACACGCGTACCGTCCCGCCTTCGACATGCACGGTCGGGTCCTCGCACCCGTCGAGATCGACGAGATCCGGACCGGGGAAGATCGTCGGCGCCACGTCCATGTCGAAATGATGTCCGTCCGTGGACACGCCGTGCCAGATTTCCGCCATTTTCAGGCGCGGCTCGTCGTCGCGCCGCGGGACCGCTCGAACAAATATATGAAACGCATCGCCGTCACGCCAGACATAGGGGCTAAGCACATACATATTCGCCAGCCGATTGGTCCGATGCATCGTCAGCGGCTCGGCCGAGACCAGTTCCCAGCCCGCCATCAGGCGCCTTGCCCGAGATTGATCTGCAACCCGCCGTCCAGGGTGAAGGTGGCGCCGGTGGCGTATTCGGAAGCATCCGACGCGAGGTAGAGCGCGAGCTCGGCCACCTCCTCGGGCCTGCCGGCGCGTTTCATCGGGATGCTCCGAACCTGTTCCTCGCGCACCCCTGGATCGTCGATCGCATCCTGGTTCATGGGCGTCAGGATCATGCCCGGCGCGAGATTGTTCACCGTAATTCCGTGCTCGGCGAGTTCGAGCGCGAGGCAGCGGGTCAGATTTCTGAGCCCGCCCTTCGAGGCGCAATAGTCTGCCGCCCCCGCGCGCGGAATGTCCTCATGCACCGACGAGATGTTGATGATCTTGCCGCGCGATTTGGAGGCCTTCGCACCGCGCACGAAAGCGCGGCAGAACAGGAACGGTCCGACCAGATTGGTCTGCAACACCATCTCGAAATGATCGCGCTCCATATCGGCGACGGCGATGCCCGCAGCATCGACGCCGGCGGCGTTGACCAGGATCGTCGGCGTACCGAACTTGGCCTGCGTTTTCTCGAACACACCGTCGACCTGGTCTTCGCAGCGCACGTCCGCGGCGACCGCGATTGCGCGCCCGCCGGTTTTGATGATTGCTTCCACGATCGCATCGGCATCCTCGGGATGATCGTGATGAACCACCACCACTGCAGCCCCTTTCCTGGCAAACAGTTCGGCGATCGCTTTTCCGATGCCCGAACTTGCCCCGGTCACCACCGCAATATGATTGTTTAGCTTTGCCATAATGATCTCCGGATCGAGGCTGAAAAGAAATGCCCACTAAACTTGGCCATCTATGGAAAGCTGAACGGCTCGAAACGCTGGTTGGGTCCATGCGGGAACACCATGATGTAGCAGAATCCTGCTGTGTGTTGATGAATTCTGCGCGAATTGAATGACAATTCGCAATATAGGGTTCTTTTGCGGCTCGTTTATAGGATGTCTCCGTTGTTGCGGAACGAAAACCAAACGGGAGACAGCTGTTGAAACCGATTTCCTTGCGTGCCGGCTTGTTGGCGTTGGCCGTCGCGGCCGCATTGCCGGCTGCCGTCTATGCCGGCAATATAGTGCAAACCGCGAAAGCCGATGGCCACTTCACCATGTTGCTCAAGGCCGGCAAGGCCGCACGCGCGGCTCCTTGGCTTGAAACGCCCGGTCCGATCACCGTGTTCGCGCCCAACGACGCCGCCTTCGCCAAGGTGCCGAAGGGGATGCTCGACGATCTGATGAAGCCGGCCAACCGCACCAAGCTCAAGATCACCGTGGGCAACCACGCCGTCGCCGGATTGGTGACCACGAAGGATATCGACAAAGGTCTGACGAAGGCGCCCGCCGTCGCCGTTCCCGCCATGAACGGCATGCCGCTGGTGATCAAACGGGAGGGCGGGCAACTGACCGTCAACGGCGCCCATGTGATCAAGGGGCCGATGAAAGTCGATAACGGTCTGATCTATGTCATCGACGCGGTGCTCGTCCCGCCGATGCCGATCCAGCCACGCCTGTAGGAAAGGAGCCGTATCATGGCCAGAACAGAAACCACGGTCCGCGACGAACGGTTCTACGACCGTTATACCACCCCATCGGCGGGCGCATTGCTGGTTACCTATGCGCTTGCGCTCATCTTCTTGTGGTTCGGATTCCTGAAATTCACCCAATATGAGGCCGCCGGGATCGCGCCGCTCGTCATGAACAGCCCGCTCGTCGGTTGGTGGCACGGCCTGTTCGGTATTCCCGGTACGGCGCGGATGCTCGGGGTATACGAGATTTTGACCGGCCTGCTGCTCGCCGCGCGCCCGTTCAACGCCAGAATCGCCTCGATTGGCGGGGCGATGGCGACGATCTGTTTTCTCATCACCATCACGTTCATGTTCACCACCCCGGGCGTGGTACAGCCCGGCTTCGACAATCCGCTGGCAATTTCCGCTTTTCCGGGACAATTTCTGTTAAAGGATGTCGTCCTGCTCGCGGTGTCGATCTGGATATTGTTCGCTGCTCGGTCGGAAGCGTCAATCGCGAAAACGTGAACGGAAAGAGCCTCGCTGGCATTCTGATTGCGAGGCGAGCGAGGCTAAGATGCTGACCAATAGCGATGGCGAATGTTTCCTGGTGAACTGCCATTGCTTGAGGAACATAACGGAGCTTTGCGGTTTATCTTGCAAAAACCATTAGGATGGTCGGGGAGAGAGGATTCGAACCTCCGGCCCCTGCCTCCCGAAGACAGTGCTCTACCAGGCTGAGCTACTCCCCGACCGAGCCGGAGACTTGGCTCCGGCGCGAGGCAGGCGTGCCCTATAGGGGGCTGTTTCGGGGCTTTCAACCATAAAGCGTGGGGTTTGCGGTGATCGCGCCTGGCCGCTTGAGCCGGGGGCCGAAACTGCCTAGCATCCCGCTGATGAGCGAGCATTACGAGACACAATATCTGGACCTGATGCGGCGCATCTGGAGCGAGGGCGATGAGCGCAGAGACCGCACCGGTGTCGGTACGCGCGCGGTGTTCGGGGCGGCCATGCGGTTTTCGCTGAAGGATGATGCGGTGCCCTTGCTCACCACCAAGCGCGTCTACTGGAAGACCGCGGCACGCGAGTTTCTGTGGTTCTTGGCAGGTGGCACCAATATCCGGCCGCTGCTCGAGCAAAAGGTGCGGATCTGGACCGACTGGCCGCTCGACCGCTATCGCCGCGAGACCGGTGAGGATATCGCGCAGGAGACGTTCGAGGCGCGGATCGTGGAGGATGCCCAGTTCGCAGAGCGATGGGGCGATCTTGGACCGGTATACGGCAAGCAATGGACCGACTGGCCGATCTACGAAGCGGCGGGCGAAGGGCTTTATCGGCGCCGCGAACGGGGGCACGATCAGATCGCCGAGCTGATCGACAGCCTGACAAACAATCCCGGTTCCCGGCGGCATATCGTCGAGGGGTGGAACGTCGCCGAACTGGGCGCGATGGCGCTGCCGCCCTGTCACAAAACCTATCAATTCTATGTTGCGGACGGGAAGCTGTCGGGTCTGCTCTACCAGCGCAGCTGCGATCTGGGTCTGGGCTTTGCCTTCAACATTTTTTCGCTGGCGCTGTTCACGCGGATGCTGGCGCAGCAGACCGGGCTGGAACCCGGCGAAATCGTCTGGAACGGCGGCGACGTGCATCTCTATCTCAACCATGCCGAGCTGGTGGAGGAGCAATTGTCGCGCACACCGTCGGGCGCGCCGCGTCTGGTGATCGGCCGCAAGCCGGGCAGCATCTGTGATTACTCCATCGAGGATTTTTCGGTGATCGACTATGCGCCGCAGGAACATATCCGCGCGCCTGTCGCTGTCTGAACGACCGCGCCGCCCCGGCCCGCGCCGATGCTTGCGCATTGGGCAACAAAATAATAGGGCACGGCAATATTGCTATTGGAGCAGCGGAGTCCATCCGCCGCCGAGGAGAGAGCTTCGAACGAGATGGCTGCGCCCGATAAATCCAATCTTCCGCCGCTTAAGCTGCATGTGCCGGAGCCGAAATTCCGCCCCGGCGACACCGCCGATTTCAGCGGGCTCGGCATTCCGGACGCCGGCGTTACGCCGCGCCCGGACGAATCCGCCGCGCCGGACGACATGCGCGATCTGGCCTATGGGCTGGTGCGCGTGCTCGACGACGATTATCGGGCGGTCGGCCCCTGGGACCCGCGCCTATCCGACGAGCAGCTGCTCGAAATGCTGCGGACGATGGCTCTTACGCGCGCGTTCGACGAGCGTATGTTCCGCGCGCAGCGGCAAGGCAAGACCAGCTTCTACATGAAATGCACCGGCGAAGAGGCGACCTCGGTCGCTGCCGCCTTTGCGCTGGACCGCGAGGACATGTGTTTCCCCAGCTACCGCCAGCAAGGCATATTGTTCGCGCGCGGCTATCCGATGATCGAGATGATGAACCAGATCTTCTCGAACAGCGGTGACAAGCTGAAGGGCCGCCAACTGCCGATCATGTATTGCTCGCGCGAAGACGGCTTCTTCACCGTCTCGGGCAATCTGGCGACGCAATATCCGCAGGCCGTGGGCTGGGCGATGGCGAGCGCGGCGAAGGGCGACACGCGGATCGCCGCGGCCTGGACCGGCGAGGGCTCGACCGCCGAGGGCGATTTCCATTCCGCCGCCACCTTTGCCGCGGTGTACAACGCGCCGGTGATCATGAATATCGTTAACAACCAATGGGCTATCTCCAGCTTTTCGGGCTTTGCCGGAGGTGAGCGCACCACTTTCGCCGCGCGCGCCGTGGGCTATGGCATTGCCGGGCTCCGGGTCGACGGCAATGATGCGCTGGCGGTCTATGCCGCCACGCAGTGGGCCGCGAACCGCGCGCGGACCAACAACGGCCCGACGATCATCGAATATTTCACCTATCGCTCCGAAGCGCACAGCACGTCCGACGATCCCAACGGCTATCGCAGCGCGCAGGAGCGCGAGGAATGGCCGCTCGGCGACCCGATCGACCGGCTGAAGCGGCATTGCATCGCCAAGGGCATCTGGGACGAAGAGCGCCATGCCGAGCAGGACAAGGAGCTGGCCGAAAGCGTGCGCGCCACCGGCAAGGAGGCCGAAAAGCTCGGCGTGCTCGGCCACGGCATGCACCAGCCGTTCCGCACCATGTTCGAGGACGTGTTCGAGGATATGCCCTGGCACCTGAAGGAACAGGCCGAAATGGCGATCGCGGAGCGCAAGGAGAAATTCCCCAAGGGCCTGCCGCGGGGGAACGGGTGATGCCGAAGATGAACATGATCCAGGCGATCAACAGCGCGCTCGATTGCGCGATGGCAGCCGACCCCGATGTCGTCATCATGGGCGAGGATGTGGGCTTTTTCGGCGGCGTGTTCCGCGCGACCGCGGGCCTGCAGGAAAAGCACGGCAAGACGCGCTGCTTCGATACGCCGATTTCGGAATGCGGCATCATCGGCGTGGCCGTCGGCATGGCGGCCTACGGCATGCGGCCCGTGCCCGAAATCCAGTTCGCCGATTATATCTATCCCGGCCTCGACCAGATCATCAGCGAGGCGGCGCGCATGCGCTATCGCTCGGCGGGCGAGTTCACCAGTTCGATGACGATCCGCTCGCCCTTCGGCGGCGGCATTTTCGGCGGGCAGACCCACAGCCAGTCGCCCGAAGCGATTTTCGCGCATGTCTCGGGCCTCAAGACCGTGATCCCGTCGACGCCCTATGACGCCAAGGGCCTGCTGATCTCGGCGATCGAGGACAACGATCCGGTCATGTTCTTCGAGCCCAAGCGCATCTACAACGGTCCGTTCGACGGCTATTATGACCGGCCCGTAAAACCCTGGGCCAAGCATCCCGCGTCCGACGTGCCCGAGGAAATCTACCGGATCCCGCTGGGCAAGGCGAATGTGGTGCGCGAGGGCGGCGATCTCACCATCCTGGCCTACGGCACGATGGTGCATGTCGCGCTGGGCGTGGTCGAGGAGCATGGCATCGACGCCGAGGTGATCGACCTGCGCTCGATCGTGCCGATCGATATCGCGGCGATCGAGACATCGGTGAAGAAGACCGGCCGCTGCATGATCATCCACGAGGCCACGCGCACCGCTGGCTTCGGCGCCGAACTCAGCGCGCTCGTGCAGGAACGCTGTTTCTATCATCTCGAAGCGCCGATCGAGCGCGTGACGGGCTTCGACACGCCCTATCCGCACTCGCTCGAATGGGGCTATTTCCCGGGGCCGGTCCGCATCGGCAACGCGCTCGACAAGATCATGAAGGACTGAACTGATGGGACGTTACACGTTCAACCTGCCCGATATCGGCGAAGGCATCGCCGAGGCGGAAATCGTCGAATGGCATGTGAAGATGGGCGACATGGTCGAGGAAGACCAGCAAATCGCCGATATGATGACCGACAAGGCCACCGTCGAGATGGAAGCCCCGGCCACCGGCAAGATCGTCGAGATGGCGGGCGAGGCCGGTGATACGGTGTCGATCGGTTCGATGCTGGTGGTGATCGAGACCGAAGGCGAGGTCGAGGATGAAGGCCACGGCTCGGCCGAGCGCGTGGCCGAGCAGCCGGCCGACCGCGAGGGGGTGGCCGAGGCCGCCGATGCGGGGCCGGGCATGGACGAGCCGACGGTTGCCGCTGAGCAGCCGGGCGTGCAGGATAATGAAGTCGGCACGCCGCGGAACGAGGTTCGGCCTAAGGCGGATGATGACACAACGCGCGCTCCTGCGAAGGCAGGAGCCCAGCAGGTGACCTCCGATGATGGGCTCCTGCCTTCGCAGGAGCGCAAGGGTTCGGCCAAAGTCCTCGCGTCCCCAGCCGTGCGCAAGCGCGCCGATGAGCTCGGCGTCGATCTGGCCGATGTGAAATGCCAGGGCGAGCATGTCCGGCACGGCGATCTGGACGCCTATCTGAACTATGGTGCGGGGCAGGGCTATCGTCCCGCCGGTGCGTCGGCGAAGCGCGAGGACGAGGCGATCAAGGTGATCGGGATGCGGCGCAAGATCGCGCAGAACATGGCCGCGTCCAAGCGCTCGATCCCGCATTTCACCTATGTCGAGGAAATCGACGTGACCGAGCTGGAGCATGTCCGCGCCGATCTGAACGCGACGCGCGGGTCAAAACCCAAGCTCACCGTGCTGCCGCTGCTGATCGTGGCGATCGCCAAAACCGTTCCGCAATTTCCGATGATCAACGCGCGCTACGATGACGAGGAAGGCGTGGTCACCCGCCACGGCGCGATCCATCTCGGCATGGCGGCGCAGACCGACAAGGGGCTGACCGTGCCAGTGATCCGCGACGCGCAGGACCGCAATGTCTGGCAGCTGGCGAGCGAGATCGAGCGGCTGGCGAACGCGGCGCGCGACGGCAGCATCAAGGCGGACGAGCTTCAGGGCGCGACGCTGACGGTGACGTCGCTGGGTCCGCTCGGCGGCATCGCCACCACGCCGGTGATCAACAAGCCGGAGGTGGCGATCATCGGCCCGAACAAGATCGTCGAGCGCCCGGTCATCATCGACGGCGAGCTGGAAGCGCGCAAGCTGATGAACCTGTCGATCAGCTGCGACCACCGCGTGGTCGACGGCTGGGACGCGGCGAGTTTTGTACAAGCGCTGAAGAAGCTGGTCGAGACCCCGGTGCTGCTGTTCGCGGATTGAGGAGCGGGGGCTGGAGGCCTAGCGCACGCGGCCGCGAAACAGCAGGTTCGGCCTCTGCCGGGTCTCGCCGACGATCCAGCGCACATGGGTGACGTCTTCTGGCAGGGCACGGCGTGCGCGGCCCTCGGCATCGCGTACACTGAGTTCGTCGAGCCGGCCCCAGTGACGCCCGCCATCGACCGAAACGAGATCGCCGCCGCCGATGAAGCTGACGCTGTCCGGCACGGCGCTGGTGAGCATCGTGCGACCGGCGGCGGCGGTCGGGGTGTAGCGCAGGCGAAAGACCAGGCTGTCTCCGGTGCGCGGTGTCGCGGCAGGTTCCAGCCGAATCTGGCGGCTGCCGTCGGTGCGCAACTCGGACTGCTCGACATAGACGTCGCTGCCCACCGCTGCGGCGCTCTTGGCGCGGGCGGTTGCGGGCACCAGGATGAGCGCGACCAGCACGATGATACGGGCCAGGAGGGCGGCAGTGTCGCCGGTGAGGCGGCAGGTAAGAGCGCGTTGCATCACGAAAGGCGCTGTAGCCGCGCAGCCGTCAACATCCGGTAAACCATCGGCGGCGCCTCCAATGCTTACCTCCGCAGCTCCGTCATCCCGGGCTTGACCCGGGATCCAGCTCTTTCTGCCCTGGCTCAACGTCTGAGTGGAAAGCTGGGCCCCGGATCACGTCCGGGGCGACGGAAGATTTGGGGGCGGGCGGCAAAATATCGGCCCCGCGCCGTTCCCCGCGCGCTTTCGGTTGACAGTCAAACGAGCCTTGCCTAGTTGCGCTGCTCCACCGCTTCAGCGGGTGTAGCTCAGTTGGTTAGAGCGCCGGCCTGTCACGCCGGAGGTCGCGGGTTCAAGTCCCGTCACTCGCGCCATTTTCCGGTTTCCATCCATTTGAGGAGCGGGCCGAGCGGCAGGATCCAGACGATCCCCAGAAACAGGTAGACGATGGTCTGCGCATACCATGGCAGCGCCAAAATCCGCTCGACCTGGGACAGCACCAACGCCGCCCAGAGGGCGATGAATGCCAGGATCAGCAGAACCCCCACCGGCTTGCGCCAGCTCGGCTGTTCGGGCGGGGTCATGGGGCGGCTTTCATCGGTGTGATCCATTCGCGTTCGGTGAGGATGTGGGTGAGCGGAACGTCCCAGGTTTCGGCGGGCACGCGCTCTAACCCCTGTACCGACCAGCCGAGGCCGATTGTGACGGAGGCCGGATGCCGTTCCAGCGCCCGGTCATAATGGCCGCCGCCCTGACCCAGCCGGTTGCCCAGCCGATCGAAGCCGATCAGCGGCAACAGCAACAGCGACGGTTTCGCCAGGGCCGCGTCGCCGCTCGGCTGTCCGCCGCCAAAGGGTGCGGGCGCGAGCGGTTCGCCAGGGACCCAGCGCCTGAACTGCATCGGCGCGGCGCGGCCTTCGAACCAGGGCAGGGCGATCTCGCAGCCCATCTCATGCGCATGGCCGAGCAACGCCGCAGGATCGCATTCGTCGCCCACGGAGACATAGCCCGCCACCGTCGGCCTGGCCGCGAACAGCGGCATCATCACACTCGGCATGACGCTGAATGCGCGCCGCCGATCCGCCTCTGCCATGGCGGCGCAATAGTCCCGGCGCGCGGCCCGCAGCATTCTTCGCAATGTCGGTTTGCCCATCATCTCGCTGCGCCTCTTGGCACAGGCGGGCATGTAGCGGAACCACCATGGGTCGGTTGCTGGAATATCCTCTGACGCCAGTAACGTCAGGTGGGCGCCATATGTGCGAAACCAGGGTCTCGCCAGGGATAGCTCCCTTTGGTGTTGTATCGCCTCAGGGATATTCTCTCGAGCTCGTGCCGGGCAGTCCCGCCACCAGCGAATCTAGGCGCTCGGCGCGTCCTTCTCAAGGCGCGATGCAAAGGCTTCCACCCGATCGGCCAGATTTTCGAGCGCCCTGACGCTTTGTTCGTCGACGCCGCTCTGTTCGTTGGCGCCGCCTTCCGGAGCCTCGGCACGCTCGCGCAAGTCCTTCAGCTCGTCCGCCAGGAACAAGGCGGCGTAGAGCAACGCGCGGGTTTCGCTGATCGCTCCGGCGTCGATCCCGTCACGCAGCTTTTCATCGATCAGCGCGCCGAGCGATTGGATACGTTCTTCCTCGCCGTCCGCGCAGTTCACCATATGGTCGCGCCCGCCGATCGCAATCGAGACCTGCGCCATCAGTTCAGCCCGTCCAGCAGATCGTCGATCTCGCCGATCGCGCGGCGGGTTTCGGCGCGCAGCGCTTCGTGGCGCTGCGCCAGATCGGAGGAATCGGGAAAGTGCGTGCGGTTTCCCCCGCTGCTTTCTATCCGCGCCAGTGCGCGCTCGATGCGTCCGATGGCCATGATGATGCGATCCTCGGTCATGGCGTCATCTGCTACGTCGCCCGTCCGCCTGTCAACCATGCGCCGCCGCTCCAACGGGTGGCGAGGGCGGGTTGACGGTAACCGCGCTTGTTCCCAAAGGATGGCCGCAAACCACGACTCGCCTTTGCCGAGCCGATGGCGACCGATTGATCCCGGAGGAATTATGGCCGTTTCCAATCGCAAGCTGGCGGATGCCATCCGGGCGCTCTCGATGGATGCGGTGCAGGCGGCCGATAGCGGCCATCCCGGCATGCCGATGGGCATGGCCGACGCGGCGACGGTATTGTTCAAGGATTTCCTGAAGTTCGATGCCGCCGATCCCTATTGGGCGGACCGCGACCGGTTCGTGCTGTCGGCCGGCCACGGATCGATGCTCATCTATGCGCTGCTGCACCTCACCGGATATGAAAAGCCGACGCTGCAGGACATCAGGAATTTCCGCCAGCTCGGCAGTCCCTGCGCCGGCCACCCCGAAAACTTTTTGCTCGACGCGGTCGAATGCACCACCGGTCCGCTGGGCCAGGGCTTCGCGATGGCGGTCGGCATGGCGATCGCCGAGCGGCATCTGAACGCGGTCTACGGCGACACGCTGGTCGACCACCGGACCTGGGCGATCGCGGGCGACGGCTGCCTGATGGAGGGCGTCAATCATGAAGCGGTGGGCCTTGCCGGGCATCTCGAACTGGGGCGGCTCAACGTGCTGTGGGACGACAACCGCATCACCATCGACGGCCCGACCGACCTGTCGACCTGCGAGGACATCCCCGCGCGCTACCGCGCATCGGGCTGGCATGTCGTCTCCTGCGACGGCCACGATCATGACGACGTCCACCGCGCGCTGGCCGAGGCGAAGGACGATCCGCGCCCCAGCCTGATCGCCTGCCGCACCACCATCGGTTTCGGCGCGCCGGGTAAGCAGGGCACTTCGGCCACTCACGGAAATCCATTGGGCGAGGATGAGGTGGCCGCGGCGCGTAAGGAACTGGGCTGGGAGCATGGCCCATTCGCGATTCCCGTCGATATAAAATCGACCTGGGAGGATATCGGCCGACAGGGAACAGAGCAGCGCAATCTCTGGACCGAGCGGCTTGGCGATCACCCGGAGCGCGTCGACTTCGAACGGCGCATGGCGGGCGATCTGCCAAAGAGTTTCTCGATGGCCGATCACGTCAAGAACCTGATGGCGGATCCGCAAAAGGCGGCGACGCGCAAGGCGTCCGAATGGGCGCTGGAGGCGATCAACCGCGCCTTGCCCGAAACCATCGGTGGCAGCGCGGATCTGACCGGCTCCAACAACACCAGAACCGGCGATATCGACACGCTGTCCGCCGACGATTATGGCAACCGCTACATCAATTACGGCATCCGCGAGTTCGGCATGGCCTCGGCGATGAACGGCATGGCGCTGCACGGCGGCGTCATTCCCTATGGCGGGACGTTCCTGATCTTTTCCGATTACAGCCGCCCGGCGATCCGTCTCGGCGCGTTGCAGCAGGCACGCGTGATCCACGTGATGACGCATGACAGCATCGGGCTGGGCGAGGACGGACCGACCCACCAGCCGGTCGAACAGTTGCAGAGCCTGCGCGCGATGCCCAACCTGCACGTCTTCCGCCCCGCCGACGCGGTGGAGACGGCCTGGTGCTGGCAGCTTGCGCTGCAGAACAAGGGCGGGCCGTCGCTGATGGCGCTCAGCCGCCAGGGCCTGCCGGCGGTCGCGACCGATGCTACCGAAGCGGGCTGCGCGAAGGGCGGATACCGGTTGAAAGGCGCCGAAGCCGATCGCAGGATCATCCTGATCGCCACCGGCTCGGAAGTGCATCTCGCGCTGGAAGTGGCGGAAAAGCTCGAGGGCGAGGGTGTCGGCACCGACGTGGTGTCGATGCCCTGCACCCAGTTGTTCGACGCGCAGGATGAGGAATATCGCGCCGATATTCTGCCCAATCTGCAGCCCGGCCAGATACTGCGTGTATCGATCGAAGCGGGTACAAGCTTTGGCTGGGAGCGTTATACGATGCTCGACGGCTTGAATTTCGGCCTCGACCGGTTCGGCGCCTCCGGCCCCGCTCCGGATCTGTTCGACAAATTCGGCTTTACCGCCGACGCCATTGCGCCGCGGATACTGGCGGCGCTCGACCAATGAAAATTATCTAGCAGGAGCATCACCCATGGCAGTCAAAGTAGCGATCAACGGTTTCGGACGCATCGGCCGCCTGGTGGCGCGCGCGATCCTGGAGCGACCCGACTGCGGGCTGGAGCTGGTCGCGATCAACGATCTCGCCGATGCCGAGGCCAATGCGCTATTGTTCCAGTATGATTCGACCCATGGCCGGTTCCGCGGCGACGTGTCGGCGACCGCTGACAGCATCAAGGTGAACGGCAAGACCATCGCGGTGACCCAGGAGCGCGATCCGGGCAAACTGCCGCACGAGGAAATGGGTATCGACATCGTGCTGGAATGCACCGGTTTCTTCCAGAGCCAGGAAGCCGCCCAGCCCCATCTGAACGCCGGCGCCAAGCGCGTGCTGATCTCGGCCCCGGCCAAGAATGTGAGCAAGACGATCGTGTTCGGCGTCAATCAGGACAGCCTGACCGCCGATGATCTGATCGTCTCCAACGCCAGCTGCACCACCAATTGCCTCGCCCCCGTCGCCAAGGTGATGAACGACACCGTCGGCATCGAACGCGGCTTCATGACCACGATCCACAGCTACACCAACGATCAGCGCATGCTGGACCAAATGCACGGCGACCTGCGCCGGGCGCGCGGCGGCGCGCAGAACATCATCCCGACCACCACCGGCGCGGCGCGCGCGGTGGGGCTGGTGCTGCCCGAACTCAACGGCAAGCTCGACGGATCGTCGGTGCGCGTGCCCACGCCCAACGTCTCGCTGATCGATCTCGTCTTCACGCCGGGCCGCGACACGACGGTGGAAGAGCTGAACGATGCACTGAAGGAAGCGGCCGATGGCGCCATGAAGGGCGTGCTAGATTTCACCGACAAGCCGCTGGTCAGCAGCGACTTCAACCATCAGCCGGCCAGTTCCACGGTCGACAGTCTGGAAACCGCGGTGATCGAGGGCAAGCTCGCGCGCGTGGTGTCATGGTACGACAATGAATGGGGCTTTTCCAACCGCATGATCGATACCGCGGGCGTGATGGCGGGGCTGCTCTGATAAATAGCGCAGAGGCCAGGTCTGCGTGGCCGGTGGTGAAATGCTACCGTCCCTCGTCACCCCAGCGGTCCCTCGTCACCCCAGCGGTCCCTCGTCACCCCAGCGAAAGCTGGGGTCTCCGGCGGCATCGCTTGATGACCGGAGATGCCAGCTTTCGCTGGCATGACGAACCGGATATCGGATTTTTTGCATTCTGGGTCGAACCGGTGCGCAAAGACCTTGGCGCGCGCAAACGGAGTTTTCCATGACCGATTTCAAAACCCTCGACGATCTCGGCGATCTCACCGGCAAGGTCGCCCTCGTGCGCGTGGATCTGAACGTGCCGATGCAGGACGGCGCGGTGACGGACGACACCCGCATCCGGGCGTTCCGGCCGACCGTGGATCAGCTCTCGCAGAAGGGCGCCAAGGTGCTGCTGCTGTCGCATTTCGGCCGCCCAGGGGGGCGGAAGAGCTCCACGCTGTCGCTCTCGATGGTGGTGGGCGACGTCGAGAAGGTGCTTGGGCGGGAAATCATGTTCGTGCCCGAGATCGCCGGCGATATCGTCGCGCAGTCGCTCGGCATCATGCGCGCGGGCGAGGTGGCGATCCTGGAAAACAGCCGCTTCTATCCCGGCGAGGAGGCCAATGACGCGGATTTCGCCAAGGCGATCGCCGCCAATGCCGATATCTATGTCAACGATGCTTTCTCCGCGGCCCACCGCGCCCATGCCACCACCGAGGGGCTGGCGCATCTGCTGCCGTCCTATGCGGGCCGGGCGATGGAGGCGGAGCTCAAGGCGCTGTCTGCGGCGCTCGACAATCCGGTGCATCCGGTCGCTGCGGTGGTCGGCGGCGCCAAGGTGTCGTCCAAGCTCGACGTGCTCACGCATCTGGTCGGCAAGGTCGATCACCTTATCATCGGCGGCGGCATGGCCAACACCTTTTTGGCGGCGCGCGGCGTCGACGTGGGAAAATCGCTGTGCGAACATGACCTCGCCGATACCGCCGAGAGCATCATGGACGCTGCCGACAAGGCCGGCTGTACGGTGCATCTGCCCTATGACGTCGTGGTGGCGAAGGAGTTCAAGACCGGGGCGCCCGCGCGCACGATCAATGTCCATGAAGTGGCGGCCGATGACATGATCCTCGATCTCGGCGCATCGGCGACCGAAGCGCTGGGCGATGTGCTCAAGACCTGCCGCACGCTCGTCTGGAACGGCCCGCTCGGCGCGTTCGAGACGCCGCCGTTCGATGAGGCCACGGTGGCGCTGGCGAGGACCGCGGCCGCGCTGACGCAGGACGGATCGCTGACCTCGGTAGCGGGCGGCGGCGATACCGTTGCGGCGCTTGCCCATGCGGGCGTGACCGAAGACTTCTCCTATATTTCTACCGCTGGCGGCGCTTTCCTCGAATGGATGGAAGGCAAGGAGCTGCCGGGCGTGGCGGCGCTGCGCGGCTGAGTGGGATGCGGTCGCCCATGATCCTGCCAACGCAGTCGGAGCACATGGCTCAGGGGCGCATTTACCGCTGTCCTAAAGGCGATGTTTCTGATATGTTCCTGCGCTATGATCGCAAAGCATTCATCTGTCGCAGCGAAATACCGTCGCATCCGCCGTCAATGTAAACGGCTGGACCGAATTTCCCGGGGACATCCCTGTGACTTGTGTCACCTTAGGATGATCCGGCCCCGATAATTCGGCGGGGAAAAGGTGGGTCGACGGGCGGCCCTGATTGCCTTGCGCGTACGGCTTGCTTATGGCCCCGCATCGGAATGCACGATCAAAAAGGGACCACGCATGTCGATTACGCCTGAAGTCAAAGCGATCCTGGACAAGTACGAGACCGCCAGCCCCGGCGTGAAGGCGAACCTCTACCGCATCCTGATGCAGGGCAGGCTGGGCGGAACCGGCAAGATGATCATCCTTCCCGTGGATCAGGGGTTCGAACATGGCCCCGCGCGCAGTTTCGCGCCGAACCCGGACGGCTACGACCCGCATTATCACTACCAACTCGCGATCGACGCCGGGCTGAACGCCTATGCCGCGCCGCTGGGTTCGCTCGAGGCCGGGGCGGATACCTTCGCGGGGCAGATTCCCACGATCCTGAAATGCAACAACGCCAACAGCTGGGCTTCGGCCCGGGACAGCGCGGTCACCGCGGGCGTGGACGATGCGCTGCGGCTTGGCTGCGCGGCGATCGGCTTCACCATCTATCCCGGATCGGACGATTTCTTCGAGATGGTCGAGGAAATCCGCGAACTGCGCGCCGAAGCCGCGGCCGTGGGTATTCCCACCGTGATCTGGTCCTATCCGCGCGGCGGCAGCCTGCCGAAGTCCGGTGAACTGGCGCTCGACGTGGGTGCCTATGCCGCGCACATGGCGGCGCTGGCCGGCGCGCATATCATCAAGGTCAAGCTGCCGGGCGACCATATCGAGCAGGAGGACGCGAAGAAGAGCTACGAGGGCATGGACTTCTCGGCGCAATCGGACCGGGTGGGCCATGTCGTGAAGAGCTGCTTCAACGGGCGCCGCATCGTGGTGTTTTCGGGCGGCTCCAAAAAGGGCGCCGATCAGGTGTTCCAAGATGCGCGCGACATTCGCGACGGCGGCGGCAACGGCTCGATCATCGGCCGCAACAGCTTCCAACGCAGCCGCCAGGACGCGCTGGAAATGCTTGGGAAATTGGTTGGCATCTACAAGGGCGAAGAGTGAGCAAGGCCGCGCACTGCCAGCTCTATCTCATCTCGCCGCCGGACGTCGGCGGGGATTTTCCGCAAGCGCTCAAGGAGGCGCTGGGCGCGGGACCGGTGGCGGCGTTCCAGTTGCGCGTGAAGGACAAGGAGAGCCACGAGCTTGCCGCGCTTGCCCAGCCACTGCAGGAAATCTGCCGCGCCAGCGATGTGGCGTTCATCGTCAACGACGATGTCGCCATGGCCAAGCGGTTGAAAGCGGACGGCGTGCATCTGGGGCAGCTCGACGGCGATCCGCGCGAGGCCCGGGCGCAGTTGGGACCCGAAGCGCAGATCGGCGTGACCTGCCACAACAGCCGTCACCTCGCGATGGAAGCGGGCGAAAACGGCGCGGACTATGTCGCCTTCGGTGCCTTTTACGACAGTTCGACCAAGCGCGCGCTTCACCGCGCCGAACCCGAGCTGCTGCGCTGGTGGTCGGCGATCATGGAAATACCTTGCGTGGCGATCGGCGGGATCGCGGTGGAGAACGCCCCGCCGCTGATCGCCGCGGGCGCCGATTTTCTGGCGGTCAGCGGTGCGGTTTGGCAGCATCCGGACGGTCCTGCAGCGGCCGTCAAGGCCTTTTCCGAGCTTCTGAAAGACTGAAGGGAGCCAATCGGCGCGGCGGTCGTTACCCGGCCGACATAATCTCACGAAGATGGAGTTTTCGACATGCGAGTAGCGTTCACGGCAGTCGCCACCCTGGCCCTGATGGGTTGCAATTTCGCCGATAGCGGATCGGCCGACGAAACGGATAATCAAGCCTCCGCGACCGCCGCGGCGCCGGCCCCGGACGACAATCTGGCCGACAGCATGGCCTCGAACGATCCCCGGCCGCTGTCGGCGCAGGATTCGAACGCCATGTTCCCGGCGCCTGGATCGGCGAGCGGCGCTGCCGGCGGACAGGCCGGCGAACTGAAGATGGCGGCGGCCACTACCGCCACGGGCAAGTCCTCCGCCACAGGCCAGGCGACGGCGGCGGGCAGCGCATCGGCTGCCTTTCCGCTGATGCAGGCCCAGGTCGTGCTCGATCGGCTTGGCTTTACTCCTGGCGTCGTCGACGGCAAGAACGGTATGTCGACGAAAAACGCGATTGAGGGTTATCAGGAAGCCAATGAGCTCAAGGTGACCGGCGAATTGGACGAGCCGACGCGCCGCGCGCTGGCGCCCCATCGCAACATTGCTGCGACGCGCCAGGTAACCTTGCCGGCCGAGATCGCCAACATGACGTTTACCAAGGTACCGGACGAGGCCGAGGCGCAGGCGAAACTGGACCGACTGGGCTATAACGACCTCATGGAAAAGCTCGCCGAGCGCTTCCATACCACGCCGGAGACGCTGGCGGCGCTGAACGGCGGCAAACAGCAATTTGCGGGCGGGGACAGGTTGATCGTACCCAATGTTGGCGCGGACCGTCTCGTCAAGGGCTCGGTGGACGATGCGGACTGGCAGCAGACGCTGCAGAGCCTGGGTGTCGGCAGCGAACAGCCCAAGGCCGACAAGATCGTGGTCGACAAGTCTGACGGCGTGCTGCGCGCATTCGATGGCAACGGCAAGCTGGTCGCGCAATTCTCCGCGACCATGGGGTCGGAGCACGACCCGCTGCCGCTCGGCGACTGGAAGATTCTGGGGACCGCCCACAATCCGCCGTTCAGCTATAATCCGGAATTGTTCTGGGATGTCAGCGACAAGAAGGGCAAGCTCCAGCTGCCGCCGGGACCCAATGGCCCGGTCGGTGTGGTCTGGATCGATCTCAGCAAGGAGCATTACGGCATACATGGCACGTCCGAGCCGCAGACCATCGGCCGCGCGCAGAGCCATGGCTGCATCCGCCTGACCAACTGGGATGCGGCGCGACTGGCGCAAATGGTGCACAGCGGTACGCAAGCGCATTTCCAGGCCTGAAGCGGGCACCCCGCCGATGAGGAACCGCTGGAGGGACGTCAGGCTGGTCGCGCAGGCCGTGCTGATCACCTCGGCGATCTGGATCGTGCTGTTCTACTTGTTCGGCGACAAGCTGCCGACCGCGCCCGCGCCAGCTGATATGGCCGGAGCGGGCACAGCGTCGAACGAAACCGGCGGAGAAGGTACCGAGGTCGATGTGACCGCCGAACCTGTCGGCCGACAGCCGCGCGGACGCCGGGTTGCGATGTCTCCGGCGGGCGGTGCCGTCTATCGCGGCGGTGAACTGGTCTTGCCGGTGGCGGGCGTCAAAAAATCCGATCTGTTCGACAGCTATCAGGACGATCGCGGCGGCGGCACGCGCACTCATGAGGCGATCGACATCATGGCCGACGCCGGAACGCCGGTTTATGCCGCCGCATCGGGTACATTGGAAAAACTGTTCTGGAGCGATCTGGGCGGCAACACCATTTACGTCCGCTCGCCCGACAAGCGCATCATCTATTATTACGCGCATCTCGATGCCTATCGCGATGGGCTCACCGAAGGCCAGCAGGTGCGCGCGGGCGATCCGCTCGGCACGGTCGGCTCGACCGGCGACGCCGATCCGTCCGCGCCGCATCTGCACTTCTCGATTTTGAACGCGCAGCCGGATGAAAATTGGAGCGGGGGAACGCCGATCAACCCCTATCCTCTGCTGAAGCGCTGAAGTCCGCGCGCCTTTAATTCCATTTGCGATCGGGCGCGCGCGGCGTAACAGACCGGCACGGCTTGCGAGGGAGATGGGATATGGCAACGGCGGCTCCAACCGAGGGCGGATCGCTGCGCGAACTCACCGTCCGTGGCATCGTCCTCGGCGCGCTGATCACCATCCTGTTTACCGCCGCAAACGTCTATCTCGGCCTCAAGGTCGGGCTCACCTTTGCCACCTCGATCCCCGCCGCGGTCATTTCGATGGCGATCCTGCGGTTCTTCAAGAACGCCAATATCCTCGAAAACAATATCGTCCAGACCATCGCCAGCGCGGCGGGGACGCTGGCTGCGATCATCTTCGTGCTTCCGGGTCTGGTGATCGTCGGCTGGTGGCAGGGCTTTCCCTACTGGACCACCGCCGCGGTGTGCTTCGTTGGCGGCGTGCTCGGCGTGATGTTCTCGGTGCCGCTGCGCCGCGCGCTCGTCACCGGATCGGACCTGCCCTATCCCGAAGGCGTCGCCGCCGCCGAGGTGCTGCGCGTCGGATCGCAATCGGCCGAGGGTGCCGAGGAAAACCGGCGCGGGCTCGCCACGATCATGGCCGGAAGCCTCGCCAGCGCAGGCTTCGCCTTGCTCGTCGCGATGCGACTGGCGGCGGGCGAGGTCGGACGCAATTTCCGACTCGGCGGCGGCAGCGCGACCGGGATCAACGCCAGCCTCAGCCTTGCACTGATCGGCGTCGGCCATCTGGTTGGCCTGTCGGTCGGCATCGCGATGTTTATCGGCATGCTGATTGCCTGGGCCGGGCTGATGCCGCTGCTCACCGCCGCGCAGGCGGGCGCCGCGAGCCTGCCGGTCGACGATCTGGTGGGCACGGTGTTCGGAACCGAGGTGCGCTTCATCGGCGCGGGCACAATCGGTATCGCGGCGATCTGGACGCTGCTCAAGATACTCGGCCCGGTGCTGAGCGGCATCAAAAGCTCGCTCGCTGCCTCGAAAGCGCGCGGTAAGGGCGATCTGGTGGAACTCACCGAGCGTGATCTGCCGGTATCGATCGTCGGCGGCACGATCCTGCTTTCGATGATCCCGATCGCCATACTGCTCTATCTGTTCGCGCAGGGCGGGCCGATCGCGGACAATCCGGTGCCGGTGATCGCGGCGAGCATCGCCTATGTGCTGGTGGTCGGCGCGATCATCGCGGCCGTCACGGGTTATATGGCGGGCCTGATCGGCGCCTCCAATTCGCCGGTGAGCGGTGTCGGCATCCTTGCCGTGATCATATCGGCGTTGATGCTCGCCGCCTTTTTCGGGCGCAACATGGGCGAGAACGATACCGCCGCGCTGGTCGCCTATGCGCTGTTCACCACCGCTATCGTCTTTTCGGTCGCGACGATTTCCAACGACAATCTTCAGGATCTGAAGACCGGCCAGCTGGTCGGCGCGACACCGTGGAAGCAGCAGGTCGCTCTGATTCTGGGCGTCGCCTTCGGCTCGCTGATCATCCCGCCGGTGCTCGATCTGCTCAATCAGGCGTTCGGTTTTGCCGGGGCGAGCGGGGCAGGGGCCAATGCGCTCCCCGCGCCGCAGGCGGCCTTGATCTCCGCGCTGGCCAAGGGCGTGCTGGGCGGCGATCTGCGCTGGGATCTGATCGGCTATGGCGCGGGAATCGGCGCGGTGGTGATCGTGATCGACGAATTTCTGGGCAAGGCCGGAAAGATGCGCCTGCCGCCACTGGCGGTGGGGATCGGCATCTATCTTCCGATGGCGATCACGCTGCTCGTGCCGGTGGGCGCGGTGCTCGGCCATCTTTGGGAAAAGCGCGCTGGCCGTGCATCAAACCCGGAATTCTACAGCCGCATGGGCATCTTGCTCGCCACCGGTCTGATCGTCGGCGAGAGCCTGTTCGGCGTGCTGTTCGCAGGCGTGGTCGGGATGACCGGCGGCGATGCGCCGCTGGCGCTGGTGGGCGATGATTTCGCGCTGGCGATCCCGATCGGTGCGATTGTCTTCATCGGGATCATCACATGGATGTACCGCAGCACCCACGCTTCGGCCCGCAACGCCTAGTCCCGCCCGGAAAGGCGCCTGCCGCCACAGGCATTGCTCTTCGCGGTCCACGCCGCTAAAGCCCGCCATCTCGCGGAAGGGCAAGCGCCCCGGCGTGCTCTTTCCACCGCCAAACAAGGTTCGCTTCATATGAAGATCAGCGGCGTCGACATCCGTCCCGGCAATATCCTGGAATATGACAAGGGCTTGTGGAAGGTCGCCAAGATCCAGCATACGCAGCCCGGCAAAGGCGGCGCCTATATGCAGGTCGAAATGAAGAACCTAATCGACGCGCGCAAGACCAATATCCGGTTCCGTTCGGCCGATACGGTGGAAAAGGTGCGGCTCGACACTAAGGAGTTCCAGTATCTCTACGCCGATGGCGGGCAGCTGGTGTTCATGGACAAGGATACGTTCGAGCAGATCAATCTCGATGCGGACATGCTCGGTGACGAGGCCCCGTTCCTGACCGACGGGATGGACGTGACGCTGGAGCTTTATGAGGAGCGGCCGATCTCGGTGCAGCTGCCCGATACGGTCGAGGCCGAAATCGTCGAGGCCGATGCGGTGGTCAAGGGGCAGACGGCTTCATCCAGCTACAAGCCGGCGATGCTCGACAATGGCGTGCGCGTGATGGTGCCGCCGCACATCGCGGCCGGCACGCGGATCATCGTCGATGTCTACGCCAAGGAATATATAAAGAAGGCAGAGTAATTATGCGCAAATTCACGATTTTCATGTCCGCTACATTGACGGCAACCGTTCCCGCCATCGCCCAGGATGCTGCGCCCGCACCTGCAGCGCCAGCCGCCGCTCCGCTCAGCGCGTCCGAGCAGGCCGATGTCGATCGCGGCGGCGTGATCTTCGGATCGTTCAGTCAGGCCGTGCGCTCGGACCAGATTTCCGATCAGGAAAAGAATGCGCTGTTCGGGTGCATGTACGACAATTCGGTCAAATCTATTTCCGAGAAAACCGGCGAAGTGCTCGCCGCCAATCCGCAGATCGACGCGACCAAACCGGAAAACATATTCAACGTTGCCGCCGTGGTCTGCGGTGCGCGCAAGGCGCAGTCCGCCGAGGATGCGGCGCCCGCCACTCCCGCACCCGAAGCGGCTACGCCCGAGAGCCGCTGATGCCCGCCAAAACCGGCCTCATTACGGTCATGGAGCGCGCGGCCCGCAAGGCGGGCACGCGTCTGCGCCGTGATTTCAGCGAGGTCGAGCATCTGCAGGTCTCCAAAAAGGGCCCGGCCGACTTCGTATCCAAGGCCGACCAGAAGTCCGAGCGCACGCTTTACGACGAACTGCTAAAGGCGCGGCCGGGCTGGGGGTTCGAACTGGAAGAGGGCGGAACGATCGAAGGCGAGCCGGGCGAACCGCGTTTCGTCATCGATCCGCTTGACGGGACCAGCAATTTTCTCCACTCGATCCCGCATTTCGCGATCTCGATCGCGGCGCAGGAATGCAATCCGGACGGCAGCTGGGGCGAGGTGTTCGCCTGCTTAATCTATCAACCGCTGACCGACGAGAGCTATTGGGCCGAGCGCAATCGCGGTGCGTGGCTGCACGACCGCCGCCTGCGTGTGTCGGCGCGGCGCGATCTGTCGGAAGCGCTGATCGCCACCGGCGTGCCTTATAAGGGCCATGGCGACATGGACGAATGGAACGCCGTATTCGGAGCGATCGGGCCGCAGGTCGCGGGCATCCGCCGCTTCGGCGCAGCTTCGCTCGATCTCGCCTGGCTCGCCGCCGGGCGTTATGACGGTTTCTGGGAAAGCGGGCTCTCATGCTGGGATACCGCCGCGGGCTGCCTGATGGTGCGCGAGGCGGGAGGCTTCGTCACCGATTATCGCGGTCGTAGCCCGGCGATTGCAGACACGCAGGTGCTCGCCGCCAATGACGCGCTGCACAGCAAGCTGCATAAGCTGCTGGCACAGGCGCTCAAGAAGCAGCGCGAACTGGCCGCCTGAGCCAGCCGAGTGCAAGCCCGATTGCGTTTTGATCATCCGATTTACGCCCCCGCACCCTTGCGGGCGGCGGCTTAGCTGCCTAGAAGCACGGCAAAGCTATTAGCGGACAAAATCCCTTGGTCGATCTCTCCCAATATCTGCCGATCCTACTGTTTCTCGGCGTCGCGGTCGCCTTGTCGTCGGTGTTCGTGTTTCTGCCGATGGGCGTGGCGCGGCTGACCGGTGCGCACAAGCCGACCGCGGCCAAGCTCGCCGAATATGAATGCGGCTTCCCCGCGTTCGAGGATTCGCGCAGCCAGTTCGACGTGCGCTTTTACCTTGTCGCGATCCTGTTCATCATCTTCGATCTCGAAGCGGCCTTCTTGTTTCCCTGGGCGGTGAGCCTGAAGGAGATCGGCTTTGCCGGTTGGGCGACGATGATGCTGTTCCTGTTCGAGCTGATCATCGGTTTCATCTACGCCTGGAAAGTGGGAGCGCTGGAATGGGAGTGACCGCCGATACCGATCAGGCTACCGAAGGGCAGCCATGGGGTCCGCGCGGGCAGGGCGAAGTCACTGCTCCGGACGCCGATTTCTACAATGATCTGAACAGCGAAGTGCAGGACAAGGGTTTCCTGGTCACCTCGACCGAGGATCTGTTCCAGTGGGCGCGTACCGGATCGCTGTGGTGGATGACCTTTGGGCTCGCCTGCTGCGCGGTCGAGATGATCCACGTCAACATGCCGCGTTACGACATGGAGCGCTTCGGCGCCGCCCCGCGCGCATCACCGCGCCAGAGCGACGTGATGATCGTGGCCGGTACGCTTTGCAACAAGATGGCCCCGGCGCTACGCACCGTTTACGATCAGATGTCGGATCCGAAATATGTGATCTCGATGGGCAGCTGCGCCAATGGCGGCGGCTATTATCATTACAGCTATTCGGTGGTGCGCGGGTGTGACCGCATCGTGCCGGTCGATATCTATGTGCCGGGCTGTCCGCCGACCGCAGAAGCGCTGCTATACGGCGTGATGCAGCTCCAGCGGAAAATTCGCCGCGTCGGGACGATCGAACGTTAAGATGGCCGTCGTTCACTCCGCACCGAAATATGCCTCTAATGACGGCGTGCTCGACGCTCTGCGTTCTGCGCTTGGCGACATGTTCGTCGAGGGCAAGGAGAGCCATGGCGAGATCAGCATCACCGTCGAGCGCGAGAGCGTGGCCGATGCGCTGCGCCATCTGCGCGACGAGCATGCTTACCAGATGCTGGTCGAGATCGCCGGTGTCGACTATCCCGATCGCCCGGAGCGGTTCGAGGTCTGCTATCATCTGCTGAGCCTGACCAAAAACCACCGCATCCGCATCAAGGTGACGACGGACGAGGACCATCCGGTGCCGACCGCCACCGTGGTCTGGCCCAACGCCAACTGGCTCGAACGCGAAGTATTCGACATGTACGGCGTGCTGTTTTCGGGCCATCCGGACCTGCGCCGCATCCTCACCGATTACGGCTTTCGCGGCCATCCCTTCCGCAAGGACTTCCCGCTGACCGGCTATGTCGAGATGCGCTATTCCGAGGAGCAGCAGCGGGTGATCTACGAGCCGGTCGAACTGGCCCAGGATTTCCGCAGCTTCGACTTCATGAGCCCTTGGGAAGGCGCGGATTATGTGCTGCCGGGCGACGAGAAGGTGACCACCGGTGACGGCGTCGACAAGCCGCAGATGACCGAAAAGCCCGCCGATACCGGCGCGGGCGCGAAGACCGACAAAAAGGCCGAAAAGGTGCAATCCAACGGCAGTCCGGCGGTCAAGGACAGCGGCGAGAAAGACGCCAAAGCTCCCGATCAGACCAAGGGTGGCAACGCCAAGAAGCATAAGCCCGAAAAGACTGCGAGCAAGCGCGAGAAGACCGCCAAGAAGGACAAGAGCTGATGGCGGATTTCCTCGAAGAAATGCGGCATGAGACCGACGGCGCCGACCCGACCACGGGCGATGTCGACATCCAGAATTACACGATTAATTTCGGCCCGCAGCATCCCGCGGCGCACGGCGTGCTGCGCATGGTGATGGAGTTGGACGGCGAGATCGTCGAGCGCGTCGATCCGCATGTCGGTCTGCTGCACCGCGGCACCGAGAAGCTGATCGAATACAAGACCTATCTGCAGGCGCTCCCTTATTTCGATCGGCTCGATTATTGCTCGCCGCTGTGCATGGAGCACAGCTATGTGCTCGCCATCGAGAAGCTGCTGAACCTCGAAGTGCCGATCCGCGCGCAATATCTGCGCGTGTTCTTCGCCGAGCTGACGCGTATCTCGAACCATCTGCTCAACCTTGGCAGCCATGTCATGGATGTTGGCGCGATGACGCCGAACCTGTGGCTGTTCGAAATCCGCGAGGATACGCTACAATTTTTCGAGCGGGCCAGCGGCGCGCGCATGCACATGGCCTGGTTCCGCCCCGGCGGCGTCCATCAGGATGTGCCGCTCAAGCTGCTCACCGACATCGGCGACTGGCTCGATACGAAATTCCCGAAGCTGTTCGAGGACGCGATCAGCCTGGTCGCCGACAACCGCATCTTCAAGCAGCGCAATGTCGACATCGCCGTGGTGCCGCGCGACGAGGCGATTGCGCGCGGCTTCACCGGTCCGATGATCCGCGGCTCGGGCATCCCCTGGGATCTGCGCAAATCGCAGCCCTATGACGTCTACGACCGGATGGATTTCGACATACCCGTCGGCACCAATGGCGATTGCTACGACCGGATGATGGTGCGCGTCGAGGAATGCCGCCAGTCCGCGCGCATCATGAAGCAGTGCCTCGCCGAGATGCCCGAAGGCCCGATCGCCAGCGACGACCGCAAGATCGTGCCGCCCAAGCGCGCCGAGATGAAGCAGACGATGGAAGCGCTGATCCACCATTTCAAGCTCTACACCGAGGGCTTCCACGTCCCCGAGGGCGAGGTCTATGTCGCCACCGAAAGCCCAAAGGGCGAGTTCGGCGTCTATCTCGTTTCCGACGGCTCGAACAAACCCTATCGCTGCAAGATCCGCCCGACCGCGTTCAGCCATCTCCAGGCGATGGATTACATGACCAAGGGCCACATGCTGCCCGATGCGACGGCGATCCTAGGCGCTATCGACGTTGTGTTCGGGGAGAGCGATCGGTGAGTTTGCTTACATGCCAGCGCTCGGCGGTGATGTTTTCCGAACATCTGCGTGCTAATCCTGCGCAAGGAAAAGGAGCTTGCTATGCCGGATGAAGTCACGAACGATCTGATCTATACCATTCTGCAGAAAATACAGACGCAATTATCGTCGATCCCGATAAAGTTGGGCGATATCGAGGGGCGGCTGTCTTCGCTCGAGGAATCGTCTTCCAGCATGTCTGCGCGTATCGCGTCGGTCGAAGTTACCGTTTCGGGCACGCACAAGCGCATCGACCGAATCGACCATCGGCTCGATCGCATCGAAACGCGACTGGGCCTGATCGACGCATGACCGGCCCAACCTACGCCAATGAAGATCAGATCGCCGAGCCCACGCCTGCGGACGAGCGTTCCTATGCCGACTTCGCCTGGACGCCCGAGAATGCCGAAAAGGCCAGGACGTTCATTGCGCGCTATCCCGAGGGGCGCCAGCGCAGCGCGGTGATGCCGCTGCTCGATCTTGCCCAGCGGCAGATCGGTGCGGATACGCAGACGCAAGGCTGGTTGCCGGTGCCGGTGATCGAGTATGTCGCCGCGCAGCTCGATATGCCCTATATCCGCGCCTATGAGGTCGCGACCTTTTACACAATGTATAATCTGGAGCCGGTCGGCCGCTTCCATGTGCAGGTTTGCGGCACCACGCCGTGCATGCTGCGCGGATCGGACGATGTCATGGCCGCGTGCAAGAACAAGGGGATGGTCAAGGGCAAGACCACGCCCGACGGGATGTTCACGCTGACCGAGGTGGAGTGTATGGGCAATTGCGCCACCGCGCCGATGGTCCAGATCAACGACGACAATTACGAGGACCTCGATTACGACAGCACCTCGCATATTCTCGAAGCGCTGGCGAACGGCGAGAGCCCCAAGACCGGGACGCAGATCGAGGGCCGAAAGACGTCCGAGCCGGTCGGCGGCCCAACCACGCTGACCGCCATGGTCGACGAGAACCACGATTATCGGAGTGAATGGAAATGAGCATCGTTACCATCGTGATTGCTCTCGTGATCGCATTTCTCGCGTTCCGATTCATCACCGGCGCGATCAAGTTCGTGGTTATTCTGGGCGTTATCGCGCTCGCGATCTGGCTCGTGACGAGTATGGGTTGATGAGTTTCGACTTCCTCGCCGACAAGGACCGCATCTTTACCAATCTCTACGGCTATCAGGACTGGGGTCTGAAAGCCGCGGAGGCGCGCGGCGACTGGGACGGTACCAAGGCGCTGATCGAGCGTGGGCAGGACAGGATCATCGAGGAGATGAAGGCGTCGGGTCTGCGCGGGCGCGGCGGCGCGGGCTTTCCGACCGGCCTCAAATGGTCGTTCATGCCCAAGGAATCGAAGGATGGCCGCCCGAGTTTTCTCGCCATCAACGCCGACGAATCCGAGCCCGGCAGTTGCAAGGATCGCGAGATTCTTCGCCATGATCCGCACAAGTTGATCGAGGGCGCGCTGATCGCCGGTTTCGCGATGCGCGCGCGCGCCGCGTATATTTACGTGCGCGGCGAATATATCCGCGAGGCCGAGGTGTTGCAGGCCGCGATCGACCAGGCCTATGCCGCCGGGCTGATCGGCAAGAACGCGTCGAAATCCGGCTATGATTTCGACGTTTTCATGCACCGCGGCGCGGGCGCCTATATTTGCGGCGAGGAAACTGCGATGCTGGAGAGCCTGGAGGGCAAGAAGGGTCAACCGCGCCTGAAGCCGCCATTCCCGGCGGGGGCGGGGCTTTACGGCTGCCCGACCACGGTCAACAATGTCGAGAGCATCGCGGTGGTGCCGACGATCTTGCGGCGCGGCGCGGCCTGGTTCTCGAGTTTCGGCCGCGAGAACAACCACGGCACCAAGCTTTATCAGATCAGCGGCCATGTCGAGCGCCCCTGCGTCGTCGAGGAGGCGATGAGCATCCCGTTCCGCGACCTGATCGAGAAGCATTGCGGCGGCATTCGCGGGGGCTGGGACAATCTGCTCGCAGTGATCCCGGGCGGCTCGTCGGTGCCGCTGGTGCCTGCCGAGCAGATCATGGACGCGCCGATGGACTTCGACGGGCTGAAGGAAGTCGGCTCCGGCCTCGGCACCGCGGCAGTCATCGTCATGGACCGCTCGACCGATATCGTCCAGGCGATCAGCCGGATCAGCTATTTCTACAAGCATGAAAGCTGCGGCCAGTGCACGCCCTGCCGCGAGGGCACGGGCTGGATGTGGCGCGTGATGGAGAAGCTGCGCACCGGCGATGCCGAGATCGCGGACATCGACATGCTGCAGCAAGTGACCAAACAGATCGAAGGCCACACCATCTGCGCCCTCGGAGATGCGGCAGCCTGGCCGATCCAAGGCCTGATCCGCCATTTCCGGCCCGAGATCGAGCGGCGCATCGTGGAGCGGAACGGCGGCGCTCCGATGATGGAGGCGGCTGAATGACCGATGATCGTGCGGATCTGATGCTTGAGATTCTGAAGAGGCTCCAGAACGACGTCACGCTCATGAGGCGCGAGCAATCGTCTTTGGCGACAAGAATGCTGGCGATGGAAGATCATCAGCGCGGTATCATCACTTCATTACAAGGTTTGATGACCTCGATTCATGGTGTCGAGATCGATATCGCGCATTTAAAAGACCGGGTGGACCGGATCGAAAACCGAATGGGCCTCATGGATACGGAACACTGATATGCCCAAGGTAACCGTAGACGGCACCGAACTCGAAGTGCCGGACGGCGTGACCGTGCTGCAGGCGTGTGAGCTTGGTGGTAAGGAAATCCCTCGGTTCTGCTATCATGAGCGGCTGTCGATCGCCGGCAATTGCCGCATGTGCCTGGTCGAAGTGAAGCCGGGGCCGCCAAAACCGCAGGCAAGTTGCGCATTGCCCGCCACCGACGGCCAGGAAATCCGCACCGACAGCGAGATGGTGAAGCACGCCCGCGAAGGCGTGATGGAATTCCTGCTGATCAACCATCCGCTCGATTGCCCGATCTGCGATCAGGGCGGTGAGTGCGATCTGCAGGACCAGGCCATGGCCTATGGCAAGGGTATGAGCCGCTTCGAGCTTAACAAGCGCGCGGTGACCGAGAAATATATGGGCCCCATCGTCAAGACGGTGATGACCCGCTGCATCCACTGCACCCGCTGCGTGCGCTTTGCCGAGGAAGTGGCCGGCGTCGAGGATATCGGCGTGATCGGGCGCGGCGAGAATATGCAGATCACGTCTTATCTGGAGCATGCCGTGCAATCGGAGCTGTCGGGTAACGTCGTCGATCTCTGTCCCGTGGGCGCGCTCACATCGAAACCCTATGCGTTCGAGGCGCGGCCGTGGGAGCTCACCAAGACGCTCGGCATCGACGTGATGGACGCGGTCGGCACCAATATCCGTTTCGACGCGCGTGGACGCGAAGTGCTGCGCGTGCTGCCACGGGTAAACGACGACGTGAACGAGGAATGGGCGACCGACAAGGCGCGCTACGCCATCGATGGGTTGATGCATCGGCGGCTTGATCGTCCTTATGTGCGGCGCGACGGCAAATTGCAGCCCGCCAGCTGGCAGGAAGCGTTTCGGGCAATCACCGACGTCGATGCCGGATCGTCGGTCGCCGCGATCGCGGGTGATCTGCTCGATTGCGAGACGATGTATGCGGCCAAGGCGCTGCTTGCCGCAATGGGCTCGGACCAGCTCGAAGGGCGCCAGACGGGGCTGTCCTATGACGTAAGCAGCCTCGATGCGGTGCGGTTCAATACCCCGCTCGCCGATATCGAGCATGCCGATGTGGTGCTGCTGATCGGCAGCAATCCGCGGCTCGAGGCACCGCTCGTCAACACGCGGCTTCGCAAGGCGATCAAGCGCGGGGCCAAGGTCTATGGCTTCGGCCCCGAGGCCGATCTGACCTACAAGGTCGAGTGGCTGGGCGAGGATTTGGGCGCGCTGGGCAAATTGCCCAAGGCGCTGGTCGATGTGCTGGACGGCGCGGAAAAGCCCGCGATCATCATCGGCCCTGGCGCGCTGGCGGTCGATGGCGCGCATGGCGCGGCACTGAAGCTGGCCGATAAGTTCAGGCTGGTCCGGGATGGCTGGAACGGGTTCAACGTGCTCCACACCGCCGCATCGCGCATGGGCGGGTTGATGCTCGGCTATGCGCAAGCAGGCGGCATTGCAGACATTGCGTCCGCCAGGCCGAAGCTCGCCTTTTTCCTCGGCGCTGACGAGGTAGATTTCGCGGTGTTCGATGGCACGTTCAAGGTCTATGTCGGCCATCATGGCGATGCCGGGGCGCACGCCGCGGACGTGATCCTGCCCGCCGCAGCCTACCCCGAAAAGGCCGGAACCTATGTCAATATCGAAGGCCGCGTGCAGCGCGGCGCCAAGGCGGTGTTCGCGCCGGGCGACGCGCGCGAGGACTGGGCGATTTTCCGCGCGCTGTCCGATGTGCTCGGCCACACACTGCCGTTCGACGATTTCGAAGGCTTGCGCGCCGCGATGTTCGCGGATGTGCCCGCCCTCGCCGAGGAAGGGCTGATCGCCTATGACTGGTCGCCGCCCAAACTGGCCGACAAGGCCAGCGGCGCGCCGGTCCATCCGATCCGCGATTATTATCTCACCAACGCCATCTGCCGCGCAAGCGAGACGATGAATCGCTGCTCGGCCGAACTGGTCCATGGGCAGGATTATCTGGAGGCGGCGGAATGATTGCGACTGCACAAATCCTCCCCGCGCGAAGCGGGGGGAGGGGGACCGCCCGGAGGGTGGTGGAGGGGTATCGCGCTGTTTTGCCGAACTCTCGGGGCGATGCCTTTCGCTCGCTTCGCTCGCACCCCTCCACCATGCTGCGCATGGTCCCCCTCCCCACAAGTGGGGAGGATTTGAGATGACCGATTTCTTCCAGAGCTATCTCGGTACCGGCGTCGGCTGGTTCGTCGCCAATCTGATCCTGATCCTGCTGATCGCGCTGCCGCTGATGCTGGCGGTGGCGATGATCATCTATGCCGATCGCAAGATCTGGGCGGCGATGGCGCTGCGCAAGGGGCCCAATGTCGTCGGGCCGTTCGGGTTGCTGCAGAGCTTCGCGGACGGCCTGAAGGTGTTCCTGCAGGAAACGATCGTTCCCTCGGCATCCAACCGGGTGCTGTTCCTGATCGCGCCGATCCTCACCTTTTCGGTCGCATTGCTCGCCTGGGCGGTGATTCCGTTCGGGCCGGGCATGGTGCTGGCCGACATCAACGTCGGGCTGCTATACGTGCTCGCGATCAGCTCGCTCGGCGTGTATGGCGTTGTTATCTCGGGCTGGGCGTCCAACTCCAAATATCCGTTCTTCTCGGCGATGCGCGCCGCGGCGCAGATGATCAGCTATGAGGTTTCGATCGGCTTCATCCTGATCAGCGTGATCCTGTGGGCGGGCAGTTCCAATCTCGGCACGATCATCGAGATGCAGCGCGGCACGATCCTGGGGCTGTTCAGCGCCAACGCCCTGAACCCGCTGCTCTTCCCGATCGCGGTGATGTTCTTCATCTCCTCGCTCGCCGAAACCGCGCGCGCGCCGTTCGATCTGACCGAGGCGGAGTCCGAGCTCGTCGCCGGGTACCAGACCGAATACAGCTCGATGAGCTTCGCGCTGTTCTGGCTCGGCGAATATGCCAACGTCATCCTGATGTGCGCGCTCAACGCGCTGCTGTTCTGGGGCGGGTGGCTGCCGCCGGTGGACTGGGCACCGCTCTACTTCGTGCCGGGCATCATCTGGTTCTTCCTGAAAATCTGGGTATTCTTCTTCATGTTCAGCTGGGTGAAGGCCACCGTCCCGCGCTATCGCTACGACCAGCTGATGCGGCTGGGCTGGAAGATATTCCTGCCGATCAGCCTGTTCTGGGTGTTTCTGGTGTCCGGTTATCTGATGATTACCCGTTATGGAGCGCTCTCATGAGCTTCGCGCAAACCGTCAAAGCCTTCACCCTGTGGGAGTTCGTCAAAGCCCATTGGCTGACGCTGCAATATTTCTTCAAGCCGAAGGCGACGATCAACTATCCATATGAGAAGAACCCGCTGAGCCCGCGCTTTCGCGGCGAGCATGCGCTGCGCCGTTACCCCAATGGCGAGGAGCGCTGCATCGCGTGCAAGCTGTGCGAAGCGGTGTGCCCGGCGCAGGCGATCACGATCGAGGCCGAGCCGCGCGAGGACGGCAGCCGCCGCACCACGCGCTACGATATCGACATGACCAAATGCATCTATTGCGGTTTCTGCCAGGAAGCCTGCCCGGTGGACGCGATCGTCGAGGGGCCGAATTTCGAATATTCGACCGAGACCCGCGAGGAACTGATCTACGACAAGGGCAAGCTGCTCGAGAACGGCGATAAATGGGAGCGCGCCATTGCCGCGAACCTTGCCGCCGATGCGCCCTATCGCTAGAGCGCGGGCATCGAATCCGCGAGGTATGAAATTGGTCAGGTTTGGCGCTTTGAAAAATCCTCCCCGGAACGGGGAGGGGGACCATGCCGCAGGCATGGTGGAGGGGCCGAAACGGTGCCTCATTGCGAAATCGTCTCGCTCCCTCCGTCACGCCTCCGCTTCGCTACGGCGCGCCACCTCCTCGTCGGGTTCCCACGAAAGTACGACTTTCGTGGGTGGCCCGTTCCGGGGAGGATTTGCTTGATCCAAGTTCTCGCCTTTTATCTGTTCGCGACGATCGTGCTGCTTTCGGGCGCGTTCACGATTTTCGCGAAGAACCCCGTGCACAGCGTGCTGTGGCTGATCCTCGCCTTCTTCAACGCGGCGGGGCTGATGGTATTGGCGGGCGCGGAGTTTATCGCGATGCTGCTGGTGATCGTTTATGTCGGCGCGGTCGCGGTGCTGTTCCTGTTCGTGGTGATGATGCTCGACATCGATTTCGCCGAGCTGCGCGCGGGTTTCGTGCGTTATCTCTTCTTTGGCATCGTCCTGGCGGTGTTCCTGGCGTTCGAGATGATCCTGGGGCTTGAGGCGTTCCGAGCGGGCGCGATCAAGCTCGGCACCGCGAGCAGCGCGCCGGTGGATGCCGGAGTGCCCAATCTGGAGGCGATCGGCGGGCTGCTTTATACCAAATATATATTCCTGTTCGAGGCGGCGGGGCTTATTCTTCTCGTCGCAATGATTGGCGCGATCGTGCTGACGCACCGCAAGCGCACCGGCGTGCGGCCACAGAACGTCGCCAAACAGGTGCGCCGCCGTCCGCAGGATGCGGTGCGTAATCTGAAGCCCGAAATAGGGCAGGGGGTCGAGCTGTGAAGCGGATGTCGAAAGTCCTCCCCGCGCGAAGCGGGGGGAGGGGGACCGCGAAGCGGTGGAGGGGTCGCCGCGCCAGCGGCGGTTGTACCGCCGCCGCCTTCATGGGTTACCCCTCCACCATGCTGCGCATGGTCCCCCTCCCCAAGCAGGCTTGGGGAGGATTTCGATGATCGGCATCGAACATTATCTCGTGGTCAGCTCGATCCTGTTCGTCATGGGCGTGCTCGGTATCTTCCTGAACCGCAAGAACGTGATCATCATCCTGATGGCGATCGAGCTGATCCTGCTGGCGGTCAATCTCAATCTGGTCGCCTTTTCCAGCGCGCTGCAGGACCTGACGGGTCAGATTTTCGCGATGTTCGTGCTGACCGTCGCGGCGGGCGAAGCGGCGATCGGGCTGGCCATCCTGGTAATCTATTACCGCGGCCGCGGCACCATCGCGGTCGACGACGTCAACCGGATGAAGGGGTGAGGGCCGTGGCTTTTCTGTCCCCCTCCCGCTTGCGGGAGGGGCTAGGGGTGGGCGCGATTATGCCCGGCCCTGGCCTCGAACTTCCCACCCCCGGCCCCTCCCGCAAGCGGGAGGGGAGAAGCTCGTGATCCAGATCATCGTCTTCCTGCCGCTGCTCGCGGCGATCGTCGCCGGTTTATCCAACCGCGCGATCGGCAACGTCCCGGCCAAGCTGCTGACGACGGGCGCGCTGTTCGTTTCCTGCGCGCTGAGCTGGCCGATCTTTCTCGGTTTCCTGACGGGAAGCGAGAGCGCCTATGTCCAGCCGGTGATGACCTGGGTGCGCTCGGGCGATTTCACGTTCGACTGGGCGCTACGCGTCGATACGCTGACCGCGGTCATGCTGGTGGTGATCACCAGCGTCTCCGCGCTCGTCCACCTCTACAGCTGGGGCTATATGGACGAGGATCCGGATCAGCCACGCTTCTTCGCCTATCTCTCGCTGTTCACATTCGCCATGCTGATGCTGGTGACCGCCGACAATCTGGTCCAGATGTTCTTCGGCTGGGAAGGCGTGGGCCTCGCCTCCTATCTGCTGATCGGCTTCTGGTTCCGCAAACCCAGCGCCAACGCCGCCGCGATCAAGGCGTTCGTGGTCAACCGGGTCGGCGATCTCGGCTTCATGATGGGCATATTCGGCGTGTTCCTGGTGTTCGGCACCGTCTCGATCCCCGAAATCCTCGCTGCCGCGCCCGCGCAAGCCGGTTCCAGCATCGGCTTTGCCGGTCTGCGCGTCGATACGATGAGCCTGCTGTGCGTGCTGCTGTTCATCGGCGCGATGGGCAAGTCGGCGCAGCTCGGCCTCCACACCTGGCTGCCCGATGCGATGGAAGGCCCGACCCCGGTGTCCGCGCTGATCCACGCCGCGACCATGGTGACTGCCGGCGTGTTCATGGTCTGCCGCCTCTCGCCCTTGTTCGAGACCAGCCAGTTCGCGCTCAATTTCGTGACCATCATCGGCGCGACCACCGCGATCTTCGCCGCCACGATCGGCCTCGTCCAGACCGACATCAAGCGCGTGATCGCCTATTCCACCTGTTCGCAGCTCGGTTATATGTTCTTCGCGGCGGGCGTCGGCGCTTACGGCGCGGCGATGTTCCATCTGCTCACCCACGCTTTCTTCAAGGCGCTGCTGTTCCTCGGCGCGGGATCGGTGATCCATGCCATGCACCACGAGCAGGACATGCGTTTCTACGGGGGCCTGCGTAAGCAGATCCCGGTCACCTTCTGGGCGATGATGGCGGGCACGCTGGCGATCACCGGCGTCGGCATCGTCGGTTTGGGCGGCTTCGCGGGTTTCTATTCGAAGGACGCGATCATCGAAGTCGCCTTTGCCGCCGACGCGCCTTATGCGGGCTATGCCTGGTTCATGGGCGTTTCGGCCGCGCTGCTGACCAGCTTTTACAGTTGGCGCCTGATGTTCCTGACCTTCTGGGGCAAGCCGCGCTGGGCCGATAGCGAACACATCCAGCATGCGATGCATGGGCACCATGACGATACCGAGCACGGCACGCACGCGCATGAAGAGGCGGGCGCCGACAACCCGCCCGCGCAGGAGGATTCCGGTCACCGCCCGCACACGCATGACGCCGACGCTGAGCAATTGCCCGCGGGGACCGGCGGCTATCATCCGCATGAGAGTCCCTGGTCGATGCTGGTGGCGCTGATCCTGCTGTCGGTCGGTGCGGTGTTCGCCGGCTTCGCCTTCCACGATTTCTTCGTCGAGCCCGAGACGGCAGGCGCGTTCTGGCAGGGCAGCATCGCGTTCAACGAGCCGCTGATGCACGCGATGCACGCAATTCCCGTCTGGGTGAAATGGTCGTCGACCGTCGCCATGCTGGTCGGGCTCATCACCGCGGCTCTGATGTATCTCAGGGAAACCGACGCGCCGGAGAGGCTGTCCGAGAATGTGCGCCCGCTCTACCGCTTCCTGCTCAACAAATGGTATTTCGACGAGCTTTACAATCTGATCTTCGTGCGGCCCGCCTTCTGGCTCGGACGGCTGTTCTGGAAGGGCGGCGACAAGGGCGTGATCGATCGCTTCGGCCCCGACGGCATGGCCACGCTGGTCCGCTCGGGCTCGGGCTTTGCGGTCAGGTTCCAGTCGGGCTATCTCTATTCCTATGCGCTGGTGATGCTGCTCGGCCTGGTCGGTCTGGTCACCTGGGTCATGGTGCGCTGATATGAGCGATATCGGTTTTCCCATCCTCTCGCTGCTGCTTGTCGTGCCGTTCGTCGGCGCGCTGATCTGCCTGTTCGTCGGCGCGGGCGCCGCGCGGACGGTGGCGCTGGGCGCGACCTTGATCAATCTCCTGATCGGTATCTTCCTGTGGGTCAGCTATGATCCGGCGGGGGCGCAATGGCAGTTCGTCGAGCGCGCGGATATATTCGGACCGTTCGCCTGGGCGCTCGGCATCGACGGTATCGCGCTGATGCTGATCATGCTCACCCTTTTCCTGATGCCGATCTGCATCGGCGCGAGCTGGAATGCGATATCGAAGCGCGTGCCCGAATATATGGCCGCCTTCCTGTTCATGGAAACGTTGGTCCTGGGCGTGTTCGCCGCGCAGGACATCTTCCTGTTCTACATCTTCTTCGAGGCCGGCCTCATCCCGATGTACCTGATCATCGGCATCTGGGGCGGGCAGGACCGCATCTACGCGGCCTATAAATTCTTCCTCTACACGCTGCTCGGTTCGGTACTGATGCTGATCGCGATCCTGTGGATGGTGCGCGAGGCCGGCACGGCGATGATCCCGCAGCTGATGGTCACCGATTTCCCGCCGCAAGCGCAGACCTGGCTGTGGCTGGCCTTTTTCGCCAGCTTCGCGGTCAAGATGCCGATGTGGCCGGTTCATACCTGGTTGCCCGACGCGCATGTACAGGCACCCACCGCGGGCTCGGTCATCCTGGCAGGCGTGCTGCTGAAGCTGGGCGGGTACGGCATGCTGCGCTTTTCGCTGCCGATGTTCCCGGAGGCTTCCGCGCAGCTGATCTGGGTGATCTTCGGCCTGTCGATGGTCGCGGTGGTCTACACCTCGCTCGTCGCGCTGGTGCAGCAGGACATGAAGAAGCTGATCGCCTACAGCTCGGTCGCGCATATGGCGATCGTCACCGTCGGCCTGTTCGCGTTCAACCAGCAAGGCATCGAAGGCTCGATCATCGTGATGCTGAGCCACGGCCTCGTTTCGGGCGCGCTGTTCCTGTGCGTCGGCGTGATCTACGACCGGCTGCACACCCGCGAGATCAGCCGCTATGGCGGGCTGTCGATCAACATGCCGACCTATGCCGTGTTCTTCCTGCTGTTCACCATGGCCTCGATCGGCCTGCCGGGCACCAGCGGTTTCGTCGGCGAATTCCTGGCGCTCTCGGGCACCTATCAGGCATCGACCTGGGCGGCGCTGATCTGCACCACCGGGATCATACTGGGCGCGGCCTATGCGCTCTATCTCTACCGGCGCGTGGCGTTCGGCGAGCAAAGACATGCCGATGCCGCGGCGATGAAAGACATCGGCATGCGCGAATTGTGGCTGCTCGCCCCGATCGCGGGCGCGGTGCTGTGGATGGGCGTCTATCCCGAAAGCTTTCTGCAGCCGATCCGGCGCGACGTCAGCGTCATCGTCGATCGCATCGACCGCGCGAAGCCGGCCAGCGATTCGCAGCTGGTCGAGAATGTGGCCTGGACCAAGCGCTACCGCACGGTTCGCCCCGAACATCACGAAGAAGCTGCCGCCGGGGAGGCGCATTGATGGATTACGGTCAATCGCTCCTCATTACCTCGCCCGAGTTGATCCTCAGCGCGGGTGGCCTGCTGCTGCTGCTGGTCGCCGCATGGTCTGGCGCCAAGGCGACGCGCTTTTCGAGCATCGGCGCGGTGGCGCTCCTGGTCGCGGCGGGCGCGTCTTCGCTCGGCTTTTCGGGCAACGCCTTTGGCGGCCTCTACAGCGGCGACCAGTTCAGCGATTATGCCCATGTGCTGATCTACATCGCCGCGGCCATTTCGCTGATGATCGCCCCGCGTTTCTTCGAACGCGCCGGTCTGGTGCGCGCCGAATATCCGGTCCTAATTCTCTACGCCTGCGTCGGGATGGGGATGATGGTTTCGGCCACCGATTTCCTGACGCTCTATATCGGTCTCGAGCTCAACAGCCTGGCGGCATATGTTCTCGCCAGCTTCCTGCGCACCGACGAGCGTTCGGCCGAAGCGGGTCTTAAATATTTCGTGCTGGGCGCGCTCGCCAGCGGCATCCTGCTGTTCGGCATGTCGCTGGTCTATGGCTTTACCGGCTCGACCAGCTTCGCGGCGGTGCTGGGCTCGCTCGGCGGTGGTATGGAAACCGGCGCACTGTTCGGCATCGTGTTCGTGCTCGCGGGTCTCGCCTTCAAGATCAGCGCCGTGCCGTTCCACATGTGGACGCCGGATGTCTATGAGGGCGCGCCGACGCCCGTCACCGCCTTCTTTGCCAGCGCGCCTAAGGTCGCCGCCACCGCGCTTACCGTGCGTGTGGCGGTCGATGCGTTCGGCACGCAGACCTTGGCGTGGCAGCAGATCGTCATCTTCATTGCGCTCGCCTCGATCATCCTCGGCGCGGTCGCCGCGATCGGTCAGACGAACCTCAAGCGCCTGCTCGCCTATAGTTCGATCAACAATATCGGTTTCATGCTGATCGGCTTGGCCGCCGGAACTGCCGAGGGCGTTTCCGCGGTGCTGGTATATCTCGCCATCTATGTCGCGATGACGCTGGGCAGCTTCGTCTGTATCATGCAGCTGCGCGGGCCGGAGGGGCAGCCGCGCGAAAATCTGAGCGACATCGCCGGGCTATCGCAGACCAACAAGGGCTTGGCCCTGGCGCTCGCCATCTTCATGTTCTCGCTCGCCGGCATCCCCCCGCTGTTCGGCTTCTGGGGCAAGGTGGTGGTGTTCAACGCCGCGATCGGTGCGGGTCTGTTGCCGCTGGCGATCATCGGCATTGCCGCTTCGGTGATCGGCGCATTCTACTACATCAAGATCGTCAAGCTGATGTATTTCGACGATAGTGCCAACGAACTGGCCGCGGGCGACGATCGCGCGCTCGCCTGGAGCGGCGCGGTGCTGGCGCTGCTGGTCTCTCCGATCGGCTATTTCGCCATTCCCTGGCTTGGCTATTTCGCCGACAACGCTTCCTCGGCGCTGTTCTGACGCCGCGCATCGACAGCGTTGCCGAGGCCGCGTCGACGAATGACGATGTCGCCGCGTTGGCCCGGGCCGGAGCGGCCGAAGGCTATTGGCTGCGCGCCGACCGGCAGAGCGGGGGACGGGGGCGGCTCGGGCGGAGCTGGTCCAGTCCGCCGGGCAATCTTTACGCGAGCACTTTGATCCGGCTTCGGCAGAGTGATCCGGCGGCGGCGAGTCTCGCCTTTGTAGCTGGGCTCGCGGTGCACGAACTGCTGCTGCCGCTGGCCGGCAGCCGCAATCTCAGTTTGAAATGGCCCAACGACCTGCTGCTGGACGGTACCAAATGCGTCGGCATCCTACTGGAGCGTGAAGGCGATGTCGTCGTGCTGGGCATCGGCATCAATCTCGCCTCGGCGCCCGACATTCCGGGCCGGGCCACCACCGCCTTTGCCCATGGCGATATTCCTCCGATCGATCCCGCCGCGCTGATGCCCGATCTCGCCAGCCGCTTTGCCGCCGCGCTTGGGCGCTGGCGCTTGGCTGGCTTGCCCCCCATATTGTCGGATTGGCAGGCGCGGGCGCATCCGCTCGGCACCAATCTCTCGGTATCGCTTGGCCTGGAGGAAAAGGTCGGCGGGCGGTTCGCCGGACTTGCCGCGGATGGCGCATTGATGCTGGAACAGGACGACGGAAGCGTGCGTGAAATCCGCGCCGCCGACGTCGAGATCGTCAGGGAACGGAGCTAGGCCATGCTGCTCGCCATCGATGCCGGAAACACCAATATCGTCTTCGCGGTGATGGATGGCGGCGAGGTTCGCGCGCGCTGGCGCATCGCCACCGATCCGCGCCGCACCGCCGACGAATATGCCGTGTGGCTGCGCCAACTCATGGGCCTCACCGGCATCGATCCCGCCGCCATCGACCGCGTGATCATCTCCACGGTGGTGCCGCGCGCGCTGCACAACCTGACCCTGCTCGCGCAGAAATATCTCGATCGCGAGCCGCTGATCGCCGGGCGTGCAGAGGCCGATTACGGCCTGGTCGTGGATGTCGAGGAGCCCGGATCGCTCGGCGCGGACCGCGCCGTCAACGCCGTCGCCGCGCACGCCGCGCATGACGGCGATCTGATCGTCATCGATTTCGGCACCGCCACCACCTTTGATCATATCGATTATACCGGCGCCTATAAGGGCGGGATCATCGCGCCCGGCATCAATCTTTCGCTCGACGCGCTGGTTGCGGCGGCGGCCAAGCTTCCCAATATAGCGATCGAGGCACCCGCCACCGACAGCGTGATCGGGCGCAATACCGAAGACCAGATGCGCATCGGCGTCTATTGGGGCTATGTCGCCATGATGGAAGGCATCGTCCAGCGCATGCGCGCCGAGATCGGACGCCCGGCCAAGGTGATCGCGACCGGCGGCCTGGCGCAACTGTTCGACAAGCATACCGACCTGTTCGACGCCGTCGAGCCGGACCTTACCCTGAACGGGCTGGCGCAGATCGCCGCCCGTGTTGAAAGCAAAACATGAAACCCAAAAACGAACTTCTTTTCCTGGCCCTTGGCGGGTCGGGCGAAATCGGCATGAACGTGAACCTGTATGGCTGTAACGGCAAATGGATCATGGTCGATCTCGGGATCAGCTTTTCCGATCCCTATTATCCGGGCACCGACCTCGTGCTGCCCGATCTCGAATTCATCGAGCGCAACGCCAAGGACCTGCTCGGCATCGTGCTGACCCATGGCCATGAAGACCATATCGGCGCCATTCCATGGCTTGCCGAGGAGCTGGGCGTACCGCTCTACGCCACCAAGTTCACCGCCGGCCTCATTGGCTACAAGCTGCGCGAACATGGGCTGGAGAAGAATATCGAGCTCAACGTCGTCGAGGATGACGGCCATGTCCAGCTCGGTGATTTCGGCATCCGTTACGTTCCGCTCGCGCACAGTATCGCCGAGGGCAATGCGCTGCTGATCGAGACTCCTTACGGCAATATCTTCCACACCGGCGACTGGAAGATCGATGAGGAGCCGCAGATCGGCACCCCGTCCACCGCCGAGGAACTGACCGCGATCGGCGACGAGGGGGTGCTGGCGCTGGTCTGCGATTCGACCAATGTGTTCAACGATAACGCCTCGGGGTCCGAGGCGATGGTGCGCGAATCGCTGATGGAAACCTGCCGCGCGATCGACACGCGGATCATGGTCACGACCTTTGCGTCCAATCTCGCGCGCCTGCAGACGCTGGGTGAGGTGGCCAAGGCGACCGGGCGGGAGCTCTGCGTCGCGGGCCGCTCGCTCGACCGCATGATCGAGAACGCCAAGGCGACCGGCTATCTCAAGAATTTCCCCGAGGTGCTGCGCTTCGACGAGGCGATGCAATTGCCGCGGAGCAAGGTGATGATCGTGGCGACCGGAGGGCAGGGCGAACCACGCGCCGCGCTCGCCCGCGTGGCGCAGGGCAATCACAAGCTTTCGCTGGAAACCGGCGATGTCGTCCTATTTTCGTCCAAGCAGATACCGGGCAACGAGATCGCCATCGGCATCATCCAGAACCGGCTGGCCGAGATGGACGTGGCTATGGTGACCGAGCGGCAGGCGGACATTCACGTCTCCGGCCATCCGGGGCGGCCCGAGCTCAAGGCCATGTACGACTGGATCCGGCCCGACATCCTGCTGCCGGTGCATGGCGAGATGCGTCATATGAAGGAGCAGGCCCGGCTCGGACTTGCCCATGGCATTCCGCGGGCGCTGGTGCAGAAGAACGGCGACATGGTGCGGCTTGCCCCGGGGGAACCCAAGATCATCGGACGCGAGCGGGCGGGGCGGCTGATCGTCGACGGCGACATCATCATCGCTGCCGACGGCGCGACCATGAACGAGCGCCGGCGCATCTCGAACAACGGCCAGATCTCGGTCGCGCTGGCGATCGACGCGGGCGGCAACATCGCGGGCGATCCGGTGATGCAGACGCAGGGGGTGCCGATCGAGGATGAACGTGATGAGTTTCTCGACGAGGCCGTCGATGCCGCGAAGAAAGCGACGCGCAAATTCGACGGCGATATCGGCAAATTGCGCGAGGATGTCCGTCTGGCCGTGCGCCGCACCGCGCGCGAATGGACTGGCAAGAAGCCCATCGTCGACGTGCTGGTCGTCGAGGGCTGAGCCAGCATGCAGCTCGTCAGCGCGATCGCGATCTACGTTCTGTTCTGGGCGTTGACGCTGTTCGCGGTGCTGCCCTTCGGTCTGCGCACGCATGACGAACTGGGGATCGACAAGGTGCCGGGGCAGGCGGACAGCGCGCCCGGCAACGCGTCGGTTTGGAAAATCCTGCTGAGGACCACGGTCGTGGCCGGCATCCTGTTCGGACTGTTCTACCTGAATTATCGCTTCGGCTGGATCGAGGCCAAGGACTTCAATTTCTTCCAAGGGCTGACCGGCCAGACGTCGGTGCCTGCATCGTCAGGTTCTTAGGGTCAGGTTCTTAGGGTCAGGTTCTTAGGCGCTCGATCGCCTGAGCCAGCGCGACATACAGCTTGCCGACGTCGGATGACAGCAGGGTGACGCCGATGGCATTGCCGTCGCGCGTGCTCATGAGATTGCGCATGATGCTCTCGAAGTCGTGGATGTAACGGTTGACCTGGGCGCGGAACTCCGCGTCCTCCTCGTAATGCTGGGCGATCACGCGGACCTCGCCGGCATCGAGCAGCCGGACCGCCCGCCGGGTAAAGACGCCGCGGTCGCCCTTCAGATAGGCCGCCCAGGCGGTGTCGGTGACTTCGTTGGACAGCAGTTTGGCGACGTCGATCGAGGTGGAGTTGAGCGATTCGGTGAGCAGCAGCATGCGCCGCGCAAAAGCGTCGTCGTCGACCCCCTCGAACTGCTCGTGCGCGCGTTCCAGCCGGACCTCGAGATTGTCCGTCATCTGGTCCAGTTTCGCGAGCCGCGTTTCGAGCAGCGCCGTGGTCTCGTCCGAACGGACGAGCGCGCCTGAAACGAGCGCATCCCATTGGCTGGCGCCGCCTTCCATCTGTTCGGCGACGGCCGCGCCCAGCATCTCGCTGGTGCGCTCGCGCAGCTTAGCGGCCGATTGCTCGACCACGCCGTCGAGCGCGCCGCGGGCATGGTCCGCCGCTTCGATCGAACGGTCGCGAACCTGTGCCACGCTTGCCCCGAGCCTGGCCTCTACATCTTCGGCCAATCGCAGCAGGGCGCCGCGCGCTTCCATCAACGCACGCTCCAGCTCGACGCCATTTTCACGGCGCTCGGCGAAGGCGGGGGCGCTTTGTGCGATCAGTTCGTCGATCAACGCTCGCTGCCGATCGAGCATTTCTCCGAAGGCGGCGCTGCGCTGGTGAACTTCGGCGCTGTCGGCATCGATCTTGCCGATGCCGCTGGCGAGCCGCTCGCTGAGGCCGATGCTCTGCTCGATGCGGCCGGCCAGGCGTTCGACGCTTGGATGCAGCCCGTCCTCGCTGAGTTGCTCGATTTCGCCAAGCAGCCCACGCAGCTCAGCCAGCCGCTCACCGAGCGCGCCCACCGCCCCGCCGTTGCGGTCCAGGCCGGCCGCCAGAGCCTCGCTGTTTTCCAGCGCTGCGGAGACAGCAAAGGCGATCCGCGCGGTCGCTTCGCTGCCGGTCCCGTCGAGTTCCTCGATCCTGAGCCGAGCTTTTTCCGCGCTTTCGTCGATTTCGCGCGCAAGGCGACTGATCCGCTCGCCCTGTTCGCCGCCGCGATCGCCGATGTCGCTCATCGCATTGTCCAGCTTTTCGAGCTGGTTACGCAACGTGCTAGCCGATTCAAGCGCGAGACGGCGCTGGCGTTCGGCGCTATCGTCCAGACTCGCCAGCATATCGGCAACTGCAGCTTGCAGACTGTGTGACAATTGCCCGCTGGTGTCACTCGCCTTGGCAAGGAAATTTTCTAGCCGCGCCTCGCTCGCCGCGCCATGCTCGTCGATCGAACGTGCCGTTTCGTCCGAACGCTGCGCCAGCATGTCGATCGCCTCACCCAGTCGCGCACTCGCTTCTTCGACCTCTGCCGCGCGGCGAGTGAGTTCTTCGGCCTGCTGCTGGGCGCCCGAACCGGCGGCGGCGATCTGGTTGGTGACATCCTTGGCCGTGCTGGTGACCACCGGTAAATGGTTGCGCAGCCGTTCGAGATTGCCGCCCGCCGAGCGGCTGACTTCATCGAGTGCCTCGGCCTGCCTTGCGCTTTCGCCGAAAGCCACCTGGATCGCCTCCGCCGCTTCGCGAATATCGCGCGCGCGGGTGCGCCCAAGCATATCGAGCTCGCGCGCTTGCTCGGAAAGAAACTCGCGCGCCAGGCTGATCTCGTTGTTGATCGATTGTATGCGCAGGTCGAGCGCGTCGCCCGATTTGTGCATGGCGAGCGACACGTCGGCGAATCGCCGCGCTTCGCGATGGCTGGTGCGCAGCACCAGCAGCCAGACCATAGCGATGAGCAACACCGGAACGCTCCAGGAGACGAGCATTTCGCTTATTCGCTCGGGCGCGGGAAGCGCGGCCAGTTCGCTCCGGTGCGCGAACAGGAAGAAGCCGGTCCAGGCGAGCGCGAGCAGGACGAGCGCGGCAGGGAGCAGCGCTGAATCATGTGCCGGCCGAGGCTCCTCCGCCCACTTCTCGTCCGATTCGAAAGGGTCCTGCTCGGGCACGGCAACGCCTTCGGCTGCCTGCTCCTCGAATATCTCTTCGCTCGCGCCGATCTGCATGTCCCGAACCCCGCTATGGACCGGTGTCAACCATAGCCCGGGCGAAGCGAAACGCAAAGTTAAGGCTGTTCGCATATAAGCCACTTCCATGTCTTACGATCATGGAGCTCTGGACGCGGCTTTGGCGCAGGTTGCGGGCAATGACGAGGCGCTCGTCATTGAACTGCGGCGGGCGTTCGAAGAGAGCGCGCGGCGCCAGATCGACCTGCTGTCGCGCGCCCGGTGCGATGCCAACTGGCTTTACGCCGCGCTGCGTCTCAAGGGAATCGCCGCCAGCTTCGGCGCGAGCGAGATCCAGCATTTGGCCGAGGATGCGGCCGAGGGAGCGCCGGGCGATCCGGTCATCCTGCGCGAACTGACCGGGGCGCTGGACGATCCAAAGTCCGGCGATTGATCCGCAGCGCATTGCCAGCCAGCACCTCCCGCCTTAGAGCGAAGCGCGGAGGCCCATTTGGAAAAATTCGCTATCCTGTCTGTGACCGCGGACCAAACCGGCGTGCCCACCGCGATCTTCGGTCAATCGCCGGTCAATCATCTGGTCACTGGGCTGGAGCGCAGCGGCATACGACGTTTCCTGCTCACCGGAGACATCCCGGCAACCGATGCAGCGCGCATCGTCGACCAGATCAAGGCGCGCAGTTTCGGCGCGTCCTACCATCGCTCGTTGGCCGAACTGGACGCGCTGCTGCCCGCCGAGGCAAGATTGATGCTGGTTGCAGGAGATGCCTGGATCACGCCGGAAATATTTGATCGGCTCCAGCAATATGACAAGGCGGTGCTCGTCACCAAGGGGCGCGGGTGGGAACGGCTCGATCGCGACCATTTTTGGGCGGGCGCGGCGATGTTCGGTCGCCGCGGTGTCTCGGCGGGCGCGGATCTGCCGGAAAGCTGGGATATCGCCTCGACCTTGCTGCGCCAACTAACGCAGGATGGCGCACGCCGCATCGATGTAGACGAGGAGCGCGACCTGCCCGCGCCGATACGCATCGACACGGGCGAAACAGCACGGCGGATCGAAACGACGGCACTGGGTGCCGGCGCGTCGGGTCACTGGCTCGACCGCCTGCTGACGCGACCGATCGCGGGCGCGTTGCTGGCGCTGGTGCGCCGTCGTCCGCAACTGCGTGCTCCCTTGTCCTTCGTCCCGATCGTCGGGGCGACAATGGTTGCGATGGCCGGTTTCTTCGGTTCGATAGCGGGAGCATCCGCCGTCGCAGTGACCGCCCTCATGGCCGAGCGCGCGCTGGCGAAGCTCCACCCGGACCGGCACGATGGCGATGCGCCGGACTGGCGCAGCATTGCAACTTTCGCACTATTGGCCGCTGGCACGATGTTGCTTTCCCGGCGTGCGGACATTGCGCTTGTCGAATGCGCGATATTGGTCCTGTCCGCCGGCCTGTGCGCGATCCGGGCACCAGCGCGACCGTGGAATATGATCGTGCCTTTGCTTCCGGTGACCGCGCTGTTTCTGCTCATCGCCAGTTTTCCGTTCGGTGCCAAGGCTATCGGCATCACCAGCCTCTTCTGCCTCACCACGCTTGCTGCCGAACGATTGGCGATCGCACGCCGGAAGCGAACAGACTTAAAGCCAAATTAACGCAAATTTCGTAGACCGGGCGCTGGAATCACCAAGGCGGAACGATTTGGCGAACGGCCGACAGCGACCGACCAGCCTGTTGCGGGCAGCGGAGCGGATAGAACGCGAGCAACCTGCGCTGCTCGCCGATCTGTCCGCGCGCCTGTTTCCGCGTTCGCAGATTGCACTCGACGACGCCTCAGTGGCATCCGCGCGCGCGATCCTGTTCACTCTGGTCGGTCAGATCGAAGCCGAGCTGATGGGAGAGGACCGCGGCCTGAGCTGGCCTATCGTCGAGCGAAATCGTCTGCTCGATGATCCTCACATGCTTTGGTTTCTCATGGCTCATGCAGCATTTTTGCGCGTTTCGCAGCGCATTACAGCCCACGACCTGCGTCAGTCCAACGCCTGGCTCGCAGGCTTCGCCGCCGATGACGAAACGTTGGTCGGCCAAAGCGCGCTCGATTTGCTGTCCGCGCGCAGTCGTCCCTCTGCCTATCGCCTGTCGGGCCGCTTGGATCTGGCTGCGCCGCTATTCCGGCTCGCCGTGCAGCAGGTCGATGCAGCGCTGCATTCGCTCGGCGTGGAGGGCGGCAATCGCCGCAATGAGCCGCGCGATTTGCTCACTGCGCATGACGAAGCCAAAGGCCTTCCGCACATTGCCACGAAACTTGCGGTTCAACTGGCTGGCGAAGGAGCGTTCGGTCAGCTGCGGCAACCGCGACGAGTGGGCCTCGATCTTTTCGCCGGTTCGCTTGCGGCCGAGCTCGATTGCGACTGGTACGCGATCGTCCGGATCATGACTGAGGGCGGACCTCGTCTGGCAATCATGCTTCGCGCCGCCGATTTCGATCGCGATGAAGCGATGGCGCTGCTGGCTCTATTTCAGCGCAGTGAACCGCCGCCGGAAATGTCTTATTATGACGAGATTGCAAAAGACGCGGCGCGCCGTCTTTTGCCGAAGCGCCGGGCGATACCCAAAGGATCGGGCGATGCGTAGTCTTGCATTGAGCGAACCGATTTGCGGCCTATGCGGCTTCGGCGGCGAGCTGCTTTCGGCCGATCCGCCGCTGCGCCGCCTTCAGCTGCACGCTGGTGGAAAGGCCGACGGTGTTATCGCTCTGCCGGAATTGCTCGCGCTATGTCGTTTGTCGCAGCGACTAGGAATGAAGCTGGCCCGCACCGTCGAGGTGACCGATGCGAACAAGGATTATCGTCTTCTGATCGAAACCGAGCCGCACCGCGACGCCATCTCCTTTCATATCATCGCTTGGTCGGAGCGCGACCGGCAGGATGAGGATATGAAATCGCAGCATTTTACCTTGGGCTTGCACGATGACGGAAAGGGCGCCCAGGTTCAGGTGGATTCCTCTCTTCGGATTATCTCCTACACCGCCGATGATGCCGTCACCGCGCCAGATGAGCCCGAAATCGGCATCGGCCTCACCGAATGGCTTAAGCTGACACCGGATGCCGCCGGGCGCTTCACCGTGATCGAGGCGGTAGCGGAGCGCCAGGCGTTCAAGAATCAGGCGGCGCATATCGGCGACGGCGCAGTGCTGCTTTCCGGGCATCCCCTATTGTCTGGGCAGGGCGACTTCGCGGGCTATATCTGCCGGATCGAATGTCTGCCGGCCGAACCGATGAAACCGGGCGAGACATCGGCGCCATTCCCGGCGCAGTTGATGTCTGCCAACCTGAAACAGCCGCTGAGCCGCATCGTCGCTAATGCCGAAACCATTCACGGTCGCTTGCGCGGGGCAATTCGTGAGAATTATGCAGGCTATGCACGCGATATCGCATCGGCAGCGAACCATTTGAAGGAACTGGTAGAGGATTTCGGCGATCTCGAAACCATCGAACGACCCGGTGTCATAACCGAACTGGAGCGGGTAGATTGCTGCGAACTCGCCCGCCGCGCTGCGGGCCTGCTCGCCGTGCGAGCAGCCGATCACAATATCAGTCTGCGCGCTCCAGGAGGGGCTGAAAGCCTGTCGGCTACCGGTGAATATCGCCGCATCCTGCAGATCCTTGTCAATGTGATCGGCAACGCCGTGCGCTACTCGCCCGACGGAACGGCCGTTACCGTAACGGCCGACATCGCGCAGGATGGCCGCCCCGCAATCATCGTCGAGGACGAGGGCAGGGGTATCGAGCCGCAGGACCGCGAGCGAGTTTTCGAACAATTCGAAAGGCTGGGACGCGCGGCGGATGGCGGCAGCGGGCTCGGTCTCTATATATCACGCCGCCTGGCCCGTGCGATGGGCGGCGAGCTGGCGATCGAGGACGCCGAAAAGGGCGCGCGCTTCGTCCTGAGTCTGCCCCCGGCCTAAACCGGGAGCATCGCGTCTTTGAAGGTTGATCTTAGCGATCGCCGAGCTTGACGTAATCGCGCTGCTTGGGCCCGGTGTAGAGCTGGCGCGGGCGCCCGATGGTCTGGCCGGGATCGGAAATCATCTCGTTCCATTGCGCAACCCAGCCGACCGTGCGGGCGAGCGCAAAAAGGGCCGTGAACATGCTGGTGGGAAACCCGATCGCCGAGAGGATGATGCCCGAATAGAAATCGACATTCGGGAACAGCTTCTTCTCTTTGAAATAGTCGTCGTTCAGCGCCATTTCCTCAAGCTTCAGCGCGACGTCGAACACCGGATCCTTGACGTTCATCGCCTTGAAAACCTCGCGCACGGTTTCCTGCATCACCGTCGCGCGCGGATCGTAATTCTTGTAGACCCGGTGGCCGAAGCCCATCAGGCGGAACGGATCGTCCTTGTCCTTGGCGCGCTCGATATATTCCGGGATGCGATCGGGGGTGCCGATCTCGTGGAGCATGTTGAGCGCCGCCTCGTTCGCCCCGCCATGCGCCGGACCCCACAGGCAAGCGATGCCCGCCGCGATGCAAGCGAAGGGATTGGCACCCGACGATCCGGCGAGCCGGACGGTCGAGGTCGACGCATTCTGCTCGTGATCGGCATGGAGGATGAAAATGCGGTCCATCGCCTGTTCGATGACGGGATCGACCTCATAGGGTTCGGCGGGCACGCCGAAGGTCATGCGCAGGAAATTGCCGGTATAGGACAGGCTGTTGTCGGGATAGACGAAAGGCTGGCCGAGCGAATATTTATATGCCCAGGCTGCGATCGTCGGCATTTTCGCGATCAGCCGGTGGCTCGAGATCATGCGGTGCTTCGGATCGTGAATGTCGGTACTGTCATGGTAGAAGGCGCTGAGCGCGCCGACCACGCCGCACATTACCGCCATCGGGTGGGCATCGCGGCGAAAACCGGAAAACAGCTGGCGCAGCTGTTCGTGCAGCATGGTGTGGCGGGTGATCGTCCAGCTGAACTTGTCGAGCTCTTCGCGGCCCGGAAGCTCGCCGTTCAACAGGAGGTAGCAGACCTCCATGAAGCTGGAATGCTCGGCGAGCTGGCCGATCGGATAACCGCGGTGCAGCAGCACGCCATCCTGCCCGTCGATGAAGGTCAGCCCGGATTCGCAGCTCGCGGTCGATTTGAAACCGGGATCGAAGGTGAACATGTCCGTCTTGCCGTAGAGCTTGCGAATATCGAACACATCCGGGCCCTCGCTGCCATGCAGCACGGGGAATTCATGGGTTTCGCCCTTCAGCTCGAGTTTGGCGACGTCGGTCATGTGGTTCTCCGTAGAATGTTCGTGGCGGGCCGCCGCGCCTGGAGGTCAGACACAAGTTCGGGCTGCGGCTCGCATTCGTTACTACGCGTCGGCGGCGCCTGAAGGCGCGGAAGATGCCGTCTTCGATCGAGTGCCGCTGCCCGCCTCAAAGGCGTTTCGCATGAACAGGAAATGAGGATTGAAGCGCTTTAGGTCAAGAGCGTTGCAGTGCACAATCCAATCGGGTGGGACGCTCTGCCCGCCGCGATGAAATTATGATATGAGAGCGATATGGCGACCGCTGTGCATAATGGTACCTCAACGGGAGGCGAGCGGCCCTTAGGCGCATTCCGGCGGATCGCCGCACGCGCGGAGCAATTGCTCGAGGCCGAACGCGAGCAATTGCCGCTATGGACAGTGGTTGTCTTCGGGGCGGGCATCGCGCTCTGGTTCGCCTTTGGAAACGCCGTCCTGCCGCCGCTGCTGTTGCTTACGCTGTCCGCGCTGTGCCTTGGTTATGGACTGGATTATGCCAGCAGGATCGGGGCCGCGGTTGCGATCGCCGGGATGTGCCTGGCGCTGGGAGCGGCGGATATCGCATGGCGCGCCGGGGCAGCGGCACCCGAAACTCTGGCCAGACCCTATTTCGGCAGCGTGACCGGACGCATTTTGGAAGTCGAGCGTATTCCTGCGCGAAAGATGATTCGATGGACCGTCCATCCGATCGGCTCCGACGCTTTGCCCGAGACGATCCGGCTCAACGTGCCGGCCTCCGCGCGCAGCGAAACGGTACGCGAGAATGCTTTCATCCGTACCAAGGCACGGCTGATGCCGCCGGCCGGTCCCGCCGTGCCGGGCGGCTATGATTTCGCCGCGCGCGCGTGGTTCGATGGCCTCGGCGCGACCGGATCGACCTTGGGCGCATTCGAGCTGCTGCGACAAGGACCCGCGCAAGGCCGCCTCCATCGCTGGCGCGGCGATCTTTCCGATCATGTGCGATCGCGCATGAGCGGCGCGCCCGGTGCGCTTGGCGCGACGCTGGCGACCGGAGACAAGGGTGCGATCGACGAGGACGACGCCGAGGCTATGCGTCGTAGCGGCATGGCGCACCTGCTCTCGATCAGCGGCCTGCACGTCACCGCGGTAGTCGGCGCGATCTATCTGCTCGTGAGCCGGCTGCTCGCATTGATCGGCCCGCTGGCGCTGCGCGTGCCGGTGCCGGTGGTCGCGGCGGCGGCGGCGGCGGTGGCGGCTCTGGGTTATACGCTTCTCACCGGAGCACAAGTGCCCACCATCCGCGCCTGCGTCGCGACGCTGTTGGTGCTGGTCGCGATGGCGTTGGGCAGGCAGGCCATCAGCCTTCGCCTGATTGCGGCAGGCGCGTTGCTGGTTCTGATTATCTGGCCGCAATCGCTGACAGGACCGAGCTTCCAGCTCAGCTTCGCCGCCGTGATCGCAATCGTCGCGCTTCACGAGCTGCCTATGGTAAAGGCCTTCGTTTCGCGCAAGGACAGGAGCTGGCTCTCGCGGACGTGGCGGTTCGTTGCGGGCCTTTTCCTCACCGGGCTGGTCGTCGAAATCGTGCTGATGCCGATCGCCATGTATCATTTCCACAAGGCCGGGCTTTACGGCCCGATCGCCAATATTTTCGCGATTCCGCTGACGACTTTCGTGATCATGCCGCTCGAGGCGCTGGCGCTGCTGCTCGATACAGTTGGGCTGGGAGGCCCGGTCTGGTTCCTTTGCGAGCGGGCTTTGGCACTGCTGCTTACCATCGCCCATGTCACGGCGAGCCAGCCCGGCTCGGTCGCGACATTGCCGTCGATGGCACCGAGCGCTTTCGGTCTGGCGATCGGCGGCGGGTTGATGCTGTGTCTGCTCAAGACGCGCGTCCGATATCTGGGGCTGCTGCCGCTGGCGCTGGGCGGATCGATGGCGGCGGCAACGCCGATGCCCGATCTACTGGTCACCGGTGACGGCCGCCACATCGCCTTTGCCGATGGGCATAGTGGGATCGCCCTGCTGCGCGGCACTGCGGGCGATTATGTTCGCGAACTGCTTGGTGAGAATGCCGGCGCGGCAGGGGAGGCGTCAGCCATCGCCGAAGCGAAAAATGCTCGCTGCTCGAGCGATATCTGCGTGGTGCAGCTCAAACGGGGCGGCCGCATCTGGACCATCGGGGCGACGCGCAGCGGCTATCTCGTGCCGTCGATGGAGCTTGCCGCATTTTGCCGCCGGACCGACATCATGATCAGCGACCGCTGGCTGCCCTATTCATGCCGCCCGCGCTGGCTGAAGGTCGACCGCCGCAGTCTGGAACGTAGCGGCGGCTTGTCGATCGATCTGTCCGAAGCAAAAACCCGCACGGTCGCCGAGCGCACCGGTTATCTGCCCTGGTCGACGCTGGAGCGTGGCCCGGAGGCCAGACGGATCAAGACCAAATCGGCCCGAAGCAACCGGGCTAAGGCCCGCGCGCCATAGGCTCAGTGATAGCGGCGCAAGAGTCCGGCCAGCTTGCCCTGAATTTCGACCTCATCCTCGCGGTAATATTGCGGCGTATAACTGCTGTTCGCCGGATCGAGCCGGATGCGACCGTTTTCATGATGCAGATATTTAAGCGTCGCGTCCTCGTTATGGACGAGCGCCACCACGATATCGCCGTCGCGCGCGGTCCGGGCGCGCTGGATCAACGCATAATCGCCGTCGAAAATGCCCGCGTCGATCATCGAATCGCCCGATACTTCAAGCGCATAATGTTCGCCCGTGCCGAGTAGCGCCATCGGCACCGAGAGCGAGTTTTGACCTTCCATCGCCTCGATCGGCACACCGGCGGCGATCCGCCCGTGCAGCGGGACCGAGACCACGTCGTTCGCGGCCACGGGCATCGCGCCTACGGGACGGTTCGACCGCGCCATCGGCGATGCGCCGCTGAGCTGGATCGGCGCGGCATTGCCCTTTTCGGGAATTTTCAGCACTTCGAGCGCGCGTGCCCGGTTGGGCAGGCGGCGAATGAAACCCCGTTCCTCGAGCGCGCTGATCAGGCGGTGCACGCCCGACTTGCTCTTGAGCTCCAAGGCGTCCTTCATTTCCTCGAACGAGGGCGAAATACCGCCCTTTTCCAGACGCTGATGAATGAAAGTCAGCAGTTCATGCTGTTTGGCGGTAAGCATGGATCATTCTCCCGTGGCCGAACATATGCGGAACGTTTAGGCAACTATTTGGAGATCGTCAAGCGCTTCCCTGATTTAGCGCAATGTAGCGCACCAGGTCACCCGCCTTCACGGCATTTGCGCCTGCCGCGCGCGGGATCAACGTGTCGGCGGCGGCGAGCGAGGAGACGAGCCCGCTCGACTGGCCGGTGAGCGGCTGCAAGCCCTCCGCCGAAAGCGCCGCGCGCCAATATTCGGTGCGCGTGCCGCCCACGGGAAGATCGGCGAGCAAGCGCGCTTGACCCATCGGGGGCATTGGTGCGCCCGCGCCCGCCAGATGACGAAGCAGCGGAAGCAGGAAGACCGTCGCGGTGACAAAGGCCGAACCCGGATTGCCGGGCAGACCTAGCAAGGCCTGCGTGCCGAGCCTGCCCGCGATCAGGGGCTTGCCGGGTTTCATCGCGACCTTCCAGAAATCGATGTCGGCACCTTCGGCCGTGAGCGCTGCCTTTACATGATCATGATCGCCGACCGACGCGCCGCCGACGGTCAGCAGCACATCGGCATCGGATGCGCCGCATATGGCGGCGCGGACGGCGGCTTCGTCATCCTCCACCGCGTGAACATGGCGGATGTCGGCGCAAAGCCCCGCCGCCATCGCCGTCAGCATCGGGCCGTTGCTGTCATAAATCCGGTGCGCGGCGACATTGCTGCCGGGCGCGGCGAGCTCGCTGCCGGTGGAGAGGATCGCGAGTCGGGGTCTGCGCCCGACCGAAACGCTGCCCACGCCTGCGCTGATGGCCAATGCCAGCGCGCCAGGCGTCAGCGCGCGACCCGCTTTCAGAAGAACCATGCCCTCACGAAAATCGCTGCCCGCGCGCCGGATATGACGGCCGCGTTCGCCGGGGCCTTCTCCGCTCAGCGCCAGATGCTCGCCATCGCGCACACCATCTTCGCGCACGAGGATGACATCGGCGCCCTCCGGCACCAGCGCGCCGGTCGAGATCGCCGCCGCTTCGCCTTGGCCGACGGTGCCCGCGAACGGATGGCCTGCGCGCGATTCGCCGACGATGCGCCACGGCCCGGGCAGATCGTCATAGCGGATGGCGAAGCCGTCCATGGCGCTGTTGTCGGCGGGGGGCTGGTTGCGGCGCGCGGCGATCGGCTCGGCCAGATAGCGGCCCGCCGCTTCGGCCACGGGCAGCGTCTCCGCGCCCAGCGGCTCGGCCAACGCCAATATTCTTTGCTGGGCGTCGTCGACCGCCAGCATCAGGCGGCGCGCCAGTCGCCCGACCGGCCCCCCGATTTGGCGAGCAGGCGTACGCCCTCGATCGTCATGCCCTTGTCGATGGCCTTGACCATGTCGTAGATCGTCAGCAGCGCCGCGCTGACGGCGGTGAGCGCTTCCATCTCCACGCCCGTCTTGCCGTCGATGCGCACCGTAGCGCTGGCAAGAATGCCATCCGCCAGAATAGCAAAATCTACAGTGCAGGCGCTCAGCTGAAGCGGATGGCACAGCGGAATGATTTCGGAGGTGCGCTTGGCCGCCATGATTCCCGCGATCCGCGCCACGGCGAGCACGTCGCCCTTGGCCGCGGTGCCGCCGCGTACAGCCGCCAGTGCCTCGGTGCTCATCACGATACGCCCCTCGGCCACCGCCTCGCGCACGGTTACGGCCTTGTCCGACACATCGACCATGCGCGCGTTTCCCGCCGCATCGAGGTGGGTGAGCTCAGCCATGGAGCAATACCCGCGTCGCATCCTCGATATCGTCCTGCCGCATCAGCGATTCGCCGACGAGGAAGCGCCGGATGCCGTGCTTTGCCAGCCGCTCGATATCGGCATGGCTGGCGATGCCGCTCTCGGCGATCACCACGCGGCCTTCGGGCACCATGGCGGCGAGCCGTTCGCTGGCCCCCAGATCGGTCTCGAACGTCTTCAGATTGCGGTTGTTGATCCCGATCAGCGGCGATCGGAGCTTGAGCGCGCGCTCAAGCTCCGCCTCGTCATGCACCTCGAGGACGAGGTCGAGCCCGAAATCCAGCGCCTCGGCCTCGATCCGCTCGGCCATGTCGTCGTCCACCGCGGCGAGGATCAGCAGCACCGCGTCGGCGCCGATCGCGCGCGCTTCGGCCACCTGCCACGGATCGATCGTGAAATCCTTGCGCAGCGCCGGCAGCGCCACCGCGTCGCGCGCCACGCGCAGATAATCGTCATGGCCCTGGAAATAACGCTCGTCGGTCAACACCGAAAGGCAGGCCGCGCCGCCCGCTTCATAGGCCTGCGCCGCGCTGCCCGGATGAAAATCCTCGCGGATCACGCCTTTCGATGGCGACGCTTTCTTCACCTCCGCGATCAGCGCGAAGCCTGTTTCGGCGGCGGCGGCGGCATCGAGCGCCTTGGCAAACCCACGAGGCGGCGGCGTTTCTCGGGCGATCAGCGCCAGTTCGCGGGCGATCCGCACGGTCTTGCGCGCGGCAACCTCCTCGCGCTTGTTGGCGAGAATCTGGGCGAGTCTGTCGTTCATTGGCGGGCGATCCAGCAGTCGAGCAGCGCATTGGCGAGCCCCTTGTCGATCGCCTCGGCCGCCTCCTCGACACCATCGGTCCAGCTATCGACTTCTCCCGCGACCATCAGCGCGGCCGCGCTGTTGAGCAGCACCGAATCGCGATAGGCGCCGCGATTGCCCTGCAGCAGGCGGCGCAGCGCCGCGGCATTGTCCTGCGCGTCGCCGCCCTTCAACGCCTCGAGCTTGTGCGTCGGAAGCCCGGCTTTTTCGGGATGGACCGAGCTTCGGCTGACCTCGCCGCCGCGCACATGGTAGATCGTGCTGGTGCCCGATATCGACAGCTCGTCCAGACCTTCGTCGCCCGATACGATCATGGCATACTCATAGCCCAGCCGAGAAGCGGCATCGGCATAGGTCGCGGCAAGCATGGGATTGGCGACGCCGATCAGATGGCGGCGGATGCGCGCGGGGTTGGCGAGGGGGCCCAGCATATTGAAGATCGTACGCCGCCCGATGCGTTTGCGGATCGGTGCCAGCGCGGCCAGTGCGGGATGATGGTTGGGCGCGAAAAAGAAGGCGAGGCCGAGCTCTTCCAGCGACGCCTGCGCCTTATCCGGCGTTATCGACAGGTTGACGCCGAGTTCCTCCAGCGTGTCCGCGGCGCCGGTGCGGCTCGTCGCGGCGCGGCTGCCGTGCTTGGCCACCGGCACGTCGCAAGCGGCGACCACGATCGACACCGCGGTCGAGATGTTGAGGCTGTCGGTGCCGTCGCCGCCGGTGCCGCATACGTCGATCGCTGCCAAAGGCGCGACCATCGGCGTCATCCGCGCGCGCATCTCGCGCGCCGCGCCGGCGATCTCGTCGGCGGTCTCGCCGCGCACCGCCAGACCGATCAGAAAGGCGCTGACCGCGGCCTCGCCCTGCTCGCCATCGAGGATCGAGGCGAAGGCGATGGCGGCTTCGTCCTGCGACAATGGCCTGGATGGGTCGGGGAGATGGGTCATCGGCCGTAACGGCAAAGCACAGCGCACCGCGAATATCCAGCGCGCTATTGGGCCAGCATCGAAGGCGCCATGCCTGCCACCGTCATGAAATTGGCCAGCAGGGCATGGCCATGTTCGGTCGCGACGCTTTCGGGATGAAATTGCACGCCGTGGATCGGCAGCGCGCGGTGGCGAAATCCCATGACGGTGCCGTCCGGCCCGCGCGCATTCACGATCAGCGCATCCGGCAGGCCGTCCTCGGGCACGATCAGCGAATGATAGCGCGTCGCGGTGAACGGGGAGGGAAGGCCGGCCAACACGCCGCTGCCGTCATGCTCCACCGCCGACGTCTTGCCGTGCATCAGCCCGCCGCGCACCACCTGCCCGCCGAAATGTTGGCCGATCGCCTGATGGCCGAGGCACACGCCGAGCAACGGACGCTTCGCCTCTGCGCAGGCGGCCACCAGACCAAGCGATATGCCCGCGTGATCCGGCATTTTCGGGCCGGGCGAGATCAGGAACGCCTCGGCCCCACTCGCCATTGCCTCGGCCACCGTGATCGCATCGTTGCGCTCGACGCGCACCTTGGCGCCCAGCTCCATCAGATAATGGACCAGGTTGAAGGTGAAGCTGTCGTAATTGTCGACGACCAGGATCATGGGCGCGCTCTAGCCCGCGCTCACGTTCCCGCCAAGCGAAAGGCTGGCGCCGCGCGCCTGGGCCGCTTATGTTGTCCGCCATGGAACCGGTACGCGCGAATATTCCCCATCAGCTCGGCAAGGCCGCGGCGAAGCAGCGGCTCGAGGGCGGCATCGGCAAGCTGGGCGAGATGATCCCGGGCGGCAATGTCACCGAGCATCATTGGGACGGCGACCGGCTGCATTTCACGCTAAAGGCGATGGGCCAGACGGTGGCGGCGGTGTGCGACGTTCTGGAAGACAAGGTGGCGGTCGAACTCAATCTGCCGCCGTTCCTCGCCATGTTCGCGAACAAGATCCGCGAAAAGCTCGAACGGTCCGGTCCCAAACTGCTGAAATAGCCGCTCAGCGCTCGTCCGCAAACACGCCGACCATCGGGCCGAGCGGCGCACCGCGGTCCATGCGGCCCGCTTCGGGATACCATAGGCCCGATACCGATCCGTCGAGATAGAGCGCGTTGCGGCAGCCCAGCTTGTCGCGGAACAGCCGGGCGAGGCGGCCGAAGGAAACCGGTCCATTGCTGATCACGAAGCGCGCCCGGCCGCTACCATCGATGCCCACGCCATTCCGGACGTGCAGCGATTCGCCGTTGTCCGCGATTTTGGGATGGAGCTGTCCGTCGATCAGCAGCATCGGCCCCGATTGCGTTGCGAAATCGGGGCGCTTGCTGATCTGCTCGGCAAAGCCGTCGGTGGTGAGGATGCGCCATTGGCCTTCGCTGCCGAAGAACACGCCATTGGGCAGCAGATGGAAATTGCCCGGACCCTTGGCGCGGTTGAGCTTTTGCAGCCGCTCGCCGCCCTGCACATAATAGCCGATCGGCAGCCCGCTTTCGTCGAACATCCCCGCATTCATGGCGAAGCGCAGCGTCTTGGCGCGAGAGGCCAAGGCCCGCTCCATCTCGGGAAAGCTGCGATAGGGCACGCTATCGGCATCGGCATCGAACAGCGCAATCCGGTCGCGCTTCGGATCGGCGGTGCACACCGTAAAGTCGTCGCCCTCGAAGCTTTCATTGTCGCAGATCGGGCGGGCCAGTTCCACCGACGGGGCATCCGCCGCCTTCTCGGTTTCCCCGCCGCCGCATGCACTCAGCAGCGCTGCCGCCAGCAATAGCAGCCTCTTCACTGGCCGAAACCGGATTCGCTCGCCACGCGCACCGCTTCCCGGGCGGCAGCGAGCAAAGCGCCGGCCTTGGCCTCGCACTCGCGCTGCTCATAGGCCGGGTCGCTGTCGGCGACGATGCCTGCGCCGGCCTGCACGTGCATCAGGCCGTCTTTCACGACGGCGGTGCGCAGGACGATGCAGCTGTCCATCGAACCGTCCGGCGAGAAATAGCCGACGCCCCCGGCATAGGCGCCGCGCGTTTCGGGCTCCAGCTCGGCGATGATCTCGCACGCGCGCACCTTGGGCGCGCCCGAAACCGTGCCCGCAGGAAAGCCCGCGAACAGCGCGTCGAGCGCGTCCTTGTCCGCCGCCAGCGCCCCCGTGACATTGGAGACGATGTGCATCACATGGCTGTAGAATTCGACGGAATGGCTGTCGGTAACGTTGACCGAGCCCTTGGCTGCGACGCGCCCGACATCGTTGCGACCCAGATCGAGCAGCATCAGATGCTCGGCCAGTTCCTTGCCGTCGGCGAGCAGGCTGGCCTTGTTCGCCTGATCCTCGGCGGCATTTTTCCCACGCGGTCTCGTTCCTGCGATGGGCCGGATCGTGACCTCGCCGTCGCGCACGCGCACCAGGATTTCGGGCGAAGAGCCGATCAGAGCGAAGTCGGGCAGATCGAGATAATAGAGGAACGGCGAGGGGTTCACCCTCCTGAGCGCGCGGTAGAGATCGAACGGCGGCAGCGGGAAGGGCGCGGTGAAACGCTGCGCCAGCACCACCTGAAAAATATCGCCGGCCTCGATATAATCCTTCGCCGCGCCGACCATGTCGGTATAATCGCCCGGCGCCAGTTGCGGTTCGAATGCGGGCTCCGGGATCGTGCCGTAGCGGAAGGCTGCCTGTGACATCGGTGCCGAAAGCTTGCGCTCGCCTTCGTCGAGCGCGATCGCCGCGCGCTCGAGGATCTTATCAGACGCTTCGTCCGCAGAGGGCCATACCGGCGCGATCAGAAACATTTCGTCGCTCAGCCGGTCGAAAATCGCGATCAGGCTTGGCCGCACGAACAGGAGATCGGGCAGGTCGAGCGGATTTTCAGGCGGGCGCGGGAGTTTTTCGACCAAGCCCACGGTCTCGTAACCGAAATAGCCGACCAGGCAGGAGAGGGCGCGCGGCAGCTCTTCGGGCACATCCATCGCGCATTCGGCGACCAGCGCGCGCAGCTGCCCCAGCGGATCGCCGTCCAGCGCCACGAAATCGCTGCGGTCGCGCTGCCATTGCCGGTTGATCTTGACGTCGCGTCCACGCGCGCGGATGATCAGGTCGGGATTGATCCCGATCAGGCTGTGCCGCCCGCGCACCTTGCCGCCCTCGACCGATTCGAGCAGAAAATCGCCTCGGCCGGGTTCGCATAGTTTGAGCGTTGCGGACACCGGCGTTTCAGTATCGGCGATATGGCGACGCCAGAGCAAAGCGGGTCGTCCCTCGGCCAAGGCTGCGCGTGCCACCGCTTCGCCATGAGTAGAACGCTCTGCGGGCTGCGCGGCGCTTGCGATCTCCGTCAAGGCATCAATTGCCCAAGCCGGTCAACCGTGCCCGGAGCCTGTCGATCACCGCCTGGTTGCGCTTCACGCCCAGATTTTCGCGCATCGCGGCGATGAAACCGGCCGAGAATTCCTGCGACAGGGCTTGCGACAATTGCTGGCTCGTCGCGGACAACAGAGGCTTGTTGTCCTTGGCGCTGTGCCGGACGAGCTTGTCGAGATGGACGACGAAAAACCCCTGATTTTGCGGGGCTGGCAGCAATTTCGTGCTGCCTTGCGCCATCGAGAACAGCAACTGCAGCGGCGGCGGGACCTGACCCTGATTCTGCGTCAGCTGCTGCCGGGTGCCCGAGATATCCTGCACCTGTTTCAGCGGCGCGTTGTTGGCGATCAGGGCCTGTTTCAGCGTCGTGCTTTTGTTGACACTATCGCGCACCTTGGCCGCCAATGCGCGCGCCGCCTTGGCGGCCTCGGAGCGCTTCCAGGCAGTCACCGCCTGCGCCCGGATCTTGGCGAGCGGCGGCGGCGCCGCGGCTTCGACCTTGGCGATGCCGACCACCGCGAAACGCTGGTCTTCGCCGAGCTGGATCAGCTGCGGCTCGCCATCGGCCTCCATCTGAAACGCGGCTTCGCGGATCGGGGCCAGTTCCCCGGGCAACTGGAACTGCGGCGCATCGGGAGAGCCGCCCTGCTGGAATAACGCCGGCGTGGTCTTGACCTGGGCGCCGACGGTCCTGGCGATTTCGGCGAGGGTGGCGCCATCGGCCAGGCGGTCCTCGATTTCTCCGGTGAGTTCGTCGACCGCTTCCTGCGCGCGCTCGGCCGTCAGCGTCTTGCGGATGTCGCCGCTGACGGCGGCGAGCGGCTTGGCCGCGATCGAACGGCCGCTATCGGCGCGCGCGACATACCAGCCTAGATCACCGCGGGCGGGCGCGGCGACCGAACCGATGGCCGCGCCGAACGCCGCCTGCGCCACCGCATCGGAGGTTTGCGAGGCATAGCCTGTCCGCGTCACATTTTCCGCCGTCGAAACGGCCACGCCGATGTCGCCTGCGATCGCGGACAGGCTTTCACCCTTGGCCGCGCGCTGCGCCACCGCCTTGGCGGCAGCTTCGGTGGGAACGATGACCTGGCTGATCGTGCGCTCCTCGCTGGCGGCATAATCGGCCTGGTTGTCGCGATAATATTTGGCGACCTCGGCGTCGCTGACCTGAACCTTGCCGGCCATGCTGTCGCGTCCGAACACGGCGTAGCGGATCGCGCGCCGCTCGGGTACGGTGAAGCCGGCCCGATTGCTTTGATAGAAGGCCGCCAATTCCTTGTCGGTCGGCGCCCGCTTGGGCACAAACGCCTCGGACGGAACGATACCGAGCTGACCCTTGCGCTCCTCGAGAATCAGCGAGGCATAGGGCAGCGCCATATTGTCGGCGGCCTTGGTGCCGGTGCCCGCGACGCTCAGCAACTGTTCTAGATAGAGGCTGCGGCGCACGTCCTCGCGAAACTGCTCTTCGGTGACATCGTTCTGGCGCAGCGCCGTCTGGAACGCTTCCCGGCTGAACGCGCCGTCAAGCCCCTTGAAGGCCGGCACGTCTCGAATCTCGGCGTCGACCATCGCCTTGCTCACCGCCATCCCGTGCTTTTCCGCATAAGCGCCGACGGTCACGCGGTCGATGAGGCTCGCGAACACATCGTCAAGCCCACCCTGCTCGACGAACGCGGCCATGGTGAGTCCGGGATTGTCGCGCTGGACCTGGCGGAAAGCGGTGTCCATCGCATCGCTGAGCTCGGCTTCGGTGATGTCGTGCGATCCGACCTTCGCCGCGGTGCCCCCGCCGACGCCCGATGGCGAGAGGCTGCCGGACACATCTGATAGCGCGAAGGCGAGACCGATCACGGCTACAAAGGCGATCGCCAATATGGCGCCGAGTTTGCTCTCGAACAATTTGCGAATGAAAGTGATCATGGGTGATGCGCTTTTGCGATGGTGGACAGGGTTCGATTGTAGATCGGCCTCGCGTCCTTAGGCGGGGTCGGCGCGCACGGCAAGCGGGGGCGACTGGCGCAGCGGCGCTTCAATTGTTACGGCGTGCTCGAACTGGTCAACAGGGGATAATCGATGAGTGGACGGCGCAAATTCGTCACGGGAAACTGGAAGATGCACGGACTCGGCGGGAGCCTTTCGGAAATCGCGTCGATCGCCGCCTCTGCTGCCGCGCTGGACGACGTCGATGTCGCGCTGTGCCTGCCCGCTACCCTGATCGCGCGCGCGATCAACGCGGCACCGTCGCTGATGATCGGCGCGCAGGACTGTCACCAGGAAAGAAACGGCCCGCACACCGGCTGTATATCGGCCGCTATGCTCGCCGAAATCGGCGCGATGCTGACCATCGTCGGGCATAGCGAACGGCGGCAGGACCAGCAGGAGAGCGATGCCGATATAAAGGCGAAGGCAGAAGCCGCGCGCGATGCCGGCCTGTCGGTCATCCTGTGCTGCGGCGAAAGCGAGGTCGAGCACGACGCGGGCCAAGCGGTGGCGCGCGTCACCGCGCAGATCGCCGCCTCAATGCCGGGCGGAGCGGCGGCGGACTGGCTCACCATCGCCTATGAACCGATCTGGGCGATTGGCACGGGCAAAGTGCCCGGCATGGACGACGTTGCCGAAATGCATGGCGCCATTCGGACGAAACTGCGCGAATTGATCGGCAAAGAGGCGGACGCGATACGCATTCTTTACGGCGGCTCGATGAACGGCGGCAATGCGGCGCAGCTGCTCGCCATTCCCGATGTCGACGGCGGCCTGGTCGGCGGCGCGAGTTTGAGCGCGGAAAAGTTCGTGCCGATCATCGAAGCGGCGGCAAAGGCCTGACAACCTCAAATTCCGTTCTTCCTGAGCTTGTCGAAGGACTGCTCTTCTTTCGCCGGTGGAGGAAAAACAGGACGGCCCCCTTCGGCGAAGCTCAGGACAGGCTCCGACAGGCTCGGGGCGAACGTTAGTAACGGCGAGCCAAGCTACGCGCGGCGGCATTGCGACCCGCCCGGCTTGCGAAACCTCCTTCGCCTCGCTATGTGCGCTGGCCTTCCAACGGATCAGAAAATTCCATGACGCTCTTCCATTTCCTCATCGTGGTGCAGGCCATCGTCGGCGCGGCGCTCGTCGGCATCATCCTGATGCAGCAGAGCGAGGGCGGGGGCCTCGGCATGGGCGGCAGCCCGTCCGGCCTGATGTCGGCGCGCGGCGCGGCCAATTTCCTGACGCGCGGCACCACCGTGCTGGCGATCCTGTTCGTGTCGCTGTCGATCGCGCTCGCCGTGGTTGCCGCCGAGCAGAGCGCGCCGACCGAGATCGACAGCAGCTTCCAGCGCCGCGCCCCCGTTCCGGACGGCGCGGGCGAACTGCCGGTCGGAACGGTGCCGGGCGACCCGGTTCCCGCCAACGCACCTCCCGGTGCCACCGATCTGGCTCCCGGACAGGATGAGCCGGCGGGCGATGCGGTTCCGCTCGACCGATAGACGAATAATCCGGGGATAAGCCGATCCAGCGCTGGACAGAACCGCGCCACGGTCCCTAAGGCTCTCCTCCCATGGCGCGGTATATTTTCATCACCGGCGGCGTGGTCTCCTCGCTCGGCAAAGGTCTCATGGCGGCGTCGCTCGCCGCCCTGCTCCAGGCACGCGGCTACACCGTCCGCATTCGCAAGTTCGATCCCTATCTGAACGTCGATCCGGGGACGATGAGCCCCTATCAGCATGGCGAGGTCTACGTCACCGACGACGGCGCCGAGACCGATCTCGACCTGGGGCATTACGAGCGGTTCACCGGCGTCTCGGCACATCAGAGCGACAACGTCACTTCGGGCCGGGTCTATCGCGACATCATCGCCAGGGAGCGGCGCGGCGATTATCTCGGCGCGACCGTCCAGGTCGTCCCGCACGTCACCGACGCGATCAAGGAATTCGCGCTCGCCGATACCGACGGCCTCGATTTCGTGCTGTGCGAGATCGGCGGCACCGTCGGCGATATCGAATCGCTGCCGTTCATCGAGGCGATCCGCCAGCTCAGGAACGAGCTGGAGCCGGACCAGTCGGTCGCGATCCACGTCACGCTGGTGCCGTTCATCGCCGCGGCGGGCGAACTGAAGACCAAGCCGACCCAGCACAGCGTGCGCGAACTGGCCGGCCTCGGTATCCAGCCCGATCTGCTGCTGTGCCGCTGCGAGCGGCCGCTGCCGGACGGCGAACGACGCAAGATCGCGCAGTTCTGCAACGTCCGCAAAGAGGCGGTGATTCCGGCGCTCGACGCCAAAAGCATCTATTCGGTGCCGCTGAACTATCATGCCGAGGGGTTGGACGACGAGGTGCTGCGTGCTTTCGGCATCGACGATGCGGCCGAGCCAGACCTATCGCGCTGGTACGATATTCTCGATCGCTACGAAAATCCGGAGGGCGAGGTCACCATCGGCGTGATCGGCAAATATGTCGGCCTGCCCGATGCCTACAAGTCGTTGCACGAGGCGCTGGTTCATGGCGGCATGGCCAACCGGGTGCGCGTCCACATGAAATGGCTCGATGCCGAGCTGTTCGAGGAGGATTCGGACGATCTCGCCGCCAGGCTGGAACCGATGCACGGCATCCTCGTGCCCGGCGGCTTCGGCGAGCGCGGCAGCGAGGGCAAGATCGGCGCGATCCGTTTCGCGCGCGAGAGCAAGGTGCCGTTCTTCGGCATCTGCCTGGGCATGCAGATGGCCTGCATCGAAGGTGCGCGGAACCTCGCCGGCAAGACCGGCGCATCGACCACCGAGTTCGGCGACACCAGCGAGCCGGTGGTCGGCCTCATCACCGAATGGATGAGCGAGGAGGGACTGCAACAGCGCAGCAAGGGCGGCGATCTGGGCGGCACGATGCGGCTCGGCGCGTATGAGGCGAAGCTCGACGGCAACAGCCATGTGTCGTCGATCTATGACGCCACGACCATCTACGAACGCCACCGCCACCGTTATGAGGTGAACACGCATTACGTCCCCGCGCTGGAGCAGGGCGGGCTCGTCTTCTCCGGCATGTCGCCCGACGGCGCGCTGCCCGAGATTATCGAGCGGCGCGACCATCCCTGGTTCATCGGCGTGCAGTTCCATCCCGAACTGAAGTCCAAGCCGTTCGATCCGCATCCGCTGTTCGCCAGCTTCATCGCGGCGGCGGTGAAGCAGAGCCGGCTGGTTTGATCATGGGCATTGCGTGTTCAAAAACCCAATCGTCGCTCCCGCGACCGTGCGAGTTGCGACCGTCATCGTTCGGAAACCGCCGCGATTGACGTGCTGTCCAGATCGACTCGCATCGGTCGATGACGGAAGCCGGGATAGGCTCCTGCCTTCGCAGGAGCGACATAGTTCTTTTCGGGAATAAAAAAAGCGGCCGATCGCTCGGCCGCCCCATATTGGCTATCGTTCCTGACGGGTGCTCAAGCCGCGCGGACGTGGCTTTGTTCGGACCGATCGTCGTCGGCCGGTTCGTCCTCGATCGTCGTCGCCGTCACGCCGTTGATCGCGATCTTGCGCGGCTTCAGCGCCTCGGGAATCTCGCGCAGCAGCTCGACCGTCAACAGCCCGTTTTCCAGATCGGCATTCTCCACGCGGATATGGTCGGCGAGCTGGAAGCGGCGTTCGAAATTGCGGTTGGCGATGCCCATGTGGAGGAAATCGCGGCTTTCATCGCCATCGTCCTTCGCGCCGCGCAAGATCAGCTGGTTCTGCTGGGCGGTAATATCGATTTCGTTCGGCGCGAAGCCGGCCACGGCGATGGTGATGCTGTAGCGGTCGTCCGAAATACGTTCGATATTGAACGGCGGGTAATTGTCGCTCTGCGCCGAACGCCCGGCATTTTCGAGCATGTCGAACAGCCGGTCGAAACCGACGGTGGTGCGGCGGTAAGGGGTGAAATCATTGCGGTTCATTCTTCATTCTCCATTGAGCAATTCAGAAAATGGAGCCGGGGGAATCCCGCGCTCCGGTCGTTGCCTGTCGCGAGCCCCGATTGGCGGCTCGCATGAAGAAGATGGTCGTTTCGATAGCGTATTCAAGGGGCGCAAATGCCATGAACCCGGTTTTACGGGGGGCCATGGCCTGAATCACAAAGACCCGGGCCAATGGCCCGGGTCTCCGCGTGACGATGGTTCGTCCTGTTTTTGGTCGCGCCCTGGTGCCGGTCCCCCCGTTTGCCCCCGACCGGTACCTGCGCGTGCCCTTCTCCCTGAACCCCGGCCTTTTCAGCCGTGCTAGAAGTGCGAGAAAATCGATGCCGAAAATTCAGCCGCCATTCAATCGAAACCCGTCTAGATGTCTTGGAATCCATTCGCTCCGTTGCTCTTGTGCAACAATCGTTCCGCCGCCGTCCCCAGCTTGCCAGCCCGAGGCCGTACCCGTAAGGCGGCGCGATATCCGATAAAGGTCTCCGCCCAGCCATGATCCTGTCCCGTTCCGAATGGATGGTCGCCAAACGCTATCTGCTGCCCGGCCGGGGCGAGGGTTTCCTGTTCCTCGTCGCCAGCATCAGCCTGGTCGCGGTGATGCTGGGCGTGGCCTCGCTGATCATCGTGATGAGCGTGATGAACGGGTTCCGCGCCGAGCTGTTCGACAAGACGGTGGGGCTGAACGGCCATGCGGTGGTGCAAGGCTATGGCGGACGGCTGCCGGGCTGGCGCGATGTCCTGAAGGAAGTACGGGCGACGCCGGGCGTCACCGAGGCCCAGCCGCTGATCGACCAGCCGCTGCTCACCACGTTCAACGGGCGCGTGGAGGCGGTGCTCGTGCGCGGCATGCTGCGCGACAATATCATCGACAACCCGACGCTCGAGGGAAAGACCGTCGCCGGTGACCTGCGCGATCTCGAGCCGGGTAGCGAACGCGTGGCGATCGGATCGCGGCTCGCGCAAAATCTCGGCGCCACCGTGGGATCACGGATCACGATCATCAACCCGGCCGGGCGAAGCACGCCGTTCGGCACCGTGCCGCGCGAGATCAGCTATGAAGTGGTGGCGATCTTCGAGGTCGGCATCTACGATTATGACGAGAGCTATATCATGATGCCGATCGAGGACGCGCAGACGTTGATGCTGCTCGGCGATCAGGTCGGGATGATCGAACTGAAAACGGTGGACGCGGACCGCGTCGGGGAGATTTTGCGACCGCTCCAGCCCAAGATCGCGGGCCGCGCGATCATCACCGACTGGAAGACGCTCAACAGTTCGCTGTTCGAGGCGCTGGCGGTGGAGCGCGTGGCGATGTTCGTGGTGCTGTCGATGATCGTGCTGGTCGCGGTGTTCAATATCCTGAGCTCGCTGATCATGATGGTGCGCGGCAAGACCCGCGACATCGCGATCCTGCGCACGATGGGCGCGACGCGCCGGTCGCTGCTGAAAATCTTCATGACCGTCGGCATCACCATCGGCTCGCTCGGTATCATCGCCGGCATGATCCTGGGCTTCACATTCCTGTTCTTCCGGCAAAGCGTGGTCAACGTGATCCAGGCGGTGACCGGTCAGAATATCTGGGACCCGTCGGTGCGCTTCCTGACCGAATTGCCGTCCAAGACCGATCCGTTCGAGGTGACCGCGATCTGCGTGCTGGCCTTCGTGCTCAGCGTGCTCGCGACGCTCTATCCGGCGTTCAAGGCGGCGAGCACCGATCCGGTCGAGGTCTTGCGCTATGAATGATGTCGTCATCCTCCGCGATGTCCGCCGCAGCTTCGTGCAGGCCGATGTGACGATCGACGTGCTGCGCGGCGTGAACCTCCACGTCGCCAAGGGCGAGATCGTGGCGCTGCTCGGCCCTTCGGGTTCGGGCAAATCGACGTTGCTGCAGGCGGTCGGGCTGCTCGAGGGCGGGTTTTCGGGTTCGATTCGGATCGACGGAGCCGAGGCATCCGATCTCGGCAGCGACGATCGCACCACCTTGCGCCGCGAGAAGATCGGTTTCGTCTACCAGTTCCACCATCTGCTGCCCGATTTCGACGCGCGCGAGAATGTGGTGCTGCCGCAGCTGATCGCCGGGGCGAGCAAGGCCGAAGCCATCGAACGGTCCGAGCGGCTGCTATCCAAACTTGGCCTGGCCGAGCGCCTGACCCACCGCCCGTCCAAGCTCTCGGGCGGCGAGCAGCAGCGCGTCGCCGTGGCGCGCGGCCTCGCCAACCGCCCCAAGCTGATTCTGGCCGACGAGCCGACCGGCAATCTCGACGAAAAAACCGCCGACATCGTGCTCGCCGAATTCCTGTCGCTGGTGCGCGAGGAAGGGTCGGCCGCGCTGGTGGCGACGCACAACGAGCGGCTGGCGCAGAAGATGGACCGGCTCGTCCGGCTCCACGAAGGCGTGATCGAGTAGCGCGTCAGCGTTCGGGTTCGGCGGCCACCTTCTTGCGGATATCGCGCATGGTCGACCAGATGCCGTAGACCACCATCGCGGCCATGAAGAACCACACCCAGATCGGGATGTTATGGCCGACGATGGCCAGATAGACATAGGCGGAGATGAAGAACACGCCCGCGCTCAGCACCGGCAGCGCGATCGGCTTGCCCGCGCGGCGGTTGCGCACCAGCCAGGCGATCGACAGCAGGAAAAACGGGATCGCGCCGACATAGATGATGCCGAAAACCAGCGGGTCCACCCCGTAATTTTCGCCCAGCGATAGAAACCAGGTCTTGATCGTCTGCCACATCGGCATGTCTCCGTCCGCACCCGGCTGTCCACAACATATCGCCGGCCGCCTCTCGCCGAATCGGCCTAGCCGCGCTATCTGTTCGAAATATGTCCTACGCCCCGTTCGTGCCGCTCCGCGTCTTCTCCGCCTACACCATGCTGGAGGGGGCGACCGATGCCAAGGCGGTCGGCGGCCGCGCGCGGGGCCTGGGATTTCCCGCCGTCGCGGTGACCGATCGCAACGGCCTCTACGGCGCGATGGCGTTCGAGAAGGGCTGCCGCGATGTCGGTGTGCAGCCGATCATGGGCGCGCTGCTCGCGGTCGCACGGCCCGGCACCGACTCGGCCGATCCGGCGATCGACTGGCTGGCGCTCTATGCGCAAGACGAGACGGGCTATGACAATCTGTGCGCTCTGGTGTCCGAGGCGCATCTCGGCCGTCCGCTCGAACAGGCGCCGCATGTGCGGTTCGAGGCGCTAGAGGGGCGCACCGACGGGCTGATCGCGCTCACCGCGGGCGCCGAAGGCGCGATGGCGCGGCATCTGGAGGAGCGCCAGCCGGACAAGGCGGAGAGCTATTGCGCGAAGCTGGATACCCTGTTCCCGGGGCGCCTGTACATCGAGCTCAGCCGCCGCGACGATCCGATCGAGCGGGCTGCCGAGTCCGGATTGCTCGATCTAGCCTATGCCCGAGACCTTCCGATCGTCGCGACCAACCCGGTGCTGTTTTCCGAGCCCAGCTTCCACCGCGCGCACGACGCCATGCTGTGCATCGCGGGCGGGCAATATGTGCAGGGCGACAACCGCCGCAAGAGCCCGAAGGAAAGCTGGCTGAAACCCGCGGTGCAAATGCAGGAGCTGTTTGCCGATCTGCCCGAGGCGCTGGCGAACACGCTCGTCGTGGCCAAGCGATGTGGCGTGGGAGCGCCGAAGCGTCCGCCGATCCTGCCGAGCGTCGCCGGCGATCTGGAGGGGGAGGCGGCGCAGCTCGCGGCCGATGCCAAGGCGGGGCTGGAAAAACGTCTGTCGCATTATGACGATCTTCCTGACGAACGGCGAAGGGCCTATTTCGAGCGGCTCGATTTCGAGGTCGGCGTCATCGTCGATATGGGTTTCCCCGGCTATTTCCTGATCGTCGCGGACTTCATCAAATGGGCCAAGGCGAACGACATTCCGGTGGGTCCGGGGCGCGGGTCCGGCGCGGGCTCGGTGGTCGCATGGTCGCTCACCATCACCGATCTCGATCCGATCCGGCTGGGCCTGCTGTTCGAGCGGTTTCTCAACCCGGAACGCGTGTCGATGCCGGACTTCGATATCGATTTCTGCGAAACGCGGCGCGCCGAGGTGATCCGCTACGTGCAGCAAAAATATGGGTCCGATCATGTCGCGCAGATCATCACCTTTGGTAAGCTGAAGGCGCGCGCCGTGCTGCGCGATACGGGCCGCGTGCTGCAGATGAGCTATGGCCAGGTCGATCGCCTCTGCAAGCTGGTGCCCAACCACCCGACCGACCCGTGGGATCTGGACCGCGCGCGCAAGGGCGTGGCCGAAATCCGGCAGGAGATCGAGCGCGACAGCAATGTCGCCGAACTGTTCGAACTGGCGGGTAAGCTGGAAGGCCTGCCGCGCCACAGCTCCACCCATGCCGCGGGCGTGGTGATCGGCGATCGGCCGCTGGCCGAGCTGGTGCCGCTTTACCGCGATCCGCGCTCCGACATTCCGGTGACGCAGTTCGATATGAAATATGTCGAGGTCGCCGGGCTCGTCAAATTCGACTTCCTTGGGCTGAAGACGCTCTCCGTTCTGCAAAAGGCGGTGCGGTTCATCGAGGCGCGTGGCGAGACCGTCGATCTGGCGGACCTGCCGCTGGATGATCCGGGCGTGTTCGAATTGCTGAAACGCGGTGAGACGGTCGGCGTGTTCCAGCTGGAATCCGAAGGCATGCGCCGCACGCTGGCCGCCGTGCGCCCGACAGGGTTCGAGGATATCATCGCGCTGGTCTCGCTCTACCGGCCCGGCCCGATGGACAATATTCCCATGTTCGGCCGCCGCAAGAACGGCGAGGAGCGAATCGAATATCCGCACGCGCTGCTGGAGCCGATCCTGAAGGAGACCTACGGCATCATCGTCTATCAGGAGCAGGTGATGCAGGCCGCGCAGATCCTGGCGGGCTACAGCCTGGGCGAGGCCGACTTGCTGCGCCGCGCGATGGGCAAGAAGATCCAGTCCGAGATGGACAAGCAGCGCGACCGCTTTGTCGAAGGTTGCGCCGTAAACGAGATCGCGGCGGACAAGGCGAACCAGCTGTTCGATCTGATCGACAAGTTCGCCGGCTACGGCTTCAACAAGAGCCACGCCGCAGCTTATGCGCTGCTCGCCTATCAGACGGCGTGGCTGAAGGCGCATTATCCGGAAGAATTCTTCGCTGCCTCGATGTGTTTCGATATACACCAGACCGACAAGCTCGGCATCTATGTCGATGACATGCGCAGGCTCGATATCGCCTGCCTGCCGCCGACGCTGAACGAGAGCGAGGCAGGATTTTCGGTCGAGCCGACCGAGAGCGGTCGCGCGGTGCGCTATGCTTTGGCGGGTCTCAAAAATGTCGGAGAAAAGGCGATGGAAACGCTGGTGGCCGAGCGCCGCGCCAATGGAAAATTCAAATCGCTTGACGATCTGACCGGCCGCGCCGATCCGACTCTGCTCAACAAACGCAGCATCGAGACGCTGGCCGCGGCGGGCGCGTTCGACGCGCTGAACCCGGATCGCGCGGCGGTGCAGGCGGGCGCGGAAACGATCCTTGCCGCCGCGCAGAGCGCCAAGGCGATGCGCGACAGCGGGCAGGGCGGGCTGTTCGGCGGCGACGAGGGCGACGTGCCGGCGCTACGCCTGCCTGCGGTCGAAGCCTGGCCACCGGGCGAGTTGATGATCCGCGAGAAGGACGCCTTCGGTTTCTATTTCTCGGCGCATCCGGTGACGCAATATCGCGCGCAGCTCTTGGCCCAAGGCGTGAAAACTCAGGCCGATCTGGCGGGCTTGCCGCCGATTGCCGAGGGCGAGCGGCGGCAGGTCAAGATGGCGGCGCTGGTCGAGAATGTGCGCTGGCGCGAATCGCGGCGCGGCAACCGTTTCTGCATGGCCGAACTGTCCGATGCCAGCGGCCAGTTCGGCGCGAGCTGTTTCGAGGAGGAGGTCGGGCGGGCACTCGCGCAGGCGGCGGACGACAGCGCCTGCCTGATGCTCGATGTCGAGCTCGACATGCGGCCGGGCGACGACAGCGCGCGGCTTACCGTTCGCGGCGCCCGCCCCCTCACCGCCGGCGCCGATTCGCCGGCCGAGGCGCGTCTGTGCCTCGAGATGCAGGTCGATTGCGAGATCGCACTGCGCGAGATCGCCAATATAGCATTGCCCCTGGCGGGCGGCCGCAGCGAGCTGATCGTCGACGTACCGGGTGCCGGAAAACGCGCGCGCATCTCGCTTGGCCGGACATTCCGGGTTGACGAAACCCTGCGCGAGCGGCTCATGTCCTTGGAAGGGATCAGCCATGTCGCGGACCTTCGGCCGTCCGGCCCTCCGCCCTTGCGTTTGGTCTCCTGAAGGCAGGCCGACCATCGGCCGCCGCCATAGGAGAGATTGATGCTCGGAAGCATGCAGGACTTCCCGCTGCTCGTCACCAGCCTGATCGACCATGCCGAACGCGAAAATGGCCCGCGCGAAGTGGTGACCCGCTGGGCCGACGGCAGCCTTACGCGCAGCGACTGGGCTACGGTGGCGCTGGAAAGCCGCAAATTCGCGCAGATGCTGGAGCGCATGGGCATCCAGCGCGGCGACCGCGTCGCGACCATCGCCATGAACCATGGCCACCATATTTCGAGCTGGTACGGCACGGCGGGCATGGGCGGCATCCTGCACACCATCAACCCGCGCCTGCATGCGGATCAGCTCGTCTATGTTCTGAACCATGCGGGCGACCGTGTTCTGTTTTTTGACAAAATGTTCCAACCGATCGTCGAGGGGATCAAGGACCGGCTCGAAACGGTGGAGAAATTCATTCTGTTCGATGACGGCCAATTTGATGGGGAAGGCGATTACCCTACCTATCGCGAACTGATCGACGCGGAGGACGGCGATTTCGCCTGGGTCCAGCTGGACGAGCGCGATCCGTGCGGGCTGTGCTACACCTCCGGCACCACCGGCAATCCGAAGGGGGTGCTGTACGAGCACCGTTCCAACGTGCTTCACGCGATCACGTCGCTACAGCCGGCGGTGTTTGACCTGTCCGCGCGCTCGGTGATGCTGCCGATCGTGCCGATGTTCCATGCCAATGCCTGGGGCATCCCGTTCGCCGCTGCGGCGGTCGGCGCGAAACTGGTCTGTTCCTGTTCGAACGACGGCGGGGTCTTGTGGAAGCTCTTCCGCGAGGAGAAGGTGACGTTCAGCGCGGGGGTGCCGACGGTTTGGCTCGCCATGTTCGCGGATATGGACGCGAACGGCGGCGATTACGGCTCGCTCGAACGCGTCGTGATCGGCGGATCGGCAGCCCCGCGCGCCATGATCGAGCGGCTGAAAAAAACCGGCATCACCGTGGCCCATGCTTGGGGCATGACCGAAACCTCGCCGATCGGCACCACCGGCGCGCGTCCGCATGATTGGAGCGCGCTGGATTTCGATGCCCAGGTAGACGTCATCGCCAAGCAAGGGCGTCCGCCCTATGGCGTCGAGCTGCGCACGATCGGCGAGAATGGCGAGCTGCCGCGCGATGGCAAAAGCAGCGGACGGCTGCAGGTGCGCGGGCCGTGGATCATGAAGCGCTATTTCCGTGCCGAGGAGGACGCCTCGGGCGACGACAACTGGTTCGATACCGGCGATGTCTCGGTGCTCTATCCGGACGGCACGATGCAGATCACCGACCGCGCCAAGGACGTGATCAAGTCCGGCGGCGAATGGATCAGCTCGATCGAGCTGGAGAATGCGGTAATGGGCTGCGACGGCGTGGCCGAGGCGGCGGCGGTGGGCGTGCATCATCCCAAATGGGACGAGCGGCCGCTGCTGCTGGTGGTGCGCAAGCCGGGTTCGGGGCTGGGGGCGGAGGATATCCTCGACCATCTACAGGGCAAGGTCGCCAAATGGTGGCTGCCGGACGAGATCAAGTTCGTCGACGAGCTGCCGCACACCGCCACCGGCAAGATCCTGAAGCGCGCGCTGCGCGACGAATATTCGGACTATAAGCTGGAGACCGTCGATGACTGACCGCCATGTCGATCCCGAACGCGCGCAATTTGAAACGTTCAAGGCGTTGCCGCGCGATGTGCCGATCGAGATGCTGAACCTGGTGCGCTTTCGCGAGGCTGCGGACTATCCCGCCGACCACGCGCTGGCGGGCAAGGGACTCTCCGGCGCGGACGCATACCGGAATTACGGCAAGGAAAGCGGCCCGGTATTCGCGCGCGTCGGTGGATCGATCGTCTATCGCGGCGGGTTCGAGACGGTGCTGATCGGGCCCGGGAACGAGCAGTGGGACGCAGTGTTCGTCGCGCGCTATCCCGATGCCGCCGCGTTTCTGGAGATGGTCACCGACGAGGCCTATCGCAAAGCGGTGGTGCACCGGCAGGCGGCGGTGGCGACGAGCCGGTTGATTAGGTTGGCGCCGCGCGAGATAGGTGGTGAGGGGTTCGCCTGAAGGGTCTGGACTGCACCGCCTTCTAACCAAACTAGCTCCGAGAACCGTTCGTGCTGAGCTTGTCGAAGCATTGTTCTTCTAAAAAGCTAAGGTTGCAAAAACAGAACAGCCCTTCGACAAGCTCAGGGCGAACGGGTTTGGGATTATGCCGCTTTGCGAGCCCTGCGCTCACTCACAATAACCGCATCTGCCCATCCATTTCCGGCCGCTGGAACAGATCGCAGCGCAGATCGAACTTGCCCTTCAGGAAACCATATCTGCGCCGGGCGATGGCCATGCGCGTGCGCAGCAGTTCGGCCCAAGGCCCTAGCCCACGCATTCGGCCAAAAAATGCGGGATCGTTGTCCCGTCCGCCACGCAATTGCCGGACGATGCTCATTACCCTGGCCGCGCGGTCCGGATAATGCACCTCCAGCCAGTCGCGGAACAGCGGCGCCACCTCGTGCGGCAGGCGCATCGGGATCGCCGATATGCCCTTTGCCCCGGCGGCGGCGGCAGCTTCGGCGATCGCTTCGATCTCGTGATCGGTGATCGCCGGGATGACCGGGGCGATGTTGACATAGGTCGGCACGCCGGCCTGCACCAGCGCCGCCACCGCCTTCAGGCGCCGCAACGGATGCGCCGCGCGCGGTTCGAGGATGCGGGCGAGCGCGGAATCCAGCGTCGTGACCGAGATCGCCACCGCGGTCAGCCGGTCCCCGGCGAGGTCGGCCAGCAGTCCGATATCGTCCAGCACCCGGTCCGATTTGGTGGTGACGCAGATCGGGTGGCGCGTTTCGACCATCAGTTCGAGCACGGCCCGACTGATCCGGTAGCGCCGCTCGATCGGCTGATAGGGATCGGTGTTGGTGCCGATCGCGATCGGGCGGACCTGATAGGACGGTTTGGTCAGCGTCGCGCGCAGCAAGGCCGCCGCGCCCGGCTTGGCGAACAGCTTGGTCTCGAAATCGAGCCCCGGCGAGAGATCGTGATAGGCATGGGTCGGCCGCGCGAAGCAATAGACGCAGCCATGTTCGCAGCCGCGATAGGCATTGACCGATCGGTCGAACGGAATGTCGGGCGATTTGTTAAAGGTGAGGATCGATTTGGGATGCTCCTCGGTCACCTCGGTTCGTAGTGGCGGGGGCTCGCCGTCGATATCGCCGCGTGCGTCGCGCCAGTCCCCGTCCATTTCGCGCGCGGCGAGACCGAAGCGCTGCGGTATGTCGCCGCGGGTTGCCCCGCGGCCTTTCGCTACCATTCGGTCGGCCGAGTCCGTCATGGGCAGGGTTTAGCATGAGAACGTATCGGGAACAATGACTATGGATGGAGCAAGATGTACCCCATTCACCGTTCGTCCTGAGCCTGTCGAAGGACTGCTCTGTTTCCTGGCCACCCGATAGAAAAAGAAGGACAACCCTTCGACAGGCTCAGGGCGAACGGACCTGATAAGCTAATTTCGGTTCTACCGCTCCGCCAGCCTCGGCATCAGCTCGACGAAATTGCACGGCCTGTTTTCGCTGTTAAGCTGGTCCTTCAAAATCCCGTCCCAGCCATCTCTCACCGCGCCGTTCGAGCCGGGCAGGGCAAAGATATAGGTGGTCTGGGCCAGCACCGCGGCGGCGCGCGACTGGATGGTGGACGTGCCGATGCTCTGATAGCTCAGCCAGCGGAACAATTCTCCGAACCCCGGTATATCCTTGGTCTTTACGCGCTCCAGCGCTTCGGGCGTCACGTCGCGCCCGGTCAGACCGGTACCGCCGGTGGAGACGATGCAGTCGATCTGCGGATCGTCGATCCACCGTTCGAACTGACCGGCCAGCAGATCCGCATCGTCGCGCACGATCGTTCGCGCGGCCAGATGATGCCCGGCCGAGGCGATCCGCTCGGCCAGGATATCGCCCGACGTGTCGTTCGCTTCGGTGCGGGTGTCGGATACGGTGAGCAGCGCGATATTGACGGGCGTCCCCGCCATCAGCGCTGCGCCATGGCGCGATTGCCATCCATCCGCACATAGGCCGGACCGCTCATACCCGGAAAGCGCGGCCAGGCATTTTGCGAGAGCCCTTCCAAGCTCTGCGAATCGGCGCCGGCCATCTGCTGGTACATCCAGTAATTGCGCAGGATGGTGCCGACATAGGCGCGCGTCTCCCAATAGGGAATCGATTCGATGTAGAGCAGCGGATCGCCCTGATCGCGCACCTCATATTGCCAGCGGCCGACCGGCGTCGGCCCCGCGTTGAACGCGGCGATCACCTTGGGCAGCAGCCCGCCGGTCTCGCTACGGTCGCGCAGCAGTTCCAGATAACTCTGGCCATATTCCAGATTGACCTCGGGCCGGTTGAGGTCGGATGCCGAGAAATAGGCGCCCCTGTCGCGCGCCATGTCGGCGGCGGTGCCGGGGCGCACCTGCATCAGGCCGCGCGCATCGGCACCGCTGACGGCATTGGCCTGAAACCGCGATTCCTGCAGCGTATGCGCGAAGACGAGCGATGGGTCGACGCGCCAGCCATCCTTTGGCGCCCATTGCGGCGCGGGGTAGCGGTCGAACGGATCGGCGCTGGTGCCGCTGGGGCCGTAATGCGCGAGATAGAGCTGGGTCGACGGGAGGCTGAGCTGGTGCGCGATGGCAAGCAGGTCGGCGCGCTCGCCATCGCCGCCGATTTTCGCCTCGTGACGCAGCACCTCATCCGCCATGGCGCTTTCGCCGAATCCGGCGAGCGCGGACGCGATGCGCACATTGGGGTTGCCGGAAGCCTGGGCAGAGGCTGCCTGTTGCCGCCTGGACGGCTGCGCCCGCGTCATGCCGAGCTGTTCCTGCGCCAGGATTCCGTAAAAGGTTTCGCCATATTGCGCGGCGGTCTGCAGCCGGGGCTGCGCCTCGTCCGGGCGGCGGGCGGCGATGCTGGCGCGCGCGCTCCAATACAGCCCGGCGGCGCGCGTTTCCTCGTTGGAGGCGAGGCGGCCGACCCGGTCGAACGCCTGCGCGGCATCGGCATATTGGCCCATGCGCCAGCTGGACAGGCCGCGCACCCAATCGGCCTGCGGCGCCCATTCGCCGGTGCCGGTGCTGGCGATCTCGGCCAGACGGCGGGCATTGCCGTCGTCATTCTCGATATAATAGCCCCAGGCGACGCGCTGCTGCATTTCGGTGAGCGCGGACGGGGACAGCGTGTCGATCCCGCCGAGCATCGCGGTTTCCGCGCCCAGCGGATCGTCGGCCTTGATCCGGTCGATCACCGCATTGCGCACGCTGGCGGCGGCGGCATCGGCAATCTCGTCGGGATCGGCGCGGCGCGGGCTGGAGCCGAGATAGGAGAGGCGCCGGACTTGCGGGGTTTCGGGCAGGAACTGCGCGCCGCGCTTCTGCGCGAGACGGCTGAGCTGGTCGGCCTGCGGCAGATAGGGCGCGTCGTTGATCAGCGAAAGCAGCGGGCCGAGTTCGACCTTGGGGCTGTTGGCCGCGAGATAAAGCTCGGCGCGGGCCATGGCGTTGAGCGGACCATCGGGCGCACCGGCGATCATCGCCTGCGCCTCGGCCCAGCGCTGCTGCTTGATCGCGGTGAACACCAGCGCGAAATCGCCATCGTTCCTGATTTGCGGCACCTGAAATGCGGGCGGCGTGGCCAGCAGTGGGATATCCGCCGTAATGTCCACGGGTACCACTGCCGTATTGTCCGCGAAAGCCGGCGCGGCGATGCAGGAGGTGGCGATCAGGAGGGGGAGAAAAGTCTTGTTCACCAGTTGCCTTCTTTCAAGAGCAATTGCAGATCATCCCAAGTCTGCCGCTTGCAATGCGGCCGCTTGAGCAGCGTGCGCGGATGGTAAGTCGCCACCAGCGCCTTTCTGCCGCCATCTTGGTTAAAATCATGTAAAATCCCGCGCGCCTTGACGATCGGATCGCCGGTCAGCGCCTCGCTCGCGCCGGTGCCGAGGAGCAGCAGGTTTTGCGGCCGTGCCAGCACGATGTGCCTGCGCATCAGATCGGCCATCGGCGCGATGTCAGCGGCGGGCAGGCGGCCGCTCGCAGGACGCGTCACCGACAGGCTGGCGCGGTAGCAGGCCGCCATATCGATGCCGATCGCCGAGAGCATGTTTCGCAGTAGAGTACCGGTTGCGCCGGACAGGATCGTTCCGGCCGCCAGATCATCCTCGTCCGGGCAATCGGAGACGATCATCAGCGACGCGTCCACCGGGCCATGCGGCAGCGCGCGTGCCTGGCCATATTGCGTGCCCGGCAGATCGTCGACGCGGCGCAGCCGCTCATGCAGCGCATCGAGCGATGTCGGCGCCGGGCCGGAGGGAACAGGTTTCGCGGGTTCGGGAGTGACCGGGGATGAAGCATGTTTCGGCTGCGGCGCGGTAGCAACCGGAGCGCGCGCCAGACGCGGCGCGACCGGCGGGGCTTCGAGCCAGTTGACCGCCTGGACACCGCAATATTCCTCGACCCCCGCCAGCTGCCACCAGCCGAGAAGCGATTCCATCTGTGCGCTTTGCTGTTCCATCCCACCCGTCATCGCTTCGGTGAAGCCACAGCGTGCCCCCTCGCGTCAATTGCCAAGGGACGAAAAACCTGCAAAACGCCTTACATACGGGACCGGACGAGACGGTTTGCTGAATAAGGGAATGCCGGATGAGCGATCGCGAATCCATGCCATATGACGTCGTGATCGTGGGCGGAGGGCCGGCGGGGCTTTCGGCGGCGATCCGGTTCAAGCAGCTCGCCGATGAAGCGGGCACGGATCTGAGCGTCTGCGTGCTCGAAAAAGGCTCCGAAATCGGCGCGCATATCCTGTCCGGCGCGGTGGTCGATCCCAAAGCGCTCGACGAACTGCTGCCGAACTGGAAGCAGGACGGCTGCCCGATGGCCAAGACGCCGGTCACCGACAATCTTCATCTCAATCTGTCGAAGACCGGCAGCTTCTCGATCCCCGAAATCGCGCTGCCGCCGCTGATGAGCAATGACGGCTGTTATACCGGCTCGCTCGGCAATATGTGCCGCTGGCTGGGCGAGCAGGCCGAGGCGCTGGGCGTGGAAATCTTCCCCGGTTTCGCCGCCTCCGAGGTGCTCTATAACGATGACGGCGCGGTGCGCGGCGTGGTCGCCGGCGTGATGGGCATCGCCCGCGACGGCAGCCACAAGCCCGATTACGAACCCGGCGTGGAACTCACCGCGAAATACACCTTCTTCGCCGAGGGCGTGCGCGGCGGGCTGACCAAGGGCCTGAAGGCGAAATATGATCTGGAGGCCGATTGTCAGCCGCAGGTGTACGGTCTGGGCCTCAAGGAATTATGGGACATCGATCCCGACAAGCACGAACCGGGCAAGGTGGTCCACACCCAGGGCTGGCCGCTCGAGGATGCCTGGGGCGGCGGGTTTCTCTACCATCAGGCGGACGGACAGGTGGCGCTCGGCTTCGTGGTGGCGCTGAGCTATCGCAATCCGCATCTATCGCCGTTTCAGGAATTCCAGCGCTGGAAACAGCATCCCGAAATCCGCAAATATCTAGAGGGGGGCAAGCGCGTGTCTTACGGTGCGCGCGCGATCAACGAGGGCGGCTGGCAATCGGTGCCCAAGCTCGCCTTTCCGGGCGGCGCGCTGATCGGCTGTTCGGCCGGTTTCGTCAACGTGCCCCGGATCAAGGGCACCCACACCGCGCAGAAGAGCGGCATGCTCGCCGCCGAAGCCGCGTTCGCGGCGATCCAGGCGGGGCGCGAGGCCGACGAACTGGCGGGCTATCAGGACGCGCTCAAGAAAAGCTGGATCGCGACCGAGCTCAAAAAAGTCCAAAATGCGGAGCCTTGCGTCGACAAGTTCGGCAACATTTGGGGCACGATGCTGGGCGGCATCGACATGTGGATGCGCACGCTGAAGATCGGCCTGCCGATCAGCATGAAGCATGAGCCGGATTATACCAAATTATGGCGCGCCGATGCCTGCAAGGAAATCGTCTATCCCAAGCCCGACGGCGTGATCAGCTTCGACCGGCTGTCCTCGGTGTTCCTCTCGAACACCAATCATGAGGAGGACCAGCCGGTCCATCTGCAGCTCAAGGACCCGGCCCTCCCGGTGGAAAAGAACCTGCCGATCTATGACGGCCCGTCGCAGCGTTATTGCCCGGCGGGGGTCTATGAGTTCGTCGAGGAAAACGGCGCGGAGCGCTTCCAGATCAACGCGCAGAACTGCGTCCACTGCAAGACCTGCGACATCAAGGATCCCTATCAGAACATCAACTGGGTGGTGCCGGAAGGTGGAGGCGGACCCAATTATCCCAATATGTAAGCGGGTAGTCCTGTGACCAAGTCTGAACAGGAGATACCTGAGCAGGAAACCGGGTTCGCCAAGATCAACCTGGCGCTGCATGTGCGCGGGCGCATGGCAGCAGACTATCACGCCATCGAAACGCTGTTCGCTTTTGTTGACGATGGCGACCGGCTTACGGCGGACCATGCCGAAGCCTTGTCGTTGGCGATCGAAGGCCCCTTTTCGGCTAAACTCGATGGAGACGTGGACGACAATCTCGTGCTGCGGGCGGCCAGGGCGATGGCGGAGAGCTTCGCTCCGGGCCGCGGCGCCGCGCTGACGCTAGACAAGCGCTTGCCGGTCGCCTCCGGCATTGGCGGAGGATCGGCCGACGCGGCGGCGGCGATTCGGCTGCTCGACCGGCTCTGGGGCCTCGATCGTCCGCTCGCACATTACGAACCGCTCGCCGCCGGTCTGGGCGCGGACGTGCCCGCCTGCCTCCACAGCCGCAGCGCGATCGGTCGCGGCACCGGCATCGCGCTCGATTTTGTCGATGTCCCAGGCCTCTCGGACCAGCATATCCTGCTCGCCAATCCGGGCGTTCCGGTCGCCACCGCCGACATTTTCCGGCGCTGGGATGGCAAGGACGGCGGCGCGCTGCCCGCGTCCGATCTGGACGCGCTGTTCGCCGAGGCCCGCAACGATCTCGAACCCCCCGCCATCGCGCTGGTCCCGGCGATCGGCACCCTGCTTGCCGCTATGCGCGAGGAAAGCGAGCGGGTTCGCATGTCCGGTTCGGGCGCGACCTGTTTCGCACTATATGACAGCCATCATGACGCCGTGACGTCAGCCAACGCCATGCGCGCGCGCTTTCCCGCGATCTGGACCATGACGGGACGAATGCGCCGATCCGCTTGCACTGCAGCATCAGCAGGGCCACAGACGATGGCGTCATGACGCGCATCTTTATCCTCATCCCGCTGATCCTTCTCGCCGCCTGCAGCAGCAAGCCCGATAACGCCGAGTTGGCCGAGGCCGAAGCGGAGCAAGATAATATCCAGACCGCCGCCGGCAAGATCGATTGCGCGCTGGCCGGCGCCGTGCGTTTCTCGCACAATTGCACCACCGATCGCATTTCCGGGCCAGACCGCGAGCTGCTGATCATCCATCATCCCGATGGCGGCTTCCAGCGCTTCGAGATCGTAACCGACGGGCGCGGCCTGATCGCCGCCGACGGGTTCGACGACACGCAGATCAAGCTGCTCGAGAAAGACATGATCGAGATGACCGCGGGCGAAGATCGTTACCGACTGCCCGCCCGGATTCAGTCCGGAAGCGCCAAGCCCGCCCTGCAAGCGCAATGAGCGACAGCGGCGGCATCGTGCTGCGCGTCGCCGCGCATGGCGACGGGCTGACCGAAGACGGCCGCCATGTCGCGCTGACCGCGCCGGGCGATCATGTCGCGGCCGATGGCAGCATCACCCCCGGACCGCATCACGCGCAGCCGGTGTGCCGCCATTTCCCCGAATGCGGCGGCTGCCAGTTGCAGCATCTCGACGATACGGCGCTTTCCGACTTTGTCAGAGATCGCGTGCTCAACGCGCTGGTATCGCAGAATATCACCGCCGATGAGGTGGCGCCTGTTCATCTCTCGCCGCCGCGCAGCCGCCGCCGTGCCGTGTTGCACGCGATCAATGGCCCCAAGGGCCCGCGCATCGGCTTCACCAAGGAACGCAGCCATCATGTCGTCGACATGATGCAATGCGAGGTAATCGATCCGCGGCTGTTCGAGATGGTCGCGCCTCTCCGGAGACTCCTCGCCAATCGATTGCCCAAGGGCGGCGGCGCGGAGATCATCCTCGCCATCGCCGATCAGGGCGTCGACGTCGCGATAAAGGGCGCGCGGTTCGACGGGATGGGGGGCCATGACGCCATCATTGATTTCGCCGAGGCGCATCGCCTCGCGCGGATTTGTGTCGACGAAGGTCATGGTCCGGAGCCACGCTGGGAACCGCGCCCGGTCACGATCAGTTTTGGCACGATCGCGGTGCCGCTGCCGCCCGGCGCGTTCCTGCAGGCCACTCAGGACGGCGAGGCGGTTCTACTTTTGGGCGTGAAACGGGCGGTGGGTGATGCTGCCACGGTGGCGGACCTGTTCGCCGGTTTGGGCACCTTTGCGCTGTCGATGAACGCGGGCACGCGGGTCTATGCCGCCGAGGCCGACCGCGCCGCGATCGAGAGCCTGAAGGCGGGCGCCGATGCCGCACGGCTGCATGCCATCGCCGAGCATCGCGATCTGTTCCGCCGCCCGCTGGAAACATCCGAGCTCGACCGGTTCGATGCCGTAATCCTCGATCCGCCGCGCGCCGGCGCGCGCGAACAGACAATTCGCCTTGCCGATGCCAAAACCCCGCGGATCGCCTATGTCAGCTGCAATCCGGCCAGCTTCGCCAAGGACGCAGGCCGGCTGATCGAGGGCGGTTACAGGCTGAAGAGGGTGACGCCAGTCGGGCAGTTCCGTTGGTCTACCCATGTCGAACTGGTCGGCGCGTTCGAGCGCTAAGGCGCACCCACAAGAACTTATTGACGCCGCCCGCCGGACGCCGTCCATGATTGAAGAAAGCGCATACCTCTGCCGTGTAAAGTCATCGCGGAATTGATCCAAAATTCAGACTGGAACAACAGTGCAACCGCGCCCTGGGTTGTGGGTTGGGCAGCGAATGACGTCGTTCTATCACAATCAACACGCGTGCGCCATGCCTGCATTTCTCAGCGCTTGCCGATCGCCACCACATTGTCAGCCGCCGGCACAACGTTGCCGCCGCGATAGAGGCTGTCCATCGGCTCATCTGCCACGACGAAGCAGCCGTTGGTTCCAAAACCGTTGAACTGCGTGCGCATCGCCGATCCATAGGCCCCGAGCATGCCGATCTCGATATGATCGCCGACCTTTGTGTCGGCAGGCAACAAAAACGGGCCCGCCATGTGGTCGAGATCGTCGCAGGTGGGGCCGTAAAAGCTGAATTCGGCCAACTCGGCCTTATCTGGTTCGCCGTCACCGCGCAGCAGCTTCACTGGGAAGCGCCAGCCGATATGCGCGGCATCGAACAGCGCGCCATAGGCGCCGTCGTTGATATAAAGCTCGTTCTCGCGGCGGCGTTCCACCTTGACGATGATCGAGTTGTATTCCGCGCAAAGCGCCCGGCCCGGCTCACACCAGAGTTCGGCCGAATAGCTGATCGGCAGGTCCCAATAGGCACGGTAGACGGTATCGAAATATTGCTCGAGCGGTGGGGGCGTAAGACCGGGATAGATCGATGGAAAGCCGCCACCGACATCAATGTAATCGACCAGCACCGAGGCCTCTACGATAGCCGCGCGCACGCGCTCGATCGCGGCAACATAGGCATGCGGCGTCATCGCTTGGCTGCCGACGTGAAAACAGATGCCAAGACCATCGGAGGCTTGGCGCGTGGCCATAAGAAGCTTGGCAGTTTCATAGGGTTGCGCCCCAAACTTCGCGGCAAGGCTGAGCTGGGCATGGTCGCTGGGTACGCGAATGCGCACGAACAGGTCGAGATCGGCCGCATGATCGGTGGCGCGCAGGATTTTCTCGAGCTCTTCATGGCTGTCGAGCGAAAAGGTGCGTACGCCGTGCCTGGCATAGGCCTCGGCAATGGCGCTCTCGGCTTTGACGGGATGCATGAAGCACAGCTTGGCCTGCGGCAGCGCGGATCGGGTCTGGCGGACCTCGGCGATCGAGGCGACGTCATAATGCGTCACGCCCGAACGCCACAGCGTCCGGAGCAATGCGGGCGAGGGGTTCGCCTTGACCGCATAAAGCGTCTTGCCGCGGAAATTCTCCACGAAGAAACGCGCGGCGCGCTCCGCGGCATGCGGGCGAACAAGCGTTACCGGTTCGTCGGGCGCGGTGGCCCGGACTACAGCGAGAGCGTCGGGAAAATCGTGCAATTCAAGGGACCCCCAGGGTGTAATTTCCGATCAAAGCTGCCTTGCGGTTTGGAAGTCCCCATGGGGCAGCGGAAGCGCGATATATGAACGGGCAAAGCGGCTGTAAAGGGTTTTGCGGCAGAAATCCGTCATTGAGGAGAGAACGGGCGCGCGGTCGGGCTGTTCCCTTTCCTCAGCTCAGCCGGTCGCGGAACGTGGTCCAGTCGAAGCGGCGGACCTCGCGCAGCTCGTCGGTCTCGCTATCCCACAACCAGATCGACGGCAGCGGCACGCCGTTAAAGGTGGTGGTCTTCACCATCGAATAATGCGCCTGATCGAGAAAGGCGAAGCGCTGCCCCGGCTCCACCGGGCCGGGCAGGCGATAATCGCCGATGATGTCCCCGGCCAAGCAGGATGGCCCGCCCAGCCGGATCACCGGTCCCTCGCGGGCCTCGCCCAGCATGGCGGGGCGGTACGGTGCCTCGATCAGATCGGGCATGTGGCAGGTGGCGCTGATATCGGTGATGCCCACGGGCATGCCGTTGTCCATCACGTCGAGCAGTTCGCCGACCAGGATACCGGCGTCGAGCGCGATCGCCTCGCCCGGCTCCAGATAGATCTCGCAGCCGGTGGTTTCGGCGACGTCGTGGAGAAACTCGACCAGCTCGTCGCGTTCGTAATCATCGCGGGTGATATGGTGTCCGCCGCCGAAGTTCAGCCATTTGAGCTTGTCGATATAGGGTTCCAGCCAGGGCACGATCGCTTCCCAGGTGCGGTAAAGCGGCTCGAACCCCTGCTCGCACAATGTATGGAAATGGATGCCGTCGATCGCCTCGATATGCGCGTCGACGAGCTGGTCTACGGGGAAGCCCAGGCGGCTGTGCGGTTGGCAGGGGTCGTATTTCGCCACCTCGCCCTCGGTGTGGAGCGGGTTGATGCGCAGGCCGATGTCGAACTGCTCGCCGGCATCGCGCAGGCCGATGATCGCCTTGCCGTGGCGCGCGATCTGGTCCGGCGAATTGAAGATGATGTGATCGGACACCGCCGCGATCTCGGACAAGTCCTCGGCCTTGAACGCGGGCGAATAGGTCGCGATCTCACCCTCATATTTGTCGAACGCCAGCCGCGCCTCCCACAGCCCGGACGTCGCCACGCCGTCGAGATATTCCCCGAGCAGCGGCGCCACCTCCCACATCGAAAAGGCTTTCAACGCGGATAGAATTTTCGCGCCCGAGCGATGCTTGACGTCCGCCAGGATTGCGAGGTTCGCGCGCAGTTTCGCCGCGTCTACCACAAAAGCGGGCGAGGGCACGCGGGTAAGATCGAAATGGGCAAAGGCGCCCGGATCACCGGCCTGGGTCTGCATATTGTCTCCTTCTCCCCCTCGGGGGGAGAGGGCCGGGGAGAGGGAGGCATGCCCGACCCGGCCCTTGATATTAATGTGAAAAGTAGCCGACTGCCCTCTCCCTGACCCTCTCCCTGGAGGGGAGAGGGGACTAAAACGCCACCGGCCCGTCCAGCTCCGCCACCTGCCACGGCAGGCCGTGATCATTCAGCATGGCCATAAACGGATCGGGATCGAAATCCTCCATGTTGAACACGCCGTCTCCGCTCCACGCTCCGGTCAGGATCATCGCCGCGCCAATCATCGCGGGAACGCCCGTGGTGTAGCTCACCGCCTGGTTGCCGGTCTCGGCGAACGCATCCTCATGGTCGCAGATATTGTTGATGTAATAGGTGCGCCGCTCGCCATCCTTGGCCATCCCGGTGGCGATATCGCCGATATTGGTCTTGCCCTTGGTGGTCTCGCCCAGGCTCGATGGCTCGGGCAGCACGGCCTTCAAAAACTGCAGCGGCACGATCTCCTTGCCCTCATACATCACCGGATCGATCCGCGTCATGCCGACATTCTGCAACACGGTGAGATGCTTGATATATTCTTCGCCAAAGGTCATCCAGAAGCGCGCGCGCTTGAGTTCGGGCAGAAATTTGGCGAGGCTCTCCAGCTCCTCATGATACATCATGTACATGGTCTTTTCGCCAATGCCCTCGAACTCGAACTTCTCCGAGACCCGCATCGCAGGTGTCTCGATCCATTCGCCATTTTCCCAATGGCGCGCGGGCGCGGTGACCTCGCGGATGTTGATTTCCGGGTTGAAATTCGTCGCAAAGGCCTGGCCGTGATCGCCGCCATTGCAATCCAAAATGTCGAGCTGTTCGATCGTATCGAGCTTGTGTTTCTTGAGCCACGCCGCGAATATGCTGGTGACGCCCGGATCGAAGCCGGAGCCGAGCAGCGCCATCAGCCCCGCTTTTTCGAAGCGCTCCTGATAGGCCCATTGCCAGTGATATTCGAACTTGGCCTGATCGCGCGGTTCGTAGTTCGCGGTGTCCATATAATGCACGCCGGTTTCCAGGCAGGCATCCATGATGTTGAGATCTTGGTATGGCAGCGCGAGATTGACGACGAGCTTCGGCTTGAGGTCACGGATCAGCGCCACTGTTGCCGGCACGTCATCGGCATCGATCTGATGCGTCGTGATCGAGACGCCGGTGCGCTCCTTCACCGATTTGGCGATGGCATCACATTTGCTCTTGGTACGGCTGGCCAGCGCGATCTCGCTGAATATCCCAGCATTCATCGCCATCTTGTGGACCGCGACCGATCCGACGCCGCCCGCGCCGATCACCAGAACCTTGCTCATATCGTCTCCGCGAAATCTCTTGGGAGTGGGGAAGGTCACGCATATAGCCCGCTGCCATGACCGGACAAGGACAGACCGATCCCGCGCGCAAGCCCTCGGCGGAAGGCGTGGCGCGGGCCGCCGCCCGGATCGCCGCCATCCTGCCGCCCACCCCGTTGCTTCCGCTCGTGCTCGACGGCGTGACGATCTGGTGTAAGGCCGAGTGCGACCAGCCGATCGGCGCGTTCAAGATTCGCGGGGGCATCCACCGCATCGCGGATTTGACCAAGAGCCAGGCCGCGCGCGGTGTGATCGCCTTTTCCAGCGGCAATCATGCGCAAGGGGTGGCTTGGGCAGCGAAGCGCAGGGCTATCGGGGCGACCATCGTCATGCCGTCGGACGCTCCCAAACCCAAAGTCGACGGCACCCGCGCACTCGGCGCCGAGATCGTATTCTACGAGCGTCTGACCGACTCGCGGGAAGACATCGCCGCAGATATTTCCGCCAAGACCGGGGCCACCATCATCCCCAGCTTCGACGATCCCTGGATCATCGAGGGGCAGGGGAGCTGCGGGGCCGAAATCCGCCAGCAGATGATCGAAGCGATCGGGGAGCCGCCGGATCAACTCGTCATCTGTTGCGGCGGCGGCGGTCTGTCCTCGGGCAGCGCGCTGGCCAATCCGGATGCCGAAATCGTCATCGTCGAACCCGAGGGCTGGGACGACATGGGACGGTCCTTGCGTCACGGCGTCATCGAGCCGGTCGGCCCCAACCCGCCGCGCACCTTCTGCGACGCGCTGCAGACGTTACGCGTCTCGCCGCTGACCTTTGAAATCCTGCGCGCGCGCGGTGCTATCGGCGTGGCGGTGAGCGAGGCCGACGTGGCCGAAGCGATGTGCGTCGCGAAAGATGAGCTCGGCCGCATTGTCGAGCCCGGAGGCGCGGTGGCGCTGGCGGCGGTGCTGTCGGGAAAAGTGACGCCAACTTCGCGCACCGCCCTCACGCTGTCGGGCGGCAATGTCGATCCGGCGACGTTTGAATGGCTGACGGGGATGGCGTCATAGCGCCGTAACGCATGTAACCTAGCGGTAAAGATCATTGTCATTGCGAGCGAAGCGAAGCAATCCAGGGCGCCTGCAGCGCTGCATCCGCTCTGGATTGCTTCGTCGCCTAACGGCTCCTCGCAATGACGGCGAATTTGGAGCATGCCCTCCGAAACTCCAGGACCCATACAAATATGCCCAGCAATAACCGCAAGATCGAACAGGCCGTGATCGGCCATGAGGGCGGCGGCAAATTGTGGGACCGCGCTTTCGCCTTTGCCTTCAAGGGCCTCGTCTATGCGCAGATTTGGGAAGACCCGGTGGTCGACATGGAGGCGCTGCAGATCGCGCCAGAGCACCGCGTCGCCACCATCGCCAGCGGCGGGTGCAATGTGCTGTCCTATCTCACCGCCGATCCGGCCGAGATCGTCGCGGTCGATCTCAACACCGCGCATATCGCGCTCGCCCATCTGAAGCTGGCCGCGGCCCGGCACCTGCCCGATTACGCCGCCTTCCGCCGCTTCTTCGCCGAGGCCGACCGCAAGGACAATATCGCGGCCTACGAAATTCATGTCCGTCCGCATCTGGACGAGACCAGCCGCGCCTATTGGGAGGGGCGCGATCTCTCCGGTCGCCGCCGCATCCGGGGCTTTGCCAAGGGCGTTTACAAGCGCGGTTTGCTCGGCGGGTTTATCGGCATGGCGCATCTGGTGGCGCGGCTCTACCGGATCGATCCCAGGGAACTGCTCGAGGCCGAAACTCTGGAGGAGCAGCGTAAAATCTTCGAGACGCGACTCGCGCCGATCTTCGACAAGAAGTTCATCCGCTGGCTGACCGATCAGCCCGCCAGTCTGTTCGGCCTCGGCATTCCTCCGGCGCAGTTCGAGGCGCTGGCGGGTGACGCCAGGATGTCCGACGTTCTGCGCGCACGGCTGGAAAAGCTCGCCTGCGACTTCGCGCTGGAGGACAATTATTTCGCCTGGCAGGCGTTCGGGCGCGGCTATGGCAAGGGCGCGGGCGCGCCGCTGCCGCCCTATCTGCAGGAGCGGCATTTCGAGGACGTTCGCGCGCGGGCGGAGCGGGTAATGGTGCGCCACATCAGCATGACCGATCATCTGGCCGGAGCGGACGACCGGAGCCATGACCGGTACATTCTCCTGGATGCGCAGGACTGGATGAGCGACGCGCAGCTGACCGAGCTGTGGACCGAGATCACCCGCACTGCTCGCCCCGATGCGCGCGTGTTGTTCCGCACAGCCGCGGAAGCGAGTTTGCTGCCCGGCCGGCTGCCCGATACGCTGCTGGAGCGCTGGAATTACCGCGCGGCGGAATCGAAGGATTATACCGCGCGGGACCGCAGTTCGATCTATGGCGGCGTGCATATGTATGCGCTGAGATGAAGCGCGTGCGCGAGCAGTATAATCGCGTACCCCGCCCCCGAATTCGGAGCCGAGCCCGTCATGACCGATTCGACCCACGCCCATCAGATGGACGCGATCTACAAAATCCAGCGTCATTTCTACGACGTCACCCGCAAATATTTCCTGCTCGGGCGGGACCGGCTGATCGCGCGGCTGCAGCCGCCGCCGGGCGGCACCGTGCTGGAGATCGCGTGCGGCACCGGCCGCAATCTGGTGGCGGCGGCGCGGGCCTATCCGGAAGCCCGTTGCTATGGGCTCGACATCAGCGAGGAGATGCTGGCGAGCGCGCGCGCCGCGGTGGCGCGGGCGGGGTTGGAGGATCGGGTGACGCTGGCGTTGGGCGACGCAGCGGATTTCGACCTTGAGGCGTTGTTCGGCGTCCACGCGGTGGACCGCGCCTATATCAGCTACGCCATCTCCATGATCCCCGACTGGCAGACCGCGATCCACCAGGGCATTGCCGCACTGACGCCGGGCGGACGGCTCCACCTCGTCGACTTCGGACAGCAGGAACGCCTGCCCAGGCTGTTCCGCGCCGGGCTCTACGCCTGGCTGGACCGCTTCCACGTGGCCGCGCGCAAGGAGCTGCCGGAACTGATCGACCGCCTTTACCGCGAGGGCCATGCGGTCGAATTCGAGCGGCTCTACGGCGGCTATGCCTGGGCGGCGGAGGTGGGAAAGAAGCGTTAGGTCACCATCCTCCGCAGTGTCGCGATGCGGTCCGCTTCCTCGGCCGGCTTGTCCTTGCGGATGCGGGATATGCGGGGAAAACGCATGGCGAGACCCGATTTATGGCGCTTGCTGTCGTGGATCGAATCGAAGGCGACTTCCAGCACGAGCGTCTTCTCCACCTCGCGCACCGGCCCGAAGCGGCCCACCGTGTGCTGCCGCACGAAGCGGTCGAGCATCTTCAGCTCCTCGTCGGTGAAGCCCGAATAGGCCTTGCCGACGGGCAGCAGCTCGTCCTCCTCGGTCCAGCAACCGAAGGTATAGTCCGAGTAAAAGCTCGACCGCTTGCCCGAGCCGCGCTGGGCGTACATCATCACGCAATCGGCGTTCAGCGGATCGCGCTTCCATTTGTACCACAGGCCGGTCCTGCGGCCCGCGATATAGGGGCTGTCCCTGCGCTTCAGCATCACCCCCTCGATCGCGGCGTCGCGCGCGCCATCGCGCACTTTGGCCAGCTGATCGTAGCTGTCCGCCGCAATCAGCTCGGAGAGGTCGAAGCGGCCGCCGTCGAGGGTCGGCACGAACGCCTCGAGCCGCCGCCGCCGCTCCGTCCAGGGCAGCGCGCGCAGGTCCTCGCCGCGCTCGATCAGGACATCGTAGAGCCTTACGAAGGCGGGGTAGTCTCTCAGCATATTGGCCGAGACCGTCTTGCGCCCGAGCCGCTGCTGCAGCGCGTTGAAGCTGGCCGCCTGCCCCCCTTGGACATCGCCTCGCACGAGCAGTTCTCCGTCGACCACGGCATCGGCCGCGAACGCGCCGGCGATATCGGGAAAGCCGCCGGTGATGTCGTCGCCGCCGCGGCTGTAGAGCCGGACCGCGCCGTGCGTGCCGACGAGCTGGACGCGGATGCCGTCCCATTTCCACTCGGCGGCGTAATCGGCGAGATCGACGCGGGTTTCCTCCAGCGGATGGGCGAGCATGAACGGCCGGAAATAGGGGGTGCCCTCCGGGTCGGGGCGGTCCGTCCGGCCCTCGCCCCAGGCGAACAGTTCCACATAGGGCGGCGTCAGCGCGTGCCACACCTCCTCGACATCGTCCACATCGAGCCCGAAGCCCTGCGCCACCGCGGTCTTGGCGAGCCGCGCAGACACGCCCACACGCATGCCGCCGCTGGCGAGCTTGAGCAGCGCATAGCGGCCATTGGCGTCGAGCCGGTCCATCAGCTCTGCAAGCAGCGCCGGCGCCCTGGCGCGGCTCACCTCGCCGAGCTGGTCGACGATCGAGGAGAGGGACAGATCGCCGCCATCCCGCGCGCCGTCCGGCGGATCGGGCCACATCAGCGCCACGGTTTCGGCCGTGTCGCCGACATAATCGCGGCTCATGCGGAACAGCGACGGATCGAACCGCGCGTCGGCCATCGCCCGGATCTGCGTGGCTTTCACCGCCTTGAGGTCGAGCTCCCCGGTCAGCGCGGCCAGCGCCCAGCCCCGGTCCGGATCGGGGGCGGCAACCAGATAGTCGGCGATCAGCGCCAGCTTGGCGTTGCGCGAGCGCGTGTAGACCAGCCGGTCGAGCAGTTCGGCGAAGGCGCGCATCAGTCGTCCTCGTCCTCGCGCCCGACCATCGCCAGCGCCCGCGCCTTCATCTGGCGCATCGCGCACCAGTGGACCAGCGCCTCCTCGCGCCCGTGGGTCACCCAGATTTCGTTCGGCGCGACCTCCTCGATCGTGCGCGTCAGCTCGTCCCAGTCGGCATGGTCCGAGATGACCAGCGGCAGCTCGACATTGCGCTGGCGGGCGCGTTGGCGCACGCGCATCCAGCCCGATGCCATCGCCGTCACCGGGTCGGGCAGACGGCGGCTCCAGCGGTCGTTGAGGGCCGAGGGCGGGGCGAGCACGATTGTGCCCTTCAGCTCCTCCTTCTTGCGCTCCGCCACCAGCGCCAGCGGGCCGAGGGCGACGCCCAGTTCCTCGTAGAGCAGGCACATCTTTTCCAGCGCACCGTGGAGATAGATGGTTTCCCCGTATCCCGCATCCCGCAGCTCGCCGATCACCCGCTGCGCCTTGCCCAGCGCATAGGCGCCGACCAGGATGCAGCGGTCCGGATGCGCCGCGCGCGCCGCGAGCAGCTTGGCCACTTCCTCGCTCGTATCGGGATGCTTGAACACGGGCAGACCAAAGGTCGCCTCAGTGATGAAGACATCGCATTCGACCACCTCGAACGGTGGGCAGGTCGGGTCCGCGCGCCGTTTGTAATCGCCGGTCACGACCACGCGCTCGCCCCGATGTTGCAGCAATATCTGCGCCGATCCGAGCACATGGCCGGCGGGATGGAAGCTTGCGGTTACGCCGCCGCCCAGATCGACCTCCTCGCCATAGGACACCGCGTTGCCCTCCGCCTCGACGCCGTAGCGCAGGCCCATGATCGCCAGCGTCTCCGGCGTGGCCCAGACCGCGCCATGGCCGCCGCGCGCGTGATCGGCATGGCCGTGTGTTACGAGCGCCCGCGGGCGCGGGGTCGAGGGGTCGATCCACGCATCGGCGGGTTTGACGTAGATGCCGGTCGGGTGCGGCTCAATCCAGTGTTCGGCGGGCATGAAGGCAAGATAAGCGGTATGGACCATGGTTCCAAGCGGCGGGATGCGCCATCAACTTCACACGCTTCACACTGTCCAGGAGCGAAAAGACAAAGGGCCAGCTTCACACGCTTCACACTGTCCAGGAGCAAAAAGGCAAAGGGCCAGCTTCACACGCTTCACACTGTCCAGGAGCAAAAAGGCAAAGGGCCAGCTTCACACGCTTCACACTGTCCAGGAGCAAGAAACCGCTGCCTTCCAAAACCCAGCCGAAATCGTCCCGTCGCAGCGGGCCGGGCCGCGGTTCCAAGCGATTGAGTGCCGCGCGGCTTCATACGCTTCGCGGCGTCCGGGAGCGAACAGCCGCGCGCCAGGGTCACACGGGTCACACTGTCCAGAGTGGAAAAGGGGAAGGCCGGCGCCGGAACGGCATGGCAACAGCGAGGCGGAGGGCGGCGACATCGACGAGTCTATGCGCCAATCCAACGCGTGTAGGACAGCTTTTTTTTCGCGTGGGCGAAAAGAGCTCCGCCAGCCGAACTGCCACGGAGAACCACGTTGAACGCGGCATTGGTAAGTAGCGGAATTCGGCTTGAAAATGCATTTCGGCCAAGCCTCAATGCATCCTGAGTCTTCCCATTTTCTTCGCGTCTTTGCGTCTTCGCGTGAGCAACCCCTTTTTTGTTTCACGCGAAGACGCAAAGACGCGAAGGGCTGGCAGCAGGGCATCGACGAACCGATGTGCGGCGGCATGCTTCTCCCTTCAGAGGCGCGATGGGCTCCGCCTCTGAAGGGAGCGACGAGGACTTGGCATTGTCGTCAAACGGCGGCCCTGAAACCAGAACGGGTTGAGCATAGCCTCGTACCGGCAGCGCCTGTGCGATATTCGTCAATTACAAATCACCTAAGCGCCGGTTACCGGTCGCACAGCTTCCCGCTCGCGCTGCACATCGCCTCGGCGACTTCGCTCTTGAAATCGATCTCGCCCATCGCGGTCATGGTCTGGACGATGACCGCCGGGGTCACTGCGCGCTGGCGTTTGGCAACCTCGCTCTGCGCAAACATGACCAAGGCACGCAGATCTACCACGCTGAGTTGCTCGGCATAGGCGGCGCCTTCCACGCTCGTGACGCGTTCGAGCAACCGCGCGCCGGTAGCCTTGGCGATGGTGCGTAGCTCGGCCTGTTCGTCGGCGGTGAGATCGGGCTGTTCCGCGATCAGCTCCTCGGTGTCCTTTTCGAGCAGCAGGGGCGCGAGGCTGGCCAGCGTGCCGGTGCGCGCCAGGCGCTCGCCGAGTTCCTGCGCTTCGGGCGTGCTCGCGGCCAGGAGCAGTGCGAGGATCACGCCGCCCTGATCTTTTCCAGCTCGAGCCGGCCCCAGATTTCGCTCAGCGCCCCGGTCAGTTCGCGCATCATCGGCTCGTCATGCTGCGGGCCGGGGGTGAAGCGCAGGCGTTCGGTGCCGCGGGGCACGGTGGGGTAGTTGATCGGCTGGACGTAGATGCCGTATTCGGCGAGCAGGATGTCGCTGATGCGCTTGGCCCTGACCGGATCGCCGACGATCAGAGGGACGATGTGGGTTTCGCTTTCCAGCACCGGCAGGCCGGCCTCGACAAACAGTGTCTTCAGCATCGCGGCATGGCGCTGCTGTGCATCGCGTTCTTCGGACGAGGCCTTAAGGTGGCGCACCGCGGCGAGCACGCCGGCCACCAGCACCGGCGAGAGCGATGTCGTAAAGATAAAGCCCGGCGCATAACTGCGGATCACGTCGACGATGGTCTTGTCGGCGGCGATATAGCCGCCCATCACGCCGAACGCCTTGCCCAGCGTTCCCTCGATGATCGTCACGCGCTCGGCAATCTCGTCGCGCTCGGTAATGCCGCCGCCGCGCGGACCGTACATGCCGACGGCGTGGACCTCGTCGCAATAGGTGAGCGCGTTGTAGGTGTCGGCGAGGTCGCAGATCGCGGCGATCGGCGCGATGTCGCCGTCCATCGAATAGACGCTCTCGAACGCGATCAGCTTGGGGAGATCGGGATCGGTCGCGGCCAGCAATTCTTCCAGATGGACGAGGTCGTTGTGGCGCCACACACGCTTTTCGCAGCCCGAACCCCGGATCCCCGCGATCATCGAGGCATGGTTGAGCTCGTCCGAAAAGATCACGCAGCCGGGCAGGATTTTCGCGAGCGTGGACAGCGTCGCCTCGTTCGAGACATAGCCGGAGGTGAACAGCAGCGCGCCTTCCTTGGCGTGCAGATCGGCGAGCTCATGCTCCAGATCGACATGATAATGGGTGTTGCCGCCGATATTGCGGGTGCCGCCCGAACCCGCGCCGACATCGTGCAGCGCCTCCTCCATCGCCGCGACCACCTTGGGATGCTGGCCCATGCCGAGATAATCGTTGGAACACCACACGGTGATCGGTTTGGGTCCGTTGTGGTGCGCGAAGCAGCGGGCATTGGGATAGGCGCCCTTGTTGCGCAGGATATCGATGAAGACGCGGTAGCGCCCCTCCTCGTGCAGCCGGTCGATGGCCTTGGCGAAGATGTGATCGTAATTCAGGCTCATGGGCATACCGCCGGTGGTCGCTTCGGTCTGCGGGGGACATAGGCGGCAAAAGCGCGGAAATCCAGCGATAACGGCTTGCAATAAGGGAAATCGGCTGGTCTCGGAATAAGGCAATTCCTTTCCCTCTCCCGTTCACGGGAGAGGAGCGAGACAATGACCCCGGACTTGATCCGGGGGAATTTAGGGTCAGGACCTAGTCGCAGCGGTGAGGGCGCCTAGCAGCATCGACCTAATCGATGGCGCTGACGCGCCACCCACCCTCATCCCCCCGCTTTCGCGGGGGCAGGCAACTTCGCCCCGGATTAAATCCGGGGCTGCGCATCCTTCTCCCGCCCAGGCGGGAGAAGGGCCGGAACATGCTCGAGCTCTACAGACTTTCGAACCGCGTCAGTCCGTAATCCGCCAGCGCCTGCGCATAAGCCTCGGCCTGCGCGTCCGGCCCGGTCGAGACGAACAGGTCGCGCGTCGGTGCCACGCCGGCGAAATCGGTCTCGCACAGATGCAGGATGCGCCGGGCGATGCCCTCGGCGCCGTCGATCAAGGCGAGATCCGGCGGCGCGGCCTCGGCCAGTTCCTCGATCAGCAGCGGGAAATGGGTGCAGGCGAGCACGACGACATCCATGCCGCGTGCTTCGGAATGCGCCAGCAGCCGTTCGATCACGGCCGCGAACAGCGCCGGATCGTTCGTTTGCCCACGCAATTTGCGCTCGGCCGCCTCGACCAGTTCGGGCGCGGCGACGCGGATCAGCGTGGCACCCTTGCCATATCGCTCGAGCAGATTGTCGACATAGGGCTGGCGGATCGTCGCCGCGGTGCCGATCAGGCCGATGACGCCGCTTCGGGTGCGCTCGGCGGCGGGCTTCACCGCGGGCACGGTGCCGACGACCGGGATGTCGAGCGCCGCGCGCACCGGGGGCAGGGCGATGGTCGAGGCGGTGTTGCAAGCGATCGCGACGAGCCGCGGGCGATAGCGCTCGACCAGCCGGCCGAGCAGCGCGGGCACGCGCGCGGCGATCTCGGCCTCGGTCTTCTCGCCATAGGGCAGTCCGGCGAAATCGGCGGCGTAGACGATCGGGGCGCCGGGTGCCGAGGCTTTCAGCGCACGCAGGATCGATAATCCGCCGACCCCGGAATCGAACAGAAGGATGGGGGCGGCGTCGTCCATAAACGGTTCGCATGGCGCGGTTCGCCGTCCCGGTCAATCATCGCCGCGGTCAGTTTTTGGACGGCAGCAGCCTCTCGAACCAGTTGCGATATTCGGCCAGGCTGACCCGGCCATCGCCGTCACCGTCGGCGACGGAAAGCGCGGGCGTGTGGACCGTTCGATCGGCGGCGGAGGATGTCCGTTTGTCCAGCAAGGTGAACTTGATCGATTCCATTTCCGCCTTTTCGATGAAGCCGGAGCCGTCACGATCCAGCGTGGCGAAGGATTGTTCGATCCTCTGGCCGATATCCTGGTCCGGTCCCAGATAGGTCACGTTGGAAGACTGCGCGCTCGGCTGCACCGCCGCCGGGATGGTGGGCTGACCGGCTAGGGCGAGCGCGAGAGTGGCAAGAAACAGGCTCATCAAAATTACTCCGGAAACCGTGGCACGTCGCCGCGATAGGCCCGGGGTTTCCGACCGGGAGGCGGCGTGCCTTGCGGTGTCAGAGGGTTCGGTCGCCATCGATAGCTCCGGCGAACCGGATACGGCCCGGCCGTAGCCCTCCACCCGCCCAAACAGCCGCGCCGCTTCGAGCGATGTCGACACGTCCAGTTTTTGCCGTGCGGATTTCAATCTCTTCTCGACGGCATGATGCGTGATGCCGAGATCCAGCGCGATCTCCTTGGCGGTGGCGTGGTGCAGCCAGCGCGTCAGGCATTCGCGTTCCTTCTCCGTCAAACGCGCAACGGCCTGTCGTTCGGGATCGTAGTCGGGATCGTTCATATCGCCGCCGATCCTATCGGCATCGCTGCGATCCGAAAAGTACGACCGGCTGGTACCGGCGCCATGATCGATCAGAGGCTTAGACAAAATCGCGCAGCGCGTTATGGAAAGGCATGGTTCTCCTTTACGCAGTCGTCATCGGTTATTTGCTTGGCTCGATTCCCTTCGGGCTGCTGCTCACCCGCCTGTTCGGCGCGGGCGATCTGCGCAGCATCGGATCGGGCAGCATCGGTGCGACCAATGTGCTGCGCACCGGCCGCAAGGGCCTGGCGGCGGCGACGCTGCTGCTCGATCTGCTGAAGGGGCTGGCTGCGGTGCTGATCGCGCGCGCGCTGTTCCCGGACGAAGCGATCTATGTGGCGCAGGCCGCGGCGGCGGGTGCGTTCATCGGGCATCTGTATCCGGTCTGGCTGCGGTTCGACGGCGGCAAGGGCATCGCCACGCTGGCCGGGATCATGTTCGGCCTGTTCTGGCAGGGCGGGCTGTTGTTCGCCGTGGTCTGGCTCGGCGCGCTGGCGCTTTTGCGGATCAGTTCGTTGGCGGGATTGCTGGCCGCGGCCTCCGCGCCGATCGCGGCGCTGATGTTTGGACGCGGCGAATTTCTCTGGCTGCTGCTGGGGTTTTTCGTGCTGACGCTGTGGAAGCATCGCGGCAATGTCGCGCGGCTGATGAAGGGGCAGGAGCCCAGCGTCGGGCAAAAATAAACGCGCTTCGGGGGGAGGCATTATGGAAGACGCATTCGATCGGCTGCGGTTGATCCGTTCGGCCAATATCGGGCCGGTGGGATTCGTGCAATTGCTCGCGCGGTTCGGTAGCACCGGGGCGGCGATTCAGGCGCTGCCCGATCTGGCGCGGCGCGGCGGGGGCAGGGCTCCGAAGCTCGCCGATGCGCGCGCGGTGGAGGCGGAACTGCAGCGGATCGCGGCGCTGGGTGCCGAGCTGCTGTTCCTCGGCAGTCCGGATTATCCCGCGCTGCTCGGTGAGATCGACAACCCGCCACCGGTGATCGGCTATCGCGGCAACCGCGCGCTGCTGGACGCCAAGGTCGTGGCGATGGTCGGCGCGCGCAACGCGTCGGCCTCGGCCTGCCGCTTCGCGCGCGGGCTGGCGCGCGAGCTGGGCGGCGAGGGGTTCGCCGTCGTCTCCGGTCTGGCGCGCGGGATCGACACCGCCGCCCATGCCGGATCGATCGAGGCGGGCACCATCGGCGTGGTCGCGGGCGGGCTCGATGTGCATTACCCGCCCGAAAACCGCGAACTGCAGGAAGCGATCGCGAGCAAGGGCCTGCTGCTCGCCGAACAGCCGCCCGGCACCGAGCCGCGCGCGCGCCATTTCCCCTTCCGCAACCGCATCATCGCGGGGCTGGCGCTGGGCACGGTGGTGGTCGAGGCAGCGCCGCGCTCCGGCTCGCTCATCACCGCGCGGCTGGCGGGCGAGGCGGGGCGCGAGGTGATGGCGATCCCCGGCAGCCCGCTGGACCCTAGATCGAGAGGCTGCAACCAGCTGATCCGCGAGGGCGCGATCCTGGTGCAGTCCGCCGCCGACATCGCCGAGCTGATCGGTCCGATCGATCACCGCGCCGTGCGGGCTCCGGCAGAGAGCTTTACACCGCAGCCGGTCGATGCCGAGGAGGGCAGCCGCACGAAAATTTGCGGCCTGCTCAGTCATGATTTCGTCGCCGTCGACGAACTCGTTCGCCAGTCGGGCGAGCCTGCCGGGATCGTCCAGATGGTGCTGCTCGAACTGGAACTGGCCGGGCGGCTGGAGCGCGGCGCGGGTGGGCGCGCGCGATTGAGCTGAATGGTCTGCGTGAAAGCTTGTCAAAATATCGTCATCCCGGACTTGATCCGGGATCCGGGGCGTTAGGGCACTTTGGTCGGGCCCTGGATTCCGGGTCAAGCCCGGAATGACGTTGGTTTTTTGTATTTACCGGCGCCGACTTTCCCGAACCCGATTACCAAGACCTACGTCGCCCCCGAACTTGACCCCGTCTCATTTTCCAGCTTGACGGGCGCTCCCGTTCGCCAGCAGCCTCGCGCGTATATGCGAGACACCATAGAAAAGCGCCCATCCCCATGCAATTAGTCATCGTCGAATCGCCGGCCAAGGCGAAGACCATCGAGAAATATCTCGGCAAGGATTACAAGGTCCTGGCCTCCTACGGCCATGTCCGCGATCTGCCGCCCAAGGATGGGTCGGTCGATCCCGACGACGGCTTTGCCATGACTTGGCAGGGTTATGCCGACAAGGCCAAGCGCATCAAGGAGATCGCCGATCTTGCCAAGAAGGCGGACCGGCTGATCCTGGCGACCGATCCCGACCGCGAGGGCGAAGCGATCAGCTGGCATGTGCAGGAACTGCTCACGCAGAAAAAGGTGCTGCCTAAGGAGGTCAGCCGCGTTACCTTTAATGCGATCACCAAGAAAGCCGTCACCGATGCCATGGCGAACCCACGCGAGCTCGATCATGACCTGATCGACGCTTACCGCGCCCGCCGCGCGCTCGATTATCTCGTCGGCTTCACGCTTTCGCCGGTGCTGTGGCGCAAGCTGCCGGGCGCCAAGTCCGCCGGCCGGGTCCAGTCGGTCGCGCTGCGGCTGATCGCCGAGCGCGAGCGCGAGATCGAGGCGTTCAAGCCCCAGGAATATTGGTCGGTCACCGCGCGCATGCAGCATGACGGGCAGGCGTTCGATGCGCGGCTGACGCAGTATGACGGCGAGAAACTGGACCGGCTGTCGCTCGGCGATGAAGGCGTGGCGACCGAGGCCAAGGCGGCGGTCGAGGCGGCCAGCCTGATCGTCTCGAAAGTCGAAACCAAGCCGGTCACGCGCCGCCCGTCGCCGCCTTTCACCACCTCCACATTGCAGCAGGAGGCCGCGCGCAAGCTGGGCTTTTCGGCCAGCCACACCATGCGCATCGCGCAGCAGCTCTACGAGGACGGCGCGATCACCTATATGCGGACCGACGGCGTGCAGATGGACGGCAGCGCCATCTCCGAAGCGCGCAAAGCCATCGCGGACCGGTTCGACGGCGGATACATTCCGGAAAAACCGAACTTCTACAGTACCAAAGCCAAAAATGCTCAGGAAGCGCATGAAGCGATCCGGCCAACCGATTTCCGCAAGGACAAGGCCGGATCGGGCGATCATGCGCGGCTCTACGACCTCGTGTTCAAACGCGCGATGGCGAGCCAGATGGCGCCTGCACAGATGGAGCGCACCGCAGTCGATTTTGCCGATGGCACCGGGCAAATCGTGCTGCGCGCCAATGGGCAGGTGGTGAAATTCCCGGGGTTTCTCGCGGTCTATCAGGAAGGCCGCGACGATTTTTCGAGTGGCGGGCGGGATGACGACGACGGCAAGCTCTTGCCGATGATGCGCGAAGGCGACCGGCCGGCTGTGAACGCCGTCGACGCCGAACAGCATTTCACGCAGCCGCCGCCGCGCTTTTCGGAGGCCAGCCTGGTGAAACGCCTGGAAGAACTGGGGATCGGGCGGCCGTCGACCTACGCCTCGATCATCCAGGTGCTCAAGGACCGCGGCTATGTCCGTACCGAGGGCAACCGCTTCTGGGCCGAGGAAACCGGGCGGCTGCTGACGGGCTTCCTCGAACGTTTTTTCGAGCGCTATGTCGCTTATGACTATACCGCCGGGCTGGAGGACGAGCTCGACGAGGTTTCGGGCGGGCGCGCCGACTGGCAGAAGGTGCTTGCCGCCTTCTGGCGTGACTTTAAGCCCAAGACCGAAGAGGTGATGGAGCAGAAGCCGAGCGACATCACCGCCGAGCTGGACCAGTTCCTGGCACCCTATCTGTTCCCCGAGACGGGAGACGGCAGCGATCCGCGCGTCTGTCCGCGCTGCGGGGACGGCAAGCTGTCGCTGCGGGGCGGCCGCTACGGCGCATTCGTGGCCTGCTCCAATTATCCCGAATGCAAATATACCCGCCAGTTTGCACAGGCCGGCGGTGAAAAGGGCGAGTCGGTAGAGCCAGAAGAGCTTGGCGTGGACCCCGCGACCGGCGCAATGATCGAGACCAAGACCGGGCGCTTCGGCCCCTACATCCAGTCGGGCGAGGGCAAGGAGGCCAAACGCGCATCGATCCCCGAGGACCTTCCCGGCGAGCTCGATCTAAAGATGGCGATCGAGCTGCTCTCCTTGCCGCGCATCGTCGGCCAGCATCCCGAAACCGGCAAGGATATCGAAGCCGCGATAGGACGTTACGGACCATATCTGCGGCATGACGGCAAATATGCCAAGCTGCAGAACACGGCCGAAGTGTTCGAGACCGGCATGAACGCCGCCGTCGCCAAGCTGGCGGAGGCCGCCGCGAACAAGGGCAAAGGCCGCGGTCAGCGCGATCCGCTGAAGATTATCGGCAAGCATCCGCGCACCGACCAAGAGATCAAGCTGATGGACGGCCGTTACGGCGCTTATGTCACCGACGGTAGTGTAAACGCGACGATCCCCAAGACGGTCGACCAGGACCAGCTGACGCTGGAGGAAGCCGCCCAGCTGATCGACGAACGCGCCGCCAAGGCGCCGCCGAAGAAGAAACGCAAGGCTCCGGCGAAGAAGAAGAAGGCTGCGGTGAAAAAGGCCGCCCCGAAGAAAGCGACCGCCAAGAAAAATGCGCCGGCCAAGAAAGCGGCGGCAAAGTCCGGGTAACATAGTTCGTCATCCCAGCGAAAGCTGGGATCCAGGGCCTCATCGAATCTAGGTTTGCGCTATTGAACCCTGGATTCCGGCGTTCGCTGGAATGACGGTTTTGGGTGGTTCACATCGTGACAATCACTCCACCCAGTCGAGTCCGATATTCTCGAACAGCTCGCGGCTGTCGTCCCAGTTCGCCTTGACCTTGACGTGCAGGTAGAGATGCACCGGCACGCCGAGCAATGCGCTTAGTTCCTTGCGGGAGGCCTCGCCGATCGCCTTGATGCGTGCGCCCTTCTTGCCCAGCACGATCGCTTTCTGGCTGTCACGCGCGACCAAGATTTGCTGGTGAATCTCCAACGAGCCGTCGGGCCGTTCGATATATTGTTCGCTGTCGACCGCGCTAGCATAGGGGAGTTCGGCGTGGAGCTGGCGATAGATCTGTTCGCGGGTGATCTCGGTGGCGAGCAGGCGCTGTGATACGTCGGACACCTGGTCCTCCGGGAAATGCCAGGGGCCTTCGGGCATGGCGTCCGCGATGGCGGTCTTGAGCTCGGGCAGGCCGTCGCCGGTCTCGGCGCTGACGAACCATGTATGCTCGAACATCACCGCGCCGTTCAGCTTTTCGGTGAGCACCAGCAGCTTGTCCTTGGCCGCGATATCGACCTTGTTCATCACCAGCCATTTGCGGCCCGGACGCTGGTTCAGGTTTTCGATCAGCGAGTCGAGCTTGGGGCCCGCGCCCGCCTTGGAATCGACCACGAACAGCAGCACATCGGCGTCGCTCGCGCCCTCCCAGGCGGCGCTAACCATCGCGCGGTCGAGCCGTCGGCGCGGCGCGAAAATGCCCGGCGTATCGACCAGCAGGAGTTGCGTATTGCCCTCGATCGCGACGCCGATCAGGCGGGTGCGCGAGGTTTGCGGCTTGGCGCTGGTGATCGCCACCTTCTGGCCGACCAGCGCGTTGGTGAGCGTCGATTTGCCGGCATTGGGGGCACCCAGCAAAGCAGCCACTCCGCATCGGGTTTCGGCGGCTAGTTCGGTCAACGATATTTCTCCAGAAAAGCCTTGGCGGCGCGAGTCTCGGCCTCCCGCTTACTCGGCGCGGTCGCGGTGATGGGATCGAGCCCTTTGACGCTCACGCTCACCTTGAACAGGCGCGAATGGGCGGGACCGGTTCTTGCCACGATTTCATACACCGGTGGGCGCCTGGCGCTGCTTGCCGCCCATTCCTGCAGTAGCGATTTGGGATGGCGCGGGGCCGTTGCCGCCGCGATGATCCTGTCGCGCCACAGCGATTCCACGAAGCGGCGCGCCGGATCGATGCCCTGATCGAGAAACAGCGCACCGATGATCGATTCCATCACGTCGCCGAGGACGTTGTCGCTTTCCGCCGCGCCGTCGCTGCGCGCCTGCTTGCCGAGGATGATCAGCGGGCCCGCATCCAGCGAGCGGGCGACCTCGGCGCAGGTCGTGCCCGAAACGAGTGCGTTGAGGCGATGCGAAAGCTTACCTTCGGGCTCGTCAGGGAACTGGTCGTAGAGCATCTCGGCGACGGCCAGGCCGAGCACCCGGTCACCCAGAAACTCGAGCCGCTGGTAATCGGGCCTGCCGGTGCTGCCATGAGTCATCGCGCGCTCGTAAAGCGGCAGGTCGCCGACCTTTTCGATGCCGGTAGCGGCGAGCCAGGCCGAGAGATCGCTCAAAAGCCCTTGCCGATCCGCTCGCCACGCGCGGCCGAGACCCACGTCCACGGTTTCGCCCATTCGGCCGAACCGTCGGTCGAGAAAATGCCGACGAGCGCGCGGCCGATCAGATCCGATTGCGGCACGATGCCGATCGCGCCGCCGATTTCCGCCGGAAAGCGGCTGTCGGCGCTGCGATCGCGATTGTCGCCCATCAGAAACAGCGAGCCCTCCGGCACGGTAAAGGTCATCGTGTCGTCGCCCATGCCGCCCTGGATGAGGTCGAGGATTTCATAGCTTTTGCCCGACGGCAAGGTTTCGCGGTAGCGCGGATAGCGGCAATAATCCTGGCCATCGATGGTCTCGTCGAACTGCGGCGAATAGCATGGATAGGGCGAACCGGCGACATCGGCGGCGGTAACCATGTTCGGCGTGACGGGCAGCAGTAGGTCCGCGATGCGCTGTTTGGGCAGCGCCTTGCCGTTGAGGAAAACCGCGCCCTTTTGTACCCGCACGGTATCGCCCGGCAGACCGATCACGCGCTTGATATAATCGGTGCGATTGTCCGGCGGCGCCTTGAACACCACCACATCGCCGCGATCCGGCTGGCGGGCAAAGATGCGGCCGGGGATCAGCGGAACATCGCCGGGCAGCGAATATTTCGAATAGCCATAGGGCCATTTGGCGACGAGCAGATAATCGCCCACCAGCAGTCGCGGCTGCATCGATTCCGACGGGATGTTGAACGGGGCGACGACAAAGCTGCGGATCGCCATGATGATCAGCAGCACCTTGAGCAGGTACAGCGCAAGGTCCCACCATTCGGAACGCTTCTCGCGCTCGCCCGCTGGGCTTTGCAATCCCGGCGCATCGCGCGGTTCGGCGGCGTCATCGTCCCGCGCGCTGTTGATCATAGGTTGGACCGGAAAATATTGTTGGGCAAGTCTGGCCACATAGGCGCGCGGGTGCCTAAAGACCAGCCTTTGGAGCCCGCGGCAAAAGGACAGGCAATGGACGGCGATTGGCAGTTTCTGAATGAGGATGAGCGTCCGACCCTGAAAGCGCTGTTCGATCGCGGTGCCGAAGCGCGCGTGGCGGCGCTGACGATCGAGCAGGCGGGCATCCGTTTCGATTGGTCCAAGACGCATCTGGACGAGGCGCTCATCGCCGGTTTCGAGGCGCGCGCCGAAGCGATGGGGCTGGCCGATATGCGTCAGAAATTGCTGTCGGGCGCGATCGTCAACCCGACCGAGGGCCGCGCCGCCGAACATACCGCCGAGCGCGGATCGGGCTCACCCGAAGCCGTCGAACTGGCGCGGACCTTTCATCAACGCATGCGCGCGCTGGTCGAGGTGATCGAGGCCGGGGCGTTCGGCGAGATCGAGACGCTCATCCATATCGGCATCGGCGGATCGGCGCTGGGACCCAAGCTGCTGATCGACGCGCTGGACCGCGATGCCGGCGGTATCGCGGTGCGCGTGGTCTCCAATGTCGATGGCGCGGCGATGGCCGAGGCGGTGCAGGGTCTCGATCCCAAGACCACCCTGCTCGCCGCCGCATCCAAGACGTTCACGACCGCCGAAACGCTGCTCAATCTGGAGAGCGCGATGCAGTGGATGCGGGGCGGCGGGGTGGACGATCCCTATGGCCGCGTGGTCGCGCTCACCGCCAACCCGGACAAGGCGCTGGAATGGGGCGTCGACGAAACGCGCATCCTGCCGTTTTCGGAAAGCGTCGGCGGCCGCTATTCGCTGTGGAGCTCGATCGGCTTTCCCGCCGTGCTCGGTCTAGGCTGGGCGGCCTATGAGGAGATGCTGGAGGGCGCCGCGCAGATGGACCGGCATTTCGCCCATGCCAATTGGCGCGACAATGCGCCGGTGATGGCCGCCTTTGCCGATCTCTATTACACGCAAGGCCGCGGCGCGCAGACTCGCGCGGTATTCGCTTATGACGAGCGGCTCCGGCTACTACCGAGCTATCTTCAGCAGCTGGAGATGGAATCGAACGGCAAGTCGGTGACGTCTACCGGCGAAGCGCTCGATTATCCGACCGCGCCGATCACCTGGGGCGGGGTCGGCACCGATGCGCAGCATGCGGTGTTCCAGCTGCTCCACCAGGGCACCATGCTGGTGCCGGTGGAATTCATCGCCGCCAGGGAGCCCGGCCATGATTTCGACGATGCCCATCACGAGGCGCTGCTGGCGAACTGTTTCGCGCAGGGCGCGGCGCTGATGGCGGGCAAGCGGACCGACGATCCGGCGCGCAGCTATCCCGGCGATCGGCCGTCGACAACGCTGCTGATCGAGGACGTCACCCCCGCGATCCTTGGCGCGATGCTGGCCTTTTACGAGCATCGGACGTTCGTGAACGCAGTGCTGCTGGGCATCAATCCGTTCGACCAGTTCGGCGTGGAGCTGGGCAAGGACATGGCGCGGTCGATCGAGGAGGGCGGCATGGACGATTTCGATGCGTCGACCAAGGCGCTGATGGAAGCGGCCCTCGGCGATCCTGCCTAAGGGTCAGGACTATCAATCGTCATTCCGGACATAGCTTCGCCCGGAAAACGTCAATTTTCCGTTGGCGATGCTCGATCCGGAATCCAGGGCGGCAAGCAATGCCGTTGTAGGCCCTGGATTCCGGATAGCTCGATTTTCCAGCCAAATCACACATTTGGGGAAAATCGGCTTCCGGAATGACGAAGAAAGCTTAATGGGCCTGACCCTAATGTTTGCGGCCCCTCTCATCCACCCCATATCGGGGCTTTCCAATTCTCAGCGAAAGACGCTCGCCCCATGGCCAAATACGACTACGACCTTTTCACCATCGGCGCGGGCTCGGGCGGGGTGCGCGCGAGCCGGGTGGCGGCGAGCCATGGCGCAAAAGTCGCGGTGGCCGAGGAATATCGCGTCGGCGGGACCTGCGTCATCCGCGGCTGCGTGCCCAAGAAACTGCTCGTCTACGGCGCGCATTTCGCCGAGGACCTGAAGGACGCCAAGCGCTTCGGCTGGGACGTGCCCGACCGCTGTGATTTCAGCTGGGCCACGCTGCGTGACAATGTGTTCGAGGAGGTCGACCGCATCAATTCCGTCTACCGCGAAACGCTGACCAACCACGGCGCCGAGATCATCGACGAGCGCGCGGAAGTCGTCGGCCCGCACGAGGTGAAGCTGGCCAGCGGCAAGACCGTCACCGCCAAATATATTCTGATCGCCACCGGCGCCACACCGCACGTTCCGCAATGCCCCGGACATGAGCTCGGCATCACCTCCAACGAAGCGTTCCATCTGGATGACGTTCCAAAGCGCATATTGATCGCGGGCGCGGGCTACATCGCCAACGAGTTCGCCGGCATCTTCAACGAATTCGGATCGACGGTGACGCTGATCAACCGCACCGACGTGATCTTGCGCAATTACGATCACCAGATTCGCGACCGGCTGCTGCAGATATCGATGATGAAAGGGATAGATTTCAAATTCCACGCCGAGTTTCGCGGGATCGAGAAAACGAAAAACGGCTGCCTCAGCGTCTCGATGACGGGGCATGAGGATGTCGAGGTCGATTGCGTGATGTTCGCCACCGGGCGCGTGCCCAATACCGGCAGGCTGGGGCTGGACAAGGCCGGCGTGACGGTGGACGACAAAGGCGCGGTGGTGGTCGACGACTGGTCGAAGACCGATGTCGACAGCATCTACGCCATCGGCGACGTCACCAACCGCATGCAGCTGACCCCGATCGCGATCCGCGAAGGCCAGGCCTTTGCCGACACCGTGTTCAACGACGATCCGCATCAGGTGGACTATGAAAATGTCCCCGCCGCGGTGTTCAGCCATCCGCCGATCGCGGGCGTCGGAATGACCGAAAGCAAGGCCAAGGAGACGCTGGGATCGGTCAAGGTCTACACCTCGGACTTCCGCCCGATGAAGAATGTGCTGGCGAACCGCAACGAGCGCGGCCTGTATAAGATGATCTGCGACGGCGAAAACGGCAAGATCGTCGGCCTGCACATGATCGGCCCGGAAGCGCCGGAAATCCTGCAGGCCGCGGCGGTCGCGGTGAAGGCGGGACTGACCAAGCAGGCGTTCGACGACACCGTCGCGCTGCATCCCAGCATGGCCGAGGAACTGGTGCTGATGAAGTGAGGGGGCGCAGGGGAACGAGATTGCTTGCGTCCACCACGTCCGTTGTCGGCCAGGGAAGGTTTGCAAACCCACTCGCCGTTTCGTTGCCCCTCCTAGCCCGTTGCCAAAGCCTGTACTGTCTGGAATGACCACCGCACTAGTTTCACCGCACAAGGGCATCCCATGCAGCACATCCTCGACCAGCTGAAAGAAAAGCGCGCGCAGGCCGAACTGGGCGGCGGGCAGAAGCGGATCGATGCGCAGCATGCCAAGGGCAAGCTGACCGCACGCGAACGGCTCGACGTGCTGCTCGATCCCGACAGTTTCGAGGAATATGACCGCTACGTCGAACATAATTGCGTCGATTTCGGCATGGACGAGCAGCATATTCCGGGCGACGGCGTGGTCACCGGATCGGGCACGATCAACGGCCGCCTCGTGTTCGTGTTCAGCCAGGATTTCACCGTGTTCGGCGGGTCGCTGTCCGAGCGCCATGCGGAAAAGATCTGCAAGGTGATGGACATGGCGATGAAGGTCGGCGCGCCCGTTGTCGGGCTCAACGACAGCGGCGGCGCGCGGATACAGGAGGGCGTCGCGAGCCTTGGCGGTTATGCCGAGGTGTTTCAGCGCAACGTGCTCGCGAGCGGCGTGGTGCCACAGCTCAGCCTGATCATGGGGCCGTGCGCGGGCGGCGCGGTGTACAGCCCGGCGATGACCGACTTCATCTTCATGGTGAAGGATTCGAGCTACATGTTCGTCACCGGCCCGGACGTGGTCAAGACCGTAACCAACGAGGTGGTCACGCAAGAAGAACTCGGCGGCGCGATCACGCATACGACCAAGAGCTCCGTCGCCGACGTCGCGTTCGATAACGATATCGAGGCGCTGCTCGCCGCGCGCGATTTCATCGATTTCATGCCGCTGTCGAACCGCGAGGAGGTGCCCGAGCGTCCGACCGCCGATCCGCACGACCGCATCGAGATGGGGCTGGACCGGATCATCCCGACCAATGCCAACCAGCCCTATGACATGCACGAGGTGATCGCCAAGACGCTCGACGAGGGCGATTTCTTCGAGGTGCAGCCCGCCCATGCCGGCAACATCATCTGCGGCTTCGGCCGGGTCGAGGGACGCACCGTGGGCGTGGTCGCCAACCAGCCGATGGTGCTGGCCGGCGTGCTCGACATCAACAGCGCAAAAAAGGCGGCGCGGTTCGTGCGTTATTGCGATGCGTTCAGCATCCCGATCCTGACATTCGTCGACGTGCCCGGCTTCCTGCCCGGCACGAGCCAGGAGCATAATGGCATCATCAAGCACGGCGCCAAGCTGCTGTTCGCCTATGCCGAAGCCACCGTGCCCAAGATCACCGTGATCACGCGCAAGGCCTATGGCGGCGCCTATGACGTGATGAGCTCGAAACATCTGCGTGGCGATCTGAACTATGCCTGGCCCACCGCCGAAATCGCCGTGATGGGCGCCAAGGGCGCGGTCGAGATCATCTTCCGCAACCAGAGCGAGGAAGAGATCGCCGAGCGCACGAAGGAATATGAGGACCGCTTCGCCAACCCGTTCGTGGCGGCGAGCAAGGGCTTTATCGACGAGGTGATCATGCCGCACTCCACGCGCCTCCGCATCGCCAGTGGGCTACGCAAGCTGCGGACGAAACAGCTCGAGAACCCGTGGAAGAAGCATGATAATATTCCGTTGTAGGAGACTTAATGTGAGGATTATTTCGTTAGCATTTAGCGCCCTCTTAGTAGCATGTGGGCCTACGCCAACGGTTAAGGAGCAGTATTCTGGTGCTTGGAGTGAACCTACTGGTGAAGTAATGAGAACTTTGGCCTCAAAAAATATAACGGGATGCGGAGAATTCTATCAGAAGTCGAGCAAGACTTCACCGGGAGAATATTTGGTCGCATGTACGCGCACTCCCGACGGTGATCAAGCATGGGTTGGATACCTTGTGTGGCCTGCAATAGGAGAAGTCACTGGTCCTGACCTTACTGTTGTATGGAACACCGGCGGCCCTCCTCATCCAGATCCAGAATAAAGAGTCCGTAATGGCAACTTATAAAGAACTTCAGATTACGTAAAAGCAAGAGCCGGGTACGTACCAAAAACTTGCTGGATTGCAGATGTAAAATCTGATTACGGCTTGATAAGGCGTCAAGCCCCAAATCGGCAGTCACAAAGCCGAATATATCCGTGCCCTCCCAATAAGCGCGCACCAATTGAAAATGCTTTCCGTCATTTTGGAATGATCGAATGAACCTCGGTACCCACCATCATGTCGGCGTCGCAACGCCGTCGATCGCTGACAGCATCGCCTCCTGACTCGACGTGATAGGCGCACTTACCCATTGCCGATGCCGCTCCTTCACATTATAAGGTCATGTGAAGGAGCGATGCCATGCAGTCCGAACGCGTAACCTATCTTACCAATGCCGAGCAAAAGGCTGCGCTTGAGGCCTTCGCGAAGGCTCGCGGGGAATCGGTTGGCAGCGTCGTGCGCGAGGCGACGACGCGTTATATGGCGGAGCGTTCCGACGATTGCGATGAGCAAGCGCAGACCGAGGAGCTGCTCGAATTGTTGGTGCAAGAACTGGAGCAAGCGGTTCCGCGCTGGAACGCGAATTTCGACTCGATGGAAGCAAGCATAGACCGGGCGAGAAGAGCCATTGCCGACTCTTTGGAACGTGTCGAGGCGACGAAGTGAGCGGGCTCGATAAGGCCTATGGCGCCATCAAATCGATTATGCTGGCGAACGAGCGCTTCGACCGGATCGAAGGTGAGATGAAGGAACTTTCGGGCGATCTTGGATCGCTTGCGAAAAGCCATGCCGAACTGGCTGAACGTGTCGCCGGCATCGAAGGCTACCTTAAAGGCGCCGGAGCGCGACAAAAGTGGATTGAAGGAAAGTGAAACTCGGCCCCCTCAACCATGTCGGCGTCGCGACGCCGTCCATCGCCGACAGCATCGCGCATTGGCGCGACGTCATGGGCGCCACGCGCATCGGCGAGCCGTTCGACATGCCGGCGCAGGGCGTCAAAGTATGCTTCGTCGATGCCCCCAATTGCCAGATCGAGTTGATCGAGCCGCTCGGCGAGGACAGCCCGATCCAAGGTTTCCTGAAGAGCAATCCGCTCGGCGGGCAGCATCATGTCTGTTTCGAGGTGCCCGATATCCACGCTGCCAAGGCGGAATTCGAGGCGGCGGGCAAGCGCGTGCTGGGCGAGCCGCGGATCGGCGCGCATGGTACATTGATCTTCTTCGTCCACCCAAAGGACATGGGCGGGATGCTGACCGAGATCATGGAGACGCCGAAGCACTGACATTGCCGGGTACGCCCAAATCCGAAAAAATCGTCACCCTGAACTTGAATCAGGGTTCAGAGTGCCGCAGCAATGCCATCCCGCCCTGGATCCCGGGTCAAGCCCGGGATGACGTACGAGGAACCGACCGATGTCGACCTGCCAAACGATCCGCCTCGCGCTCGACGAGGACGCGCATGTCGCCGCGATCACGCTGGACCGGCCCGAACGGCTGAATGCCGCGCCGCCGCGGATGGCGGACGAGATCGTGCAGGCGCTGGACAGCGCACTCACGCACAAGATGCGCGCGGTGCTGATCACCGGCGAGGGCAGGGCGTTCTGTTCGGGCGCGGACCTGGCGGGCGGGCGCGATCGCAACGAAGGGTTCGGCGGCGACGCGGCGCAAGCTTCGCTCACCGGTCATTACAACCCGATGATGCGGAAACTGGCCGCGCTTCCGGTGCCGCTGATCACCGCGGTCAACGGTCCGGCTGCGGGGATCGGCTGCTCGATCGCACTGGCGGGCGATTTCGTGATCGCGGGCCGATCGGCCTATTTCCTGCAGGCGTTCGTCAATATCGGGCTGGTGCCCGATGGCGGCGCGAGTTGGACGCTGCCGCGCCTGATCGGCAAGGCGCGCGCGTTCGAGATGATGATGCTGGGCGAGAAGATCGATGCGGTGAAGGCGCTCGACTGGGGTATGATCTACAGCGTCGTCGACGACGCCTCGCTGCCGACCGAAGCGACCGCGCTGGCGCAGCGGCTCGCCAAGGGGCCGACCAGGGCGCTCGGCCTGATGCGGCGCTGCGCGGCGGAAAATCTCGATCGTGATTTCGCCGGTGCGCTCGCGGCCGAGGCCGATGCCCAGCGCGATGCCGGCAACAGCGCCGACGCGCGGATCGGCGCGGCGGCGTTTCTGAAGAAGCAAACGGCGGATTTCACCGGAGAATAATCCGATAATTTTCTCAATCCCGAACCTGTTGAAGGCGATTGGCTTTTTAGCAAACCCAGTTAGGCAAAGGTTCACGACGGCGTCTGCCCCCTCTGTCCGTCATGCCAGCGAAAGCTGGCATCTCCAGCGTTTTTGCAATCCGGCCTGAGACCCCAGCTTTCGCTGGGGTGACGAACAAGCAATAGGACGCTTCCCGGGCGTAAACGCCCTTCGACAGGCTCGGGGCTTATGGTTACAAGGGGCCATGACCGACAAACCGACCTATGCCGACTGGCAGGACCGCGCCGCCAAGGAAACCAAGGGCCGCGATTTGACGCGCGAGACGCCCGAGGGGATCACCGTCAAGCCGCTCTACACCAGCGCGGACGCGATCGACCCGGGCCTACCCGGCTTCGAACCCTATACGCGCGGGCCCTATGCCTCGATGTACACCGGCCGACCCTGGACGATCCGCCAATATGCGGGTTTCTCGACCGCCGAGGAATCGAACGCCTTCTATCGCCGCAATCTCGCCGCGGGGCAGAAGGGCCTCTCCGTCGCGTTCGATCTGGCCACCCATCGCGGCTATGACAGCGATCATTCGCGCGTCACCGGCGATGTCGGCAAGGCGGGTGTAGCGATCGACACGCTGGCCGACATGAAGATCCTGTTCGATCAGATCCCGCTCGATCAGATGTCGGTTTCGATGACCATGAACGGCGCGGTGCTGCCGGTGCTGGCGTTCTACATCGTCGCGGCCGAGGAGCAGGGCGTCGACCAGAAACAGCTTTCGGGGACCATCCAGAACGACATCCTGAAGGAGTTCATGGTCCGCAACACCTATATCTATCCGCCCGAACCGAGCATGCGGATCGTGGCGGATATCATCGGTTACACCGCCGAGCATATGCCGCGCTTCAACAGCATCTCGATCAGCGGCTATCATATGCACGAGGCCGGGGCGACGGCGGTGCAGGAGCTGGCCTATACGCTGGCCGACGGCATGGAATATGTCCGCGCCGCGATGGCGAAAGGGCTGCCGGTGGACAGCTTCGCGCCGCGGCTGAGCTTCTTCTGGGGCATCGGCATGAACTTCTTCATGGAAGTCGCCAAGCTGCGCGCCGCGCGCAAGCTGTGGCACGACATCATGCATGATTTCGGCGCGCAGGACCCCAAGTCCAAGATGCTGCGCACGCACTGCCAGACCAGCGGCGTCTCGCTGACCGAGCAGGACCCCTATAACAACGTCGTGCGCACCACGATCGAGGCGATGGCCGCCACGCTGGGCGGCACCCAGAGCCTCCACACCAACAGTTTCGATGAAGCCGTGGCGCTGCCGACCGACCGTTCGGCGCGGATCGCGCGCAACACACAGCTGATCCTGCAGGAGGAGGCGGGCATCACCGATGTCGCCGATCCGCTGGGCGGGAGCTATTATGTCGAGAGCCTGACGCAGGCGCTGGTAGACAAGGCCAAGGGACTGATCGACGAGGTCGAGGCGGCCGGCGGCATGACCAGGGCGGTCGCCGAGGGCTTGCCGAAACGGCATATCGAGGAAGCCGCCGCGGGCAAGGCCGCCGCCATCGACCGCGGCGAGCAGGTCATCGTCGGCGTGAACAAATATCGGCTTCCCGAAGAAGACGATATGGAAACGCTCGACATCGACAATGCGCGTGTCCGGCGTGACCAGATCAAGCGGATCGAGCAGACCCGGAGCGAGCGCGACGAGGCGGCGGCGAAGCAGGCTCTGGATACTCTCCGGACTGGCGCGAAGGGCGATGCCAACCTCCTCGCGCTATGCGTCGAAGCGGCTCGAGCGCGCTGTACGCTGGGCGAGATATCGGCGGCGATGGAGGATGTGTTCGGGCGGTTCGATACCGTACCGCAGCCGGTCAGCGGCGTCTATGGCGGGGCGTACGAGAACGACCCGCGCTGGCTGCGCGCGGGGGATGGCGTCGATGCAGTGGAGCGCCGGCTGGGCCGCAAGCCGCGCATGATGGTCGCGAAGATGGGGCAGGACGGGCATGACCGCGGGGCCAATCTGGTCGCGTCCGCCTTCGCCGATCTCGGGTTCGAGATCATCAGCGGCCCGCTGTTCCAGACACCGGGCGAAGCGGCGGATTGGGCGGTGGACAAGGATGTCGACGTGGTCGGGGCAAGCTCGCTCGCCGCCGGTCACATGACGCTGATCCCGGAGCTGATCGGCAAGCTGGCCGAGGCGGGCCGCGCGGACATCAAGGTCATTGCCGGCGGCGTCATTCCGCCCAAGGATTATGATTTTCTGCGCGAAGCAGGGGTGCAGGCGATCTTCGGTCCGGGCACCAATCTGGTTGAGGCTGCGGGCGAGGTGCTGCAGCTGCTAGGGCATAATCTGCCTCCGCTGGAGGAAGCGGCGGAGTGAGTTTGCGGCGCAAAGCTGTTTGTGCTCCGGCGAAGGCCGGAGCCCAGCAGGTGAGGTTTGGTGATGGGCTCCTGCCTTCGCAGGAGCACAAGAATATGTCCGACAATAAATGACCCTGGGCTTTTCCGTCGACGAGTTGCTGCCCAAGGCGCGGGGCGGGGGGCAGCTCAAAATGGGGCTGCTCGCGCTGTCCGAGGAAGATTGGCTCCAGCCAGCGCCGCACGTCAATGCGCGCGCGCAAGGGTTCGCGGATTTTCCCGAGGCCGTGCAGCTTTCTCCCGAGGGCGAAGCGGCGGGCCGCGAGCTGGCCGCCATGCTCGGCGTCGACGGTGGCCTCCCGCAAGCCGCGAAAGCGCATTGGGAGGACATGTGCCTGCTCACGCGCCGCAACGACGAAAATTTCTACCGCCTTGTCGGAGCGGCGGTGGCCTTTCCGTCAGACTGGCGACCCGCCGACAAAATGGGCCTTCCGCTGGCCGCGATGCATGCGCCGATCCAGGGCTTTGCCGAGCAACTCGCCAGCGGCGTGGATCATTTCATGGCCAAGCTGCGCCCGGGGCGGCTGTTCGGCCGCTGCAACTGGTTCATCACGCCGACCCCCGCGATGCGCTGGATCGCCGCTGCGCCCGAGCAGGCCTTCGCCGATGTTACCGCCGCCAATGCGGGCGAGGCCCTGTTCGTGCGTTCCGAGCGCCAGACGCTGCGCCGCCTGCCGGAGACGGGCGCGATCCTGTTCACCATCGGCGTCTATGTCGCGCCGCTCGGCACGCTCTCGGATGCCAATATCTCGCGGCTCGCGGGATCGGTCGGCACGTTGATAATGGGTGAGGGCGATCGGCGCGGCGCTCCCCATTATGCCGCCGCGCTACAGGGGTTTGCTAGGGCGCGCGGCATCGCTATCGCAGGGGCATGACCGAGATTCGAACCGACTGGACCCGCGAAGAGATCGCGGCGATCTTTGAGCTTCCCTTCACCGAACTGCTGTATCAGGCCGCCACGGTCCATCGCAAACATCACGCGCCGGGCGAAGTACAGCTGTGCACCTTGCTCAGCATCAAGACCGGCGGTTGCCCGGAGGATTGCGGCTATTGCAGCCAGTCGGTCCATGCCGACAGCGGCGTGAAGGCAACCAAGCTAATGGACGTGCGCGCCGTGCTGCAATCGGCCGCGCAGGCCAAGGATAACGGCTCGCAGCGCTTCTGCATGGGCGCGGCCTGGCGCAATCCCAAGGACCGCGACATGCCTGCGATCGTCGCAATCGTGCAGGGCGTGCGCGCGATGGGGCTGGAAACCTGCATGACGCTGGGCATGCTGACGCCGAAACAGGCCGATATGCTCGCCGAGGCGGGGCTCGATTATTACAACCATAATATCGATACCGCGCCGGAAAATTACGACGCGGTGATCTCCACGCGCAGCTTCGAGGAGCGCATAGAGACGCTCGACAATGTGCGCGGCGCGGGGATCAATGTCTGCTCGGGCGGCATCGTCGGTATGGGCGAAACCCGCGCGCACCGCGTCGGCTTCATCCACGCGCTGGCGACGCTGGAACGCCACCCGGAAAGCGTGCCGGTCAACGCGCTGGTGCCGGTGAAAGGCACCGTGCTCGGCGACATGCTGGCCGATACGCCGCTCGCCAAGATCGACGATATCGAGTTCGTCCGCACCGTGGCGGCGGCGCGCATCACCATGCCGCTGAGCATGGTGCGGCTGTCGGCGGGCCGCGAGAGCATGAGCGAGGCGACGCAGGCGCTGTGCTTCATGGCGGGCGCGAATTCGATTTTTACCGGCGACAAGCTGCTGACGGCGGCGAACGCGGGCGATGATGCCGACGCGGCGATGCTGCAGCGGCTCGGGCTGAGGCCGATGGTGGCGCAGGAGCCGATGCGCGCGTGCAGGGCGGTGGAGGCGGCGGAGTGAAATCTTGGGTTTGGTTTCTAGCCCTGACGGCACTTGTTTGGGGGTTCTTTGGTGCCACACTATGGGTTCTGCTTCATGTTTATGAGGATGAATGCAAAATTCGGAATGCCGACAATGGTTTGTGGGCCGAATGTTTCGCACCAGCAGCGACATTTTTCATTACGGCGTTCACCATCGCATTCCTAATTGATCTTGTCCGAACCCTTCTCGCGTTCCGACGGATACGAGCGACCGAAGGTTAGTTTTATGTTCAAAAAAATCCTGATCGCCAATCGCGGCGAAATCGCGTGCCGCGTCATGCGCTCGGCCCAGAAAATGGGCATCGCCACCGTCGCGGTCTATTCCGATGCCGATGCGCGCAGCCCGCATGTCGAGATGGCGGACGAGTCCGTGCATCTGGGGCCGCCGCCGGCCGCTGAATCCTATCTGCTCGCGGATAAAATCATTCAGGCGGCCAAGGACACCGGTGCCGACGCGATCCATCCGGGCTACGGGTTCCTGTCCGAGCGCGAGAGCTTTGCCAAGGCCTGCGCCGAGGCGGGCATCGCTTTTATCGGCCCGCCCGCCAATGCCATCGCGGCGATGGGCGACAAGATCGAATCCAAAAAGCTGGCCCGCGAAGCAGGGGTCAACACCGTGCCCGGCTCCGAAGGCGCGATCGACACCACCGAGGACGCGCTGACATCGGCCAATGCCATCGGCTATCCGGTGATGATGAAGGCCAGCGCGGGCGGTGGGGGCAAGGGCATGCGGCTCGCCTGGAACGATAAGGATGTCGAGGAAGGCTTCGAGGCGACCAAGCGGGAAGGACTCGCCAGCTTCGGCGACGACCGTGTGTTCATCGAAAAATTCATCGAACAGCCGCGCCATATCGAAATCCAGATCCTCGGCGACCAACAAGGTAATATCGTCTATCTGGGCGAGCGCGAATGCTCGATCCAGCGGCGCCACCAGAAGGTGGTAGAGGAAGCACCGTCGCCCTTCGTCTCGCCCGAGATGCGCAAGCGCATGGGCGAGCAAGCGGTCGCGCTGGCCCGCGCGGTGGGCTATTACAGCGCGGGCACGGTCGAGCTGATCGTCTCGGGCAGCGACACCACGGGGGAGGGATTCTACTTTCTCGAGATGAACACCCGGCTGCAGGTCGAGCATCCGGTGACCGAATATATCACCGGCGTCGATCTGGTCGAACAGATGATCCGCGTCGCCGCAGGCGAGCCGCTGCCGTTCACGCAGGATGACGTCACGCTGACCGGCTGGGCGATGGAAAGCCGCGTCTATGCCGAGGACCCTTATCGCGGGTTCTTGCCCTCGATCGGGCGGCTGGTGCGCTATAACCCGCCCGAGACGAACGCGAATGTGCGCGTCGACGACGGCGTGGCCGAGGGCGGCGAGGTCTCGATGTTCTACGATCCGATGATCGCCAAGCTGATCACCTATGGCGACACGCGGATCGCGGCGATCGACCGGATGGTCGACGCACTGGGACGCTTCGAGATTGCCGGGCTCGGCCACAATATCGATTTCCTGTCGGCGCTGATGCAGCATGAGCGTTTCCGTTCGGGCGAGATCACCACCAATTTCATCGCCGAGGAATATCCCGACGGGTTCGAAGGCGCGCCCGCCAGCGAGGAATTGCTGCAGCGGCTCGCCGCGATCGCCGGGTTCGTGGCCACCGCGCATGCCGATCGCAATCTGCTGATCGACGGCCAGCTCGGCACCAAGCGCCAGCCTCCGGCCGAATGGCAGGTCAGGATCGGCGACGATCTCTTCGACGTCGCCATGTCGGAGGACGAGGTGACGGTGAACGGCACGTCGACCGGCCTCTCCATGGCCTATGCGCCGGGCGACCGCATGGTCGAGGCCGAGTTCGGCGACGACGCGCTGGTCGTCTCGATCGCTCCGGTCCGGGCGGGCTTCCGCTTCAACACGCTGGGCGCGAGCCATGATCTGCGCGTGCTGCCCGCTCATGCCGCGCGGCATGCCCGGCACATGATCGAAAAAATTCCGCCGGACACCAGCAAGCTGCTGCTCTGCCCGATGCCGGGCCTGCTGGTCAGTCTGCATGTTGGCGAGGGCGATGCGATAGAGCCCGGCCAGCCGCTCGCCACCGTCGAGGCGATGAAGATGGAAAACATCCTGCGCGCCGAGAAAGCGGGCACCATCGCCAAGATCAACGCGGGCGAGGGTGACAGCCTTGCGGTGGACGAGGTGATATTGGAGCTTGAGTGACGATCCAATCGCAATTCAGCCGTTAAAAAACTCGTTCGGGCTGAGCTTGTCGAAGCCCTGCCTTTCTTCGTAAAGCTGACGCCGCAAAAGCAGGACAGCCCTTCGACAAGCTCAGGGCGAACGGGGTAGGGGACCGATATCATGGTAAGCGTTGTGTCGGAAGGAACCGGACAGCCTCACAGCGCCGAGCCCGCCCCCAAGGACATCCGCCTCGTCATCGGCGCGTCTTCCGTCGGCACCATCTTCGAATGGTATGATTTCTTCATCTACGGCACGCTCGCGGCTAGCGGAATCATCGGGCGGGTGTTCTTCCCCAGCGGCAACGAGACGCTGCAGACCTTGCTCGCCTGGGCGGGCTTTGCCGTCGGCTTCGGTTTTCGCCCGCTCGGCGCGGTGCTGTTCGGTTTTCTGGGCGACCGGGTGGGGCGCAAGGCGACCTTTCTGGTCACCATCACCGTCATGGGGCTGGCCACCGCGGGCGTCGGCCTGATTCCCTCGGCCGGGTCGATCGGTTATGCCGCGCCGATCCTGATCATATTGCTGCGGATCGCGCAGGGCTTGGCGCTTGGCGGTGAATATGGTGGGGCGGCGGTCTATGTCGCCGAGCATGCCCCCGCAGACAAGCGCGGTTTCTATACCAGCTTCATCCAGGCCAGCGTACCGGGCGGCTTCATCCTCAGCCTGATCATCGTGCTCGGCGTGAAGGCGGTGCTTCCGGTCGGGGTATGGGATGACTGGGGCTGGCGCATCCCGTTCGTCCTGTCGCTGCTGCTGCTCGCCCTCTCCTTGTGGATGCGCCTCAAATTGTCCGAAAGCCCGGTGTTCGAGCAGATGAAGGCGTCGGGCGAGCTGTCGGGCAATCCGTTCATCGAGAGCTTCACCTATCCGGGCAACCGGAAGCGCATCTTCGTGGCGCTGTTCGGGCTCGCCGCGGGACTGACCGTGATCTGGTACACCGCTTATTTCTCCAGCCTCAGTTTCCTCAAGGGCTCGATGCGGGTCGAGGATACCGCGGCGGAAATCATCGTCGGTATCGGCGCGACGCTGGGGCTGTTCTGGTTCATCCTGTTCGGCAAATGGTCGGATAGGATCGGGCGCAAAAAGCCGATAATTTGGGGCTATGGGCTGACGCTACTGTTTCTGTTCCCGGCATTTTGGGCCATCGGTGCGGTGGCCAATCCCGCTCTGAGCGAAAGTTTCGCGCGCGAGCCGATCGTCGTTTCAGGGCCCGATTGTACCTACCGCCCGTTCGCCTCGAAGCAGGCGAGCGCCTGCGGTACGCTGCTTGGAGACTTGTCCTCGCGCGGGATCGATTATGCCATCCGTCCGGCGGCGGCGCTATCGCTTACGATGGGTGACAACCTGGTCACCGACATCGCCCCGGCGGACATCGATACCGCGCTGGCCGAGGCGCAATATCCGCTGGCGGAAATCGTACCTGGCCCGCTCGCCAGCATCGCGATCATCGGCATCCTGATGCTGCTCGGCGGACTTTCCGGCGCGACCTTCGGGCCGATGGCGGCGCTGATGAGCGAGATGTTTCCGCCGCGCATCCGTTACAGCTCGATGTCGATCCCCTATCATTTCGGCACCGGATATTTCGGCGGGTTCCTCCCGCTGATCGCCGCCGCGATCATCGCCACTACCGGCGATCCCTATTCAGGGCTTTGGTACACATGGGCGGTGGTGCTGATGGCGTTTCTGGTCACCTTGTGGGGTCTGCCCAAGGACCAGCCCGACTGGAATGGCGAGGCACAAGCTTGAGCGATCCGGTCGATCCTGCCGCCATCCCCTCGCCCTTGCGGCTGCGCCTGGACGGCGCAGCGCTGGTGGAGAATTGGCGCACGCTCGACGCGATGAGCGGTCGCGCGCGCGCGGGCGCGGCGGTCAAGGCAAATGGCTACGGATTGGGTGCGCGTGAGGTGGTGAAGCGGTTGAGCCATGCTGGATGCTGCGATTTCTTCGTCGCCCACTGGCGCGAGGCGGCGGAGATCGCCGACCTCGTTCCAGCCGAGCGCATTTCTGTGCTCAACGGCGTGCTGTCGGACGAACTCGCCGCGGCTCGCGCAATCGGTGCCAAACCGGTGCTGAGCAGCATGGAGCAGCTCGCGGCATGGCGGCAAAGCGGTGGCGGGCGATGCGACATCATGTTCGACAGCGGCATGAACCGGCTCGGCATCGAGGATGTGCGGGCGGGGGAGGTCGCAGGAGCAGGGCTGGACTGCGATATCGTGATGAGCCACCTCGCCTCGGCCGACGAGGATGTGCCGCAAAACGCATCGCAGCTAGCGCGCTATCGCGCCGTCGCCGCGCATTTTCCAGGCGCGCGCAAGAGCCTCGCCAACAGTGCGGGGATCGCGCTCGGTTCCGACTATCATTTCGATGTGACGCGCCCCGGATTGTCGATTTACGGCGGTATCCAGCGCGCCGAGTTCGAGGGCCGCATCGCTCAGATTGCCTTTCCCGAAGCGCGTATCCTCCAAATCCGCCAGCTGAGGGTTGGCGACAAGGTCGGCTATAACGCCACTTTCACCGCTAACCGCGACATGACCGTCGCTATCGTGGCGATAGGCTACGCCGATGGCTATCTGCGGGGATTTTCGAATGGGGGAAAGTTTACCGTTGCCGGCCGAACCGTCGGAGTCATCGGCCGAATATCCATGGACCTGGCGATATTGGTGTTACCGGACGATCTGATCGAAGCGCAAGCGCGATGGGCAGCTCCGGATTTTGCCTTGCCCGCGGCCGCGGATTTCAGCGGCTTGTCGCAGTATGAATTGCTTACCGGGCTGGGCGACAGGTTCGATAGATATTGGCGATGAGAATTCGATTTTCCCTGTATTGATCGAGCCGGAAAGAAAGCCGCTCTTGGCGCCGGCTCAGCATGGCCGGCCCGGAGGGCCGGTCAAGTCGAGCGGCCGCGCTCTGATCCATTTTGAGAGAATCAGTTTCCGTCCCTGCCGAACCGGCAGGCCGGCATGGATCGCGGCGGGATCCGGACGGCCCTGGGCATCGGCATTGGAGAACAGAACAGCTTCGCCTGGTTTTCCGCGAATGCTCATTCCGGGTTTCGGGAAGAAGGTCTCACCCCCTTCGAAAGCGTCGTTGAGATAGACCAGCATGGTTTTTATCCGCTGATTGCCGCTGCCCGGCAAGGCATCGCTGTGCAGCTTGTATTCCTGCCCGGCGGCATAACTGAGAAGCTGCAGCGGTTCGCCTTGTTCATAACCGGTTCCGGTGGCCGCAGCGATCCTGCGGTTGACGGCGTGCAGGACCGGGTTTTCCGAGACGAAGGGAAAGGCGGCCGCCATCGACGTGCGAATGGGGTCCTGCACGAATTTGCCGGTTTCCGGATGCACCACGACCGCCGGCCGCAGCAACGGAAGGGCCAGCGAAGAGAGGTAATCGCATTCTTCGATCGTTAGAAATCCCGCTATTCTGCGAACATCCGGTTCGATGCATGCTATCTCGGCCGTTGCGATTCCACGTGGATCGCCTGCAGCATCGAGCTCCATCTTCTCCAGTAACGCCAGTTGGGCGCATGCTTCCGGTTCGCGTTCGCAGCGCAAACGCAGCCGCTCGAGAGCCTCGTTCCAGCGCCGCCCGATATTTCCCGCGCCGTTGGCCAGCAGCGCTACATATGGCGCTTCCGCCCGGTGCAGCCCCAGCTCAGCGGCACGGCCGAACAGCTTACGAGCCTCGGCCATATCGCGGCGGATGCAGTCGCCCGCCATGCGCCATTCGGCGAGACGGAAGGCGGCTTCGGCGTCGCCCCGTCCGGCCGCAGCGGACAATAACCAGAACGCCTCCGAGGCTCTTCCCCGGACCGCCAGATCGCTCGCGCGTTCCACAGTGCTCATGGCGCTATCCTGACGACATTGGCGCAAAAAGAAAGGGCCGGAAAGAGAAACAGTCCGGCCCTTCGAGATTTTTATCGTTCGATCGTTCTAGAAGCGGGCGCGAACGCCGGCATAAAGATTCCGACCTTTTACCCGATAAATAGCACTGCCGCCGCCAATGCCTGTCAAACCAAGAGGCGGGTTGGTACCTAAAATATTGTCGACACCGACGTTGAATTCAAAGCTGTCGTCAACCTCAATCGCAATGCTAGCGTCATGATAAAAGGTTTCTGGATAGAATTGTGTGTCGGCATAATCCGAATTTTCTGGAACTCGATCTTGAACGCCAAAAAAGTCTTCATAGGTATTCAAGACTTGCGAACCGATATATCGCATTTCATAGCCAAAAGTCACATTCGACAATTTCAAAGCTGCATTAAACCGGAATTCGTCCTGCGGATCGCCGAGTTCGCCCAAGATACGATCCTCGAAATCGGGCTGGGACGGATCCTCAAAATTACTCCTTTCCAAAAGATGCGTATAGATGAGACGAGCATTAAAGGCGTTGTCATTTCCAAAAGTCGTGCGATAGGTCGCTTCAGCATCAATGCCACGGACTGTCCTCGCGGCGAAGTTAACCGAACTGACGACAAGATCGTTGTCCAGAATCTGACCGGGAATCTCGTTGTTGGGGCCGGTGCCTGGACCACGAAACCGCGTAATCAGCGCGCAAAAGGGATTATCCAAGGATGGCAAGTCGTAGCAAGTGTCAACAAGGTTTTGCGCCGAAACCGCCGTGATGACATTGTCAACCCTGATATCATAATAATCTACAGTAAGAGAGAAGCCTGGAATGAATCTTGGCTGAAACACCGCGCCGATCGTATAGGAGTCCGAGGTTTCCTCGGTCAAGTTCGGATTACTGCCACTCAGAATTTCGAGTGAATAGTTGGCCAGACTGCGGAACGCCGCGGTGTCGAGAAGACCTCCTAGGTCGGCCCGACAGTTGGCAGCGCGATTTTCTGAACCTGTATTGATATTCTGCGGTCGGCATGGATCTTGAAAACCCGGAGCGAAGTTCTGAGTGATCGGGAAAGATGTTTCGGTAAGGTTGGGTGCACGGACGGAGCGACCATATTGCCCGCGGAAACGAATATCGCTTATTGGACTCCATTCGAAACCTGCATTATAAGCATAGACCGTGCCAATCGCACCCTTATAATCAGACACGCGACCGGAGCCCGTAAATGTCAGTTCTTCAAAAAAGGGAATGTCAGCAAGCAGTGGAATGCGAATTTCACCAAAAGCTTCCCTTACTTCGAAGGGATCGGGCGCGAACGTCGGCAAGGCGTTGTAGAAGGTCCGACCGTTTTCAACGATGGGATCGGCCTTGTAGGACAATTCCTCGCGGCGGTACTCAGCGCCCAGCGCGAAACCGATCGGTCCGCCCGGCAATTCGAACACTTGGCTCAAGTCACCCGACACGAAGCCGGAAAACACCAGCTGCTCGAGGGACGCATTGGAGGTAGTGTCCTCGACGATGTAATTTGCGGCCGCGGAATTGTCGGGAGCTCCAAATGGGTTGTAGGGCACGCAATTGTCGATGTCTTGCTGCAGGAACGGAACGTCCGGAGTGTCATAAGCCTCTGCGGCTGCAGGGTCGAACTGTGAACGGCAGGCGATCTGGCCGGTTGCGGGATTGATCCCCGAGTCGAGAGCCAAAAGGAAACGCTGGGGGATGATGTTCCCCAAAATTCGCGTGGCTTCCTCAACTCTACCGTAATTAGCGGAGACTTCATAGTTCCAGTCGTCGTTAAACTCACCACGAACACCCCCGACGATGCGATAGACATCGCGCTTAGACTGTTCGTCGCGACTGCCCAGATCCTGCAGGGAACGGGCAATGGTGAAACGATAGGATCCATCGGCGATCGCGGCAAGATTGGCGTCAGTCAACGGATTCCTGCGAACTAGACTTGAATTGAAACCGGAGTCGAGAATCTGGTTGGTAATGATGCCACGAGCCTGCTGGCTGAGAAATGGATTGTCGAGACGTACGAGTTCCCGATTGTCTCCAAACGTAACGCCTTGGACGAAAGCGGGGCTGGATTGCTGTCCCTGTGTTTCGATCCGGACATATTTGGCCTCGACGAAAGGCACGAACGCCTCCGCCAGTTCGAAATGGCCGAGCACATTAAAATTGTAGCGCTTTTGGTCCGGAATTACCGAGAGAAGATTAAATTCGCGGCCCGTTTGACCATTGCCGCCAACGATGCTGCCAATTGGGCCGGTTCCAAGACGGGTTCCGGTCTGCTCAACGAGTTTCCCGTCGGGGGTGAAGAGGTAAGTGCAATTGAATGGAACATCGTTCAGGCCCGTTCCACAGTTAGGCGAAGCGGTTCCACGCGTAATCGGGACCAATCCGTTATAGAAAATACTTGCCGTGCGGATATCCCGAAAAAATGCCCGATCCGGGAATCCGTCGCTATTCTCCGGGAGGCCGCCGCCATCGATGTCGATGGTCAGAAACCCGTCGCTTCGGCGCAGAAACGGAACGTCGCGTCCATAAACTCGCGACTGGTTCGCAAATTCTGCATGAACGGTGATGTTGCCACGACCGTCCGCGAAGTTCTTGCCGGCCAGAGCGGACACATATTGCGTGGGAAAGCTACCGAAATCGCTGACGCTAGCATGGCCGCGAAGCTGCAGCCCGTCAAAGTCGTCGCGAAGGATGAAATTGACGACGCCGGCAATAGCATCCGAACCGTAAATGGCGGAGTTGCCGCCAGTCACCACGTCCACGCGCTCGATAAGATCGTTCGGGATGGTGTTCACGTCGGTCGATGTGCCGTTAGAAAGAATGTCCGACGGCACATGGCGCCGACCGTTAACCAACGTCAGAGTGCGCGCCGTTCCCAAGCCTCGAAGATCGAGCAGATTAAGACCAGTCGTACCGAGGAAGCGCCCCGAATTGGTCTGACTGAACGTGCTGCGCAATTGCGGCAGGTCATTCAGTGTGTCGCCAACGTTAATTGACCCTTGGTTAAAAAACTCCTCACCGGTGATTGACGTTACCGGCACCTGCGATTCCAGCGACGGACGGGCGATGCGCGAGCCCGTAACCACGATCGCCTCGTTTTCGTCAGGCGGTACGTCGCCTTCCTGAATAAATTCCGAATCGCTTCCGATGTCATTCGGGTCAGCGACCTGATCCTGAGCATGAACCGGCTGCGCAGATGCAAGGACGATTCCAAAAACCGACCCTGCGCACATGAAACTAGCTTTTTTCATTTTGAAACCCCTGAAGTGTCTTGAAAATGCAATAGCGGAATTAGACAGCGTCAGCAGTCGTTAATCAAGCGAGGAACCGGGCAAAGTTTGGTTTGTGCCGCACTGTTGCCATTTGGCAACGATATCCGACTACGGTCCTCCGGTTCTTGCTTGGATTTCTCGAACTTTCGTGACACGCTCACCGTAAAGCCATCGCCTTCGAATTTGTTGCGGTTCGGCGACTTGCGGTGTTAGTTCGCATGCAAATGAATGCTCAGGAGTTGAGAATGAAAAAAGCGGAAAAATGGACGAAGGATAATGATCCGATCACCATCAAAAAATACGCCAACCGCCGCCTCTATGACACGTCCAGTTCCAAATATATCACGCTGGACCATCTCGCCAATTTGATCAGGCAGGACATCGAGTTCGTGGTGATCGACGCCAAATCTGGCGATGATATCACGCATAATGTGCTGACCCAGATCATCATGGAGGAGGAGAGCAGCGGCAAAGGGTTGCTTCCGACCAATTTCATGAAGGAAATCATCTCCTTTTACGGCGGATCGATGCAGAACATGATCCCGGATTATCTGGAAAATTCCATGCGCGGTTTCCGCGAGAAGCAGCGGCAAATGGATGACGCGCTGGAAAGCGCGGTGGCGCAGGGTCCGTTCGGCGAAATCGCCCGCAAGAACCTCCAGATGATGAAGGCAGCGCGCGATGCGTTCGTCCCGGGCCAATCGGTGAGCGAGGCCCCGCAGGGCAATCGTAGCGAGATGGACGAGCTCAAGCGGCAGGTCGCCGAACTGCAGGCCAAACTCGACCGCATGTCTCCAGAAGACTGATCCAGCGCCTTGCCTTCACCGAAAATGACGTCTCGCAAAGCCAAGGGCCTGCCCACCCCCAAGCAGATCCTCGAGTTCATCGAGACCAGTGATGCGCCCGCCGGCAAACGTGAGATCGCGAAGGCGTTCCGCCTGACCGCGCAGGAGAAGATCGCGCTAAAGGGGCGGCTTAAGGACATGACCGACGAGGGGCTGATCGACCTGGCTCCTGGCCGCGCCTTCCATAAAATGGGTGGGCTGCCCAAGGTCGCTGTTCTGAAGGTGGTCGAGATCGACGGCAAGCAGCCGGTCGGCGTTCCCGAGCATTGGGAAGCCCAAGGCGCGCCGGTGCCCAAGCTGCGGATCATCGAACGCGGGCGTAACGGCGCGCTCGGCATCGGTGACCGCGTTCTCGCGCGCACAGAGAGCCGCGGCGAGGGCCATATCGCGCATGTCATGAAGAAACTTGCGCGGGGCAGCGAGCAGCTGCTCGGCGTTATGGAAAAGGACGGCGACAAGTTTGTGCTGCGCAGCATCGACAAGAAGGCTCGGCGCGATACTCCGATATCGGACGTGGGCGATGCCAAGCCCGGCCAACTGGTCGTAGCGGAAAAACAGGGCGTCGGAGCCAAAACCAAGGCGCGGGTAAGCGAAGTGCTGGGCGATCCGTTCGCGCCGAAAAGCTTCAGCCTGATCGCCATCGCCAAATATGGCATCCCCGACGCGTTTCCAGACGCGGCGATCGCCGATGCGCAGCGGGTGGTCGACCTTCCTGTAACGACCGAGGGACGCGAGGATCTGCGCCATCTGCCGATCCTCGCCATCGATCCGCGCGACGCGCGCGACCATGACGATGCGCTGTGGGCCGCGCCCGACGACGATCCGGCAAACAAGGGGGGCTTTCAGGCGGTCGTCGCGATCGCCGACGTGTCCTATTATGTGCGCCCCGGCGGCGAACTCGACCGCGAAGCGCGGCGGCGCGGCAACAGCGTCTATTTCCCCGACCGCGTGGTGCCGATGCTGCCGCACGAACTGAGCTCGGACAAATGCTCGCTGAAAGCCGGCGAGGATCGTGCGGCGATGGCGTGCCATCTCACGATCGACGCTAAGGGGCAGGTAACCGGTCATCGCTTCACCCGCGCCACGGTGCGTCTTTCGGCGAATATCGCCTATGAGGATGCGCAGGCGATCATGGATGGGGTCAGCCCACAGACCGTAAGTCCCGAGCCTGTCGAACGCCCTTCGACAAGCTCAGGGGTATCGGATTTGAAGGAGGCGCTGCAAAACCTCTGGGCCTGCTGGAAATTGCTGTTCAAGGCGCGGGAGGCTCGCGCGCCGCTCGATCTCGATCTGCCCGAGCGGCAGGTGCATCTCGATGACGAGGGCAAGATCGCCTCGGTCACGGTGCGCGAGCGGCTCGACGCGCATCGTTTGGTCGAGGATTATATGATCGCCGCCAATGTCGCCGCGGCCAAGGCGCTGGAAGCGAAGAAATCGCCGGTCATGTACCGCGCGCATCTGCCGCCCTCGCGCGAGAAGCTGGTCGCATTGAAGGATTATCTGAAGACGTTCGACATGGAGTTCGCGCTGGGCCAGGTGGTCACGCCCGCGCTGTTCAACCGCCTGATCGAACGTGTCGACGATGACGAGGTGCTGCCGCAGGTGATGGAGCAGATCCTGCGCACCCAGACGCAGGCCTATTACGGCGCCGACAAGACCGGCCACTTCGGTCTGGCACTTGCTAGCTATGCGCATTTCACCTCGCCGATCCGGCGCTATGCCGACCTGCTCGTCCACCGCGCGCTGGTCGATGCCTACGGCCTCGAGATGCCCGCGCCGAAAAACAGTTCGATTCAGCGCAGCACCGGGCTGACCGAAAAGGATGCCGGCGATCTCGGCCATATCGCCGAGGTCATCAGCCGCACCGAAAGGCGCGCGATGGAGGCCGAGCGCGATACTATGGACCGCTATGTCGCGTTCTATCTGTCCGCCCATGTCGACGAACTGGTCGATGCGCGGATTACTGGGGTGCTCGATTTCGGCTTTTTCGCAACGGTCGAGGGACTGGGCGGCGACGGGTTGGTGCCGGTTTCCACGCTAGGTTCGGAATATTTCACCTATGATGAGGCAAGCCGGACGCTCAAGGGGCGCGACAGCGGCACGGTTTACAAGAGTGGCATGAAGCTGAAACTGAAGCTGATCGAGGCGAACCCAGTATCCGGCGGCCTCCGCTTTGAGGTGCCCGATGTCGAAATTCCCGGCAAGGCGCCCGGCCGCTCCGTTCGCCACGATAAAAAGGGCAGGCCGAGCAGCGTTCCGCGCACGACCAAGCGGCCCAATAGCGGTCGAAAGGCAGGCGGAAGCAAGCGCGGCAAGAAGAAACGTTAGGCGTTTCGGCAATGCCGATCCCCTGACGCCGCGCAGCCCATTCGGCAAGCCCGGGGCGACTGAGCGCTGGAGCGTTCCAGGATCGGATGGAACGCTCATGTCTTCACGCTGTTCTATCTTCATCAAGGAGAATCCATGCCTCAGCCGACCCCAGGAAAAGCCGCCCCCAGCCTCGAACTGCCGCTCACGATCCAGGCCCGTTTCGAACTGGCCGCGCAATCGCCCGAAAATTTCACGATGCTGCTGTTCTATCGCGGATCGCATTGTCCGATCTGCAAGGGCCAACTCGAGGAGCTGGGCAACAGGCTGTCCGACTTCACCGATCGCGGCATTTCACCCTTCGCCATCTCGATGGACGGCGAAGAGCGCGCGATGAAGGTGGATGCCGAATGGGATACCGGAAATTTGCCGCTGGTTTATGATATGAGCGAAAAAACGGCGCGCGAATGGGGGCTATATATCAGTTCCAAGCGTGCCGGCTCCGACGAGCCCGAGGTGTTTTCCGAACCCGGTATCTGCCTAATCCGCCCGGACGGCACCCTCTATATGGCGCAGCAACAGAGCGCACCATTCGCGCGCCCAGATTTCGATGCATTGCTCGAGGGCATCGATTACGTGCTCGACAAGGATTACCCGCCACGCGGCGACCTGACCTAAGGGTTTTTGGTCTAGCTCAACCGGTCGATTTCCTCATGGCCGAGCGATCCTGGGATTACCATCACAGGGCAGGGCAGGGTGCCCATGTTCGCGCCGGTAAAATGGCTGACCAGCGGACCGGGTCCGCCGCTGGCGGAGGCGCCGAGCACGAGCGCGGTGATGTCGCCCCGTTCGGTGAGCATCTCGCGTACAACGTCGGCGCCGCGGCCCTGCTTGACGGTGATAGCGGGGCGCAGGCCGGACTCTTCCAAAATGGTGCCCGCCGCGCTGACGACCAGCGCCTCGGCGCGTGCTTTCATTTCTTCCTCGATGGTTTGCTGCACTCCCGCCCATGCGACAAAATCCTGCGGTTCGATCAACGCGAGGATATGCACCGCGCCGCCCGTCCTGGCGGCGCGGCGCGTGGCGAAGCGCAAGGCAAGCAGGGCTTCCGCGGTTTCGTCGATCACCACCAAATAGGTGCGCATGTAACCCTGCCCCTCATCCTGTGCCTGAATGCTGCGCCAAAACATGAAGAGGCGCAAGCCGGACTCGGTAAAGCCTCTTGGACCTGTGCGTTCCCTTTGGCATAGATAGCTGCAACGACTAGCGAGAGGACCGAGTTTCCCCATGCCCATCGAACTGAAAATGCCCGCGCTTTCGCCCACCATGGAAGAGGGTACGCTCGCCAAATGGTTGGTGAAGGAAGGCGATACGATCAGCTCCGGCGATATCATGGCCGAGATTGAGACCGACAAGGCGACGATGGAGTTCGAGGCGGTGGACGAAGGCGTCATCGCCAGGATTCTGATCCAGGAAGGCAGCGACGAGGTGAAGGTCGGTACGGTGATCGCGATCCTGGCTGAGGAAGGCGAGGACGTGGAGGAAGCCGCGGCATCGGCGGAAAAATCCGGCGGCTCGGCCAAGGCCGAGGATGCCCGGGTGAAGCAGGAACCGTCCAAGGAGCCCGCCGATCCGAACCAGACCGGCGACCGGGATAAGACCACCCATCGCGGCGAGGAAGCAGCCGGCGATCACGGCAAGCCCGCCGCCGCCGCCAAGGGAAAGAAGGCGGTTGCAGACGATGGAACCAAAGCCCCCGCTGCGCCGACCGACGAGAGCGGAGCGCGCGTCAAGGCGAGCCCGCTCGCGCGGCGCATCGCAGCGCAGAAGGGCGTCGATCTGACGGCGATGGAAGGGTCCGGCCCCAAAGGGCGGATCGTCAAGGCGGATGTCGAAGGCGCCGAAGCTTCGTCAGCAAAGCCCGCTACCCCCGACGCCAAATCGGAAGCCGCACCCGCCGCGGCGCCGCAGGGCGAATTCCAGACCGATATTCCGCACGAGGCGGAAAAGCTCTCCAACATGCGCAAGACCATCGCGCGCCGCCTGACCGAGGCGAAGCAGACGATCCCGCATATCTATCTCACGGTGGATATCCAGCTCGACAAACTGCTCAAGCTGCGCGGCGAACTCAACGTCGCGCTGGAGCCGCAGGGCGTGAAGCTCTCGGTCAACGATCTGCTGGTCAAGGCGCTGGCCAAGGCGCTGATGCAGGTGCCCAAATGCAATGTGAGCTTTGCCGGCAACCAGCTGATCAGTTACAGCCGCGCGGACATTTCGGTCGCGGTCAGCACGCCCGCCGGGCTGATCACGCCGATCGTGGTGGGCGCCGACACCAAGTCGTTGAGCGCGATCTCAACCGAGGTGAAGGAACTCGCCGGCCGCGCCAAGGAAGGCAAGCTCAAGCCCGAGGAATATCAGGGCGGCACCGCGTCGATCTCGAACATGGGCATGTACGGCATCAAGCAATTCGACGCGGTGATCAACCCGCCGCAGGGGATGATCCTGGCAGTCGGCGCGGGCGAGAAGCGCCCCTATATCGTCGACGACGCGCTGGGCGTGGCTACCGTGATGAGCGCCACCGGCAGCTTCGATCACCGCGCGATCGACGGCGCGGACGGCGCCGAGCTGATGCAGGCGCTCAAGCAGCTGGTCGAAAGCCCGCTGGCGATGGTGGCGTGATTGGGTGATCAACCACGCGATCCCGCCATTCGCGTTACAGCCATGCCGGCCGATGCTAATGCCTATGGAGATATATTCGGCGGATGGTTGATGAGCCTTATGGACAGCGGCGCTGGCCTGGTCGCCGCCCGCCGAGCCCGCGGACGCGCCGTGACGATCGCGATGGACGGAATGCAGTTTCACCATCCAGTCAAGATTGGCGACGAAGTGTCTGTTTATGCCGATCTTACCAAACTTGGCACGTCCAGCATGAAGATCGCCGTAGAAGCGTGGCGTCGTCACCGCCATGACGAAGAGCAAGTCAAGGTTACCGAAGCCATCTTCACCTTTGTAGCCATTGACGAGGAAGGTCGGCCACGACCGATCACACGGAAGGAAAGCGCATCATGACCACCACCTACGACCTCGCCATCATCGGATCCGGCCCTGGCGGCTATGTTGGGGCTATACGTGCGGCGCAGCTGGGGATGAAGGTCGTGATCATCGAGCGCGAGAAGCTGGGCGGCATCTGTCTCAATTGGGGCTGTATTCCGACCAAAGCACTGCTGCGCACGTCGGAAATCTATCATTATATGACGCATGCCGCGCAATATGGGCTGATCGCGGAGAAGCCGGGGTTCGACCTCGCCCAGGTGGTCGACCGCAGCCGCAAGGTGGCGGGGCAGCTCAATGCCGGCGTCACGCATCTGATGAAGAACAACAAGGTCGACGTGGTCCACGGCGTCGCCGCGATCACCGGCAAGGGCAAGATCGGCGTCGAATCGGACGATGACAAAACCACCGAGATCGCCGCCAGGACGATCATGATCGCCACCGGCGCGCGCGCGCGCGATCTGCCGTTCGCCAAGGCCGACGGGGAGCGTATCTGGACGTACCGCCATGCCATGGTGCCCAGGGAAATGCCGACCAAATTGCTCGTCATCGGATCGGGCGCGATCGGCGTGGAATTCGCCAGCTTCTACAGCGACATGGGCGCCGAGGTAACGATCGTCGAAATGCTCGATCGCATCCTGCCGGTGGAAGACGAGGATGTCTCCGCCTTCATGCACAAGGCGCTGAAGAAGCAGGGCATGGACATCCGCACCGGCGCGGGCGTGGAGAAGCTGGAAAGCTCGAAATCAGGCGTGAAAGCCACGATCAACCCCGGATCGGGGTCTGGGGCAGGGGATGCCAAGGGCAAGTCGACGACCGAGGATTTCAGCCACGTCATCGTCGCCATCGGCATCGTGCCCAACACCGAGGACATCGGCCTGGAAAAGCTCGGCATAAAGACCGGAAAGGGGCATATCGAGACCGACGGCTACGGCCGCACCAATGTCGAGGGCATCCTCGCCATCGGCGACGTCACCGGCGCGCCCTGGCTGGCGCACAAGGCGAGCCACGAAGGCGTGATCGCGGTGGAAAAACTGGCCGGCGAGGACGTGCACCCGTTCGACAAGTCGAACATTCCGGGTTGCACCTATTCGCGCCCGCAGGTGGCCAGCGTCGGCCTGACCGAGGCCAAGGCGAAGGAGGCGGGCCATGAGGTCAAGGTCGGCAATTTCCCGTTCATCGGCAACGGCAAGGCGATCGCGCTGGGCGATCCGGAAGGGTTCGTGAAGACCGTGTTCGACGCCAAGACCGGCGAGCTGCTCGGCGCGCACATGATCGGCGCGGAAGTGACCGAACTGATCCAGGGCTATGTCGTCGCGCGCCAGCTCGAGACCACCGAGGAAGACCTGATGCACACCGTCTTCGCGCACCCGACCTTGAGCGAGATGATGCACGAGAGCGTGCTCGACGCCTATGGCCGCGCGATTCACTACTGATCGCGCATGGCCAAGGGCACGCATGATTACGAGGCCGATCCGCGCAACGCGAATGTGCTGATCGACGTGAACGGTGCGCTGGTGCCGCGCGCCGAGGCCAGCGTGTCGGTGTTCGACAGCGGCTTCATGCTCGGTGACGGCGTGTGGGAGGGGCTGCGCGTCCACCATGGTCGGATCGCGTTTCTCGAGGCGCATCTGGCCCGGTTGTTCGAGGGCGCCAAGGCCATCGCGATGGATATCGGGCTGAGCCGCGAGCGGCTGACCGAGCGTCTCTACGCCTGCCTGACCGGCAACGGCATCGATGCCGACACCAGCGGCGTCCACATCCGCCTGATGGTCACGCGCGGCATCCGCTCGACGCCCTATCAGGACCCGCGCGTGGTGATATCGCCGGCCACCATCGTCATCATTCCCGAATACAAGGCGGTGCCGCCCACAACGGTGGAGCGGGGTATCACGCTGTTCACCCCAAGCTCAACTGCATCACCGCCTGCATCCAGGCGACGCAGGCGGGTGCGGACGAAGGGCTGATGCTCGATCCGCACGGCTTCGTCGCGACCTGCAACAGCACGCATTTCTTCATCATACGCAAGGGCGAGGTCTGGACCTCGACCGGCGATTATTGCCTGGGCGGCATCACCCGCGCCAACGTGATCCGCCTGTGCCGCGAGAACGATATTCCGGTGTTCGAGAGGAATTTCTCGCTGACCGACGTCTACGGCGCGGACGAGGCGTTCGTCACCGGCACCTTTGCCGGCGTGGTGCCGGTGCGCTCGGTCGACGGCCGCGCGCTGACCGAGGGCAGGGGGCCGACGGTCGAACGGCTCCAGGGGCTGTACCAGGCGCTGATCGAGGCGGACGTCGCCGCATGAGCGAGCCCGTACGCATCGCCATGTGGTCCGGTCCGCGCACCATCTCGACCGCCATGATGCGCAGCTTCGGCTCGCGCGGCGACTGCGCCGTCACCGACGAACCCTTTTACGGCGCCTTCCTGAAAGCGACCGGCGACCGGCAGCCGATGGCGGACGAGGTGATCGCGTCGATGGATTGCGCCTGGGACTCGGTAGCCGAGACGATGCGCGGGCCGGTGCCGGATGGACGTCCGATCTGGTATCAGAAACATATGCCGCACCAAATGGTCGGCCCGGTCGATATCGGCGATTTTCCCGATCACGCCCATGCTTTTCTCATCCGCGATCCCGCGCGGGTGATCGCGAGCTATGCCGAGAAGCGCGTCGCGGTCGATCTCGACGATCTGGGTCTCGCGCGGCAATGCGATTATTTCGAACGGATCGCCGATCGGCGCGGTACGGCTCCGCCGGTGATCGACAGCGGCGACGTGCTGGCAAATCCCGAAAGCGTGCTGACATCGCTCTGCGCCGCGCTCGGCATCGCATGGGATCCTGCCATGCTACAGTGGGCGCCAGGCTTGCGCCCAACCGACGGCATCTGGGCGTCGCACTGGTACAATGCGGTCGCGGCGAGCAGCGGCTTCGCGCCGCCGCCGACGGCCTCGCCCGAGCTCGATGCGGGTCACGCGGCGTTGGCCGATCGCGCGCGGCCCTATTATGATCGGCTCAAGGCCCACCGACTGACCAGGTCGATGCGGACATGAACCCAATTCATCGCTCAATCGTTCGGCTACCGTAACGAGCAGGGGATATCCAGAGAATGAGCCGCGTCACACAGGTTCAGAACATCGCGCGCGCCGGCTATCTCGCCCGCGCCACCGTCTATTTCCTCATCGGTTACATCGCGCTGACCACCGGCGAAGGATCGGGCGCAACCGACATATTGGACCGGATCGAGGACATGCCCGGCGGCACGCTGCTGCTCGCTCTCACCGGCATCGGGCTGTTCGGTTACGGCATCTTCCGCCTTTACGGCGCGGCGATCGACATCGAAGGTGGGGGAGACGGCGCCAAGGGGATCGTCAAACGGCTCGGCCATGTCGCGAGCGGGCTCGGCCATCTGTTTCTGGCATTCGTCGCGGCAAAATCGGTCTTTGGCGGCGCGGACGGCGGATCATCGGGCGGCGGCGGTCAGGAGCAGGCCGCGAGCATGATCCTGGGTTTCCCCGGCGGCGGCATCTTGCTCGCCCTGATCGGCCTCTGCTTTGTCGGGGCCGGCGTGGAGCAGGGCATAAAGGCCTATACCGCCAAATTCATGAAACTGCTCGATGCGGACGCTCCCGGTTTCGTTGAATATCTGGGCCGGGCAGGCTTTGCCGCGCGCGCCGTGGTGTTTCTCGCGATCGGCTGGTTTACCGTCAAGGCCGCGCTGGCCGAGCAGGGCAGCGACGTGCGCGGCGTGGGCGGCGCGATTGCTTCGCTGCAGCAGCATGGCTGGCTGTTCACGCTGGTCGCGCTCGGCTTTCTGCTGTTCGGGATCTTCAGCCTGTGCATGGCGCGCTATCGCACCATCCGCAACGAAGACGTGATCGAGCGATTGAAGAGAGCGGCGCATAAACGGACATGACCGAAACCGCATGATGCTTTGGCCAATCCGCAAATCATGCGTGTCGTTCTGAGCATCAATCCACACCCAAATATTATCAATATTGGCTGTGAAAGCGGTCCGGACCATCATGATGGACTGGTTGAAGGCGCAAGAGCGAGTTCGCATCTTTATCGTGTCTTCAGGACCAAAAGATTCCCGCACTTCAGGATGATCAATTATATCAATGGAACTACCGGCTGAATTTTAAAAATATCGAGTCAGGGTGAAACGGATACGCGGATCTGCGTTGTCGGTGTCGTATCTGTCGCCAGACAGGGGCACCGCAACCTCGAGCCCGGCATCGGTGTGGCGATCGACGTCCGCGCGAAAGCCGCCACCCGTGGAGAATAGCGAGCCGCTGCCAAACCCGTCATTTAGGTTCACCGCCTTGCCGCCGTCTGCGAACGCGTAAAATTCTAGGCCGTTGACGGGACCGAGATCACGGTCCCAGTCGTAATTCAGTTCGAAATAGCCGGCCACGCCCTGATCGCCGGATCGCTCGCTATAGTCATAGCCGCGCACGAAGCCGGCTCCGCCAATCCCTAACTCTTCGGATACAAGGAGGGGCTGGGTCGCAAGTTGGGAACGCACCGCGACCTTTGTTCCGAAATCGCCGATGATGCTCTTGTTCCAGTCGGCGAAAAAAGAAAAACTGGTGAAGGTGCCGTCTGCATCGTCGCGAGACGACAACGGATCGTTCGGTTCGGTGGCCCCCAGCAAATCGAGACCCTGCGCCACCGATGTGTTCACCCGAAGACGTCCGCCTGCCACCTGCGTATATCCATAAAGTCCAAGCCCGGCGATCGTCAGCCGGTCTTCCCGCGCAAGAATATCGGCACGCTCCTGCCGGATTTCGCGGTGCGAGAGCGACGCTTCAAGCCACAGGCTGTTGCGGCGAGAGCGTGACAATGGGTGCAGCGCGCCGAGCGACACAAGCCAGCTTTCTCCGTCAATGTCGAGCTCTTCCAGATACGCACCGGGCGCGCTGTGCGAATAAGAGCCGGTGATTGACACTTCCGTGCCATCGGCGCTGATCCGCTTGCCGTAACGCAGCCGCACGAAGGCGAGTTCGTCAAATTGCGGCACGGTATCGAGCGCAAATATCTGGAGACTATCGTCATCGCTGAGCAGGCCGTTGAGGCGAGCCGAGCCGAATAGCTCAAGCGGACCAAGCGGCTTGATGCTGTCATTATCGAACGTGACCTGTGCCCGGAATGATTGATGCTCCACTTTGACGGCGAGGATCGTCTGGCCGTCCTGACGTTCGATGCGCGTATTGCCGAGTGAGATGCCGTCGATATCACCGGCGATCAAAAGGCGCCGTTCGAGTTCGGCGGTCGTTACGGGACGTCCGGTCGCGAGCGGTCGAAGCGCAGCGAGGACGGCACGGTTCTGCGGTCCGTCGAGTTTGATGCCATCGATATGGCCTTCGTCGATACGGACTTTCACAACGCCTGCGCGAACGGCCTGCGGTTCGATTGCGGCGCTGGCCAAGGGATATTGCTCGCTTGCTCGCGCCGCAAGTCGATCAGCCAATGTGCCAAGATCGGTCGGGGTCAGGGTCCGTCCGATGTAGAATTCGACAATATCGGAAAATTCGCTTCGCGACATCATTTGAAGGCCGACGATGTCGATGGCGCCCACCGCAAAGCTCGGGCCAGTGTTTGCAATGACCTTCGCCTGCTCAACTACCACAGGGAGCGCGGTGTCCTGATCGTCAGGCAAACTTTCGAGCGACCGGTCTTCGGCGCGCGCCGGATCAACCCGGTCCAGCGTCTGCTGGCCCATTGCGGGCGCAGTCGCGGCCGCGCCAATCAGGAATATTGCGAAAAGGGATCGATAACGCACGGCGACCTCGGATCGGTGTAAGCTAATATGATCGCTATGTGCCTTCGAATCCTTTCAGAAACGTCAATGGAAAGGACTCGCTAACCATTCCCGGAAAGGCCTTTCGAACACCTCTCCATCTATGGCGAAGGCCAAGGAGAGTTTTTTCCATGTTCAAATTAGCAACTCGGATGGCCGTTACGGCTCTGCTGGCCGGCGTAAGCACGCAGGCGATCGCCGGTTCCGACGGCTGGAGTGTTAGCGAGGCGAGCGGGAGCGTCGTTCTGCAGCGCGATGGCAAGAACGTGGCCGCGAAGCGCGGCGCCGAAGTCGGTCCGGGCGATGCGATCGTGACCGGGCAAGGCGGGCGCGCCGTTCTGGTGCATGGCCAGGATTTCGTAACCGTCGCGTCGAATAGCCGGGTCCGGATCCCGGCGGAGCAGGCTGGCTCGAAATTCACCCGCTTCATTCAGGACCTGGGCAACGCCATATTTCGCGTCGAGAAACGCGGCACACCGCATTTCTCCGTCGACACGCCCTATCTCGCCGCCGTGGTGAAGGGGACCACCTTCTCGATCACCGTCGGTCCGTCGGATACGTCGCTTCAGGTGACCGAGGGCGTGGTCGAGGTTGCGACCAGCGATGGCGGCGCGCGCGAACTCGTCCGCCCCGGATCGGTGGCGATGATCGCCGCGGGCGATCGCTACCGCCTGTCGATCAGCGGCGATCAGCCGCGCGTCGTGGATTCGCCGCTTCGCCAGGAAGGCACGGTTGCCGTGCCGGCGCCGGCCGGTAGCTCCGCCGGGGAACCGGCGGCGGACCCCCAGCCTTCGCCCGACGATCCCTCGGCGCAACCGAGCGACAACGGGTCCCCGGGAGATTTGTTGATGAGCGATGCGAAAGGCAGCGAAGAGCCCGCTTCCGGCACCGCGGGAGCGACTTACATCGATGCCGCCATCACCAGCAAACCGGTCGATATGGGCAAGGCGACGGACGGCATGGTGACCGGAAGTTCGCCGGTAATTCTGGCGTCGGCAGTGGTAAGCCCTGCGACCAACCCGAAACGGCCGGATTTTGCCAAGGGTGCGGGCGGGGATACCGCCGGCAAGGGCGCAGGCCCGAAGGATGGAGGCGAAACCGCAGCCGGGAGGCCGCCCGAAGACCCGTCGCCCGCCAAGGACGATGCGCCGGTCAAAGGTGAAAATCCCGGCAATGACAAGGGCCCCGCTGATAAGCCTGCGGATGACGGCGAGGACAAAGGTCCCGCCGATAAACCTGCCGATGGCGGCGAGGACAAAGGCAAGGATGACAAGCCCGGCAAGGACGACGGCGACAAGGGCAAGGACGACAAGCCCGGCAAGGACGACGGCGACAAGGGCAAGGACGACAAGCCCGGCAAGGACGACGGCGACAAGGGCAAGGACGACAAGCCCGGCAAGGACGACGGCGACAAGGGCAAGGACGACAAGCCCGGCAAGGGCGACGGCGACAAGGGCAAGGATGACAAGCCCGGCAAGGACGACGGCGACAAGGGCAAGGACGACAAGCCCGGCAAGGACGACGGCGACAAAGGCAAGGACGACAAGCCCGGCAAGGACGACGGCGACAAGGGCAAGGACGACAAGCCCGGCAAGGACGACGGCGACAAGGGCAAGGACGACAAGCCCGGCAAGGACGACGGCGACAAGGGCAAGGACGACAAGCCCGGCAAGGACGACGGCGACAAGGGCAAGGATGACAAGCCCGGCAAGGACGACGGCGACAAAGGCAAGGATGACAAGCCCGGCAAGGACGACGGCGACAAAGGCAAGGACGACAAGCCCGGCAAGGACGACGGCGACAAGGGCAAGGATGACAAGCCCGGCAAGGACAAAGGCGACAAGGGTAAGCCCGACAAGGGCAGCGGTAAAAAGGGTGGCGACTAAGCGGCTGACGCTTGGGGCGTTTGATCGCGAGAGTGGATCCGATGACCGCTGAACCCGGTCGGCCTTCTGGCTTTTGGCGACAATGGCGCGGCCCATTTTCAAAGGCGCTGATGCTTATTTCGGTCGCGCTGGTTGCATGGACGAGCGGCGCGACGACCAAGGTCGAAAATGCCCTGCGGGTTCCTTTCTTCGCCGCACAGTCCCATGAGGCGAGCGGTGATCTGCATATCGTCGAGATAGACGCAGCAAGCCTTGCCAAGATCAATCGTTGGCCTTGGTCACGGGATCATTATGCCAAGGTGGTCGATCGCCTGAACGCCGCCGGTGCACGTTCGATCACCTTCGACGTCGATTTGTCGAGCCCTTCGGAGGGCACGGATGACGGACTGCTCGCGCAGGCGCTAGCGAACAGCGCGGCGGTCGTGACTTTGCCCACCTTTGCTCAAGTCGCCGGGCCGTCCGATGCTCGTATGCTGGACACGCTGCCAATTTCCATCTTGCGTGACCATGCCGTCATCGCTTCGGTAGCAGTCTCGCCCGATCCCGATGGCCTGGTGCGCCAGATGCCACTCGGCAGCATAACCGATGGAACGCCGCGGCCTTCCCTTGCGGCCCAGATTGCAGGGCAGAACGGCACCGCGGGACGACCGTTTCCAGTCGATTTTGCGATCGAGCCGCGCTCGATTCCGCGCCACAGCTTTATCGATATCGAAGACGGGCGCTTCGATCCCTCGGGGATCGCCGGTAAAGATATTTTAATTGGCGCGACGGCCATCGAATTGGGAGATCGTTACGCTACGCCGCTTTACGGCGTTATTCCTGGAGTGGTCGTGCAAGCCATGGCGGCCGAAACGCTCTATAACGGCATTCCGTCCAATGCCGCTGCTATCGGTCCGATCATTCTTGCGTTTTTGCTGATCCTGTGGATTTTGAGAGCGTCTTCACGCAGCGCCGGGTTGGCGCGAAGCGCGGTGTCATTCGCGATCATCGCTGGCGCATATTATCTCGTTTGGTCCACCAGATCGCTTCTGTTCGACATCGTCCCCGCAGCTTTCGTCATCGCTGGTGCGACCGTTCTTGTGTTGATCCAGAACTTCCGGAAAGAGCAACTTCATCGCCGTATGCACGACGTGCGGACGGGCTTGCCCAATCGCTTTGCGTTCGAAGCCGAGGCTGATGAAAAGGTTCTGTTCTCCGTTGCGGCGACCATCGGTGGCTATGAGCGGCTTGAGACGGTGCTGGGCGAAGGTCTGGCCGATCAGCTCATTCTGCGGATCACCGAGCGCCTGCAAATGGGCAATGCTGGAAAAACTGTCTACCGCGCCGAAGATCGCGCACTGGTCTGGTTCTTCGATGGGGAACATGGCGAACTGGAATCGACTCTGGCCGGGCTCGCTGCATTGATGCGAAGTCCAGTGGAGGTCGGAGGGCGAAAGATCGACGTTCAGATGGCGTTTGGAGTGGGCCAGGGTCGCGCGCTGTCCGAGGCCATTCACGCAGCAAGCCAAGCCCTTCGTAAGGGGGAGCGCTGGCTTTACCATGCCGCTGCCGAGGAGGCCGCGCTGGAACGACAAGTGTCGCTCATGGGCGAGCTCGATGCTGCGATAGCGAATAATGAGCTGGAAGTTCTTTATCAGCCCAAGCTGGCGCTGGCCGAGAACCGGATAACGAGCGTGGAGGCGCTGGTTCGCTGGAATCATCCCCAGCGCGGCTATCTTCGGCCGGACCTGTTCATCCCGCTGGCGGAGGAAAGTGACCGGATCACCGATCTGACGCTCTACGTGCTTCAGAGAACGATCGACGACAACATCGCCTGGCGCGCCAGCGGAATGGAAATCAGGTCGGCGGTGAACATCTCCGCGCGGCTCGTGGCCTCAGCGTCGTTTCTATCCGCTGCCGAGGCGATGCTGAAGCAGTCTTGCATACCGCCGCAAAGCCTGATCTTTGAAGTGACTGAATCTGCGGCGATCGCAGATCCGTCGCTGGCCGCCGCCGCGCTGACGCGGTTTCGGGATATGGGCGTATCGATATCGATGGACGATTACGGCACCGGTCAGTCCAGCCTGACCTATCTCAAAAATCTTCCGTTGTCCGAACTCAAGATCGACCGAAGCTTCGTGCAGTTCGCTCACCGCGATGCCAGCGATGCGATGCTTGTGCGCTCCACAGTAAGCCTTGGCCACGAACTCGGCCTCTCGATCGTCGCCGAGGGAGTCGAAGACGAGGAATGCCTCGCTTTCCTACGCGAAGTGGGCTGCGATTACGCCCAAGGCTATCTGATTGGTAAACCGATGCGCGCTGGTGAGCTGGAAGCGTTGGTGGATGATAATCTGAAGCGGGCGGCTTGAGACGATAATTGCGGCGTGCCCGCATTTAGCGAGCGACACCTGATTTGATATTCTCGCAAGTCATAGCCAGGGACGACGAGCGGCTGAATTTGCGCGATTACAAACAATAACCGCCTGCGGATGGTTGCGGAAAGGTTTATGGCGGAAGGGGTGGGATTCGAACCCACGGTGAGCTTGCACCCACGGCGGTTTTCAAGACCGCTGCATTAGACCACTCTGCCACCCTTCCGGCGTGCCGGCGCGGCTGTTTAGCGCGGGCGGGACGTGCTGCAAAGGCTTGCGTCGAAGCGTTGCCGAATGGCGACCATTTGCGGGTTCCACCGGCGGTTCATCCGTGCGAAAAGGATAGCGGTCCACAAAGGGGTGGTTCGAGGGAGTTTTCATGCCGCGTAAAGTTCTGGCTATCGTCACCTGCATGGCGTCGCTGCTGCTGGTGGGCTCGCAGCCTGCCTTTGCGCAGGATGCCTATGGTTTTCAAACCTATCTCACCCAATTGCGCGCCGCCGCTTTGGCCGAAGGCGTCGGCGCCGAGACACTCGACCGGGTGCTGCCCACGCTGGAGTTCAGCGAGAGCGCCATCCGCATCGACCAGAAGGCGAGCGGGGGCGGCGGCACTGGCCCGATCCCGATGTTCACCGGATCGGACGAGCAGCGCGCGATCGTCGGAAAGGCCGGTCCGGGCCGCGACAAATATCTGCAGATCAAACCGCAGCTCGACCAGATCGAGCGCGAGCTTGGCGTGCCGCCGGGAATCATTCTCGCGATCTACGGCAAGGAGAGCAATTTCGGCAGCTATACCGGTAATTTCGACACCATCAGCGCGCTCGCCACGCTGGCCTATGAAGGCCGCCGGCGGGCCTTGTTCGAGAGCGAGGCGATCGCCGCGCTGAAGATGGTCGACCGCGGGGTGCCGCGCTACAAGCTGACCGGTAGCTGGGCCGGCGCGATGGGCAAGCCGCAATTCCTCCCTTCGGTCTATCTGCGCCTCGCGGTCGACGAGGACCGCAACGGGTTCGCCGACATCTGGGACAGCGAGGCCGATGCCATGGCCTCGATCGCCAATTATCTGGTGGCCGCGGGCTGGCGTCGGGACCGGCCTTGGGGCGTCGCCGTCGATGTGCCCGCCGGGTTCGATCGCAACGCCTATCGCAACCTGACCGTGCCGACCCGCTGCCCCCGGGTGTTCGAGCGCCACACGCGCTGGTTGACGCTGGCCGAATGGGAACGGCTCGGCTTCCGCGCGCAGCGGGGTTTCTGGCCGCAGGAGAAGGACCAGATTCTGGCGACCTTGCTGGAGCCCGATGGCCCCGGCAACACCGCCTATCTGCTGACGCAGAATTACCGCGCGATTCTGGATTACAATTGCTCGAATTTCTACGCCATGGGGGTGGGGTTGCTTGCGGACCAGATCCAGCCTTGAGCTTGCAGGTCCGCGATGCGCGCGAAGGGGTGGAAGCGGCGCGCCATGCGGGCTATTCGGACGCCGTCATCGTGAATCGCTAACCTCCAGCCAAAACGGAATCCCATGCGCCACATTTTGAGTTTCGCCGCCGTCCTATCGCTCGCCATACCCGCGTCTGCCGCCACACCGACCTATGACAGCGCCGCTCCGATCGCCTATATGGTCGATCTGAGTTCGGGTGCGGTGTTGTATTCACGCGGTGCCGACAAGCGCATCCCGCCGGCGTCGATGGCCAAGATGATGACCGTATTGGTCACATTCGACCTGATCGACGGGGGCAAGGTCAGCAAGAGCAAGAAGATTCGCGTGCGCGAAGATACCTGGCGCGAATGGAATAATCGCGGCTCGTCGATGTTTCTCGGCGTGAACGAGGACGTGACCGTGCGGCAGCTGCTGCACGGCGTCGTCACCCTGTCGGGCAACGACGCCAGCGTCGTGCTAGCGGAAGGGCTCGCCGGTTCGGAGCAGGCGTTCGTCGGTCTGATGAACCAGAAGGCGCGCGCGATCGGTATGAAGAACAGCCATTTCGGCAATGCCAATGGCTGGCCCGACGAGGGGGTCACCTATGTCACCGCGCGCGATCTGGCGACGCTCGCCAAGGCGACGTTCGACGAGCATCCGGCGCTCTACAACGAATTTTACGGCCAGCATGAATTTACCTGGCAGGGCATCAAACAGCCCAACCGCAATCCGCTGATCGGCAAGGTGCAGGGTTCCGATGGGCTCAAGACCGGCCATACCGACGAGGCGGGCTACGGCTTCACCGGCTCGGCCGAGCAGAATGGCCGCCGCCTGGTCGAGGTGGTCGCCGGGCTCGACACCTACAACAATCGCATCAAGGAGTCGGTCTCGTTCATGGAATGGGGCTTTGGCGCCTGGACCACCAAGCCGCTCTTCTCGAAAGGCGCCGAAGTGGCTGAGGCAAAGGTGCAGCAGGGCGGATCGCGCAGCGTTTCGCTGGTCGCACCGCGCAATCTGGCGGTGACGCTGCCCGCCAACCAGGGCGGCGACTACAAGCTCGCGGTGCAATATCAGGGGCCGATCGCCGCACCCGTCGCGAAGGGCGCGAAAGTTGCCGAACTGGTCGTCACCACCGCGGACGGCAGCACCCAGCGCATGCCGTTGGTGGCCGGCGAGAAGGTCGGCGAGGCCGGTATCTTCGCGCGCATCCGGAACGGTTTCCTGGCGCTGTTCGCCTAATGGAGCGAGGCCGTTTCATCGCGCTCGAAGGGGGCGAGGGGACGGGTAAATCGACCCAGGTCAAGGCGCTCGCCGGCGAACTCTCGCGGCGCGGCATCGATGTCGTGACCACCCGCGAGCCCGGCGGCACCGTCGGCGCGGAAGCGATCCGGGGGTTGCTGCTCGACGGCGCGGCGGACCGCTGGACGGCGCCGAGCGAGGCGCTGCTGTTCGCGGCGGCGCGCGCGGACCATGTCGCCAAGCTGATCCGCCCCGCGATCGAGCGGGGCCAATGGGTGCTCAGCGACCGCTTCGTGGATTCGTCGCGCGCCTATCAGTCCGCCGCCGGCCTGTCGGACGAGGATTTGATGACGCTCCACCGCATCGGCAGCGGCGGCCTGGTGCCCGACCGAGTGCTGCTACTCGAACTACCCGCCGCCGAGGCCGATCGCCGGGCCAAGGAGCGGGACGGCGGGGCGGGGGATCGCATCGGATCGCGGGGCGGAAATTTCCATGCCGATGTCGCCCGCGCCTTTGCCCGTTTCGCCGCGGCGGAACCCGAGCGCTTCCGCACCGTGGAGGCCAAAGGTTCGCAGCAGGAAGTCACGCACGCCCTGGCATCCGCGCTCGCCGACTATATCTCCTAGACTATGGCGAATTTCGTCGGACATGAACGGGCCGAGGCGGCGGTGCTGGCGGGGCTCGCGGAGCGACGGCTTCACCACGCCTGGCTGCTCAGTGGCCCCAAAGGCATGGGGAAGGCGACTTTCGCGATGCGCGCCGCGCGGCTGCTGCTGAGCGGCAGCGATGGCAGCGCCGGGTTCGAATCCGCCGATGACAGCCAGGCCGCGGCATTGATGCGCGCCGGATCGCACCCCGATCTCAAGATCCTGCAGCGATTGCCCAGGAAAGACGGGCTCGACCTGGACGACATTGCCGACGAAACCGATCTCAAGCGCAATATCAGCGTTGAACAGGTGCGGCAGCTTCAACCGCTCCTCGGTTCCAAAACCGCCATCGCGCCTCGCCGCGTGATCATCATCGATGCCGCCGACGATCTGGAGCGTGGCGGCGCCAATGCGCTTCTGAAGAATCTCGAAGAACCGCCCGAAAATACGCTATTCTTTCTCATCACACACGCGCCGCAGCGGCTGCTGCCGACCATAAGGTCACGCTGCCGCGTCCAGCGTTTCGACCCCCTTGGCGCCGAGCGAATGGACGCTTTTCTGCACAGCGCCCTGCCCGATCTGTCGCACCGGAACCGCGCCGCCTTGACCATTGCGTCTGAAGGCTCGCCGGGACGCGCCATTGCCATGCACGGACTCGATCTCGGCGAAGTCGATCAGCAATTAGCAAAAATCTATTACGAGGGTGATCGCAGTGGGCGCATGGCGGCACAACTCGCACAGAAATTGTCGCTGAAGGCCGCCAATGAGCGCTATCTGGCGTTTCTCGAACAGGCCCCCGCCTATTTCGCCGCGATCGCGCGCGAAACGCAGCCGCGCGATATCGCTCCGGTGATCGACGCCTGGCGCGAGGCGAGCGATCTCGCCGCGCGGGCGGTGCCGCTCACGCTCGACAAGCAGAGCGTGGTTTTTCGCATGGCGCGGTTGCTGGCGGGCTTGTCTGCCCATAGGGATGCAGCGCAATGACCGACAAAACCCCCTATTACGTCACCACCGCGATCAACTACCCCAATGGCAAGCCGCATATCGGCCATGCCTATGAGGGGATCGCCGCCGACGTCATCGCCCGCTTCCGCCGCGCGCAGGGCTATGACGTGCGTTTCCAGACCGGCGTGGACGTCCACGGCCTGAAAATGGTCAAGACCGCGCGCGAGCTCGATCTCGAACCGGCGGAATTCGCCGCGCAGATGACGCCGCACTTCACCGAGATGTGCGCGCGCTACGGCATATCATACGACCGCTTCATCAGCACCAGCGAAGACGCCAATCATGCCGCCGCGCAGGAAATCTGGCGTCGCATGGAGGCGCGCGGCGATCTTTACCGGGACCGCTACGAAGGCTGGTACTCGGTCCGCGACGAGGCTTATTATACCGAGGGCGAGCTGCTCGAGGGCGAGGGCAAGGCCAAGCTGTCGCCGCAGGGCACACCGGTCGAGTGGACCGTCGAGGAAAGCTGGTTCTTCAAGCTGTCCGAATATCAGGAAAAGCTGCTCGCTCTCTATGCCGAGCGGCCCGAGTTCATCCAGCCCGACAGCCGCCGCAACGAATTGATGCGCTTCGTCGAGGGCGGCCTCAACGATCTCAGCATCTCGCGCACCAGTTTCGATTGGGGGGTGCAGGTGCCGGGCGATGCAAGTCATGTCATGTATGTGTGGATCGACGCGCTGACCAATTATCTCAGCGGTCTCGGCTTTCCGGATGATGCGGATGGGCTGGTCGCGAAATACTGGCCCGCCAACGTGCATCTGATCGGCAAGGATATCGTGCGCTTTCATGCGGTCTATTGGCCGGCGTTCCTGATGAGCGCGGGGATCGATCTGCCGCATCAGGTCCATGCGCACGGCTTCATCCTGAACCGGGGCCAGAAGGAATCCAAATCGCTCGGCAATGTCACCGATCCGATCGCGCTGGTCGATCGGTTCGGCGCCGACGCGATCCGCTATTTCCTGATGCGCGATGTCAGCTTCGGTCAGGATGGCAGCATATCGGACGAAGCGATCGTGACCCGCGCCAATGCCGATCTTTCCAACAGCTTCGGCAATCTCGCGCAGCGCAGCTTATCCATGATTCACAAGAGTTTGGAAGGCAGGCTTTCGAATGATTGGCAGCAATCCGAGGCGGACCGCGAACTGCAGACGTTGGTCGATGCGGCTTGCGGGAGCGAGCTTCCCGAAGCGTTCGAGCGCTTCGCCTTTGCGCAAGGAATAGAGGCGTGGATGCGCGCGGTGTTCGCCTGCAACCAATATGTCGACGAGCAGGCGCCCTGGGCTCTGAAAAAGACCGATCCGGCGCGCATGGAAGCGGTACTGAACCAGCTGTTCGTCTCCATCCGCACGCTCGCCATCGCCATCGCGCCGGTCATTCCGGACGCGGCCGAAAAACTGCTCGACCAGATGGGCGTCGACGCGCGCTCCTGGACCGATCTCGATGGATCGAACGACTGGTTCGCCGAGCGCGTGCGCAGCGATGTGCCGCTCGCCAAGCCGGAAGGCATTTTCCCGCGGCTCGAACTGGAGGAGGTCGCCGATGCTGGTCGATAGCCACTGCCACCTCAATTATGAGGGGTTGGTCGATCGCCAGCAGGATGTGCTGCAGGCTGCCCGCGCGCACGGCGTTTCGGCCATGCTCAATATCTCCACGCGAGAGAGCGAATGGGACGCTGTCGTGGCGACCGCCGACCGTGAAAGCGACGTGTGGGCCTCGATCGGCATTCACCCGCATGAAGCCGATGCGCATCCCGAAATGGATACGGCCAAGCTGGTGGCCCGCGCCGACCGCCCTCGCGTCATCGGTATCGGCGAGAGCGGGCTCGATTATTATTACGACCATAGCGACCGCGAGCAGCAGCGCCGCGGCTTCCGCGCGCACATTGCCGCCGCGCGCGAGACCGGCCTGCCGCTGATCGTGCACACGCGCGAGGCCGAGGCGGATACCTATGAAATATTGTCCGAGGAGATGGGGAAGGGGGCCTATCCGGCGCTGATCCACTGTTTCACGGCAAGCGCGGATTTCGCGCAGAAGGTGCTGGATCTCGGCCTCTATATATCGATTTCGGGCATCGTGACGTTCAAGAACGCCAAGGAATTGAAGGCGGTGGCGGCCGAAGTTCCTGAAGGCCGGCTGCTCGTCGAGACCGACAGCCCGTTCCTTGCGCCGGTCCCAAATCGCGGCAGGCCATGCGAACCCGCGTTCGTGGTCGATACCGCGACCTATATCGCCGAACTGCGCGATGTGGCGTTCGAGCGGCTTGCCGAGACGACTTCGGACAATTTCTACCGGCTGTTTTCCAAGGCGCGGCGATGAAGCTGCGCATTCTTGGCTGCGGAACCAGCTCGGGCGTGCCGCGGATCGGCAATGACTGGGGCGATTGCGATCCGGCCTATCCCAAGAACCGCCGCCGCCGCGCCTCAATTCTTGTCGAGCATGAGGGCAAGCGCATATTGGTCGATACCGGCCCGGATTTGCGCGAACAGCTGCTCGATGCCGGCGTGGGCACGCTCGATGCGGTGCTGTGGACCCATGAACATGCCGACCATTGCCACGGTATCGATGAACTGCGCGGCGTCTATTTCAACAACAAAGGCACGGTGCGCGGTTATGCGCGCGATCGTACGCGCGCGATCCTGATCGATCGCTTTCCCTATGCTTTCCAAGGGTTTAATGGGTATCCGGCCTATGCCAGCGTGGAGCCTTTGCTCGATGACAGCAAGATCGCAGGTGTTCGCGTGCGGACGGTCGATCTGCCGCACGGCCCGATCGATACGGCCGGGATACGCTTCGATATCGAAAATGTTTCGGTTGTTTATTGTACCGATTTCAACGCGTTGACGCCCGAAGCTGCCAGTTTGATCAAAGGCGTCGACTTGTGGGTTGTCGATACGCTGCGCCGTCGGCCGCATCCCACGCATTCGCATCTCGATCAGGTGCTGGGCTGGATCGACAAGCTGAAACCCAAGCGCGCCGTGTTGACGCATCTCGATCAGTCGATGGACTATCTGACACTGCTCGCAGAGCTGCCCGAGCATGTCGAGCCAGGCTATGACGGGCTGGAGTTCAGCTGGCCATGAGCGGCGGGTTCGGGATCCAGATGATCTGGGCGATCGGAATCCTGGTGCTGTGCATCAGCGCCTTGGCCGCGCGACGCGTGCCGATGAAGGGCGCGCTGAGGATATCGCTGATCTGGGTGGCGGTTTTCGTCGGGGCCTATCTCATCATCCGTCTAGTCACTGGCTTAACATAATATGTATTATCGCGATTAAAGATGGGTGAGCGCCCTCTTTCCGATCTGGTGACGATCATGGCCCTGCTGCGCGATCCCGGTGGCGGCTGCGAATGGGATCTGGCGCAGGATTTCGCCAGCATCGCGCCGTATACGATCGAGGAAGCTTATGAGGTCGCCGATGCGATCGAGCGCGGCGACCTCGGCGATCTGAAGGACGAACTCGGCGACTTGCTGCTTCAGGTCGTGTTTCATGCGCGCATGGCCGAGGAAGCCGGGCATTTCGCCATCGATGACGTCATCGCGTCGATTTGCGACAAGATGATCCGCCGCCACCCGCATATCTTTGGCGGTGGCGCGCCGAATGAGATGGGCGCGGTCGTGCGGCGCTGGGAGGACATCAAGGCCGCCGAGCGCGGTCCGGCCGGAGTGCTCGACGGCGTGGCGCTGGCGCTCCCGGCCTTGTTGCGCGCGCAGAAAATCCAGAAACGCGCGGCGCGCGTCGGTTTCGACTGGCCCGACGCAGCGGGTGCCAAGGCCAAGATATATGAGGAGCTGGACGAGGCCGAGGCAGCGACCAACCCCGACGAAACGCATGAGGAAATCGGCGACCTGCTGTTCGCCGCGGTCAATTATGCGCGGCATCGCGGGGTCGATCCGGAACAGGCGCTGCGCTCCGCCACCGTCAAGTTCGAGCGGCGCTTTCGCCACATGGAAAGCGCGGCCGAGAAAGATCTTGGCAACCATGAGGCGGCCGAACTCGACGCCTTGTGGAACGCCGCCAAGGCGGCTCAATCGGGCCCGGGCGCCTGATCGAACCGCCGGAAACGACCCCAATTTCTCTCCGACATACGCACATCGATTTGCAGCAACTCCCCCTGCTGCCGCTGTTCCAGCACGCGGCCATTTTCGTGTAGCCAGGCGAGCATACGCCCTTCCCCGGCGGGTAGATGGATGCGCTGCTCGCGGTCGTCGGCGGTCAACCGGCGGGCGAGCATCTCGCGCATCGCTTCGATGCCGTCGCCGGTAACCGCCGAGATCATGGCCACATCAGGGTCCATATCCGCCGCTTCTGCCAGATCGCCGCGCCGCTCGGGGGCCAGCAAGTCGATCTTGTTCCAGACCTCGATCACCGGGATCGGATCGGCAACGCTCTCTTCACCGTCATCGGCTCCATCTTCCTCGGCATTGACGCCGAGATCGCGCAGGATCGCGAGCACATTGCAGCGCTGCGCCTCGCTCTCTTCATGCGCAATATCGCGGACATGGACGATCAAGTCGGCCGCAGTGACCTCCTCCAGTGTCGCGCGAAACGCCGCGATCAATTCGGTCGGAAGGTCGGAAACGAAGCCGACCGTGTCGGACAGGATAGCCTTGTCGAGCCCGGGCAGCGCGATCTCGCGCATGGTCGGATCGAGCGTGGCGAACAGCAGATCTTCCGCCATGACGTCACTTCCCGTCATGCGGTTGAAAAGCGTGGATTTTCCGGCATTGGTGTAGCCGACCAATGCGATCACCGGCCAAGGCGCGCGCTGGCGCCGGTCGCGGTGCAGGCTGCGCGTGCGGCGCACGTCCTCCAGCTCGCGGCGCAGCTTGGCCATGCGATCGCGGATCAGGCGGCGATCGGCCTCGATCTGCGTTTCGCCGGGACCGCCCAGAAAACCGAAGCCGCCGCGCTGGCGTTCGAGATGGGTCCAGCTGCGCACCAGACGCCCGGCCTGATAATCGAGATGGGCCAGTTCGACTTGAAGCCGACCTTCCGCCGTAGCCGCGCGTTCGCCGAAAATTTCCAGGATCAAGCCGGTGCGGTCGATCACCTTGATCCCGATCCTGTCCTCCAGATTGCGCTGCTGGATCGCGCTCAATTGCGCATCGACGATCAGCAATTCGGCTTCGAACCGCTCGACCGTGGCGGCGATTTCCTCTACCTGCCCACCGCCGAGCAAGGTAGCCGCGCGCGGCACTCGCACACGGTAGGCACGCGATTCGACGACATTCAGGCCGATGGCAAGCGCGAGGCCCCTGCCCTCCTCGAGCCGCGCCGCGACATCGAAGCCCGATTCGCGGTCGATCTGGGGAAGCACGAGCACCGTACGGGCGCCGCGGGCGAAATCATCCTCGCGGTCGAGCGAAAAACCGCTCAAGCTTCGTCTTCGTCTTCGCGGTTATATTCGGCGAGGTTGATCGGCTGCAGTGGCTGCACCGTGGAAATCGCGTGTTTGTACACCAGCTGACACATAGTCTCGCGCTCGAGCAGCAGCGAGAACAGATCATAAGCGCGGATCGTGCCTTGCAACATCACGCCATTGACGAGAAACATCGTCACCGGCTCCTCGCTGTCGCGCACGGCATGGAGAAACACTTCCTGCAACACGCCCTTCCGGTTTCCGCCAGACGTCATCATTTCGTCAAACGGTTTCAGGTCCAGCGGCTCGGACGCCATGACGGTGGAAATGGCGTGCTTGTAAACGAGCTGCGCCTGTCCGTCGCGGCGCAGAAGCACCGAAAAATTGTCGAACCAGGTGATGATGCCCTGCAGCTTGACGCCCTTGACCAGAAACATCGTAACCGGGGTCTTGGTCTTGCGAAGATTGTTCAAGAAAAGGTCCTGGAGTCCGTTATTTCCGTCTGCCATTCGATTGTTCCCCCGAAATTGGCGGGGCCGTTCTCCCGCTGGTCATTATTATCTATCGTCCGCGCAGCACCGTCGTTGAGACTCAAAAGAATATTCCGGTCAATTCTCGCCATCGTCCTTCTTGTGGTCGGATATACCGAGGAGCTTTAATTTGCGATGCAATGCGGAGCGTTCCATACCGATAAACGAAGCCGTCCGTGACACGTTCCCGGAAAATCTGCGGATCTGAACGCGTAGATATTCGCGTTCGAAAGTCTCGCGTGCCTCGCGCAGAGGGGAGCCCATCAGATTGGTGATCGCAGTGCCCGAATTGCCGTCCTCGCCCATCACTTCGGGCGGCAGCATGTCGAGCTCGATCGTGTCGCGCCGTCCGACCGGCGACAGGATGATCGTGCGCTCGATCACGTTGCGCAACTGGCGGACATTGCCCGGCCATTCACAAGATTGCAGCGCGGCCATCGCTTCTTCGGTGATTTCTGGAGGGGCAATGCGCTGTTCGCTGGAGAAGCGTGCAACGAAATGGCGAACCAGTGAAGGGATGTCCTCGCGCCGCTCGGTCAGCGGCGGCAGATCGACCGGCACCACGTTGAGCCGGTAGAACAGATCCTCGCGGAAGCGCTTGGACTCGATCTCGGCGGCAAGATCGCGCGCGGTGGAGGAAACAAAACGCACATCAACCTTGACCGGACGGCTGCCGCCAACGCGGATAAAACTTTGATCGGTCAGCACTCGCAGAATCTTGCCTTGCGTAGTGAGCGGCATGTCGGCGACCTCGTCGATGAACAAGGTACCGCCATGCGCGCGCTCGAGCAGTCCGGCCTGCACCAACCTGCCCTCGCGCTCGATCCCGAACAATTCCTCCTCGACATGGTCCGGCGCCATGCGTGCGGCGCTGACCGTTACGAAAGCCGCCGTCGCTCGCGGGCTCCAACCGTGAAGCAGGCGGGCAGCGACTTCCTTGCCGACCCCGGCGGGACCGGTGATGAGCAGCCGACTGCCGGTTCCGGCAACACGTTTGAGCGTGGCGCGCACATTGTTGATCGTGCTCGAATTGCCCGTCAGCTCCTCCGCCTGACCAATCTTCTCCTTGAGAACCGCGTTCTCCTGCTTCAGCCGCTCGGTCTCGGTAGCGCGGTTGACCAAGTGGATCAGCCGTTCGGCTTCGAACGGCTTTTCGATAAAGTCGATCGCGCCGAGCCCCACCGCGGCGACCGCGGTGTCGATATTGCCATGTCCGGAAAAGACAATCACCGGCAAATCCGGGTCGCGATCCTTCACTTCCTTGAGGATTTCCAGCCCGTCCATCTTCGAACCGCGCAGCCAGACGTCCAGTAGCAGCAAAGCAGGACGCCGCGCATCGATGGCATCCATGGCGGCGTCGCTTCCGTCCGCCGTGCGGGTCTCAAAGCCTTCGTCGGAAAGGACGCCGGCCACCAGATCGCGAATGTCCTTTTCGTCATCGACGATCAATATATCGAGCGACATGGCTAGTTCTGGTCCTTTGGGCCGTCTTGATGATCACTTAGTTTCCCACCGCCCGGATTGCCGAGCAGCGCTGGGAAAAAGTGAAGGATGACGCAGGTGCCGCCCTGCGCGGAATCGACGAATTCGATTTCGCCGAAATGCTCCTCGACGATTTTCTTGACGATCGCCAGCCCAAGCCCGGTGCCGCTGGCGCGCGTGGTCACGTAGGGCTCGATGATACGCTCGCGATCCTCGGGTAGGCCGATGCCATTGTCGCCGATTTCGACGTGTATCTGCTCGCCTTGTTCGAAGATGCGCACGCCGACCTCGCCCTGCGAAAGATCGAAATGCTTATCGATACGCGCGCGCTCATCGATCGCCTCCACGGCATTCTTGATGATGTTGGTCAGCGCTTGGCCGATCTGACGGCGGTCACATACCAGTTCGACATCATGACCTGGCGCTTCGAGATCGAAGGCGATGGCGGGATGCGCGACTTCGTGCAAAAGCAGCGACTGCTTGACCATGTCCTGCAGGCTTTCGCGCCGGAACACAGGCTTGGGCATGCGCGCAAAGGCGGAGAACTCGTCGACAATGTTCCTGAGGTCGCCAACCTGCCGGATGATCGTTCCGGTAAGCTCGACGAACACATCGCCGTCCTGCGCGATATCCTTGCCGAACTTGCGTTTCAGTCGCTCGGCGGCCAGCTGGATCGGGGTCAGCGGGTTCTTGATCTCGTGCGCGATGCGGCGGGCGACATCGGCCCAGGCGGCGCGGCGCTGATCGACCAGCTGCTGGGTGATATCCTCGAACGTCAGCACCTTGGCGCCGGGCCGCACCGACAGATTGACCGCCAATGTGCGCGCATCGTCGCCGCCGCCGAACTGGATCACCGCGCGCTGCTCGCCGCCCGCGACCAGATCGGCCATCGCCGGTGACACGTCTCGCAACGGTCTGCCGATCAGGTCCTCCCCCTCGCCGCCCAGCAGCTGCTGCGCGATGCTGTTGGCCAGACGAATGCACCCGTCATCGCCCAGGCTGACGATGCCCGCGGTGACCGATTCGAGCACGGTCTCGATAAACGCGCGGCGCGCATCGAGCTGGCTGTTGGCGGTCAGCAGATCGCCGGTCTGGCCCTCCAGTCGCTCGGTCATCTGGTTGAACGAGCGCCGCAGGATTCCGATCTCGTCGGGCTGATCGTCGACGATGGGCACGCGGGTGGACAGCTTGCCATTGGCGACATTCTGCGCGGCATGAACCAGTTCGGACACGGGATAGACCAGCCGGTCGGCCACCAGCAGCGCGACCCAGACGGCCACGCCGATAATCAGCAGCGATATCAGAAACAAGGCAGCGTTGAACTGCAGCTGCAGGCGGCGCGAGCGCTCCGCCAGCGCGCGATAATCGTTGAGCACCTCCTGCGCGCGGTCGCCCATTGCGAAGCCCGCTGAGTTCACCGCGCGCACGGCATAGAGATAGAGCCCGGTTTCCGGAAAAATGGCCGTTGCCGATTCGATCTTGTCGGCGTCGGCCTGAACGACGACCGGCTCTCCGCTCCGGAGACTGCGCAATATCGTGGGCGAAAGCCATTGCGGATCGCCGCTGGTTTCCCCTTCCGACCCCGCGACGGCGGCGGTGCGCTGCTTGCCGTCCGCGCCGATCTGCACGATCACGGTCTGGTTGAACTTCCGCCCGATCGTCTGGACGATATAGGCGTCCTGGAATGCCGTCGATTGCAAGCTGGTCTGCCGCAAAACCGTGCGCAAGTCGCTCGCCATGGTCAGCGTCTCGTCGCGCACGTCGTTCAGTTTCTCGGCATAATAGCCTTTGGAAAGCGATACCGCGTTCTCGATCATGCCGCGCGCGGGGTCCGAAAACCAGAATTGCACCCCGCTCTGGAACAGGATCGAGGCGAAGATGACGACCAGCAGCGTCGGCACCGCGGCGATCAGCGAGAACAGCGCGACCAGCCGGACGTGCAGCCGCCCCTTGCTGCCGATCGAGGAACGTGCCGCGCGGCGCAGCGCCATGCGGCGCCCGGCGAGCACCAGGATCGCCGTCGCGGGAAGCAGGTTGGCGACCAGCAATACCGCCATGACCACCGGACTGAGCGGGACCTTGCCGGTGTCCTGCCCGGTCAGCACCCAATAGGTTACCGCGGCGGTCAGCATCATCGCAATGGCGCTGCCCCATTCCCAAACCGGAACCGCCCGGTCGCCGCCGACCAGCCGCGTCAGGCGCGAGAACAGGCTCGGTCCGCGATGACCGCCTTCGACGTCGAATGGGGGCATAGTAGTTGCCATCGGGACACAGTTAGCGGATCGGCGTGGCCGATTCACCACAAAAAAAGGCCGAAATAGCGGATTCGACGCCTGTCGCAAACGGTTGAACGCTCAAGCGGCCTTGGCGCGCTCCAGATAAGGCTCGTAGAATCGCGCGAGCATATCCCGGACCTTGGCCGGGTTCGGTTCCTGGTTCACCGCATTGCGCCACTCGGCCGACCCCGGCAGGCCCTTCACGTACCAGCCCAGATGCTTGCGGGCGCAGCGCGTTCCGACATCGTCGCCATAATGATCGAGCATGGCGCGGTAATGTTCGTTGATCAGCCGATATTGCTCGGCGATCGACGGATCCGGCAAGCGCGTGCCGTCGGCGAGCCAGCGCATCACCTGACCCAGCAGCCACGGCCTGCCATAAGCGCCGCGCCCGATCATCACGCCGTCCGCGCCGCTCTGATCGAGCGCGGTGTCCGCGTCTTCGATCGCGCAGATATCGCCATTTACGATCACCGGCAGCTTCACCGCCTGCTTGACCTTTGACACGAACGACCAGTCGGCGGTGCCCTTGTACATCTGGTTGCGCGTGCGGCCGTGCACGGTGATCAGCTTCGCGCCGACATCCTCGGCGATATGCGCCAGTTCGGGCGCGTTGAGGCTGTCGTGATCCCAGCCCATGCGCATCTTGACGGTGACCGGCACGCCCACCGCCTTGACCGTCGCCTCGATCAGCTTCGCGGCGAGCGGCAGGTCGCGCATCAGCGCCGACCCGGCATCGCCGTTCACGACCTTTTTCACGGGACAACCCATGTTGATGTCGATGATCGCCGCGCCGCGATCCTCGTTGAGCTTCGCGGCCTCGGCCATTACCTCGGGATCGCAGCCCGCCAGCTGCATCGACACCGGTTCCTCGACCGGATCCCACGCCGCTTTTTGCACCGACTGGAGCGTCTCGCGGATCATCGCCTGGCTGGCGATCATCTCGGTGACGTTCAAACCCGAACCATAGCGCCGCACCATGCGCCGGAAGGGCATGTCGGTGACGCCGGTCATCGGCGCCAGGATCACCGGCTGCGCGATTATGATGTCGCCGATCTGGATGGGCGAAAGCCGCATGGTCTGTAAGGTCCGATTGGTGGTGGAAGGGCTGCGGTCTTTCGCGCCGCGTGCCGATCCATTTAGCGTTAAACCGCTTGGCGGACAAGATCATGGGGCGCTAGAGGCTCCCGCTATGGCGCAAGACCTTCACGTCCTGATCGTCGCGGCGGGCAGCGGAAGCCGCGTCGGCGGCGACGTTCCCAAGCAATATCGGCGCCATCGCGGCAAGCCCCTGCTCCGCTGGAGCGTGGAAGGGTTCGCCCGCGATGAGCGCGTGACGTCGCTGACCGTGGCGATCGGCGAAGGCCAAATAGAGCGCGCCCGCGACGTGCTGGACGGTCTTGACATCGCATACGTCACCGGCGGGGCCACGCGGCGAGATAGCGTTCGGAGCGGACTAGAGCAATTGGCCGAAGCGGGCGCGTCGGGCTTCGTCTTCATCCACGACGCTGCCCGTGCTGATGTGCCGGATCACGTTACCGCCGCGTTGCTCGCAGCGCTCGAAAGCGCACCGGGCGCCATTCCCGCCCTGCCGGTACCCGACAGCATGATCCGGGCGGCGGACGGCGCGATCGTCGAGCGCGAGGCGCTGCGCCGCGTCCAGACCCCGCAAGCCTTTCACTTCGACGCCATCCTGGCCGCGCATCGCGACTGGCCGGATGGCCGCGAGGCCAGCGACGACGCGCAAATGCTCCGCGCGGCGGGCGGCGAAGTTGCGCTGGTGGCGGGCGACGAGCGCCTGAAAAAGGTGACGTTCGAAGAAGATTTCATAGACCAACGCGGGCTCCCTGCCCTACGCATCGGCACCGGTTACGACGTCCACCGGCTCGTCCGCGGCGAGGAGCTGTGGCTGTGCGGCGTCCAGATCGATCATGAATTCGGCCTTTCGGGCCATAGCGATGCAGATGTCGCGCTCCACGCGATCACCGACGCGGTGCTCGGCGCGATCGGCGCGGGCGACATCGGCAGCCATTTTCCGCCCGGCGACCCGCAATGGCGCGGCGCGCGCTCTGACCGCTTTCTTGCCCATGCGGTGAACCTGGCCACCGAAGCGAGTTACGGCATCGGCAATATCGACTGCACGATCATCTGCGAGGCGCCCAGGATCGGGCCGCTCCGCGAGGCAATGCGCCATAGCGTCGCGCGCATCATAGGTGCCGATCCGGCACGTATCAGTATCAAGGCGACGACCACCGAAGGACTGGGCTATACCGGTCGGCGCGAAGCGATTGCCGCGCAGGCCTGTGTCCTGCTCGAACAAAGGAACTGACATGGACGACTGCATCCTGCCCGCCGAAGTCTACGCGCTGGCCAAGCGGGTGGTGGAGGAAAACAGGGCGGCGGGCCGCACCGTCACCGTTGCCGAGAGCTGCACCGGCGGGCTGGTCGCCGGCGCGCTGACCGAAGTGCCGGGCAGCAGCGCGGTGTTCCACTGCGGCTTCAACACCTATTCGGACGATGCGAAGGTGCGCATGCTGAACGTCGCGCCCGATCTGATCGAGGTGTTCGGCGCGGTATCGATGGCGGTCGCTTGGAGCATGGCGCAGGGAGCGCTCGCGCAATGCGATGCGGACGTTGCGGTGGCGATCAGCGGTGTGGCCGGACCCGGAGGCGGAACCGAAAACAAGCCGGTCGGTACGGTCGTGTTCGCCAAGGCCGCGCGCGGCGACGATCCGGAGAATATCCACGCCGACCGCAAGGATTTCGGCGAGGACAAAAGCCGCGCCGAGATCCGGCTTCAGGCGGTGATCTGTGCGCTGGAGCTGCTGCTGCCGCCCGCATCGCCGTAAAGCGCCTCGGCGCGCGTCTCGAACGCACCGATCATCCGCATCAGGGCTTTCTCGAAAAACTGTCCGGCGAGGCTTTGGAACAGTCGGTTCCTGAACGCGAAATCGACCTCGAAGTGCACCAGGCAACCGCCCTCCCCGTCGCTGTCGAAACTCCAGTCGTTGCGCAGATATTGCAGCGGGCCTTCGATATATTCGACGTGGATTTTCAATTTGGGCGTCTTCACCACCTTCGACGTAAAGGTCTCGCGGATCGCCTTGAAGCCGACCACCATGTCGGCGATCGTCTCGCTCTCGTCCTCCTTGCGCACCCGCATCGCGAGGACCCAAGGCAGAAACTCCGGATAGCGCTTCACGTCCGCGACCAGATCGTACATCTGGCCGGGCGCGTAGGGCATGCGCCGCTTTTCGCTGTGACGCGGCATCAGCGCGCGGCCGCCCTGGCCAGCTTTTCCTCCCGCGCGCTGCGCATCCGCGCGAAATCGTCACCGGCATGGTAGCTGGAGCGCGTGAGCGGACTGGATGCGACCATGAGGAAGCCTTTCGCGCGCGCAATCGCCGCAAACGCGTCGAACGCCTTGGGCGTCACGAAATCGATCACCTCGGCATGTTTCGGGGTCGGCTGGAGATACTGGCCCATGGTCAGGAAGTCGACATCGGCCGAGCGCATGTCGTCCATCACCTGATGCACTTCCAGCCGCTGCTCGCCCAGCCCCAGCATGATGCCGGACTTGGTGAAGATCGCCGGATCATGCCGCTTGACCTCATCGAGCAGCCGTAGCGAGGCATAATAGCGCGCGCCGGGGCGGATCGTGGGATAGAGCCGCGGCACGGTTTCGAGGTTGTGGTTGTAGACGTCCGGGCCAGCGGCGACGATCTTCTCGATCGCCTGGCGGTGCTTGTTCCGAAAGTCGGGCGTCAGGATTTCGATCGTGGTGTCCGGCGTCTGATCGCGCAGTTCCCGGATCACGCGCACGAACTGGTCCGCGCCGCCATCCGGCAGATCGTCGCGGTCGACCGAGGTGATGACGATATGCGCCAGCCCCATCTTCGCCGCCGCCTCGGCGACATGCGCCGGCTCGGTCTTGTCGACGATGCGCGGCATGCCGGTCTTGACGTTGCAAAAGGCGCAGGCGCGGGTGCAGACATCGCCCAGGATCATCACCGTGGCGTGCTTCTTGGTCCAGCATTCGCCGATATTCGGGCAGGCGGCCTCTTCGCACACGGTGTTCAGGTTCAGATCGCGCATCAGCTTGCGCGTCTCGGCGAAACCCTTGCTGGTGGGCGCCTTGACGCGAATCCAGTCGGGCTTGCGCGCGCGCTGGCGCGGCTGCTCGGGAACGGGAAGCTTGGTCATATCGTTCATGGGGGCGAGATAGCGACGTCCACGCCCGCTTGCCACCCCCGACGCGCAAACTAAGAGACCGAACGCATGACCGACTTTTCCGAACTCGTCCAAGGCTATCACCGTTTCCGGAAGCAAGGCTGGGAAGGGCAACGCGAACGCTGGAGCGAACTGACCGAAGGCCAGTCGCCGAAAGTGATGGTGATCGCCTGCTCGGACAGCCGCGTCGATCCCGCGATCATCTTCGACAGCGATCCGGGCGAGATTTTCGTCGTGCGCAACGTCGCCGCGCTGGTGCCGCCGTTCGAGACCACGCCGGGCCGGCACGGCGTCTCGGCCGCGCTGGAGTTCGCAGTACAGTTCCTTCAGGTGCCGGAAATCCTGGTGCTGGGTCACGGCCGCTGCGGCGGCTGCGAAGCGGCGCTGACCGCGGCGATGAAGAACGCGCCGCGCGGCCAGGGCGGGTTCGTCGCCGACTGGATCGAAATGCTCGATGAGGCACGCGAGCGCATCGTGGCAGCGCATGGCGATCACGGTCGCCCGGCGCTGCGCGCGATGGAGCAGGAGGCGGTGCGGGTCAGCCTCGCCAACCTGCGCACCTTTCCGTGCATCATCGACAAGGAAGCGAGCGGCGACGTTCGGCTGCACGGCGCCCACTTCGCCATCGCGGACGGTATCCTTTATGTGCTCGACGAGGAAACCGACCGCTTCGAACCGGCGGCATGAGCGACGGGCTTCCGTAGCCCGCCGGGGGTGGACATGGGCCGCGCGATCCTTATCCAGGCGCGCATGGCAACCGGCACCTTAATCTCGCTCGCCCTCTACTTCATCCTGATGATCGCGATCGGGCTCTACGCCTGGCGCAAATCGACCGGGGACAGCGAGGGCTATCTGCTCGGTGGACGCCAGCTCACGCCTGCCGTGGCCGCGCTGTCGGCCGGCGCCTCGGACATGAGCGGCTGGCTGCTGCTGGGCCTGCCCGGCGCGCTCTACGCCACCGGACTGGTCGAGGCATGGATCGGCATCGGCCTGTTCATCGGCGCCTTCGCCAACTGGATCCTCGTCGCGCCGCGGCTGCGCCGGCAGACCGCCGATCTCGACGACAGCCTGACCATCCCCGAATTTCTCTCGCGCCGTTTCCCCAGCAAGGCGCTGCCGCTCCGTACGATCTCCGCCCTCATCATCGTGGTCTTCTTCGCGGTCTATACCGCGGCGGGGCTCGTCGGTGGCGGCAAGCTGTTCGCGACCAGCTTCGCCGGGCTCTTCGGATCGCTGCCGCAGGAGATGGGCGGCAGCGACTACAGCTTCGGCATCTGGATCACCGCGGGCGTCGTGCTCGCCTATACCATGGTCGGCGGCTTCCTGGCGGTCAGCCTGACCGACTTCGTGCAGGGCTGCATCATGGTCGTCGCGCTCGTGCTGATGCCGGTCGTCGCGACGATGGGCGAAGGCGGCATCGGCCCGATGGCGCGCGAGGTGACCGCGCTCGACCCCGACTTCCTCAGCCTGTTCGCCGGGCTCAGCGTCATCGGCTTCCTGTCCGCGGTCACCTGGGGCCTCGGCTATTTCGGCCAGCCGCACATCATCGTGCGCTTCATGGCGATCCGTTCGGTCGAGGAGGTGCCCAAGGCGCGCAGCATCGGCATGACCTGGATGGGCGTGGCGCTGCTCGGTTCGATCGGCGTCGGCATCGCCGGCCGCGCCTTCATCGAGCGCAACGGCCTGCCCCTGGAAGACCCTGAGACGATCTTCATCGTGCTCGCCGATCTGCTGTTCAGTCCGCTGATCACCGGCTTCCTGCTCGCCGCCCTGCTGGCCGCGATCATGAGCACCATCTCCTCGCAGCTCCTCGTCGCCTCCAGTTCGCTGACCGAGGACTTCTACCGCCTGTTCATCCGCAAGACCGCCAGCGAGCGCGAGATGGTCAACGTCGGCCGCCTCTGCGTGCTGCTCGTGGCGCTGGTCGCGGGCGTCATCGCGCTCGATCCGGAGAGCGAGGTGCTGGGGCTCGTCTCGAACGCCTGGGCCGGCTTCGGCGCCGCGTTCGGCCCGCTGATCCTGCTATCGCTGATGTGGCGGCGCATGACCGGCGCGGGCGCGGTGGCGGGGCTCGTCACCGGCGCCGTCGTGGTGATCGCCTGGATCGCACTCGGCTGGAACGCCGAGTTTCTTGGCGGCGAAGGCATTTACGAGATCATTCCAGGCTTCATCGCGGCGATGGCGGCGATCGTGGGCGTGAGCCTCGCCACCTCGCCCGCCGCGGACCGCAGACCGGACGAGCCCCTTTCCGCCGCCCAAGCGGGTTGATCTCGCGGCCCGCAGCGTCCAAGCCCCGCGCATGACCGAAGGCAATCGCAACACCGCGCTCCTCATCGACGCCGACAACGCGTCCCATGCCGGCATCGACGCCGTGCTCACCGTGATGGCCGAACTGGGCGAGGTCAACATCCGGCGTGCCTACGGCAACTGGCGCAAGCAGGCGCTGAAGGGCTGGGTCGACAAGCTCCACGTCTACGGCATCGAGCCGCAGCAGCAGTTCGACATGACCAAGGGCAAGAACGCCACCGACATGAAGATGACCATCGACGCGATGGACATGCTGTTTTCCGGCCGGGTCAACGGCTTCGGCATCATGAGCTCGGACAGCGACTTCATGCCGCTGGCCATGCGCATCCGCCAGGACGGCTTCCCGGTCTATGGCTTCGGTTCGGCCAAGACGCCCGAAGCGTTCAAGGCCGCGTGTAGCCGCTTCATCGACGTCGATGCGCTGGTCCGCGGCGAAAAGTCCGCCAAGAGCGGCGAGGCCAAGGCCAGCAACGGCAATGGCGAGCGCCGTTCCGTCGACGACAAGCTCATCGCGCTGCTGGTCGATGCCTACAACGCCAGCGATCGCGACGAGCGGGGCTATGCCAGCCTGTCGCAGGTCGGCCAGCGCGCGGGCAACCGGTCGAGCTTCGACGTGCGCAACTACGGCTTCTCGCGGCTCAGCGACCTGTTCGAAACGGTGCCCAATTTCCAGACCGAGCGCCGCGAGGACGGCCAGCTCTGGGTCAAGCGGATGCGCTGAGCAGCGCGCCAGCTTCACACTGCTTCACACAGTCCAGGGGGAGAAACACGGGGCCATCCCGGATCGACCGCAGAACCCCGGTTTTCGGCGGTGAACGACACGGCGGCGGGCGGCTATGGGCCGAGCCAGCTTCACACGCTTCACACTGTCCAGAGGCAGAAACAGCGCGATGCTCGCGGGGTCGGCTTCACACTGCTTCACACTGCTTCACACTGTCCAGAGCGAAAAAGTGCGAGGGCGGCCAACGGATTTTTTCCGGCGCGTTTCGGCTGATAAATCGCGACGGGCGGAGATCGACGGTATCAAAGAGCGAATCGCGCTTTAGCTGATCCTTACCCTTGTAGGAAAATGAAAAAATGACGGGAACCGACGAAAATATCGTGGCGCGCCGCCTGACCGTCCACGGCCGCGTCCAGGGCGTGTTCTACCGCAACTGGACCTTGGCCGCCGCGCGCGACCTGGGGCTGACCGGTTGGGTGCGCAATCGCGACGACGGCACGGTGGAGGTGCATGTCGAGGGCGAGGCGGCGGCGATCGAGCGGCTGGTGGCGCTGGCGCATGACGGGCCTCCTGCTGCGGATGTGGCACGGATCGAGAGCGAGGAGGTGGGTGCCCAAGGCTTCGACAACTTCGACAAGCGGCAGTGAGACGATTTTCCCTTTGCCCAACTCTGTGATATAATCTGCATATGAACATTCACACTTCAGTAGCGGAGCGCAAACGCTTGAAGTTGAAGGTCGATGACTTTCTGCTGCTGAAGCGTGAGGGGATGTTCAGCGACTATATCAAGTCGGAGCTTCTCGACGGTGAACTTTTCGGTAATCGCCGGGTCGAAGACGAAAGCTTGCAGACCGATGCCATCGAGCGGATCAAACTTAACATCGAGGATTATGAGCTGCTCGCTCGCGACGGCTCGATTGGTCGAGGGTCAAGGACGGAGTTGATCGATGGCGAGGTTTATTCGTTGAGCCCGCAATATCGGCCGCACGGCTTCATGAAGGATGAACTCGCATACCGCCTCCGACGCGCAATAGAGGATTTGGGATCGCCGCTTCACGTCGCGACGGAGCAGTCGATGGCAGCCGGGCGGTTCAGCGAACCGCAACCGGACATCATGCTGACCAGCGAGCCGCGCGGTGAGGGTCCCATTCCCTCCTCTTCCGTCGCGCTGGTCTGCGAAATCTCTGACAGCACGGTAGCTTTCGATCTCGGTGAGAAAGCCGGACTCTATTCTGGCGCAAACATCCCGGAATATTGGGTAGTGGACCTAAACGGCGACACGCTCCATCAATTCTGGGCTCCGGGCGTGGACGGATATGCCGAACGGCGCGAGGTGGCGCTGGGTGAGCCTATGGAGGCTGTGACAATAAACGGTTTGGCGGTGGTGACGGGAGATATCTGAGCCGGAGTAGAGTCTATCTGAGTTCTGCATTAACTGACCGCCTGGTTGAGACAATAACGTCATTCCGGGCTTGACCCGGAATCTAGGATATCTGCTAAACAAGATCAGTGCCACTGTGCCCTGGATCCCGGATCAAGTCCGGGATGACGTAGATGTTCTGTTTGTGCTATCGGGCACCGCATGGAGAAGCAGCCGCGCGTTTATATCATGGCCAGTCGGCGCAACGGCACAACCTATACCGGCGTTACCTCCAATCGTGCGCGAGAAGCGGATCAAAGGTTGGCGGAGGCCTTGGAAACTGGCGTTGATCGAGGAGGCCAATCCGCGCTGGCGCGATCTGGCGGAGGATTTGTGGTTCGAGCCGCTGGGTTGAATACGTATCCCTACCTACAACAACGACGTCATTCCGGGCTTGACCCGGAATCCAGGGCGGCATGGCACTTCCGCTGGGCCCTGGATCCCGGATCAAGTCCGGGATGGCGTTGGTTTGTTCTTTGCAGTTGTTATCCGATTTCGTCGGTTGTGCTTTCTTGCTATGTGACCGCACATGGAAAAGCAGCCGTGCGTCTACATCATGACCAGTCAGCGCAACGGCACGATCTATACCGGCGTCACCTCCAACCTAATGGTCCGCGTTCACCAGCATCGCGAAGGTATTTTCGAGGGCTTTTCGAAGCGCTATGATGCCAAGCGCCTGGTCTGGTTCGAGGTTCACGGAGAAATGGAACCGGCCATCGTCCGCGAAAAAAGGATCAAGGGCTGGCGCAGACCATGGAAGCTGGCGCTGATCGAGGAGGAGAACCCGCGCTGGCGCGATCTGGCGGAGGATTTTGGGTTCGAACCGCTCTCGTAGCGCCGCTTCCCCTCCCCACCAAAGCAACGTCATTCCGGGCTCGACCCGGAATCCAGGGCGGGATGGCACTGCCGCTGGGCCCTGGATCCCGGATCAAGTCCGGGATGACGGTAGTGTGGGTGGGCGCAGTGAGACAAGGTTGGACATAAGCACCTTTATGTTCCACCAAAGCAACGTCATTCCGGGCTCGACCCGGAATCCAGGGCGAGATGGCACTTCGGCTGGGCCATGGACCCCGGATCAAGTCCGGAATGACGGTTATGGAAAGTAGTGCGACCGCCTACCGCGTCAGCTTCTTGTAGCTCATCCGGTGCGGGCGGTCCGCTTCGTCGCCCAGGCGCCGCCGTTTGTCCTCTTCATAGCTTTCGAAATTGCCCTCGAACCATTCGACATGGCTGTCGCCTTCGAACGCCAGGATGTGCGTGGCGAGCCGGTCGAGGAAGAAGCGATCATGGCTGATGATCACGGCGCAGCCGGCGAAGCTTTCCAGCGCCTCTTCCAGCGCGGACAGCGTTTCGGTGTCGAGATCGTTGGTCGGCTCGTCGAGCAGCAGGACGTTGCCGCCCTGTTTCAGCATCTTGGCCATGTGCACGCGGTTGCGTTCGCCGCCCGATAGCTTGCCGACCTTTTTTTGCTGATCGCCGCCCTTGAAGTTGAACGCGCCGACATAGGCGCGGGTCGCCATCTCGTGCTTGCCGAGCTTCATATAATCATGCCCGCCCGAGATTTCCTCCCAGACGTTTTTCGCGGGATCGAGGTGGTCGCGGCTCTGGTCGACATAGCCCAGATGCACGGTGTCGCCGATCTCGATCGCGCCGGTGTCGGGCTGCTCCTTGCCGGTGATCAGCTTGAACAAGGTGGTCTTGCCCGCGCCGTTCGGTCCGATCACGCCGACGATGCCGCCGGGCGGCAGCGAAAAGGTCAGGTTTTCGAACAGCAATTTGTCGCCGAACGCCTTGGTCAGGCCGTCGGCCTCGATCACCTTGCCGCCGAGGCGCTCGGGCGTCTGGATCAGGATCTGCGCCTTGCCCGGCGCGCGGTTTTCCTGCGCTTCGACCAGTTCGTCGAACGCGCGGATACGCGCCTTGCTCTTGGTCTGGCGCGCCTTTGGGCTCTGCCGGATCCAGGCGAGTTCGTCGGTGATCGCCTTTTGCCGCCCCTTGTCCTCGCGCGATTCCTGCTCGAGCCGCTTGGCCTTTTTCTCCAGATAGGTGGAGTAATTGCCCTCATAGACGAAGTAGCGCGAGCGATCGAGCTCGAGGATCCAGTTGACCACATTGTCGAGGAAATAGCGGTCATGGGTGACGAGGATGACGTTGCCCTTGTAATCGACGAGATGCTTTTCGAGCCAGGCGACGCTTTCCGCATCGAGATGGTTGGTCGGCTCGTCGAGCAGCAGGATATCGGGCTTTTCCAAGAGCAACCGCGTCAGCGCCACGCGGCGCTTCTCGCCGCCCGACAGATTGGTGACCGAAGAATCGCCGGGCGGGCAGCGCAGCGCGTCCATCGCCAGTTCGAGATGGCTGTCGAGCGCCCAGCCGTCGACCGCGTCGATCTTTTCCTGCAACGTGCCCATCTCCTCCATCAGCGCGTCGAAATCCGCGTCTTCCGGCGGATCGCCCATCAGGGTGCTGATGGCGTTGAAGCGGTCGACCAGGTCCGCCACCGGGCGCACGCCGTCCATGACGTTCTCTTTCACCGTCTTGCTCTCGTCGAGCTCGGGCTCCTGCGCCAGATAACCGACGGTGATGTTCTCGCCCGGCCACGCCTCGCCTGTATATTCCTTGTCCATGCCGGCCATGATCTTCATCAGCGTGGACTTGCCGGTGCCGTTGGGGCCGACGATGCCGATCTTGGCGTCCTGATAGAATTGCAGGTTGATGCCGGAGAGCGTGGGCTTGGGCGCCCCGGGAAAGGTCTTCGTCAGGTTCTTCATCACGAAGCTGTACTGGGCGGCCATAATATTGCTTTCTTGGTTCGTCATTCCAGCAAAAGCTGGAATCTCGGGCGATCCGGAAATTCGATCTGGCCGGAGATCCCAGCTTTCGCTGGGATGACGATGGTGGAATGAGTTGAGTGCCAAGTAGCGATCCACCGACCCGGCATCAACCATCCTTGGCAAGCGGCGCGCGGGCCGATAAGCCCTGCATCCATGATCAGACATACAGCTCTCGCCGCCCTTCTCCTCGCCACCGCCGCGCCGGCCTTCGCGCAAGCGGACATGCGCAACCTAACGCCGATGCAGCAGGAAGCGATGGACGACAATCTCGCCTATGCGATCACCGAGGGGCTGGTCACCGAAGTCGGCCACCGCATGGCCGGAACCGAGGACGAGGCGCGCGCGCGGGCCTGGGCCGAAAAAAAGCTGACCGAGTTGGGCTTCGCCAACGTCCGCATCGAAACCTACCGGATGCCGACCTGGGTGCGCGGCAAGGAAACCGCCGAGGTGCTCTCGCCCGCGCCGCAGGACATGCATATCGCCGCGCTCGGCACCAGCGGATCGACCGGCGACGCGGGCATCGAGGGCGAGATCGCCTATTTCCCCAGCCTGTCGCGCCTCATGGCCGCGCCCGCGGGCAGCCTCACCGGCAAGATCGCGTTCGTGACGCACGACATGCGCGCGACGCAGGACGGATCGGGCTATGGCTTTGCCGGACCGGTGCGCTGGCGCGGCCCCAATTTCGCGGCAAGGGCGGGCGCTTCGGCGATCGTGATTCGATCGGTCGGCACCGATCATCATCGCAACCCGCACACCGGCGGCACCACGTTCGACGAGGGCGTGAAGCATATTCCGGCGGGCGCGATCAGCAATCCCGACGCCGATACGCTGGAGCGGCTGGTCGCGCTGGGCCGGCCGGTGCGGATGAAACTGGTGCTGACGCCGAAAGATCTGGGCATGCGGGAAAGCGGCAATGTCATCGCCGAGGTGCCGGGCGCGGACCCCGGCCTGCCGCCGATCGTCATCGCCTGCCATCTCGACAGCTGGGACCTCTCGCCGTCGGCGATCGACGATGCCGCAGGCTGCGGAATCATCACCGCGGCGGCCAAGCGGGTGATGGCCATGGGGCAGCCGCGCCGCACCATCCGCCTGCTCTGGGCGGGCGCGGAAGAAGTCGGCGGGTTCGGCGGCGAGGCTTATGGCAAGAAATATGGAGACCAGCCCCACGCCTTGGCGATGGAATCGGATTTCGGCGCGGACCGCGTATGGAAGGTCGATTTCAACCTGGCCGACGAAGCGCTGAAGGAGGAGATGACGCTGGCGCTCGCGCCGCTGGGCATCGAGCGCGGCGATGCCAGCGCGCATGGCGGCACCGATGTCGACGCGATCATCGCGGCGGCAAAGCCCGCGGTGATCGATCTGGCGCAAGACGGCACGCGCTATTTCGACCTGCACCACACCCCCGACGACACGCTCGACAAGGTCGATCCCGCGCAGATCGCGCAGAATGTCGCCGCGTGGACCACCGTGCTGCAGATCGCCGCCAATCATGACGGCGCGATCGTGGCCGGCGAAGAAAGCCATGCGGAAGGGCAGTGAGCGGTGCGGAGCTTGTGCCTGATAGCGCTGGCGCTGCTCGCCGCCTGTAGCGAAAAGGCCGCCGACCCCGATCTCAGCGGTCCCGATCCGAACGAAGAGGCCCGGATCGAGGCCCAGGCCCGGACGCTGGACGAAGCCGCCGACGAGGCGGCGCGCATCGTCGAAGAGGACAGCGCCAAGGCGATTTCGGAGCACCGCGCCGAAACCGCCGCCGCGATCTATGCGGGGCAGCAAGCGGATGGCGACGGAATTCGGCAGCCGGACGATCGGCCATAACCGCCGGTTCGTTTCGGCGAAGCACAGCCTCGATTCGACCAACGCGTTTCCCATCCGCGGGCCATGCAGGCATATTGTCCCCGACAAAAAATCAGGGGACCATCATGCTCGAACTCACCGGCGTCAGCCATGTCTATCCGGGCGGAACGCGCGCGCTCGACGATGTGACTCTATCGATCCCGCGCGGCATGTACGGGCTGCTCGGCCCCAATGGGGCGGGCAAGTCCACCTTGATGCGCACCATCGCCACGCTGCAGGCGCCGACCGAGGGCAGCATCCGCTTCGGCGACATCGACGTGCTCGCCGAGCCCGAGAAGCTGTGCGAGACGCTGGGCTATCTGCCGCAGGATTTCGGCGTCTATCCGCGCGTCTCCGCCTATCAGATGCTCGATCATATGGCGGTGCTGAAAGGGATCAGCGGCAAAGCGGACCGTAAGGCGGTGGTCGAGACGCTGCTCGAGCAGACCAACCTGTGGGGCGTGCGCGGCAAGGCCATCGCGGGCTTTTCCGGCGGTATGCGCCAGCGCTTCGGCATCGCCCAGGCGCTGATCGGCAATCCCGAACTGATCATCGTCGATGAGCCGACCGCCGGGCTCGACCCGGAAGAGCGCAACCGCTTCCTCAACCTGCTCGCCGGGATCGGCGAGAATGTGGTGGTTATCCTCTCGACCCATATCGTCGACGACGTCGCCGATCTGTGCCCGCGCATGGCGGTGCTGGCGGGCGGCCGCGTGCAGCTGGAAGGCGCGCCGCGCGAGTTGATCGAATCGACCCGTGGCCGCGTGTGGCAGCGCACCATCGATCACGATCGGCTCGACGATTATAAAGCCTCGCACGAAATCATCTCGCACCGCTTCTTCGCCGGCCGCATCATCGTCCACGTGCTGAGCGATGAACGGCCGGAGGGCTTCGAGGCCGTGCAGGGTGGGCTGGAGGACGTCTATTTCACCACTCTCGCCGACGCGCGCCGCCCCGCTGCCGCCGCTCAAGCCGCCTGATCGGACGCGCGCCATGCTGTTCGCTTCCATCGCCCGCTTCGAACTGCGCTACCAGCTGAAGAACCCGGTGTTCTGGGTTTCGGTGGCGATCTTCTTCCTGCTCGGCTTCGGCCTGTCCGCGAGCGCGAACGTCAGCATCGGCACGCCCGGATCGGTGCACGAGAATTCGCCCTACGCGATCGCCTTTGCCCTCGCGCTCATGGGGCTGTTCTACCTGTTCGTGATCACCTCCTTCGTCGCCAACGCGGTGATCCGCGACGACGTGACCGGTTTCGGACCGATGATCCGCGCGACGGCGGTCACGCGCGGCCAGTTTCTCGCCGGGCGCTTCCTAGGCGGTTTAGCCATCGCGATAGTGGGCTATCTGGCATTACCGCTCGGCATCGCCATCGGCGCCGCGATGCCCTGGGTCGATGCGGAGACGCTGGGTCCCGGCGGCCTGGCGGCTTATGCGTGGCCGTACCTGATCATCGCCGTTCCCAACCTCCTGCTCTCCTCGGCCCTGTTGTTCGCGCTGGCGACGACCACGCGGTCGATGCTGGCCAGCTATATCGGCGTGCTCGTGTTCGTGATGGGCTATCTGATCGTCACCGGCGTGTTGGGAGGCCGTCCGGAATATCAGGATCTGCTCGCCCGGTTCGAACCGATGGCGGTGGGCGCGGTGAGCGAAGTCACGCGATATTGGACGGCCGACGAGATGAACAGCCGCCTGCTCCCGTTGACGGGCAATCTGCTGTTCAACCGTATCTTCGTGCTGGCGTTGAGCGGCGCGTTCCTGGGGATCACCTGGTGGCGCTTCAGCATGACCGAGCGCGCGCCCTCCAAGCGCCGCCTGCGCCGGATCGCGCGCAAGGACCGCAAGCTCGCCAAGGCCGCGGCCGTCACCCCCGCAATCGGCGGACGCACGGTCATCACGAGCAAGGGCGCCGGGATCATCGCCGCGCAATTCTGGCTTCGACTGAAGACCGAAATCCTGCTGGTGCTGAAGAGCCCCGGGCTGATCGTGCTCTTGCTGATCGCGCTGATCTACACCGCCTCGGCGCTCTATTTCTCGCAAACCACCTACGGTACGCCGTCCTATCCGCTCACCGCCGACGTGATCACCACGGTGATGGTCGGCATGTTCGTCTTTATCCTGATCGTCGCGGTGTTCTACGGCGGCGAACTGGTCTGGCGAGAGCGCGACACCCGTATCAGCGAGATCGTCGACAGCACTCCGACGCCGGGCTGGGTGATCTTCGTTCCGAAAATCCTCGCGATCCTCGCCGTGCTGCTGACGATGACGATCACGGGTATGCTGACCGGCATCGTCTATCAACTGATCCGCGGCGCCGAACAGATCGACTTGGGCGCCTATCTGGCATGGTATGTGTTGCCGCAAAGCCTCGACCTGCTGCTGATCGCGATCCTGGCGGTGTTCGCGCAGGTCGTCAGCCCGAACAAATATATCGGCTGGGGCCTGATGCTGGTCTGGTTCTTGAGCCGGGTGTTTCTGTCGAACCTCGGTTATACCGACATGCTCTACATATATGGCGGCGGGCCTCGGGAACCGCTCAGCGACATGAACGGGGCTGGCGGTTTCTGGGTCGGCGCGATGTGGGGACGCTTGTATTGGCTGTGCTTCGGCATGCTGCTGCTGGTGATCGCGCATCTCGTCTGGCCGCGCGGTACCGTGGTCGCGGTGCGTCCGCGCTTCGCCGGGCTCGGCCGGCGGCTGAGCCCGGCTTCGGCGATCATCGCGGCGCTGGCCGTGGCCGGAATGGTCGGCAGCGGGATCGTCATTCATCACAACATCAAGGAGCTCAACCAATATCGGACGGACGAAGAGACCGAGCGGCAGACCGCCGATTACGAGCGCAAATATCTGAAATACGAGAATCTGCCGCGCCCGGTGGTGACCGACGTCGCGTTCGACGTCGCGCTCTATCCGGAGCAGCGCCGCATGGACGTGACAGGCCGCTATTCGCTGCGCAACGAAACCGATGTGCCGATCGAACAGGTGCATGTGCGCCAAGGCGACATCACCGTCGATTTCAGCAAGCTGGCGCTCGCCGGCGCCCGCCTGACCGCCTACGACAAGGGCGACCAGTATCGTATCTTCACTTTCGACCGGCCGTTGATGCCCGGCCAGACGACGCGGCTGGATTTCCGTTCGACCGTCTGGCGGCGCGGCTTCAAGAACGGCGGGCCGGACACCGATTTGGTGGCCAATGGCAGCTTCGTGAACAACTTCGTGTTCGCGCCGATCGTCGGCATGGATCGCAATTCGCTGCTGAGCGACCGTACCGAGCGGCGGCGGCAGGGCCTGCCCGACGAATTGCGACCGCCCAAGCTGGAAGACACCGCGGCGCAGCGTGAAAACTATATTCGCGCCGACTGGGTGAATTCGCGCATCACGATCAGCACCGACGCCGATCAGGTGCCGATCGCGCCGGGCAACAAGGTTTCCGACGTGACCAGGGGCGATCGCCGGATCGCGACCTTCGTCAGCCCGGCGCCGATCCTCAATTTCTTCTCGGTCCAGTCGGCCGCTTATGCCGAGGCGCATGAGAATTACGACGGCATCCGTTTGTCGGTCTATTACGACCCGAAGCACGAATGGAACGTGCCCAGGATGCTCGACGCGATGAAGACGTCGCTCGATTATTACCGCCAGAATTTCGGGCCCTATCAATTCGATTACGCGCGGATCATCGAATTTCCCGGCTACAGCAGCTTCGCGCAGGCCTTTGCCGGGACCATCCCCTATTCGGAGAGCATCGGCTTTGCCGCCGACGTGCGCGATCCCGACACGATCGACTATGTCTCCTACGTCACGGCCCACGAACTGGCGCACCAATATTGGGCGCATCAGGTGGTCGGCGCCGGCATGCAGGGCGCCACGTCCATGTCCGAGACGCTGGCGCAATATTCGGCGCTGATGGTGATGAAGCGACTCTACGGTCCCGACAAGATCCGCCGCTTCCTGAAATACGAGCTCGACAGCTATCTGGGCAGCCGCAAGGGCGAAGTGGTCGAGGAACTGCCGCTCTACCGTGTCGAGGACCAGGGTTATATCCATTATCGCAAGGGTTCGCTGGTCATGTATCTGTTGCAGCAGCGGCTGGGCGAGGATGCGGTCGACCGGGCGCTCGCGCGCTTCGTCCGGCGCTTCCGCTTCAAGAGCGCGCCCTATCCGCGCTCGCTCGACCTGATCGCCGAGTTCCGCAAGGAGGCCAGGACGCCCGAGCAGCAAAAGCTGATCACCGACCTGTTCGAGCGGATCACCCTCTACGACCTGAAGGCGGACGAGGCCAAATCGGTCAAGAATACGGACGGCAGCTGGACCACCACCCTGACGCTGGACGCCGCGAAATATTATGCCGACGGCAAGGGCGCGGAGAAGCAGGCGCCGCTGAACGAGGCGATCGAGATCGGCCTGTTCGAGGCCAAGCCCGGCGAAGGCGTGTTCGCATCGTCCGACGTGATAGCGATGGAGCGCCGTCCGCTACGTAGCGGCAAGCAGCAAATCCTGGTGACGAGCGCCGAAAAGCCCGCTTTTGCCGGGGTCGATCCGTATAATTATTATATCGACCGCGATTCCGACGATAACGTCATCGCGGTCGATTGAGCCCGGCAGCGCGGGAGGCTGAACCGACGATATCCTTGCACAAACTGTGCTCCGGCGAAGGCCGGAGCCCGGCAGGCGCCCTCAAATGATGGGCCGCGGCCTTCGCCGGGGCACGAACGGTTCGGATAGACCCGGTCTGACCTTACCCTGCCTAGAGCGCGCGTTCGTACAGCGCGCTCATCCGGCCCCAGGCGCGCTCGGCGGCGGCCTGTTCGTAGGACGGGCTGTCGATCACCGTCCAGCCATGATCGGCGGGATAGACCTCGACCTCCGCCGGGCGGTTCGCCTCCGCCGCGGCCGCGCGCAGCGCCGTCTTGGCCTCGGGGTCCTTTTCGTCGTCATTCTGGCCGATCGCGAACAGATAGCTCGCCTGCGTCCGGCCGAGCAGTTTGTGCGGGCTTAGCGGATCGTCCGGCTTGACCAGCCCGCCGCCATGCAGCGAGGCGGCGGCGCGCACACGGGCCGGAACGGCGGCGGCGGTGAACACGGTGAACGGCCCGCCCATGCAATAGCCGTTGGTGCCGACGCCCTTGGCGGTATCGACCTCGCCGCGCGCATCGAGCCAGCCGATCGCCGACGTGGCGTCGCGCATGACCGCGTCCGGGGTGAGCGCCTTGCGCATCTCGCCCGCCTTGGCGAACCCGTCATTGGCCTGAAAGTCGGCGAAATCGCTGAATTGCGGCGCTTTGCTAGACCGGTAATATTGGTTGGCGACGAGCACGGCATAGCCCTGCCCCGCCAGCCGCCGCGCCATCACCTTGAACGCATCGCGCAGCCCCGCGATGTCGGGCCACATCAGGATCGCGGGATGCTTCCCGGAGGACGGGCGCACGAAAAAGGCGTCCATCGTGCCGTCGGCGGTGGCGACGCTGACCGAGCCCTCGGACAGCAAGGCATCCGCTGCCATGCCGGTGGTTCCGGTCGCGCACGCCGCGAGCGCGGCCATGCTGCCCAGCGCGGCGAACTGGCGGCGGTTCGGGCTCCAGTCGAATCTTCCGGCGCGGCCCGTCCGGGCCAGATCGTCACGCTCGCACATCGCTCGCTCTCCTGTCGTCACCTCGTCGAATGACCATAGAAGCGAACGAACATGGGTAAAGGTTCATGCACGCGAACAAGAGCGTTCGGGCCTATGACGAGTCGCCGGCAGCGTTGTCGTCCGATCCCGTTGAAAAGATGGTCGGGGAGACAGGATTCGAACCTGCGACCCCCTGGTCCCAAACCAGGTGCGCTACCAGCCTGCGCCACTCCCCGACTGCGCCCGCCCCTAGCTTCGCGGGCGCGGAGCGACAAGCATTTTCGGGCGCGCGATCATTGCGCTTGCCCTTGCGCCGCGCGGGCGTAGAGCGAAGCGATGACCGAGCGGATCGAATGCGTGGTGGTGGGCGGCGGTCCGGCGGGGCTGACCGCGGCGATCTATCTCGCGCGCTTCCGCCGCCAGGTCGCCGTGATCGATGCCGGCGGCAGCCGCGCCGCGATGATCCCGCGCTCGCACAATCATGCCGGCTTTCCGGAGGGCATCGCGGGACCCGAACTGCTCCGCCGGATGCGCGAACAGGCCGCGCAATATGGCGCCGATATCCGCGGCGGCACGGTCACCGCCATGCGCCGCGATGGCGAGGGCTTCCGGCTCGAAACCGCCGAGGGCGCGATCCATTCCCGCGCGGTACTGATCGCCACCGGCGTGGTGAACCGCCGCCCGCCGATCGAACAGGCGGCGCATGATGCCGCGCTAGCCGCCGGACTGCTGCGCTATTGCCCGATCTGCGACGCCTATGAGGCGAAAGGGCAACGCATCGCCGTGCTCGGCGCCGACGGGCACGGCGTGGCCGAGGCGCTCTTTCTCAGTACCTATAGCGACCAGGTGGCGCTGCTGACGCTGGTCGCCACCGATCTCGACGCGGGCGACCGCGCCGATCTCGACAAGGCGGGCGTACCGGTGGAGCCGCGCCCGGTCTCGGCGTTCGATTTTTCGGGCGGCAAGGTACGCGTGGCCTTTGCGGATGGCGGCGAGCAGAGCTTCGACACGCTCTACCCCGCGCTGGGTTCGACCGGCAATTGCGAACTGCTCGACGCGATGCATATCTCGCTGGCCGACGAGGATTGCGTGCCGACCGACCGGCATCAGCGGCTCGAGCCGGAGGGGCTTTACGCGGCGGGCGATATCGTCGCCGCGCTCGACCAGATCAGCGTCGCCATGGGTCATGGCGCGGTGGCCGCCACCGCCATGCACAACGATCTGCGCAAGCTGGACGGCAAGACCCCGGCCGACCGCGCGGCCACGCTTTAAGCCGAGGTTAAGGCGGGATCGGTAGCCAAGCCCCAGCACGGGCGGCCGTCATATGGTTTGCCCTTTATGACATGCGCCGATTTCCGGCATTTATGGTATATGCCGCCGAGCCGAGGTTCAGGCGCGATTTCGACGATCATTCGGAGGCCCGATGAGTTTCAGAAACTGGACCGCTGTTTGCGCGGGCGCGCTGGCGCTGCTCGGCACCGTTGCGCTGGCCGCCACCGCCATCCCGACCGAGGCGAGCACCACCGACCGCGGGACTGCTTTCGCTACGGCAGACCGGACCATAGCGGTCCGGCCTGCCGCGCTCCACGCCGAAACGCCCCTGGCGGTACATGCGGCGCCGGCGCGATCCGGCGTTTCGCCGCACATCGACGGGGTGCCGCAGAAACTGCTGGCGAAAGCGATCGACTCGCTCGCCCGGCATCGCGGCGAACTCGCGCAGACGCGGCGCATCGGCATCGTCGATTACGCCGCGCACAGCAGCAGCCCGCGCTTCTACATCGTCGATCTGGAACGGCGCACCGCCCATGCGCTGCGCGTCACCCATGGCAGCGGGTCCGACCCCGATCATGACGGCTATCTCGATCGCTTTTCCGATCGCGACGGTTCCAACGCCACCTCGCGCGGGGCCTATCGCACCGCCGAGGTCTACGATGGCAGATATGGACGCGCCGAACGGCTCGACGGACTCGACGCGAGCAACCGCACCGCGCGCGCACGCGCCATAGTTATCCACAACGCCTGGTATGCCGAACCCGCCATCGTCGCCAGCCAGAAGAAGCTCGGCCGCAGCCAGGGCTGCTTCGCCTTTTCCGCGCACGACTTGCCCGAGGTAATGGACGATCTGCCGCCGGGCAGTCTGATCTACGCCGACAAAATCTAGGCCATTATGTACCTTGCACACCCGTTTCCTTTTTCGTCACCCCAGCGTCATTTTTTCGTCACCCCAGCGTAAGCTGGGGTCTCGGGCGGGATCGCCATGAGGCCTGAGATGCCAGCTTTCCGGGTCCCAACAAAGTACTACTTTGCTGGGTGCCCTTTCCGGGTCCCAACAAAGTACTACTTTGCTGGGTGCCCTTTCGCTGGCATGACGAACAAAGAAAGGCGGAGCCATGCCGTTTGGAATTCCATCCGACTGGGTTTGCAAAGCACATAATCGCCAATCTAGGCGATTATGTACCTTGCACACCCGTTTCCTTTTTTCGTCACCCCAGCGAAAGCTGGGGTCTCGGGCGGGATCGCCATGAGGCCTGAGATGCCAGCTTTCGCTGGCATGACGAAAAGAAAGCGGAGCCATGCCGTTCGGAATTTCCATCCGACTGGGTTTGCCCGTTTCATTTTTTCGTCACCCCAGCGTAAGCTGGGGTCTCGGGCGGGATCGCCATGAGGCCTGAGATGCCAGCTTTCGCTGGCATGACGAACAAAGAAAGGCGGAGCCATGCCGTTTTGAATTTCATCCGACTGGGTTTGCAAAGCACATAATCGCCAAAATCTAAGTTTTCGCACTGCAGCATTTTTCTTGGTGCGGTTGACGCTCATCTGTTAGAGGGAGAAAACCTCTCTTCATGCGTGAGCGGCAGGACATATTCCATGACGAAACGGCAGAATGAAAACTGGATGGCCGCGGGCGTGGAAGCCTGGGCGCTCGGCTTCGAGATGTGGTCCGTGATGGGCCTGCGCATGATGAAGATCGCCGCGGGCGGCGCGGCGGGAGAGAGCGAATCGCGGATCATGATCGAAGAAAAGATGCAGGCCATGGCCGAGCTTCAAACGAAGCTCCTGACCGGCCGTATTTCGAGCGATCTTGCCACCGGATCGCGTCAGGTGATGCGCCATTATTCGGGCAAGGTGAAAGCCAACCGGCGGCGGTTGGGGTAAGCTTGCCCCCCACAGACCTGACGCCATGTGGGTCATTCCGGGCGCGACCCGGAATCCAGGGCCAAGCCGCAGTGTCATATCGCCCTGGATCCCGGATCAAGTCCGGAATGACGGAGGCTTTATGGATCGGCTCGACCGTCGCTCGTGCTGGGAGATTGGTGGGCCCGGAGGGACTCGAACCCCCGACCTAGCCGTTATGAGCGGCCAGCTCTAACCAACTGAGCTACAGGCCCCAACCGTCTCCGCCGTTAGCTGAGGGCGCGTACCGGACGCAAGCGCCTTGGCATGCAGCCCTGTTCGAAGCGCATCCAGAGTGATCGGCGCGATGCCGCGCGCGGCGCAATGCGCGAAGACCGTTTCCCACCAGGCGTAGAACGTTTCCAGATCGGCTGTGCTGCGGACATAGGGCGTGTAGCCCGGCGCGAGCGAGGGCGAGTGGAAGGAGAAGACGAGCAGCGGCAGCTTCTGCGCCAACGCGGCGTCCACCGCCGCCACCGCCTTGCCCGCCGATATGCCCTCCGGCGTCAGCGCGATGCGCTCGACCAGCCCCAGACGGCTCAGCACCGCACGCAGATTGGGCCGTGTCCCGTTCGCATGAAACAGCCCCGCCCCCTTCGGTCCCAAAAGCCCGGATAGCAGGCTGGTCACGGGCAGTTCGGCGAGGGTTCCGCGCTTCAGCCAGTATGGCGCAAGCGGCGCTCCGGAATAATCCGGCCCGCCCTGCCCGCGATAGTCGAACAGGCTGCGCACCGAACTGTCGCAGTCGAGTCCGAATTCGCCGAGGATCGCCGGGCTCGCCGGTCCCGCCCCGTACCGGCCCGCCCGGTAGATTTTCGATTCGACGCCGACATGGCGCTCGATCGCCTCGTACAGCGCGGCGAATTTGCGGCGTTCGAGATTGGGCGGAAGGTTGCAAGCATAGCTGTTATGGACCGAGACCGCTTTTTCGAACGGCGGGCTGACCCATGGATGCAGCTGCACGCCGACATCGGCCTGCCCCCCCCTGCACCAGCCCGACAGCATCTCGGCCGCCGCGCCATCGGTCGCGATCGGATAGTCGACCAGATAGATCGGCCGCACCGCGTGATGCTCGCAAAACCGCTGGAAGCGCGGCATCGCGGCGACATGCTGCAGGTCGTGACCATCGCGCGTGAACGGACCGTTCCAGTCGAACTCTTCTTCGGTATCGATGGTTACGATGAAGCGCGGGCGCCACTTCGGACCGAAATCGACCGGCACGCCATCGCCGAGCGGCCAGCGCGGATCGCAGGGCGGTTCGCGTTGGTCCATATGCCGGCTTGCTCCGTCAGTCGATCCGGCCTGCACCCTCGCGGCCGAGCCGTTCCTTGACGGCCGGAAGCCGCAATAACAGCGACTCCTCTTCGAAACGTAAATCCCCGCCAGCCGCCCGCGCAAGGTTTCGCACCAGGCGCAGCGAGAAGCCGAGGCCGAGCAACGGTCCGCCGGCATCGTCGATGCTGCTCTCCGTGCTCAGCAACTCCTCTTCGCTGCAAGCCATCAGCCTTTTGGGACGGGAGATGTCGATCAGATTGGCCGGTTCGAGGCCGATTCTGGTGCGAATGGTGCAATCGATCCGCTCGCCGCGTTCGCAGCCGATCACCAGCGCCGAGACCAGCCGCGTCACGATCCGCTTGGCCGATTGCTGGCCGAGCGCGAAGGCGCGTACCGTCTCCGCCTTGCGCAGATGAAGCGAGACGCCGCGCATGTCGGTGAGCGTCTGCAGCCGATCCGCCATGCGGCCGAGCAACCAGCCCGCTTCGGTCACGCCGTCATCCCGCTCGAGCCGCCCGGTCTCGATTCGCGCGGCGAGATCCAGATCGTCGAAGCCCGAAAGCAGCCGCCGCGCGTCGTCGAGGATGCTCTCGGCCAGCGCGCGATAGCCGGTCGAGACGGGGCCGAACAATTGCTGCTCGATGATCTCGGCGAACCCGATGATCGCGTTCAGCGGCGTGCGCAGTTCATGGACGAGCTGACGCATCTGGTCGCCGGTCTCCTCGCTTCCTCGCACGCTAATGCTGGCGTCGTCGGCGGCATGGGGTCGGCGCATGACCCCGCTGAAACCGATGAAGCGCCCGTCCAGATCGTCGAACACGGGTCCGGCTTGGATGCGCCAGTCTCCCGTCACCATCGGGGCGCCGGTCAGCCGCATCCGCGCGCCCGCGATCGGCATGCGCTGGCGGAAGGCGGCGGCGGCGAACGCGTCCGGGCCGGGATCCTCTTCATAGGCTTCCTGCGCGATCGACACGCCCGTAACGGCGCCCACGGGCACGCCCTCGGCATCGCGGATGATCCCGCGCGCGTCGGTTTCAAAGGTAAAGCGCTGGGCCGGGAGTTCGCCCTCGGCCAGGCTGCCGCCCTCGAGCGGCAATTGCGGCGCCTCGGCATGTTCGCGCGCGCGCTGGAAATTGCGGATGCGATCGACCAGCGCGCTGATCTGCGACCGCGATTCGCCTTCGATGGCCGGGGCGAAATCGTCATCGAAGGGAGAACGCCGGGCGTTCGGCCGCTCTGCTGCGGCGATTGGCTGCTTTGCGCTTTCGCTTTGCGCAGCATCGGCTGAGGGGAGCACGAAATCCGCATGCGCCCAGGCACCGAGCGCACGGGTCGTCGCATGACCGATGTCGGCGCGCTGGCGCAGAAAGCCGCGCGCGCGGGTCGGCAGGCCGGGCACCATCGCCGCCCAATCCTCGTCATCGAGCCGCGCGGCGCGCACCGCCTCGGCCGCCACGGACGGCCTGTCCGAACATAGGAAGCGCACCAGCGGCGGCGACCGCAGACGCCCCGACAGACCGCGCACGCTTTCGGCCCGTACCGTTTCACCGACATGCGGATAAAGCTGACGGAGGCGGGCCAGGCCAACGGCGACATCGGTGCTGTCCTGCCCCGCGGGCCGCTGCGCGAGCACATCGATCAACTGACGCCACTGCGTCACCGCATGGCCGGATTGAAGGCCAGACAACGCAGTTTTAAGACGATCGTCGAAGCGCACGTCGGGGTTCCTGTTGCTCGAAGCTGGCCAGCCGGCTCGTTGCACTGACCGGTAGCGCGGCCCGCCACGATCCGAAAGCCGCTTATGCACCCCGCCCTGAGATGGGACAATTGCAATGGCGGATAATTAAATTATAAGGAACAGACCATTTAGGGGGGTCTGATAACAGGTAATGGCTGCCATCCATCTTGACGACATAGATTTGAAACTGCTCGCCGAGCTCCAGAAGAACGGCCGGATGACCAATGTCGAGTTGGCGCAGCGTGTCGGGCTAACCGCGCCGCCATGCCTCCGGCGCATGCGCGCACTGGAAAAGGCCGGCGTGATCCGCGCCTATCACGCGCATGTCGATCCCGCGCAGTTGGGCTATTCGATCACCGTGTTCGCGATGGTCAGCCTGAAGAGCCAGGCCGAGGACGATCTGCGCGCCTTCGAAGACCATGTATGCGCGCTGCCCGAAGTGCGCGAATGCCATATGCTGAACGGCGAAATCGATTTCATCCTGAAAATCGTCAGCCACGATCTGCAGAGCTTCCAGCAATTGCTCACCGGCAAGCTGACCAGCGCGCCCAATGTGTCGAGCGTAAAAACCTCGCTCACCATCCGCACGGTCAAGGATATGCCGGGCGTGCCGATTCCCTCGGAACTGGGCTGAAACTGCCAACGTGAAAACGGCCCCGAAAGCGAGGCCGTTTTCATTATATCGTAGCTATTGCTCAGCTCGCAGCAGCGGCCGCTGCAACCGCCGCAGTGGTGCCCTTTTCGAGATAAAGCTTCCAGTAGTCGGCGATCGCTTCGCGGTTTCCTGACTGAACTGCGTCGAAATCCTCCATCGCACCGGACTTGTCACCTGATTGCGCGCGGGCGATACCACGGCGCGTGTGGATCTCGTCCGCATCGACGCTGCCCTTTTCCAGTGCGACGGTGTAGAGATCGGCAGCCTTCGCATAGTCGCCATAACCCAGATAGGCGTCGGCGGTGACGGCTGCCGTCTTGCCGGTCGATGCGGAGCGGGCATCCTTCTCCGCACCGGCAAGCCCCGCCTTGTCGCCCGAGACATTGCCCTGCGCCACCTTGCGCTGTTCGTTCAGATAGGTGCTGTTCGATACGCCATTCGCCGAAGCCTCGTCGATCACCGCGACGACCTCGCCAGGTAGCCGACGCGGATCGGCGGCATCGACATATTCGCCATAATCACGCTCGCTTTTGAGCGCGCCGACCTGCCGCATCAGACGCATCAAATCGAGATTTTCCTGCGTCGTGAGGTTCACCCCGTCGCGATAGACCACCAAGGTATCGCGCCAGTTGGTCTGATCGGGATAAGCCTGGACCAGACGCCCGAGCCAAATCGACGCCTCGGTGCCATTCTTCGCATCGAGAGCCAGCGCAGCGCCACGCTTGAACCAATTTTCCGGCACCGTCTGGCCTGCAGCCTTTCGATCGTCGATCGCCGTGTTCAACCATTTGAGTGCGGCAGCGCTATCGCCGGCATTGTTGTTTGCCTCGGCCAAAGTTGTCGCAATATCATTATCGCGGTAACCCGCTTCGTAAGCCCGCTGCAAATATTCAACAGCCTTGGCATAATCCTTATCTTGATAGGCGAACTGGCCGGCGAAAAAGGAATAGCGCGAATTTTCTTCCGGACTGGCAAGGCCGCTGTCGAGAACCATCTGAATGCCGCTTTTTTGCAGAGCCTGATCGCTGGTCTTGCTGCCTAACTGGATCGCTACGTTGCCCGCCCAATACATATCGTTCGGTGCCGTGACCGAGCCTGCGCTTGCGTCGTAAGCGGTCTTCGCTCCGGCAAAATCACCGGCCTGCAACAGATTGACCGTTTTGTTATAGCCTTCGGCATAGGCTTTGGTCGGGCTCGGAACACGCTGTTCGGTCTGCGCCGCCTCTTCTTTTTTCTTCGCAGCCTGGGCAGCGGTCGGCATTACGGCCGTCAACGAACCGGCCAATATCATGGCCAAAGCCTTTGATGAAATGCGTTTCATGTCTTTCCTTCCCATTTCGGCTGAATTATCCCGTTCAAGCCGTTGATGTCCTTCACTTCCCCGAAGAAGCTTTGCTTGTCCTCTAAATGAAGGGAAGCGGCTGAATAGTGTTTGAACGCCGCAATGCCGGTGCTGGTTGCAGGCATGGGTTGCGATGTCGCGGCGAGGCGTTAGGGATTGCGGCCATGCTTGCCCTGCTTTCCCCCGCCAAGACGCTGGATTATAACAGCGAACTGCCCGATCACGATACGAGCGTCCCCAGGCTGGATGCGAAAACGAGGCGGCTGGTGTCGGCCGCATCGAATTTGACGAAAAAGAAGCTGTCCGGCATCATGCACATCTCGGACAAGCTGACCGCGCTCAATTACGCGCGGTTCCGCGATTTCTGGGACCAGCCCGAGCGCGCCGCGATCTACGCCTTCGCCGGCGACGTCTACACCGGCTTCGAGGCGAAAAGCCTCGACCGTGAAACGATCGATTTCGCGCAGGATCATGTCCGCATCCTGTCCGGCCTCTATGGCCTGCTGCGCCCGCTCGACGAGATCCGTCCCTATCGGTTGGAAATGGGCACGCGCTGGGCGCCGCGATACGACAGGCTGACCGATTTCTGGGGCAAGGATATCGCCGACATATTGGCGGACGATCTCGATGCCGAAGGATCGGGCGTCATAATCAATCTGGCGAGCCGGGAATATTATGCCGCGGTCGAGGAATCGCAAACCGTGCGCGCGGCCCGCCTGATCTCGATCGATTTTAGAGAAGACGGTCCCAAGGGCCTGCGTTTCAATAGTTTCGCCGCCAAGCAGGCCCGCGGCATGATGGCGCGCTATATCTGCGAGCATCGCTTGGAGGATCCCGAGGCGCTGAAAGAGTTCGACAGCGACGGCTATCGGTACGTCGAGGATGGGTCCGAGGGTGACAGCTGGCGATTTGTCCGCGCGACCGGATAAATATTAGGCAAGCCCAGTTCCGTTCGTCCTGAGCTTGTCGAAGGACCGCCCTTTTGGGGCGGTTATGTGCTTTGCAAACCCTGTCGGATGGAAATTCAGAAACGGCATAGCTGCGCCTTTCTTTGTTCGTCATGCCAGCGAAAGGGCACGGAAAGCTGGCATCTCAGGCCTCATGGCGATCCCGTCCGAGACCCCGGCTTTCGCTGGGGTGACGAACAAAGGAAACGGGTGTGCAAGGTATATAATCGCCTTTTTGGGGCTCTCGGTGCGAAAGAAGAGCAAGGCTTCGGCAAGCTCAGCCCGAACGGAATTGGGAACTGGAATGCAAAAGTCCGCGATCATCATCGGCGCTTCGGGCGGCATTGGCGCGGCGCTGGTCGCTGCACTGGAGAACGAAGGCGACTATGCCGTCACCGCCCTCGCCCGCTCCTTCACCGGCGATACGCATATCGATATCACCGATGAAGCGAGTATCAGGGCCGGCGCCGATCGCTGTGCGGCTCTGCAGCCCGAACTCGTCATCCTCGCCGCCGGCCTGCTCCATGACGATGAGCGCGGCCCCGAAAAGGCGCTGCGCGATCTCGATGGCGACTGGCTGGCGCGCCAATATGCGGTCAACGCCATCGGCCCGGCGCTGGTCGCCAAGCATTTCCTGCCGATCGTGAAGGCGAGCGGTATCGTCCGGTTCGCGGCTTTGTCGGCGCGTGTCGGCAGCATTTCGGACAACCGGCTGGGCGGCTGGTACGGCTACCGTGCCTCCAAGGCCGCGCTCAACCAGCTGATCCGCAGCCTCGCCATCGAATATCGCCGCACCAACGAGCGCTCGATCGTCGTGGCGCTCCATCCGGGCACCGTCGACACCCCATTGTCCAAACCGTTTCAGGGCAATGTGGCGGAGGGCAAACTGTTCTCGCCAGGCCGCGCCGCGCTGCAATTGCTCGACGTGCTCGACGATCTGAAGCCCGGCGACAGCGACAAAATCTTCGCGTGGGATGGCGAGGAAATCGCGCCATGACGTCATGACGGCGTGACGCCGCCCGGTACGTCCTCCAAAAATCTGTAGATAACCCCGAAAACAGCCCTGCCCGACTGGCATTCGCCGCGCCGATGCCCTAGGCTTTCATCAACCCGAAACAATCAGGATAATCGCTTGTGAGCGACGATGGCGCCGTGATCGATCCCGGCCAACCCCCCCGCGACATTTCCCCCATCTCGATCGTCGACGAGATGCGTACCAGCTATCTCGATTATGCGATGTCGGTGATCGTCAGCCGCGCGCTGCCCGATGTGCGCGACGGCCTGAAACCGGTCCACCGGCGCATACTGTATGCCAGCCAGGAAGGCGGCTTCGTCGCCGGGCGGCCCTACCGCAAATCGGCCAAGATCGTCGGCGATGTGATGGGCAATTACCATCCGCATGGCGACAGCGCGATCTACGACGCGCTCGCGCGGATGACGCAGGACTGGTCGATGCGCGTGACGCTGATCGACGGCCAAGGCAATTTCGGCTCGATGGACCCCGATCCGCCGGCCTCGATGCGCTATACCGAGGCGCGGCTGGCCAAGGTCGCCAATTCGCTGCTCGCCGATCTCGACAAGGATACCGTCGACTTCACGCCCAATTATGACGGCAGCCGCGAGGAGCCGCAGGTGCTGCCCGCGCGCTTCCCCAATCTGCTGGTCAACGGCGCGGGCGGCATCGCCGTCGGCATGGCGACCAACATTCCGCCGCATAATCTGGGCGAGGTGATCGCCGCGGCCTTGGCCTATATCGACAATCCCGGCATCGAGCTCGACGAACTGATCGAGATCGTCCCCGGCCCCGACTTCCCCACCGCGCCGATCATCCTCGGCAAGGGCGGCGCAAGGCTCGCCTATACCGAAGGGCGTGGATCGATCATGATGCGCGCGCGGCACGAGCTGGAGGAAACGCGCGGCGGCAATCGAGGAGAGGGGCGCCGCTCGATCGTGCTCACCTCGATCCCCTATCAGGTCGGCAAGAACGGGCTCGTAGAAAAAATCGCCGAGGCGGCCAAGGACCGGCGGATCGAGAATGTCTCGGACATCCGCGACGAATCGAGCCGCAAGGGCGTGCGCATCGTCATCGATCTTAAGCGCGACGCCACGCCCGAAGTGGTGCTGAACCAGCTATGGCGGCACACGCCCGCGCAATCGAGTTTTCCGGCCAATATGCTCGCGATCAGGGGCGGTCGTCCGGAAACGCTGAACCTGCGTGAGATCATCGAAGCCTTTGTGAAGTTTCGCGAAGAAGTCATTACGCGGCGGACGAAATTCGAACTCAACAAGGCGCGCGAACGGGCCCATCTGCTGCTCGGCCTGGTCATCGCGGTCACCAATCTCGATGAAGTCGTTCGAATCATTCGCGGCTCGTCCAGCCCCGCCGCCGCGCGCGCCGCGCTCAGCGCGCGCGAATGGCCGGTGGCCGAGATCGCCAGCTATATCGCGCTGGTCGAAGCGGTCGAGCATGAGGTCGACGGCGACACCTATAAATTGTCAGAGCGACAGGTGAAGGCGATCCTCGATCTGCGGCTGCACCGGCTTACCGCGCTCGGCCGCGACGAGATCGGCGGCGAGCTCCAGGAGCTGGCCGATAAGATCGAGGGCTTTCTCGCCATCCTCGCCGATCGGCGCAAATTGTTCGACGTGATGCGCGGCGAGCTCGAGGCGATCCGCGACGAATTCGCGACGCCCCGCCTCAGCGAAATCGCGCCGAGCTGGGAGGGCCTCGAGGACGAAGACCTGATGGAGCGCGAGGAGATGGTCGTTACCGTCACCCATGGCGGCTATATCAAGCGCACCGCCCTGGCTTCCTTCCGCGCGCAGAAACGCGGCGGCAAGGGCCGCGCCGGGATGGCCACCAAGGACGAGGATGCGGTCACCGAACTGTTCGTCACTTCGACGCACACGCCGGTGCTGTTCTTCTCGAACAAGGGACAGGTATACCGCCTAAAGGTCTGGAAACTTCCGGAAGGTGGCCCGCAGACGCGCGGTCGTCCCATGGTCAATTTGCTGCCGCTCAGCGAGGGCGAGGTCATCACCAATGTCCAGCCCTTGCCCGAGGATGAGGGCGAGTGGGGCGATCTGCACATCGTCTTCGCCACCGCGCACGGCATCGTCCGGCGCAACAGCATGGACGCGTTCACCAACGTCCCGACGGGCGGCAAGATCGCCATGCGCTTCGACCCTGATAAAACCAGGGGGGGCAGCGATGACCGGTTGATCGGCGTGCGGCTGCTGACCGAGGAGCACGACGTGTTCTTGGCGAGCCGCGAGGGCAAGGCGATCCGCTTTGCCGCCACCGATGTGCGCGAGTTCCAGAGCCGCACCGCCACCGGCGTGCGCGGCATGAACCTGGCCGACGGCGATGAGCTGATCTCGATGGCCACGCTCAGGACCGACGACACGACTTCCGAAGAGCGCGACGCCTATCTGCGCGCCGCGCCGTGGAAGGAGAATGAGGCCGAGAGCACGCTCGGTCAGGACCGGATGGATCATCTCGCTCAGAATGAGGAGTTCATCATGACGGTCTGCGCCAATGGCTATGGCAAGATCTCGAGCGCTTATGATTACCGCCAGATCGGCCGCGGCGGCAAGGGTCTGATCAATATCGACAATATCGGCCGCAACGGCCCCGTCGTTGCCAGCTTCCCGGTCGTGTCCGGCCAGCAGCTGATGCTGGTGACCGATCAGGCCAAGATGATCCGGCTGGGCCTTAGCTCGATGCGCGTGATCGGCCGCAATTCGGCGGGCGTGCGGCTGTTCGACGTCGCCAGGAACGAACATGTCGTCGGCGCGGCGCGGATCGACGAGGACGAGGAGCCGGAGAACGAGGCCGAGGAAGCGATCGCCGAGGAGATGGCGGAGGGCGATCCCAATGCCGTGCGCCTGGACGACGGTACCGGCCCGGACACGCTCGACGAACATGTCGAGGAAGATGATCCGGACAGCGAGGATCAGGGCGAAAGCGAGGACTAGACCAAATGCTCGGCGAGCCAGGCGGCGACGTCTTCCTCGCCGAGTTCGCCGGCGGCCAGTCGCTGCATCATGATCGTCGCTTCGGCCTTATCGAATGCGATAGCGACATCGTTGAGCGCTAGAAAAAGACGCGCCGCGACCCAGGCGGTGCGCTTGTTGCCATCGACGAAGGGATGGTTGCGCGCGATGCCAAAGGCATAAGCGGCCGCCAAGGTCGCCGCGCCTTTTTGCGTATACAACGACTGATTTACTGGACGCGCAAGCGCCAATTCAAGACCGTTTTCGTCGCGCAGGCCCGTGCCGCCACCATGTTCGGCGAGCTGGCGATCATGAACCGCTTCGACGATACGCCGGTCCAGCCAGCGCCAGTCGGTCATTTTGCCAGAACGCGGAGGACGTCCCGATCCTCACGCATGATCGTCTCGGCCTTATCCATCGCCTCGGCAAAATCGGCGTCATAGCCCGTCAGCGCGAATTGGCCGTCGGGTTGCTCGGTCAGATACAGGTCATCGCCCTGCTCTACGCGTAGCCGCGCCAGAACGTCCTTGGGCAGGATCACGCCGGTGCTGTTGCCGACCTTGATGAGTTTGAGCTGCTTCGTCATAACGTCTGTTATAACGCAAAGTTCGGTTTCTCGTCAATCGCGGTTGCGCGGGAGCGCTGGACGATGCCGGTCGCGATCATGAACACCCCGGCATAATAAAGCGGCCAGACCAGCCAGCCGGCGATGCTGTCGGGCAGCAGGCCGCCCTCGCGCGCGAAGATGATCAGGTCCGAGACGAGGAACAGCAGCGCGCCGATGCCGGTGCGATAGCGCGGGAAGCGGCTGTACCAAGCCGCGCCCGCCATGATCGAGACGAAGGCGATGTACACCAGCAGACCCGGCTCCTCCGCCGCGCTGGGCGAGAGGAAGAAGCCGATGACGAGCGAGGCCATCGGGATGATCATCGCCAGGATCAGCTGGCTCGGATCGGGCGCATCGCGGCGCTGGCGCCAGAAATAGCAGATCGCCGCGATATGACCGCAGACGAACAGGAACGCGCCCCATACCAGATCGATCTCGAGCAGCATGTCGCCCAGCGCATACAATCCGAGCATGATGCCCAGCAAAGGCCGGTCGAGCACCGCCCGCCAGCGCAGCACATAAGGAATGAGCAGGCCGACGCAGGCGCCCTTCCACAGGATCGCGAAACCGCCCAGCATGGCGGTGCGCTCGACGAACAGATAGCTGATCCCGAAAAACAGGCTTGCGAGCAGCCAGGGCCGCGCCTGGGCCAGATCATGTTCCTCAGTCCGTGTGACGCCATTCATTCAGCTATATCCCCGCTCAAATCCTGTAATGTCCCTACGATCAGACCGGGCAGATCGTCCGCAACCAGCCCCGCACCGCCGCGCATACCCGCATCGCCATGCAGCCACGCCGCCACCGCTGCCGCGTCGAACGCGAGCAAATGCTGGCTGAGCAGGCCCGCGATCATGCCGGTCAGCACGTCCCCTGCCCCGGCCGTCGCCAGCCAGGGCGAGGCGTGGCGATTGACCGCATGGCGGCCCGTCGGATCGGCGATATGCGTTTGCGCGCCTTTCAACAGCACGACGGCGCCGCTTCGCTCCGCCGCCACGCAGACTGCGGACTTGCGATCGTCCATGGCGATATCGGGAAACAGCCGCGCAAACTCGCCGGCATGCGGCGTAAGCACGACATCGTCGCGCAGCGCCGCGAACAGCGTGTCGGGGTCACCCGCAAATGACGTCAAGGCGTCGGCATCGAGCACGGCTGGAAATCCTTTGTCCAGCCAGTCCAGTACTTTGGCCCGGGTTCGCTCGCCAGCTCCCAGCCCCGGCCCCATGGCCAGCGCGCCAGTGCGATCATCGATGAAGGCGCAAACCCCGTCATCCTCGCGCAGCATGATCGCGGCGACTTGCGCGGCATGTTCATCGAGCGCTGCGGCCTCGCCGACCAGTGTGACCAACCCTGCCCCCACCCGCAGGCAGGCCATGGCGGCAAGCCGCGCGGCGCCGGTGCGATGGCGCGGCCCCGACAGAATGAAGGCGTGGCCGCGATCATATTTATGACCGTCGGCTGAGGGCGGGGTCAGCCTCGGGGCCGCAACGCTACCATCCTCTTCAAACCGCGCCTCGAACATATTCCCGCTCCTTCGTGCCCACGATCATTGTCGCATCGGCCCCGGCTTTGCTAGGGGGCAGGCATGACATATCAGGTGCATATCATCGGCGGCGGGCTCGCCGGATCGGAAGCGGCGTGGCAATTGGCCGAGGCGGGGATCAAGGTACGCCTGTCCGAAATGCGCGGCGGCGGCGATAGGACTCCCGCGCATCAGACCGACGGCCTCGCCGAACTGGTATGCTCGAACAGCTTTCGTTCGGACGATGACGAAGCGAACGCCGTCGGCTTGCTGCATCATGAGATGCGCGGCCTGGGATCGCTGATCATGCACGCCGCTGCCGAGGCCAAGGTGCCCGCCGGATCGGCGCTAGCCGTCGATCGAGATATCTTCTCCGCTGCCGTTACCAACACTTTGGAAAGTCATGCGAATATCGAGATCGTGCGCGAACGCATCGACCGGTTGCCGGATGAAGGGCTGACCATCGTCTCGACCGGCCCGCTGACCGCCGCGAGCCTGGCCGAGGACATCCTCGCGCGCACGGGCCAGTCGAGCCTTGCCTTTTTCGACGCCATTGCGCCGATCGTCTATCATGAGAGCATCGATTTCGACATCGCCTGGTATCAGAGCCGCTGGGATCGTGCAGGCCCTGGGGGCGACGGCAAGGATTATATCAACTGCCCGATGGACAAAGACCAATATGACACATTCATTCAGGGGCTGATCGACGGCGAAAAGGCCGAATTTCGCGACTGGGAGAAAGACACGCCCTATTTCGAGGGCTGCATGCCGATCGAGGTGATGGCCGAGCGCGGGCCGGAGACGTTGCGCTTCGGGCCGATGAAGCCGGTCGGGCTGGACGATCCGCGCACCGGGCGTTGGCCGCATGCGGTGGTGCAATTGCGTCAGGACAACAGGCTCGGCACGATCTGGAACATGGTCGGCTTCCAGACCAAGCTGAAATATGGCCCGCAGGTCGAGCTGTTCCGCACCATCCCCGGCCTGGAAAAGGCCGAATTCGCGCGGCTCGGCGGGCTGCATCGCAACACCTTCATTCATTCGCCAGAGCTGCTTGACGACCGGCTGCGGCTCAAGACCGCGCCGCATATCCGCTTCGCCGGACAGATCACGGGCTGCGAGGGCTATGTCGAGAGCAGCGCGGTGGGCCTGGCCTGCGGGCTGATGACCGCGGCGGAGATCCACGGCCGAAGCTTTACCGCGCCGCCGGTCACCACCGCGCTCGGCGCGCTGCTCGGCCATATCACGGGCGATGCGGAGCGCGCGGACTATCAGCCGATGAACGTGAATTTCGGTCTGTTTCCGCCGCCCAAGGGCCGGATCAAGAAGAAGGAACGCAAGCTGTTCTACACCGAGCGTGCCAAGCGCGACATGGCCGAGTGGATGCGGCCGATGGTGCCCGCTTAAATATTGCCTAGCAGCGGCATTTTGGCGACGCCCGCTTCGGCGCGGTGGTGGCAAATTCCGGACGAGTCAGCAGCCCGTTCTTGTCCGCATCCGCCGCCTTGAACCGATCCCCAGTCGCCACCGCCCATTCTTCAAAGGTCAGCAGATTGTTACCGTCCGTATCGAGCTTGCGGAAGGCGGCGGTGCGGCTGCTCATGAGCTCGTTGCGGGTGATGAGTTCGTCGCGGTCCCGGTCGTAGCGGTTGAAGCGCACCTCCTCGCGCGAGGCCTTCGGCGCGGCGGGCGGCATCGGCGGGGCGGGGCCACGGGCATCGCCCAAGTCCCCGGCATCAGGGAGATCGGTTGAAGGCGCAAGTTCCGGCGGCGGCGGCGCGACGATCGGCTCTTCCTCCCGCGCACGGCTCTGCCACCACAGTAGTCCGGCACCCAGCAGTAGCAATGTCCCCAATATCCCAGCCACGAAACGGCTCATACGCTGTTACCCCCCGGCTCCATCATGCCAAAGCTCAGCGGCCCGTCAAGCCATGCCAGCTAAGCCGGAACCCGGCGAGTGGTCCGCCCCCACGGCCAGCCAGCGCCAACAGGGACAGCGGCCGCAAGCGCCGCGGCCAGTTACGTAATGCACGCATGTCAGGGCCATCGTTTGCGCGATTTTCCGATCCTGCCAAAGCCCAGCATCGCGCAGCCGCCTCAAGGCCTAGCCACTCTCCGGGGCCGGCAAAAGCTCGGAACAGCCCCGCCCCCCTTCCATCCGCAAACGCGTTGCGATCATCCGGGACCGACAGCCGCGCCTCCCAGCCGTCGATCATCGCCAGCATCGCCGCGTCGAACGGCCAACCAGTGTTTTCGCGCAGCGCCTGAATTCGCCCGATCAGCGGCTCGCCCTTGGGCGGCGCATCGGCCTTAATGACATCGCGCCACCATGCCAGGCTGATCTGACCTAATATAGGTTCGCTGCTGCCCTCGACGATCCGGTGCAGCCGACGGTCGAACTCCAGGAGGACGGCAAGCAACTCGCGATCCTCTGCCAAGGCGGTGGTGAGGGCGAGCGTTTCCCAAGGTTTATCGGTGCGACGGTCGGGCATCAATCCGGTTCCCTTATCGCAGCCGCGACGAACTTGAAATGCCCGGTCAAGGCCGATCGCAAAGGCGCGTTAACCATAAGCATTGAGCAGTGTTGCACCATTACACCCTATTCGCCCTACCCTCATCCGACTGAAAGTTCAGTACTAGGGGCAAACACCGGCATGCGCCAACTGCCAGGAAATGTGGGAATAGCCGGCTTTCTGAGCCGTCTGGCGCGCGATCAGCGCGGCAACACGCTTGCCATGATGGCAGCCGCGCTGGTTCCGCTCCTGGCGATCATCGGCGGCAGCGTGGACGTCAGCCGAAGCTATATGGTCAAGACCAGGCTCCAGCAGGCCTGCGATGCGGGCGTGCTGGCCGGACGCAAGGCCGTGGGCGATGGCACCTACACGGCGGCCGCGCAGACCCAGGCGAACCGCTTTTTCACCGCCAATTACAGGGGGGGATGGCAGGGCAGCCAGAACCTGTCCTTTTCGTCGAGCACGCCGGACAACGGCACCACGGTCAACGGAACGGCGTCGGTGGTGCTGCCGACGGTCGTGATGTATTTTTTCGGGCGCGAGACCATCAATCTGGCTGTCGAGTGCAGCGCGGTGCTGGAGGTTTCCAATGCCGACATCACGATGGTGCTGGATACCACGGGATCGATGAACGAGGATATCTCGGACGGTTCCGGCGGAACGACCACGCGCATCGCCGCGCTGCGCTCCGCGATGAAGAATTTTTACGGTATCCTGGCCGCCGCGCAGACCGGAACGACCTCTCGCATGCGTTACGCCTTCGTGCCCTATACCGGCACCGTGAATGTGGGCGAGTTGATCCGGACGCAGAACAGTGCATGGCTGGATAAGACCCATAGCTACCAGTCGCGCGTTCCCATTCACTATACCCGCGCGACCAGGACATATGACGGGCAACGAACCAGTGGCGGCGGTACGCTGGATAATTATTATGACAACGACGCCGAACGGGCCATGTGCGACAGCTATACTAAGCAGTTCTGGAATAGCGATAACACCATTAAAACGACCGTCGTTGCCACGCTTGAGCGATATAGGACCTCGACCTACCGCGACTATAAATGCAAGGTTACCGAAACCATCGACCGCTATTACGAGCGGCAGGACCACCCCAATCCGACCACGGCGAACTTTGCCGCATGGCGATACCGCCGCGTCGATTATCCGAACCTGACCAATTTCATCAATGGCGGGAAAATCTCGGTCTACAACGGCGATTCCGGCGCGGCGGTCGATTACAGCTGGTCCGGATGTATCGAGGAACGGGATACCGTGGCAAGCGGGTCGATCGCGTTTGCAAACAAGGCCATCACGCCATCGGGTACGTTCGATCTTGATATTGACGGCGTTCCCGCCAGTTCGGAAGAAGGATGGCGTCCTTATTTCAATCAGATTTCCTACTGGCGGTACAATGGCGGAAATCTGACCACCGATAACAGCTATTCCGGCACCAAAGCGCAAACCGCCTGCCCCAAAAAAGCGCAGTTGCTCAGCGTGATGACGAAATCCCAGTTCGATGCTTATGCCGACGGCTTGACCGCGGATGGGGGCACCTATCACGATATCGGCATGATCTGGGGGGCGCGGCTGAGTTCTCCCGACGGCATATTCGGCGCCAATGTGAGGCTTTCGCCAAACAACGGCAGTTTCGTGGCGCGGCACATGATATTCATGACCGATGGCGAGCTGGCACCGTCGATCTACTATCACAGCGCCTATGGTCTCGAATATTGGGACAGAAGGGTCACCAGCGATGGCTCAACGAATCAGTATCAAAGACACTCTCAACGTTTTCGCGCCGTCTGCGAAGCGGCAAAGGCAAAAGGTATCCGTGTCTGGGTCGTTGCGTTCGCGACCGACCTAACGCCCGATCTGTCCAGCTGCGCAAGCGCGAACAGCGCTTTCGTCTCGACCAACCCAGAAACCTTGAACGCCACCTTTGCCGAGATCGCCAATTCCATCGCCGACCTGAGGCTGAGGCAATGATGCGCTTCAGACAGTTGCTCGCGCATGACGAGCGCGGCGCAACCATCATCGAATTCGCGATCATCGCGCCCACATTCTTGCTGCTCCTGATCGGCACCTTCGATCTCGGTCACCAAGTCTATCTACGCGCAGTCCTGAATGGCGCCATCCAGCAGGCCTCGCGCGCCAGCGCACTGGAGACCGGACCCAGCAACATAGCGGCGATAGATGCGGAGGTTTCCAGCCAGGTGAAGCGCATCGTGCCCGATGGAGTGGTCGCGTTCACGCGCAAAAGCTATTTCAGCTACAACGATGTGAAGCGTGCCGAAACGCTCGCCGACGCCAATGGCAACGGCACCTGCGACAACAACGAAGCCTATGAAGACGAAAACAACAACCTGAAATGGGATTTGGATATCGGCGCCGCGGGGGCGGGCAATGCGCGCGATGTCGTCGTCTACAATGTTTCGGTCAGCTACGATCAGTTGTTTCCGCTCTGGGCTCTGCTGGGAACGTCACAGCGCAAGACGGTTTCCGCCGAAACCATTTTGAAGAACCAGCCCTATGGCAAACAGGGCACTAAGACCATCGTTTCCAGGACATGCTCGTGACGCGGAACCGGACCATGCTGAATCGCGCGAAATCGTTCATCCGTGACTTACGGCGCGACGATAGCGGCCTCGCGCTGATCGAATTTGCGCTGAGCCTGCCGATATTCACCGGGCTCGGAATGTATGGCACAGAGGTGGCCTATCTAGCGATCGTCAATATGGAGATCAGCCAGGCGGCGCTGAACCTTGCTGACAACGCGTCACGGCTGGGCCAGACCCAGAACAATGTGTCGTCGGTATCGATCAAGGAAAGCGATATTCAGACCGCGTTTGCCGGGCTCAAGTTGCAAACCGGTTCGTTCGACCTGCTGTCGAACGGGCGCGTGATCCTTTCCAGCCTGGAACGTAACAGCCAGGGCGGACAGTGGATTCACTGGCAGCGCTGTCTGGGCGTCAAGAACGTCCAGTCTCAATATGGGGCAGAGGGCAAGGGCTCGACCGGTACGGCCTTCGCGGGCATGGGAGACGCTGGCGAGGAGATTCAGGCGCAGCCGAACACAGCGGTGATGTATGTCGAGGTGAGCTACGACTATAAGGGACTGTTCGGCGACATGTTCACGAAAAACGTGATGCTTTACCAGAAAGCCGCGCACAATATTCGCGACGACCGAAACCTTTCCGGAGGTCTCGTCAACGATGTCGGCACCACACAGCAGACCTGCGATAAATATTCCGCCAACTGAGGATGCGGCGCTATCAAGGCGGCGCCGAAGCAGCCCTGCCCCTGCTCAATCGCGGTAGCAAACCTTTTTTACCGCAGCGATAATATGTTCGGCGTCGATCAACGCGGCCTCTTCCAGATTCGCGGCATAGGGCATCGGCACGTCGACATTGGTCACGCGGGTGACCGGCGCGTCGAGATCGTCAAAGCCCTCCTCCATACAGATCGCCACGATTTCGGACGCAATCGAGCAGGTCGGCCAACCCTCTTCGGCCACCACCATGCGGTTGGTCTTCTTCAGGCTCTTAAGCACCGCCGCCTTGTCGAGCGGGCGCAAGGTGCGCAGGTCGATGACTTCCGCCTCGATCCCCTCGCCCGCCAGCGTCTCGGCGGCTTCGAGCGCGAGGCCGACGCCGATCGAGTAGCTGACGATGGTGACGTCCGCGCCTTCGCGCACGATCCGCGCCTTGCCGATCGGCAACACGAAATCGTCGAGCTTGGGCACATCGAAGCTGCGCCCGTAAAGCAGTTCATTTTCCAGGAATACCACCGGATCGGTGGTGCGGATCGCGGCCTTGAGCAGGCCTTTGGCATCCGCCGCATCATAGGGCGAAATCACGATCAGGCCCGGTACGCTCGCATACCAAGGCGCATAATTCTGACTATGCTGCGCGCCGACACGGCTCGCCGCGCCATTGGGGCCGCGGAACACCACAGGGCAGCGCATCTGGCCGCCCGACATGTAATTGGTCTTGGCGGCGCTGTTCACGACATGATCGATCGCCTGCATGGCGAAGTTGAAGGTCATGAACTCGATGATCGGACGCAGGCCCCCCATCGCCGCGCCGGTGCCGACGCCGGCAAAGCCATATTCGGTGATCGGCGTATCGATCACGCGTTTGTCGCCAAATTCGTCGAGCAGGCCCTGCGTGACCTTGTAGGCGCCCTGATATTGCGCGACCTCTTCGCCCATCACGAACACGCGGTCGTCGGAGCGCATTTCCTCGGCCATCGCATCGCGCAACGCCTCGCGCACGGTCAGCGATTCATATTCGGTGCCCTCGGGGATTTCAGGATCGCTCAGCGTCTCGGTCTCGCCGGCCTCGGCGAGCTTTTCGGTCGCGTTCTTGGTCGGGGCGGCGTCCTTTTCCTCATCGCCGGACGAATCTTCGTTCGTTTCTTCGCTATCATTCTCGGCCTCTGAGTCGCTTTTGGCCTCTTCCTTCGATTCGCTCTTGGCCGCACCGCCGCCCTTGACGGCATCGTCCACATCCTCGCCTTCCTCGGCCAGAATCGCGATCACCGCGCCGACCTTCACCTCGTCGGTACCCTCTTCGATCAGGATCTTGGCAATGGTGCCTTCATCCACCGCCTCGAACTCCATCGTGGCCTTGTCGGTCTCGATCTCGGCCATGATGTCGCCGGAAGCGACCTGATCGCCCTCCTTCACCAGCCATTTGGCGAGCGTGCCCTCCTCCATCGTCGGGGAGAGCGCGGGCATTTTGAGTTCGATCGCCATCAGTAAGATTCCACCAGCACGTCGGTATACAGTTCATCGAGATCGGGCTCGGGCGAGCTTTCGGCGAAATCGGCGGCGTCCGAAACGGTCGCGCGGATGTCCTTGTCGATCGCCTTCAGCTCGTCCTCGCCATGACCGCCCTCGATCAGCCTGGCCTTCAACCGCTCGATCGGATCGGACTTTTCGCGCATTTCCTGCACTTCCTCGCGGCTACGATATTTGGCCGGATCGGACATGGAATGGCCGCGATAGCGATAGGTTTTGAGCTCGAGAATAATCGGGCCGTTGCCGCCGCGCACATGTTCGAGCGCCAGTTCCGCGGCGCCGCGCGTCGCCAGCACGTCCATGCCGTCGACCTGGATGCCGGGAATACGAAAGGACTGGCCGCGTTTGTACATCTGTTCCTCGGCCGAGGAGCGGTTGACGCTGGTGCCCATCGCATATTGGTTGTTCTCGATCGCGAAGATGATCGGCAGCTTCCACAGTTCGGCCATGTTGAAGGCTTCGTAGACCTGCCCCTGATTGGCCGCGCCATCGCCGAAATAGCTGAGGCACACGCCGCCATCGCCGCGATAATGATGCGCAAAGGCGAGGCCGGTGCCGAGCGGTGCCGGCGCGCCGACGATGCCGTGGCCGCCATAGAAGCGATGTTCGACCGAGAACATGTGCATCGATCCACCCTTACCCTTGGAGATGCCAGCCTGGCGTCCGGTCAATTCGGCCATGATAACCTTGGGATCAAGGCCATAGGCCAGCATATGGCCGTGATCACGGTAGCCGGTGATGACGCTGTCGAGATCGCCGTCGAGCGCGGACTGCAGGCCGACCGCGACCGCCTCCTGCCCGATATAGAGATGGCAGAAACCACCGATGAGGCCGAGGCCGTAGAGCTGGCCCGCTTTCTCCTCGAACCGGCGGATGAGCAGCATCTGGCGGTAGAATTCCAGCAGTTCGTCATCGCTCGCCTTGTACAGCTCCGGCTTGCCCGGCGCGTCGTCGGTGACCTGGGTATGGCCGTGAAGCCTGTCCTGCGCGGCTTCCGGGGGCTGCGCCTTGGCCTTGCCGGCGGCCTGTTTTTTCTGGGGAGCTCTCGCCATTCTCATCCTTCCCGCCGGAGCGCGTCATGGCTCCCGACATATCAGCCTTACGTAGCGAAAAGCACGGCGCGTGCAACCGCCTGAGGCACAGCGCTTTGTCGAAGTAAAGGTTGATTTAATCGAGCGGAACGATGATCTCGTCCGGAGCGGCTACTCCCAACTCCTTGCGCATCATCTCGCCCGCCAGATCGGGATCGACATGATCGCCGTCGAGTAGGCGCGCACGGTTGCGCAGCGCATCGCGTTCTTCCTGCAATCGGGAAAGCTCGACCTGCCGTTCGACCAGCCCGGACTTGTAATCGGTCCAGGCCAGGATACCCGTCGGACCCAGCATCGCATAAGCCGCGATCGCCAGCAGCGCCAGCAGCGCAAGGCCGGGGCCGAGCGCGGAGACGATGAGCAGCTGGATTTTAGGACGGCGCACCATGGCAATCATTTGAATCACAGCAAGAACCACATGGCAAGGCTTTACCGCGGCAGCGATGCGCTCCAGCGGCAGGCACAGATAACCATTCGAAATCGGATCGCAAACGGAACAAGCAGCGCGGGACTTCGTTCGACCAACAACCCCTCCATGCGAACCGTCGGACTGGACCTCGACCGGCCGAGTCGCCATACGAAAGGATAATATCGATCATGGCCAATGAGACCAGCGTCGGCGGTACGCGAACCGCCCGAGTTCAAAGCCCCGGAGAAACCACTTCGGCGACCTCCGCGATGAAGCCGCAAAACGAAACTAATGCGGAAAAGGGCAAATCCGCAGCATCGGAGGCCAAAGTGATTGTGAAAGACCAGGCACTAGGTCTCAAGGACAAGGCGCTAAGTTCCGTGCGTTCCGCTGCGAGCGACCGCAAATTCAAGGCGGTGCAGAAAGTGGGTGGCGTATCGCGTGCGCTGGAAGCCAGTGCCGCGAAACTCGATGAGGATGTGGGCAAGACTTATGGCGATTTCGCCCGGACCGCCGCTAAAACTATCGACGAACTTGCCGCCAAGCTTGACGGCAAGGAACTAGACGAACTGCTTGGCGAAGCTAAGGGCTTTATCCGTAAGAGTCCGGCAATTGCCATCGGCATCGCCGCCGCGCTGGGCTTCGCAGCCTCTCGCGTCGTGAAGTCCGGCCTCGACCTAGACGACGACATTTGAGTCTCGGCGAGGACGGGAGAGTGCGAATGGACGCATATTCGACTAGCGAGAAACATCGCGTCCGCTTGGCGACAGAACAGCTTCCGCCACCGGTAGGAGAAACGCTGCACGAGAATATCGACCGACTGGTTGCCGACATAAAAGAATTGGTTGCGACCGAACGTGATTATTGGCGCGCAAGAATGCGTTATTCCAAATCGCTAGCAAAACAATCGGCGCTATTGTTCGGTGCGTCGATCGCTTTGGCGGCTTCGGCTTTCACAGCTTTGATACTGGGCACCTTGTTGGTGCTTTCGGCGCGGATCGGTCCCATTGCCGCTACTATCTCGGTTACCCTCGTGACGTTGGCCATATCCGCAGCACTGGCTTGGTTGGCGTTGAAACGAGCGCGAAAGCTGACCTTTGCGACACCCGACCCGTTCGAGCACGCCGAGGACAACAGCTTGTGAACGCCCGCCGCACCAAGGTTGCCGAGTTGACGCTCGCCCGCAAAGCGGTCCGTCACAGGCTGAAGCGAGATTTCGATACCGCCAAGAGGGAGATCATGCCGAGCGTCCTCGTTCGGCAATTCAAGGCGCGAAAGATCGAGCAGGTCAAGCGTCTGGGTGAAGACACGGCAACTCTGGCCAAAGCCAATCGCAACTCGATTGCGCTCGGCAGTTTCGCCGCACTCGCTTCTGGCCTGATTGCTTATTCGATGCGCCGTTGGAAGAAACAGAAGCGAACGAAGAACCTAGCCGAACCCGCATTTCTCAATAGAAATTTTGATGGAGAACGATGATGATCGACGAACGGAACCAACATGGCGAGGGCCGCGTGAAGCGTGCTGCCAGTGCTGCCAAAGACCAGACGATGCACGCTTATGAAAGCAGCCGCGATGCCGTAAAACATGGCGCGGAGGCTACCCGTGCCAAAGCCAGCGAGCTTGGCGGCAAGACCGCCGAGCAGATCGACAAAAATCCGCTGGCCGTGCTGTTCGGCGGTCTCGCTGTAGGTGCGTTCATCGGGGCATTGCTGCCCAAAACCGAGCGCGAGAGCAAGCTGTTCGGCAAGACCGGACGTGACATCAACGCACGCGCGAAAAGTGCCTATCAGGCGGCGAAGGAGGCGGGCAGCCAACAGATCGACGAACTTGGCTTGAGTGGCGACGCAGTCAAGAACCAGTTCAACTCGCTGGTCGACAAGGCAGGCGGCGCCGCCAAGAATGCCGGCAAGGCTGCAGCCCAAGGGGCGAAGAATCCTGACCAGACGGCCACTGTCAATGTCGAACAGGCCTGACTCGACGAGGCGGCCTGAACGCCCCGCGCATGCTTGAAACCGGATGGGCGCGCTGGTAACGGCGCGGCCTTCATAGCATCCAGCAGGACGGACTATTCCATGGCCAAGCTTCATCTCGTGTTCGGCGGCAAGGTCGCCGATCCGCGCGTATTAGATTTTACTGATATCAGCAAACTCGATATCGTCGGCATCTATCCGGATTACGAACAAGCCGAAGAGGCTTGGCGCGCCGCAGCGCAGCGTACGGTGGACGATGCCGAGATGCGCTATGTGGTGGTACATCTGCACCGGCTGCTTGAGCCCGGCGATCCCGCAAATCCGTGAGGCGTTTGCCTATTGTGCAATCTTAAATTCAAGTCATTCCAGACTTGATCCGAAATCCATGGCACACTGGCACTTCGGCGGGCCCTGGATTCCGGCCTTCGCCGGAATGACGTAGCTCGATAGCGATGGCCGGCCAACTCACGCCTTGCGATAACGCAGGATCAGCAGCGGGCGCGCCAGCAGCAACCCGACCAGAAAACCGCCGATATGCGCCGCGATGGCGATACGCATCCCATCGGTGCCAAAGGCGAACGCCATCATCAGGTTCAATCCGATCCATAGCAGCATGAGTTGCAGCCCGCGCGCCAGCTCAGCCGGAAGCGGCCCGACCGGCTTGGGCCGGTTGCGCGCGAACAGGATCATATATCCCGCGATAATCGCCGCAATGGCGCCGCTCGCGCCCAGCACTGGGTTGATCGAATGCGGCGACCACAGGATTTCGGCGAACCCGCCCGCCAGGGCACCAAGCAAATAGACCAGTCCCATCAGCCGCCAGCCCAAAGCCAGTTCGACAAAGCGTCCGCAGAAGAACAGGATCAGCATATTGAACAGCAGATGCATAAACTCGACATGCACGAAGGCATGCGTCAGCAGCGTCGCCGCCGGGGGCAGCGAGAAGTCATAGGCTACGGTGTCACCCATCCTGCCGGTAAAGCGCGCCGGGATCAGCGCCATCTCGATCACGCCCTGCTGCTGCCATCCCCCCAGCCATAGAGCCAGAAAGACGAGCACATTGATCCCGACCAGAATATTGGTCAGCGGACCTTTGGGCACATTCATAAGGCGAGCTCCGCCCCCACTGGATCAGGCAAATGGATCGGCCAAATCCCGGGGGTCAGATGAATTCTATCTTCTCGACCAGATAATATTTGTCGCCGGACGGCACGGTCACCTCGACCTCTTCTTCTATCTTTTTGCCGATCAGTGCGCGGCCGAGCGGGCTCGAATAACTAAGCTTGCCGTTTTTGGCGTCTGCCTCGGCCTCGCCGACGATCTGATATTTGACCGGCTTGTCGTTCTCGTCGAGCATGGTCACGGTGGCGCCGAACACAACCTTGTCTCCGGAAAGCTCGGACGGATCGATCACCTGCGCACGGCTGAGCTTGTCCTCGATGTCGGCGATCGACGCCTCGACCTGGCCCTGGCGTTCCTTCGCGGCATGATATTCCGCGTTTTCGGAAAGATCGCCATGGGCGCGCGCCTCTTCGATCGCATCGACGATCAGCGGGCGCTCTTCCTTCAGCAATTTCAGCTGGGCGCGGAGCTTATCCATGCCCTCGGCTAACATCGGCATTTTCTCGAACGTCGCCATTGCGGCATCCTTCGCTTCTCGAACAAAAACAAATCCCTCGCGGCTGGCCGGTGCCATCCCGCCCGCAGTTCGATTGATTGTAAGGGAGTTACTGCGACTGTGAATAATAGTCCTGAAGCGACCGAACTTCAAGACTATGCGATGTAAGCGCGCCGATCGCCTGAATCGCGGCCACTCCCGCCGCCGCCGTGGTGTAGCTCGCGACATTCTGACGCAGCGCGGAGGCGCGGATGCTGGCGCTGTCTTTCAGCGATTGCCAGCCCTCGGTGGTGTTTAAGATCATCGCGACATCGCCGTCCTTGATCCGGTCGACGATATGGGGGCGACCCTCGGCCACCTTGTTCACGCGCTCCACGTCCAGCCCCTCGCCCTGCAGATAGCGCGCCGTGCCGCCGGTGGCGATCACCTCGAACCCCAGCGCAATGGCGCCCTGCACCGCGGGCAGGATCACCGGCTTGTCGCTGTCCTTGACCGACACGAACAGCGTGCCCGAAAGCGGCAGGTCCATCCCCGCCCCGATTTGCGACTTGGCGAATGCGGTGGGGAAATCGGCGTCGATGCCCATCACTTCGCCGGTCGATTTCATTTCCGGGCTCAGCACCGGATCGACGCCGGGGAAGCGCGCGAACGGGAACACCGCCTCCTTCACCGCGACATGCGCGATGTCGAGATCGATCGGCGGCAGGTCGGCGAGCATTTCCCCCGCCATCACCCGCGCCGCGATCTTGGCGATGGGAATGCCGATCGCTTTGGCGACGAACGGCACGGTGCGGCTGGCGCGCGGATTAACCTCGATCAGAAAGATTTCGCCGTTTTTCACCGCGAACTGCACATTCATCAGACCGCGCACCTTGAGCCCGAACGCCAGCGCCTCGGTCTGCCGTTTGACCTCGGCAATGATCTCGGCGGACAGGCTGTGCGGCGGCAGCGAGCAGGCGCTGTCGCCCGAATGGACGCCCGCCTCCTCGATATGTTCGAGCACGCCCGCGACCACCACCTGCACGCCGTCGCAGATCGCGTCGACATCCACCTCGATGGCGTCGCGCAGATACTGGTCGATCAGCACCGGGCTATCGCCCGACACCTGCACTGCCGTCGCGATATAGTTTTCCAGCTGCTCCGGGCTGTCGACGATCTCCATCGCGCGTCCACCGAGCACATAGCTGGGGCGCAGCAGCACCGGATAACCGATGCGCTCGGCCCCCGCGAGCGCCTCTTCCAGGCTGCGCGCGATGCCGTTTTCGGGCTGTTGCAGCTCAAGTTGGCGCACCATCTTGGCGAAGCGCTCGCGGTCCTCGGCCAGATCGATCGCGTCGGGATCGGTGCCGAGGATCGGAATGCCCGCATCCTCCAGCGCCTGCGCGAGGCCGAGCGGCGTCTGCCCGCCGAACTGCACGATCACGCCCTTCAGCGTGCCGTTCGATTGCTCGACATTCAGCACCTCGAGCACGTCCTCGGCGGTCAGCGGCTCGAAATACAGCCGATCGGACGTGTCGTAATCGGTGCTCACCGTTTCCGGGTTGCAGTTGATCATGATCGTCTCGTAACCCGTTTCCTTGAGCGCGAAGCAGGCGTGGCAGCAGCAATAATCGAACTCGATCCCCTGCCCGATCCGGTTCGGCCCACCGCCTAGGATGACGATCTTCTCGCGGTCCGTGGGCTCGGATTCATTCTCCGGCTCGCCGAACAGAGGTGCCTCGTAAGTCGAATACATATAGGGCGTGGCGGCATCGAATTCGGCGGCGCAGCTGTCGATGCGCTTGTAGACGGGCCGCACGCCCAGCTTGTGCCGCAGCGCGCAAACTTCGGCCTCGTTGGTCGCGCCGGCCATCGCCTGGATCACCGAACCGATGAGGCCGCCCGACTGCGCGACCGCGCGGCCGCTGCCGTGCGCGACATGCACCGAGTCCACCGCCAGATTGGCCAGCCGGGCATCCGAAAAACCCATGGCTTTGAGGCGGCGCAGCCCCACCGCGTCGATCGGCAGGCCGTTTTCCTCGATCTCGGCTTCGGCGGCGACGATCGCCTCGATCTGCCGCAGAAACCACGGATCGTAAAAAGTGATCGCGTGGATTTCCTCCACCGAGAACCCCTCGCGCATGGCCTGCGCCACCACCAGGATGCGCTCCGGCGTCGCTTTCGACAGCGCCTCGACGATGCGCTCACGGCTCATGCCCTGCAATTCGCGCACACGGTTGAACCCGTCGAGCCCGGTTTCCAGCCCGCGCAGCGCCTTTTGCATGCTCTCGGCGAAACAGCGCCCGATCGCCATCACCTCGCCCACCGATTTCATCGCGGTCGACAGATTGTTCTCGGCGCCCTTGAACTTTTCGAACGCGAAGCGCGGGATCTTGGTCACCACATAATCGATCGTCGGTTCGAAACTGGCGGGCATCGCGCCGCCGGTGATGTCGTTGGCGATCTCGTCCAGCGTATAGCCCACCGCCAGCTTGGCCGCGACCTTGGCGATGGGAAAGCCGGTGGCCTTGGACGCCAGCGCCGAGCTGCGCGAGACGCGCGGGTTCATCTCGATAACGACCAGCCGCCCATCGGCCGGGTTCACCGCGAACTGCACGTTCGATCCGCCGGTCTCCACGCCGATCTCGCGCAGCACAGCGATGCTGGCGTTGCGCATGATCTGATATTCCTTGTCGGTCAGCGTCAGCGCCGGTGCGACGGTGATGCTATCGCCCGTATGGACCCCCATCGGATCGACATTCTCGATCGCGCAGATGATGATGCAATTGTCGTTTTTGTCGCGCACCACCTCCATCTCATATTCTTTCCAGCCGAGCACCGATTCCTCGATCAGCACCTCGGTGGTGGGACTGGCATCGAGCCCGCCGCGCACGATCTCCTCGAACTCCTCACGGTTATAGGCGATGCCGCCGCCGGTGCCGCCCATGGTGAAGCTGGGGCGGATGATCGCGGGCAGACCAGTGTGCTGCACCGCTTCCAGCGCCTCTTCCATCGTATGCACGGCGACCGAGCGCGGGCTCTGCAGGCCGATCCGGTCCATTGCCTCGCGGAAGCGCTGGCGGTTCTCGGCCTTGTCGATCGCATCGGCATTGGCGCCGATCAGCTCGACGCCATATTTCTCCAGCGTGCCGTCCGCGTGCAGCGCCAGCGCGCAGTTGAGCGCGGTCTGCCCGCCCATCGTCGGCAGCACCGCCAGCACATCGTCCGGCCGTTCGGTGCGTTCCTTGGCGATGATCTTGGCGACCATTTCGGGCGTCACCGGCTCGATATAGGTGGCGTCCGCCATATCCGGATCGGTCATGATCGTTGCGGGGTTGGAGTTGACGAGGACGATGCGATAGCCCTCCTCGCGCAGCGCCTTGATCGCCTGCGTGCCCGAATAGTCGAACTCGCACGCCTGCCCGATGATGATCGGCCCCGCGCCGATGACGAGGATGGTGGAGATGTCGTTACGTTTGGGCATTTGGCTCAGCGATCCGAATTGCTATATGGGTTCAGAGTAAATGAAGGAGTGGACCATCGATGGAACGGATTTCCCGAGGCGATGACAGCGCCGCCGCCGAACCTGCTGGAACGACCGAAACCGATGCCGCGAGCGGCGACTATGGGGACGATTGGGTTCATGAGCTTATCGCGATGACGCGGCCCGGCGTCGAGATCAACGTGCAGAGCCGCGGTTTGAGGGAGCACTCATGGAACGCGTAACCTTCGACATCGAAAGACCCGAGGTCGCGAAAGCGCTCCACGCCATAGCCGATGTGCGGGGACGCAGTATCCAGGATGAACTCTCCGCGCTCGTCGAGAAGACTTATGCGCCCAAGACGAGAACCGATCCCGAAGGTCCGAGCGACAATTGGGTTCGGGAGTTGATTGCCATTGCCCGGACCATCGATTTGCCGGATGGCCTCGATCCTTATCTCCCCGAACGCAGGGCCGAGGATTACACGCCGATCAAGCTGTGATCCTGGTCGATACCAACGTCTGGAGCGAGGCTTCCAAGCCGAACGGGAGGGCGGAAGTCCTGCACTGGCTAGAGGAGAACCGACACGACCTGTGGCTTTCGGCCGTCGTGATTGCCGAAATCCGGGCAGGGATCGAAAACCCCGAGGCGTCGGAAAAGCGGGAAGGGCTGGAATGGTGGCTCGCGAAACTGGAAAGGGCGAATGCAGATCGTACGCTGTCGTTCGACAGAACCGCCGCATACGCGCTCGGCAAGCTGCTGGTGAAAAAACCACAGGAGGCCAAGATGCTCGATATGTTGCTGGCTGCACAAGCGTTGTCACGCGAATGCCCCATTGCAACGCGCAACGTCAGAGACTTCGCATGGACGGGCGTTCGGTCGATCGACCCTTGGAGCGATGGAAAGTAACCCGCTTAAACCATCGAACTCGCATGCCTGCCCGATAATGATGGGGCCGGCGCCGATGACGAAAATGGTGGAGATGTCAGTGCGTTTGGGCATTATTTTCCAGGTGCTTCGCGAAAGGCGCCATTGCCGACAAAAACGTAATCGATTTCGTTTCGTGCAGAAGCAAACTGCAACGCCGCCATCAGACATCCGTACTTTGAATTAAATGCTTGAAACGAGAGCTCTCGATCAGGCATCAAGGCAATCTTTCCATGGAACTTTTTTAGTGCGCTGCCTGGCTCGACATCGCAAAGACGCTCTAGCGCCTTCGCAAATTGAAGATCGTCCTCATAGTCTGCTCGATTAGGGAAACTTTTGAGCAGCTTCAGCTTCCGAAGTTCTTTCTCAGCGCTTTGCAGGATGACGGGTCTGATCAGTTCGTAGCTATAATCTGAATATGCCGACTGCATCCCCTCATTCTCGAAGCTAACGAACTGACCTCGAGTGGCTTCGTGGATGCAAGGAAACTGGCTGGCATCTACGCCAGCGCCGTCCCGGATGAGAATTTCGAAGCCCTGCAAAATATCCTCATACTGAATGATAAAGTCTGCCGTCTCCATGCCGCAATTTTGCATGGATGTTTCGATGACTTGTTCCTGTACTTGTAGAGATTCCGGCGGCAGATCAATCATTTCAACCCTACCACAAACCGCTCGAACAGATAAAAGCTGTCCTGCGGCCCCGGGCTGGCTTCGGGGTGATATTGCACGCCGAACACGCGGCCGCCCTTGGCCTCAAGCCCGCAATTGGTGCCGTCGAACAGGCTGACATGGGTCTGGGTCACGCCGTCGGGCAGCGTGGTTCCGTCGACCGCGAAACCGTGGTTCATGCTGGTGATCTCCACCACATCGTCGCCCAGCCGCTTGACCGGATGGTTGGCGCCGCGGTGGCCTTGGAACATTTTTGCCGTTTTCGCGCCCAACGCCAGCCCGAGCAGCTGGTGGCCGAGGCAGATGCCGAAGATCGGCATGTCGCGCTCAAGCAAGCCCTGGATCACCGGCACGGCATAGTCGCCGGTCGCGGCGGGATCGCCGGGGCCGTTGGAGAGGAACACGCCGTCCGGGTTCAGCGCCAGGATATCGTCGAGCGATGCGCGCGCCGAGACCACGGTGACGCGCGCTCCGGCGCGAACAAGGTTGCGGAAGATGTTGCGTTTCGCGCCATAATCGATGGCCACGACATGGGGGTGCCGCTTGAGCCCCCCCCCTTCAGGGGAGGGGTTGGGGTGGGGGCTCTCGACAGACGCAGCGCCAGCCGGAGAGTCCCCACCCCCGGCCCCTCCCTTGAAGGGTAGGGGAGAAGTGGCATAGCCCTGCCCCAATTCCCACGTCCCGCCCTGCTCCCACAGATGCGTTTCCTCGCCGGTCACCTCGGATGCCAGGTCCATGCCTTCGAGCCCGCGATAGCCCTCCAGCGCCGCCTGCAGCTTGGCGAAATCGAACAGCCCAGCCTGGCTGTGCGCGATCACCGCGCCGGGGGCGCCTTCGCGGCGGACGAGGCGGGTCAGCGCGCGGGTGTCGACGCCCGCAATCCCGATCAGCCCCTCGTTCTGCATCCACGCATCGAAGCGATCAGTCTGGCGGAAATTGCTGGGCGCGGTCACATCCTCGCGCACCAGGCAGCCAAGCGCATGCGCGTGGTCCGCCTCGGCATCCTCCTCGTTCACGCCGACATTGCCGATGTGTGGGAAGGTGAAGTTGACGATCTGCCCGGCATAGCTGGGGTCGGTCAGCACCTCCTGATAGCCGGTCATCGCGGTGTTGAAGCACAGCTCGCCGACCTTCACGCCGTCGGCGCCGAAACCCCTACCCCAGATCGCGCGGCCGCCAGTCAGCAACAACAGTCCCGTGGCGCCGGGCGGGGCTTCGGGAATGCCGGTGTCGGACATCGCGGATTCTTCCTTCGCAAGGGTGCGCGCGCCGCACTTAGCATGCAGCCTGATCAAGCGCCGGGCTACAACCGCGCAGCCTTCATGGTCAATCTATGAAAGCCCCTGCGATCGCGCTATAGCGGTCGCTTATTTTCCAGCGAACAAACCGGAGAGCATATGATTCGCGATGAGCTGAAGGCCGCCCAGATCGCCGCCATGAAGGGCGGGGACAAGCCGCGCCTGGCCGCCGTCCGCCTGATGCTGGCCAAGATCAAGGACCGCGATATCGAGCTGCGCGGCAAGGAGCCGGGCGACGACGATGCGATGATCACCGATGCGCTACAGAAAATGGCCAAGCAGCGCCGCGAATCGATCACCATGTTCGATGATGGCGGGCGCGACGAGCTGGCCGCCGCCGAACGCTCCGAACTGGAGGTGATCGAGCAGTTTCTGCCTAAGCAGATGGACGAGGTGGAAACCCGCGCCGCGATCGACAAGGTGAAGGACGATATCGGCGCCGAGGGCTTGAAGGACATGGGCAAGGTGATGGCCGAGCTTAAAAGTCGCCACGCTGCCGAGCTCGACATGGGCCGCGCCAGCGCGCTTGTTAAGGAGAGCCTCTCATGACCCGTTTCATTGCGATTTCCACACTGGCCATTTCCCTGTCGCTGGCCGCGTGCGCCAAGCAGGAAAACACGCCCGACGATCAGGGAGATGCCCGCACTGATCTCGAAGCCGCCACCGACGATTTCATCGTGAACGCAGGCGATTTCGACCGCGAGCAGCTCGGCGCCAGGATCGTCGGACCCGTGGGGCCGGAGGTCGAGGGATCGCTGGTGATGGCCGACGGCACCTCGATCGGCGATATCAAAAGCTATGTCGCCTGCCCGGAGAATATCGACACCTGCGATCCGGCCAAACTGCCCGCGGACACGATCTACACCTTTGTGCATATGGTCACGCCCGGCGTGGACGAACCCAATGACGATCCGATCGCGCAGCCCGAAACCGTCAAGCCGGTCGCCAAGTCGGTTACCTTCCGCATGACCATGCCCGCGGGTAGCTTTGCCGGACAGGCCGGTTATTCGCTCGAACAAGCCCGCGCCGCGCTGGGGCCGCAGGGCACGTTCACGGTGAAGTGCAACGAAGGCATGCTGGTCTGGGAAGTCGCGACCGGGGAAACCTGGGGCACCGGCGAACCGGTCACCTTCTTCTGGAAATCGCGCAAGCCCCCCAAGGGCCCGGCCGACGCCTACGGCTTCGAGGCCGACGGCTATACGGCCAAGGGCAAAGGCCCCTTCCCCGCCCCTACCGCGAACGGCGATGCGACGGGCTGCACCTGACCGGCGCTTGACGGCTTGGCGAATGCTGGGCGCGCATCTAGACTGCGGCCATGACGCTTTCCCCGCAATGGCTGGACCAACTCAAGGACCGCACGAGCCTGTCCTCGCTAATCGGGCGCAGCATCAAGCTGACCAAGGCGGGCCGCGAATATAAGGCGTGCTGCCCGTTCCATAACGAGAAGACGCCGAGCTTCACGGTCAGCGAGGAAAAGGGTTTTTACCACTGCTTCGGGTGCCAGAAGCATGGCAGCGCGATCGACTGGATGATCGATTATGCGGGGCTCGATTTCATGGACGCGGTCAAGGCGTTGGCCGACGAGGCGGGGATGGACGTGCCCGCGCCCGATCCGCAGGCGGCGCAGCGCGCGGAAAAACGCGCCAGCCTGCACGATGTGATGGCGGCGGCGCAGGAGCGGTTCGTGGCGCGGCTGACCGATGTCGGCGGATCGCGGGCGCGAGAGTATCTGAGCGCTCGCGGGCTGAAGCCGGAGACACTGACGGCGTTCGGCTTCGGGTTCGCCCCGGACGAACGCGGCGGTATCGCGGGCGATCTCAAGGATATCGAGACCAAGGATCTGATCGAGGGCGGCATGCTGATCGATGTCGAGGGCAAGCAACCCTACGACCGGTTCCGCGGCCGCGTGATGATCCCGATCCGCGACATCCGCGGCCGCGTGATCGCGTTTGGTGGCCGCGTTTTGGGAGACGGCGAGCCGAAATATCTGAATTCGCCCGATACGCCTTTGTTCGACAAGGGCCGCACGCTCTACAATCTGGACAAGGCCGCGCCCGCCGCGCGCCAGACCGGCCGGATGATCGTGGTCGAGGGCTATATGGACGCGATCGCACTGGCGCAGGCTGGCTTCGCGGACGTGGTCGCCCCGCTCGGCACCGCGCTGACCGAAACGCAGATCGAGCTGTTGTGGAAGCAGGTCGAGTGCCCCGTCCTGTGCTTCGACGGTGATTCGGCGGGCCAGCGCGCCGCTTTTCGCGCCGCCACCCGCGCGCTGCCGCTGCTGCGCCCGGGCCATAGCCTGGCTTTTGCCACGCTTCCCGCCGGGCAGGATCCCGACGATCTGTTGCGCAGCGCCGGGCGCAATGCCTTTGCCGAGCTGCTGGAGCGTGCCGAGCCGTTGGTCGAGCGATTGTGGAACCACGAGCGCGCCGCTGCGCCGCTCGCCACGCCCGAACAGCGCGCGGCGCTCAAGGCGCGTCTGAACGAGCATGTTCGTACGATTCACGACGACGACATCCGCCATCATTATAATCACGCCTTCAGGGAACGCCTCGATACGCTGTTTGCGCCGTCTCCCCGGCGCTATGAAGGCGGGCGTTTCGGCGGCGGTCGGTTCGACGGCCGGCGGCAGGGCCAAGCGCGGCGCGGGCCTTGGAAGCCCCCACCCGGCCCCGTCTCGGCGGCGCTCAAGGGCCTCAATTCCGCCAGTTTCGACCATCATATCGTGCGCGCCGTGATCGCGGGGCTGGAGCGTTTCCCGGACATCGCCCAGTCGCATTTCGAAATGCTCGGCGATTATCATCCCGCCGACGCCGCGCTCGCCCGGCGGCTCGATGCGCTGCTGCACCCGCCGTCTTCGCCGCTGCGGGGGGTTGATCCCAAGGGCAGTTATCCCATATCAACCGATGCTGAATTGTATAATAGAGCGCAAGGGCCGATCGGGGCCGAGCCGCTGATCTTCTCATTCAATCGGCAGACACTACCCGGCGCGGCCCCATTGGGGGACGAGGAACGGGCAAAACGGGATTTGTGCGAAGCTATTCGCGTTATGGTCGAACGACCCGCCATCGAAGCCGCCTTGGAGCGCGCGACACGGGCGGCCGAAACGAACCTGACCGATGATAGTTATGCAGAACAACAAAGGTTGCGCGCCGTGCGGGAGGAATTCGACCGGCGGCTCGCGGATCTCATGCAGGAGCAGGACGTGTGACGCGTCCCACCCGCGACAGAATGAAAGAGTATTGCATTGGCAACCCGGACGAAGAAAAACGAATCGAGCGACGCGGGCGATAACGGCGATGCGCCGCTGATCGATCTGAACGACGCCAAGATCAAGAAGCTGCTGACCCGGGCGAAGAAGCGCGGCTATCTCACCTATGACGAGCTCAACGACGCGTTGCCGCAGGATCAGATGAACTCGGAACAGATCGAGGACGTGATGTCTGCGATATCCGAAATGGGCGTTAACATCGTCGAGAATGACGAGGAAGCCGCCGAGGAGCCCGAGGACGAAGTCGAGAGCGTCGACGTAAAGGCGTCTGCGGATAAGAAGGCCGTCGACAAGAAAACGCCCGTGAAAAAGCCGGCCGCGGGCGAGCGCACCGACGATCCGGTGCGCATGTATCTGCGCGAGATGGGCGCGGTCGAGCTGCTCAGCCGCGAGGGCGAGATCGCCATCGCCAAGCGCATCGAGGCCGGCCGGGACACGATGATCCTGGGGCTGTGCGAATCGCCGATCACCTTCCACGCGATCATCGAATGGTCCGCCGCGCTCAACGAGGGCGAGATGCAGCTGCGCGAGATCCTCGATCTCGACGCCATGCTGTCCAAGGAACCCCCCCCTGAAAATATGGAGGATGATGAGGACGACGACGGCGAGATCAGTGAAAAGACCGCCGGCCCATCCTACAAGGAAGACGACGACGAGGAAGACAATAGCGACGAGGGCGACGAGGATGACGACGACGATGTCGCTGCCGAGCGCCGCAAGAAACGGCAGGAGGAAGAGGACGACGAAGAGGACAACACCCTCTCGCTCGCCCAGATGGAAGAGGCGCTGAAGCCCGATGCGCTGATTCGCTTCGCGCGAATCGAGGATCTGTTCCGCAAATTCTCCAAGCTGCAGGAAACGCGCATGAACGCGCTCGGCGTCGGCGACGATCTTAATGCCGCGCAGGAAAAAAAATATCACAAGCTGCGCGAAGACCTGACCGCCGAGGTAGAATCGGTTCAGTTTCACGCGACCAAGATCGAATATCTGGTCGACCAGCTTTATGCCTTCAACCGTCGCCTCACCACGCTGGGTGGCCAGATGTTGCGTCTCGCCGAGCGTCACAAAGTACCGCGCGGCCAGTTCCTCGAGCAATATGTCAGCCATGAGCTGGACGAGAATTGGCTCGAAACCGTGTCGGGCATCGATAAGAAATGGAAGAAATTCGTCGAGAGCGAAGCCGATGCGGTCGACCGTATCCGCTCGGAAATCGGCGATATCGCATCGGCCACGGGCATGAGCCTGAACGAATTTCGCCGTATCGTGAACATGGTGCAAAAGGGCGAGCGCGAGGCGCGTATCGCCAAGAAGGAAATGGTCGAGGCCAATCTTCGGCTGGTGATCTCTATCGCCAAGAAATACACCAATCGCGGGCTGCAGTTTCTGGATCTGATCCAGGAAGGCAATATCGGCCTGATGAAGGCGGTCGACAAATTCGAATACCGCCGCGGTTACAAATTCAGCACCTATGCGACCTGGTGGATTCGTCAGGCGATCACGCGTTCGATCGCGGATCAAGCGCGCACCATCCGCATCCCGGTGCACATGATCGAAACGATCAACAAGTTGGTGCGCACCAGCCGCCAATTCCTGCACGAGCAGGGCCGCGAGCCGACCCCGGAGGAAATGGCCGAGCGCCTTTCCATGCCGCTGGAAAAAGTGCGCAAGGTGATGAAGATCGCCAAGGAGCCGATCAGCCTCGAAACGCCGATCGGCGACGAGGAGGATTCGCATCTGGGCGATTTCATCGAGGACAAGAATGCGATCATCCCGGTCGACGCCGCGATCCAGGCGAACCTGAAGGAAACCGTCACGCGGGTTCTGGCCAGCCTTACCCCGCGCGAGGAACGCGTGCTGCGCATGCGCTTCGGCATCGGCATGAACACCGATCACACCCTTGAAGAGGTCGGTCAGCAGTTCAGTGTAACCCGCGAACGCATCCGCCAGATCGAGGCCAAGGCGCTGCGCAAACTCAAGCATCCCAGCCGCAGCCGCAAGATGCGCAGTTTTCTGGATCAGTAATCCACAAGCTTTCCACCGGGGCCGTGCGATACGCAACCTCGGTAGTAACACCCTCTTCAGCATTCTGCCTTAAATTCATCGCTTCGACCGGTGGTGCGTTCTGCCGGGTGTGTTGACGGCGGGAGGGACCGGCACATCGCGTGACGGCAAACAAAGCATCTTCTGATCCCGTGACGGGAGGCGACCGGCTGGTCGCGATGCAGCAGGCCGATGGCCATGCCGCCGCCGCGCATTATCGCACGCTTCTGCGGCATGCCGAGCCGCCCGAACTCGCCGATCTGGCCCATTTTCTCTGCCTGTTACACGGCCGCCGCCCGGGCGTGATCGACCATGCCGCGACCCGGTTCGCCGATCCCGCCGCACGCGACTGGATAATGCAGGCAACCGAGGCCTTCGTGACCGAGCGCCTCTACATCACCCGGCTGACCGTTGCCGCAGGACCGGTCAGCGGTGCGTCCGAGGACGATCATAGCGAGGCCGCCGCGGTGGAACTGCGCAGCTCGTTTCAGATGCTCGCCCAGTCCGAGCGGCGCGGCTGCGCGGCGGGCGCTGCCCTGGCCCTTGCGCTCGACTGGCCAAATTTGCGCGCCATCCTCGATCCGCTTGCCCTCCGGCTGGGGATCGAACCGCCACCTTGCGGCTTTCCTGCTTCGTCCCCGACCCTCGTTTTGGCGGACCACATCTGCAGGCAATCCGCCACCGCCCGCGCCTTCCTGTTCGGCAGCGATCAGCTGTTTCAGCTGCAACGCGGGGCCTGGCGCCTCCTGGGGGCACGCCAGCGGTTGCGCGCCGAATAAACGGCGCCCCCGATGTTGCAACCAACCGCGCCTCGCCCTAGTCCGACGACAAATCGATTTTCATCAAGGACTGTTTCATGCGCTTCGACGGCACCGAGAACTACGTCGCCACCGACGATCTTAAGGTCGCTGTCAACGCCGCGGCGACGCTGCGCCGCCCGCTGCTGATCAAGGGCGAGCCCGGCACCGGCAAGACCGTGCTCGCCGCCGAAGTCGCCCAGGCGATGGCCGCGCCGCTGATCGAATGGAACATCAAGTCGACCACCAAGGCGCATCAGGGCCTGTATGAATATGATGCGGTGGCGCGGCTGCGCGACGGTCAGCTCGGCGAGGCGCGCGTCCATGATATCGGGAATTACATCAAGCGCGGCAAATTATGGGACGCATTTACCGCGCCCGAGCTGCCCGTCCTTCTGATCGACGAGATCGACAAGGCGGATATCGAGTTTCCCAATGACCTCCTGCAGGAACTCGACCGGATGGAATTTCACGTCTACGAGACCGGCGAGACGGTAAAGGCGGCCGACCGTCCGATCGTCATCATCACCTCGAACAACGAAAAGGAGCTGCCCGACGCGTTTTTGCGTCGCTGCTTCTTTCATTATATCAAATTCCCCGATCGCGAGACGATGCAGGCGATCATCGACGTGCATTTTCCGGACATCCAGAAGATCCTCGTCGGCAAGGCAATGGATATCTTTTACGAGGTGCGCGACGTGCCGGGGCTCAAGAAAAAGCCATCGACCAGCGAGCTGCTCGACTGGCTCAAGCTGATCCTGCACGAGGATATGCCGCTCGAGGTGCTGCAGAACAGGGACCCGACCAAGGCGATCCCCCCGCTCCACGGCGCGCTGCTCAAGAACGAGCAGGACATCATGCTGTTCGAGCGACTGGCGTTTATGGCGCGCCGCCAGGGCGGCTAGTAAGATCCTGCGATTCAGCCGGCCCGGCTGCGCTCCTGCGCCGATGGCACGAATATATTGTCGCTCTTGTCGCGCCCCAGGATATAGGCCAGCTCCAAATCACCCCAGCGCTTGCCGTCGATGATCAGCGGCACATAGACGTTGCGCACCACCAGATAATCACGCCCGTCGCCCTCCTGTCGGTAGACCGCCAGCATATAGGGCGCGATACTGGCCTTGGCCTTGCGGTCGGCGGCGTAGAGTATGATGCGTCCGTTGCGGCAATATTCGGTGTCATGATCGACATCGCCGGTCGGCGCGCGCGATCGCGCGGTGAGATGGGTGGGCAGAAAGCCATTGCGATCGGTGCAGGCGGCGGCAAGAATATGCGGGCTGGACGTCGCCACCTGATCGAGAATTTCGCGCCAATTGCCATCGGCCCAATCGCTTAGTCCCGTGCGGAATCGCTGCGGGTTGCTGCCCTCGATCAGGCGATAATCGGTATCGAACAGATCGCCGCCGCGCAGCGATCCGCTGGCAAGCCCGCGTTCGGCCCGTTGCACGACATCATGCGCGGCTTCCATCGCGCGCTCAACCATTGCGCTATCGTCCGGCGCAAGATCGGCCTTGACGATGCTGTCGAACATCTCGTTCGCGGTCATCTCCAGCTGGCCGACCTGCTCATGCGCGGTGGCTAGCTTGTCGTTATTCTCCGAGACCGCGACATCGAATGAGCCGACCACGTCGCGCACCTTGCCGACATGATCGCTGATCGTACCTGTAGCGCGCACGATATCGTCGTTCTGACGATCGACCTCGAGCACCAGATCGGCGACGCCCGACAATGTGCCCTCGATCTGGCCGATCGATTTCTGAACCTCGCCGCTCGCTTTGGCGCCATGTTCGATCTTGGCGATGACCTGCGCCGCCTCCGCGCCGAGCGAACTGATGGTGTGTGCGATCTCGTCCGTCGCCGTCCGGGTGCCGCGCGCCAATTCCTTCACCTCGCTCGCGACGACGGCAAAGGTCCGGCCCGCCTCGCCAGCCTTTTCCGCTTCGATCGCGGCGTTGAGCGCGAGCATGTTGGTGGTGCGCGCGATATCGTCGATCGTCTGCGAGCAGCGTTTTACCTGATCCATCGCCGCGGCGAAACCGGTGACATGCTCGCCCAATGCTTCGACCAGCACCAGCAACCCTGCGATATGATCGAGCGATCCGCGGATGAGCTCGGTACCCTCGGCCAGCCGTTCGCGCGCGCGTTCGGACAACAGCCGCGCCTCGTCGCTGGCATCGACCACCTGGCGCTGGTCCTGCTCCAGCGCGCCAACCGTGTCGATCAGCGCGCCATGTTCGCGCCGGAGCCGCTCGGACGAAGCGATCACCGACTGCACGATCCCGGCCACATCGCTGCAGCCGACCGTGACCTCGCCGCAGCGCTCGGGAATCTGTTCCAGCGCACCGCTTGGGGAGTTCTGGATGATTTCATGCTTCACTGATAACGGTCCTCCTATCCCCGCACGGTGCTAGCCCCGCAATGGTTAGCGCGGCGTAAACATTATCGAGAAAGATCGCTCATGTTCTTCGCTTTCATGGATGAATTGCGCAGCGCCGGGATCGGCGTGACGCTGAAGGAGCATCTGATGCTGCTAGAAGCGCTCGACCGCGACGTGATCGAGCGGCGGCCGGAAGATTTCTATTACCTCGCCCGCGCCACGCTGGTGAAAGACGAGGGCAAGCTCGACCGGTTCGACCAGGTATTTTCAAAAGTCTTCAAGGGGCTGGAGACGAGCTACGGCACCGAAGAGACCGAGGTTCCGCTCGAATGGCTCAAGGCGGTCGCCGAAAAATATCTCAGCGCGGAGGACATGGCCGCGATCGAAAAGATCGGCGACTGGGACGAGCTTATGGAAACGCTCAAACAGCGCCTCGAGGAACAGGAAAAGCGCCATCAGGGCGGCAACAAGTGGATCGGCACCGGCGGCACCAGCCCCTATGGCAATTCGGGCTACAATCCCGAAGGCGTACGCATCGGCGGCGAGAGCAAGCATAAGAAAGCTGTCAAGGTCTGGGACAAGCGCGAATTCAGGAATCTCGACAACACGCGCGAGCTCGGCACGCGCAACATCAAGGTCGCGCTCAGGCGCCTGCGCCGCTTCGCGCGGGAGGGCGCGGCCGAGGAACTTGATCTGGGCGCCACGATCGACGGCACCGCGCGGCAGGGCTGGCTCGACATCCGCATGCGGCCCGAGCGGCACAATGCGGTGAAACTGCTGCTGTTCCTCGACGTCGGCGGATCGATGGACCCGTTCGTCAAACTGACCGAAGAGCTGTTCAGCGCGGCCACGAGCGAGTTCAAGAATCTCGAATTCTTCTACTTCCACAACTGCCTGTACGAAGGCGTGTGGAAGGACAACCGCCGCCGCTTCGCCGGGCGCACGCCGTTATGGGATATCCTTCACAAATATGGCCATGACTACAAAGTCATCGTGGTCGGCGACGCCTCGATGAGCCCCTATGAGATCAGCCATCCGGGCGGGTCGGTCGAACATTTCAACGAGGAAGCCGGTGCGGTCTGGCTGCACCGGCTGACCAATACCTATCCCGCGACCGCATGGATCAACCCGGTACCAGAGAAGCAATGGGGCTATTCGCAGAGCGTGCGCATGATCCGCGAGATGGTGGACGACCGCATGTATCCGCTGACGCTGGACGGGCTCGACGATGCGATGCGGGAGTTGAGCCGGAAATTTTGACGCGAGCAGAGAGAAGGAAGCAGCATGCCCGATTTACAGCCGGTTTTCGATGCAATCAGACCGTTTTACGCCCGTCATGCGGATCGGGGCGTGGTGACCGATGACCGCGATGGCGTTTATTATATTGGCACGAACGAAGTGCGGGAGAAGGACGGGTATCGCACGCAATTTGGCGGCGTCGAAATCAAGAAGAACTATGTCTCCGCCCATCTCACGCCGGTTTACGTGCATCCGGACCTCTTGTCCGATGTCAGCGCCGGCCTGAAAAAACATATGCAGGGGAAATCCTGTTTCAATTTCAAGACCGTCGATCCGGACCAGTTTTCGGAACTCGGCGCATTGATCGAGCGCGGCATGCGCCGCTTCGAGGCGGACGGACGTTTTTGAGCGGACGTTGGACGCGTTCCGCGATCGAACCGCCCGAGCCGAATGCCGGGCCGTGGCCGCTACAAACGCCGTCACCCCGGGCCTGACCCGGGATCCAGCTCTTTCTCGGGAACCGGAGAATCGTCAGCTTGTCGAGCGATATCGGTTTGCCATAATCGCTGACGCTCCCATCGCGCATCCACCCGTTTGAAGGGGGAAAGCCGGACCCCGGATCTAACCCGGGGTGACGTGGTTTGTGGGGTGTGGGTCGGGGCTCGCAGGGAGATGCGCCTGCCGGCACGTCGCTTCAATACAGCAGAAACCGCTCCCGCTCAGTCCGCCACGCCTGTTCGTCGCCGCGCGTCAGTGCATCGAGATCGCTGGGCGTCGCCTCGCGATCGTCTACCCATTCGCGCAAGGCCGGGCCGCCATTGATGATATCGATGGCCAGATGGCCTTCGGTATATTCGTAACGGAAATCCTCGCCGCGCCACAGTTCATAGTCCGGATAAAGCCGCCGGATCGCCTTGAACGCCAGCGCCTGCAGCCGCCACGGGCGGAAGGCGGCGTGGTCGTAGAAGCGGCCCTCGGGATGGATATGCACGCCGTGGCAGAGCTGGCCGGCATGCTTGTGGAACGTCGGCTCGAACCATATTTCGCGTAAAGCGCAGCCCTCCAGCCATTCCGGCGCCGCCTCGCGCATCGCGTCGATCACCAGCCGCGCGTCGATATCGGGTGCGCCGAACAGCTCGAGCGGCCGCGTGGTGCCCCTGCCCTCGCTCAGGCTCGTGCCCTCCAGCATCACCGTGCCGGCATAGCTGCGCGCCATCGAGAGGTTGGCGGCATTGGGGCTGGGGTTGATCCAGATGCGGCTATCCGGCCAGCCGAAACCGGGCGCGGCGTCCGGCGCCCAGCCCTGCATTGCGACGACGCGGTAATCCACATCCAGCCCGAAATGGTCGATAAACCAGTGCCCCATCTCGCCCAGCGTCATCCCGTGGCGCATCGGCATCGGCGCCGCGCCGACGAAGCTTTCAAACCCGTCGCGCAAGGTCAGTCCTTCGACCGGGCGGCCCGCGGGATTGGGTCGATCGAGCACCCACACCTCCTTGCCATGCTCGGCCGCCGCTTCCAGCATATAGAGCAAAGTCGTCACAAAGGTGTAGATGCGGCAGCCCAGATCCTGCAGGTCGATCAGCACCACGTCGAACGTGCCCATCGCCTGCCCGGTGGGGCGGCGCACGTCGCCATACAGGCTGAACACCGGGATATTGTGGGCGCGGTCGGTCTCGTCCGGGGTCTCGACCATATTGTCCTGCTTGTCCCCCTTCAGCCCGTGCTGCGGGCCGAACGCGGCGGTGATGTCGATGTCCTCGCACGCCATCAGCGCATCGAGCGAATGAGTGAGGTCCGCCGTCACCGAGGCCGGATGCGCCACTAGCGCGACGCGCTTGTCCTTCAGCGCCCCGCGCAGCTCGGGTTCGGACAGGAGGCGGTCGATACCGAATAGGACGGGATGGGACGTCATGGGGCGGATAACCTGAGCGTGAAGCTGCCGGGATGGTGAAAATCCGGTCTATCGGCAGGATGCCCCAAAGCCCAATAGCTTTTCGATCCGTCCACCTGCTCGATCACCGCGGAGATGGCGATGTCCAGCGCGATATCGCGCCATTCGGGCGGCAGGACGAGGGTGGCTTCGAGAGCGAAATGGCTGTCGCTCGCGTCGTTCCCGCCGCCCGGGACAAACTGCACATCCAGCTGTGCCCTCCCCTCGCGCACGTCATCGAATCGATAGGCCGCCCAGCGGCTCGACGGCGAAAAGTTGAACTCGGCATAGGCGCGGTCACCAGGACGGCGCATGAACAGCTCGAAGCAGGTGGTCTGCCACAGATCGTCGGCACGCTCGGGTTCGGCGGGATCGGGCAGTTCAAGCTGATCGAGCGGCATTCCGAGATGATAGCGCAGCCAAATTTGATTCGATGACTTACGTGCAATGCTGACGTTTAGGGAATCGATTTGCGAGGTGACGGCAGTGCTGTGAGCAAGCAAAGGCAGTCCTTCGACAAGCTCAGCCCGAACGGATGTTGGGAAATGGGTCAATTTTCCGTATCCCCTGCACCCGCCCGATCCCCCACAGCCGTTCGGGCTGAGCTTGTCGGAGGACTGTTTTTCTTTCTGGCCAACCTAGAAATCTCATCCCAGTCGCCTCGGATCAGCGCCATTTTCTTCGCCCTGCCCCCACCCTTGATCTGCCGTTCGGCGGCCAGCGCCTCATGCCGCTCGCCGAATTCCTGTGACCACATCAGTTTGAACGGGCGATGATCGGTCACAAAACCCTTGGTCACGCCAGCCTCACATTGCGCCATCCCCCCTTCCAGATCATCCGTATGCCCGGTGTAGAAATAACCATCTCGGCAATGAAGCATGTAGGTCCAGAACGCCATGCATTGGGTTTTAGAAAGAAAAGCAAGGCTTCGACAAGCTCAGCCCGAGCGGATTTTTAAACGCTTTGTCCAACGCCGTTCGCCCTGAGCTTGTGAAGGGTTGCCCTTCTTTTTTTGCAGTCCGCAGCCCGGCTCCAAAACCCTTGTAGTGTAGGATTTTTCATGCGCCAACTGCCTACCTTCCACCACCCCCATGTAGGAAATATTCGAACGCGTTTTTGCAACCACGTCCCGCTCGCTTTGTAGCCTTTGCACAAGAATATTTCCCACATCGTTCCAAGCGATCCGCGCTTGGCCCCGCCCCTTCCAAGCTGTAACCGCAAACCCATGACCTACGCCTCCGATCTCCTCCGCACGCTCGACGAGCGCGGCTATATCCACCAGCTGACCGACGCCGACGGACTGGATCTGCTCGCCGCCAAGACCATCATCCCGGGCTATGTCGGTTTCGATGCCACCGCGCCCTCGCTCCATGTCGGCAATCTGGTGTCGATCATGATGCTCCGCCGTCTGCAGCAGGCCGGGCACAGGCCGATCGTGATCATGGGCGGCGGCACCACCAAGGTGGGCGATCCGTCGGGCAAGGACGAGAGCCGGCAGATGCTCTCGAACGCGCAGATCGACGCCAACATCACCTCGATCCGGGAAATTTTCGAACGCTTCCTCACCTTTGGCGACGGGCCGACCGACGCGGTGATGATCAACAACGACGACTGGCTGGGCGGGCTCGGCTATATCGAGCTGCTGCGCGATGTCGGTCCGCATTTCACCGTCAACCGCATGCTGACCTTCGACAGCGTGAAGCTGCGGCTGGACCGCGAGCAGCCGCTGACGTTCCTCGAATTCAACTACATGATCCTGCAGGCCTATGATTTCCTCGAGCTGTCCCGGCGCGAGGGCTGCCGGCTTCAGATGGGCGGATCGGACCAGTGGGGCAATATCGTGAACGGCATGGAGCTGGCGCGGCGAATCGACGGGACGCAGCTGTTCGGGCTCACCACGCCGCTGATCACCACCGCCGACGGGCGCAAGATGGGCAAGACCGCGGGCGGTGCGATCTGGCTGCGGGCAGACGCGCTCAGCCCTTATGATTACTGGCAGTTCTGGCGCAACACGCAGGATGCCGACGTCGGTCGCTTCCTGCGGCTGTTTACCGACCTGCCGTTGGACGAGATCGCCGCGCTGGAGGCGCTGGATGGCGCGGATTTGAACGAGGCCAAGAAGCGGCTGGCGACCGAGGCGACCGCGCTCGCGCACGGACGCGAGGCGGCCGAGGCCGCAGCGACCACGGCGCAGGCCACGTTTGAAGGCGGCGGCGCGGGCGAGAGTCTTCCGACGATCGGCGTTTCGGACAACATCGACATTCTCGATGCGTTTCTAGAGCTCGGTCTGGTTGCGTCGAAAAAGGAAGCGCGGCGGCTGATCGAGGGCGGCGGCGCGCGGCTCGACGGAAAGCAGGTCGGCGATATTCATTATCTGATCGAACCAGGCGAGACGCCGCAAAGACTCTCGGCAGGAAAGAAGAAACATGGCCTGATCATACGGGGCTAAAAGCAATTTTCGCTTATCTGAAACGGTTGAATATGTCGCTCGTCCGAAAAGCCGGAAGCTTGGTGAAAATTTGTTGGGGATGCTGTTTAACCGGCACTTCACCAATCCGTTACATAATGGGATCGCCGATCGCGCCCTGCAACGAGTGAAGCAACGAGTATTCTATATGTCATCCGCCGCCCTCAACAATTTCGATCTTCGCCAAGCCGCGCGACACCGCGCCGATTTCAAGACAATCATGGAACGAAGCCGCGGTGAGGAGCATTTTGCGCACATCTGCAACGTTTCGGCCAACGGGTTCATGATCGACGATGCAGACCAGGTGCAGCGCGGCGACCGCGTGTCGGTGCGGCTGCCGGTAATCGGTCGGATCGAGGCGCATTGCGTATGGACCGTAGATACACGTGCCGGGTTTCAGCTCGAACGCATCCTGCGAATGCCCGATTTCCTCGCCATGCTCGACGAGTTGCAGACCATCGGCTGAGACCGCTTAGCCGGACCGCAATGTCCTGACGGCAGTGTCGCGCTCGAACAGATAAAGTGCAATTCGCGCCGCCTCACCACGCGCTCCTTCCAATCCGCCATCGCGCTCGATCAACATGCGCGCGTCGTCACGGGCATAGCCGATCAGTTCGCGCACTTGGCTTTCGCTGGCGACGGAAAAGCTTTCCTCGCCGGACTGCCGCGTACCCATAAGTTCCCCGGCGCCACGCAGCCGCAGGTCTTCCTCAGCGATGCGGAAGCCGTCATTGGTCTCGCGCATCAAGGCGAGCCGGGCGCGCGATGTCTCGCTGAGCTGGCCGCCGCGTAGCAGGAGGCAGGTCGATTTGGCGCTGCCGCGCCCGACCCGTCCTCGCAACTGGTGGAGCTGTGCGAGTCCGAAGCGGTCCGCCGCCTCGACGATCATCAGCGAGGCGTTGGGCACGTTGACCCCAACCTCGATCACCGTGGTCGCGACCAGCAGCGACAATGCGCCGCTGGCAAAGCGCTCCATCACCGCGTCCTTTTCCGGCCCCTTCATGCGCCCGTGAACCATCCCCACCTTGTCGCCGCCGAAGCGCAGCGTCAGCATGGCGGCACGCTCTTCGGCGGCGGCGAGATCGCTGGCGTCGCTCTCCTCGACCAGCGGGCACACCCAATAGGCCTGACCGCCGCCCGCGATATGGCGGCCGATGCCCGACACCACTTCCGGCAATTTCTCGTCGCTTACAACCACGGTCTTCACCGGCGTGCGACCCGGCGGCACCTCATCGAGCAGCGACACGTCCATCTCGCCGTGCAGCGCGAGCGTCAGCGTGCGTGGGATCGGCGTGGCGGTCATCGCCAGCAGATGCGGCGCGCGTTCGGCCTTCTGCGCCAATAGCAACCGCTGCGACACGCCGAAGCGGTGTTGCTCGTCGATCACGATCAGTCCCAGCGCCTTGTAGAGCACCGTCTCCTGAAAGATCGCGTGTGTACCGATGAGGATGTCGATCGACCCGTTGGCGAGCCCCATCAGCGTCGATTCACGCACCCGACCTTTGTCGCGTCCGGTGAGGATTTCGATCTGCACCGGCAGCGATCCGGCCAGCTCACGCAAGCTTGCCAGATGCTGGCGAGCGAGAATCTCGGTGGGTGCCAGCAACGCCGCCTGCCGTCCGCTCTCGACCGCGCGAAGCATCGCGATCATCGCCACCGCGGTCTTGCCCGACCCGACATCGCCTTGCAGCAGCCGCAGCATGGGCCGCTCTTGCCGCAGATCATCCTCGATTTCGCCGACCGATCGCACTTGAGCGTCGGTCAGCGCGAACGGCAGTTTCAGAACATCGACGAGGTGCCCGTCTCCGCGAATTGGCCAGGTCTTGCGCCGGTCGCTCGCCGCGCGGACCAGCAGATAGGCGAGCTGATTGGAGAACAACTCGTCATAGGCGAGCCGCGCCTGCCCCGCCTCACCGCCAGGCTGGTGCGCCGCCTCAAGTGCCGCGTGCCAACTCGGCCATTCGAATTTCTGTTTGAGGCTGGGCTCGATCCATTCGGGAAAGTCCGGCGCCCGCTCCATCGCATCGCCGATCAGATCGCCCATGCGCCGGTTAGATATGCCTTCGGCGAGCGGATAGACCGGCTCGACAGTCGGAACCGTGCCACTGTCCTCCAACACCTCTGGATGGATGATCTGGCGCTGCTGGCCATAGGCCTCCAGCTTGCCCGTCAGGCGCCGTTTTGCGCCGACCGGCAGTTGCTTCTTGGCCCAGCCAGAATTTCGGCCGAAGAAGACCAAGCTGATCACATCGCCACGTCGGTCGGTGGCATGAATACGCAAGGGACTGCGCGCGCTGCCGCCGCTGCGATGATCGATCACCGTCACCTCGACGATCACCGTCTCGCCGATCGCCGCATCATCAAGCCCCTCGATAGTGCGGCGATGCACGAAATAGCTCGGAAAATGGAACAGCAAATCCTTGACGCGCTCCAGCTTCAGCCGCGCCAATGGCTTGGCGAGTCCGGCGCCGATGCCTTTCAGGCTGGTGAGTTCGGCGAACAGTGGATTGAGAATTTCCGGGCGCATGACTATCTGCTTCCTAACTCGCCGGGGGCCGTTTCGCCAGCGCCCGGCTTTCTCGACTCCCGGACCTGACTGGAAGCCGCCATGCCACTCGACTGCCCCATGCCCCTGGCCCCGGACGCCCGCATCCGCCGCACTAGGTTTCGCGCCTGGCACCGCGGCACGCGCGAGGCCGATTACATGATCGGCGGCTTTTTCGATGCGCACCATGCGCAGTTCAGCGCGGAGGATTTTATCTGGTTCGAACGGCTGCTCGAGGAGCAGGATGTCGACATCATGGCTTGGGGCATCGGAACGCAGACGGTGCCGAAGGCGTTCGACGGGCCGTTGATGAAAAAGTTCAAGCGGCTCGATTTCATCGATATCCCGCGCTGATTTCGCCAGCCTTATCCAATCCCCGTTCGTCCTGAGCTTGTCGAAGGATTGTCCTTCTTCTGAACCCCCGCAAAAAAATATTCCAGCCCTTCGACAAGCTCAGGGCGAACGGAGTTTTACAAAATCTTAATGCCTGAACTCTCGAAGATCATTACGGCCAAGACGCCGCTCACGCTCAGCTCCGTGCCCACCGGCTTCCTGCCCTGGCTGCTCGCCGATCTCGCGCGCGCCGCGAAGGGACGCGCGATCTATATTGCGCCCGACGATGCCGAAATGCGCGCGGTGGCCGAGACCGCGCATTATTTCGCGCCCGAACTGGAGATTCTGGAATTTCCCGCCTGGGACTGCCTGCCCTATGACCGCGCTTCGCCCTCGCTGGCGGTGACCTCCCGCCGGATGGCGACGCTGGCCGCGCTGCAGGCCCCGCCAAAGTCCGCGAAGCTGCTCGTCACCACGGTGAACGCGGTGACCCAGCGCACGCTCACGCCCTTCCGGCTGCGCTCGCTCGGTGCTCGGCTGCAGCCGGGTGCGATGATCGAGCGCGGCAAACTGTCCGAACTGCTCACAGCCAATGGTTATGAGCGCACCGAAACCGTGGCCGACGCGGGCGAATATGCGGTGCGCGGATCGATCGTCGACCTGTTTCCGGCAGGCCGCGAGCTGGCGCTGCGGCTCGATTTCTTCGGCGACGAGATCGAATCGGTGCGCGAGTTCGATCCCGCAGACCAGCGCTCGGTCGGGCGCATCGACCATTTCGACCTGTTGCCAGCTGCCGAGACCTTGCTAGACGAGGAATCGATCAAGCGTTTTCGCAGCCGCTATCGTGAACGGTTCGGCGCAACCGCTACCGGTGATCCACTGTATCAGGCTGTGAGCGAGGGGCGGCGGCTGGCGGGCATGGACCATTGGTTGCCGATGCTGGAGGAGCGGCTGGTCCCGCTGTTCGATCATTTGGAACCCCAGGATCTGATCGTGGCGGACGCAGGCGTGCCATCGGCCGCCGAATCGCGCTTCGATTCAATCGCAGACTATCAGCAGAACCGGGTGCGCGCGCAGTCCAGCGAGCCCGGCAGTTACCGCCCGCTGCCCGCCGACGCGCTCTATCTGACGCCCGATCAATGGGTCTCCGAGCAGCAGGGGCGCCCGGTCCACCAGATCAGCGGGTTCGCCGAACCCGCGAGCGCCCGCGTCATCGACTTCGGCGTCGGCAATGCCCGCGATTTCGCGCCCGAGCGCGCGCAGAACGCCAATATCTACGAGGCGGCGACCAAGCATATCGATGGCCTTCGCAAGGACGGCAAGCGCGTGATCATCGCCAGCTATTCGCGCGGCGCGCGCGAGCGGCTAGCCGGGTTGATGACCGATCATGGGCTGAAAAAAGCCAAGGCCGCCAGGAGCTGGCAGGAGGCGCTGGGCACCGCCGCGAACGGCGTGACCGCCTTGGTGATCCTGCCGCTCGACACCGGCTTCACCGCGCCCGACATTGCCGTCCTGACCGAGCAGGACATGCTGGGCGACCGGCTGGTGCGCAGACGCAAGAAGCGCAAGAGCGCGAACGCCTTCCTTGCCGAGATACAGGCGCTCTCGGTCGGCGATCTCATCGTCCACGCCGATCACGGCATCGGCCGCTATGAGGGGCTGACCCAGATCGATGTCGGCAAGAGCGCGCATGACTGCGTGGCGCTCACCTATGCGGGCGGCGACAAGCTGTTCGTGCCGGTCGAGAATATCGACGTGCTGAGCCGCTACGGCTCCGACCACGAGGGCGCGAGCCTCGACAAGCTTGGCGGCGAAGCGTGGCAACGACGCAAGTCGCGGATGAAGGAGCGCATCCGAGAAATCGCGGGCGAACTCATGAAAACCGCCGCGATCCGCGCGATGAAGGCGGGCGAGGTTGCCGAGGTCGATGACCACAGTTACGCCAGCTTTGTCGACCGGTTCCCCTATGAGGAAACCGACGATCAGGACCGCGTCATTGGCGAGGTAATCGCCGATCTTCAGGCGGGCAAGCCGATGGATCGGCTGGTCTGCGGCGATGTCGGCTTCGGCAAGACCGAGGTTGCGATGCGCGCGGCGTTCGTCGCGGCGATGAGCGGGATGCAGGTGGCGATCGTGGCGCCCACCACCCTGCTCGCGCGCCAGCATTACAGCAATTTCGTCGAGCGTTTTCGCGGCTTTCCGCTGGAGATCGGGCGCCTCTCACGGCTGGTATCCTCGGGCGAAGCGACCAAGACGCGCGAGGGTGTCAAGGCGGGCACGGTCGATATCGTCATCGGCACCCATGCGCTCCTCGCCAAATCGGTCGATTTCAGCCGCCTTGGCCTCGTCATCGTCGATGAGGAACAGCGGTTTGGCGTGACCCACAAGGAGCGGTTGAAGGCGCTCAAGACCGACGTCCACATGCTCACCCTCACCGCCACGCCGATCCCGCGCACGCTGCAGATGGCGATGTCCGGCCTGCGCGAGCTGTCGGTGATCCAGACGCCGCCGGTCGACCGGCTGGCGGTGCGCACCTATGTGATGCCGTGGGATCCCATCGTCATGCGCGAGGCGCTGCTGCGCGAGCATTATCGCGGCGGACAGAGCTTCTTCGTGGTGCCGCGCATCGCCGATCTGCCCGATATCGAGGAGTTTCTGCGCGAGGAAGTGCCCGAAGTGAAATCGGTGGTCGCGCATGGCCAAATGTCGGCGGGCGAAATCGAGGAGCGGATGACCGCCTTTTACGACCGGCGCTACGACGTGCTGCTCTCCACCACCATCGTCGAGAGCGGACTCGATATCCCGAGCGCGAACACATTGATCATTCACCGCGCGGACCGGTTCGGACTGGCCCAGCTCTACCAGCTGCGCGGACGTGTGGGGCGCTCCAAGACGCGGGCTTATGCCTATCTGACGACGCCCGAGGGACGCGTGCTGACCGAGACCGCCGAGAAGCGCCTCAAGGTGCTGTCCGATCTCGACAGCCTGGGCGCCGGTTTTCAGCTTGCCAGCCACGATCTCGACATTCGCGGCGCGGGCAATCTGGTGGGTGACGAGCAGTCCGGGCATATCAAGGAGGTCGGCTTCGAGCTCTACCAGTCGATGCTGGAAGAGGCGATCATGGCGGCCAAGGCAGGCGACATGGGACTGGAAGAGCCCACCGGAAAATTCTCCCCGCAGATCACCGTCGATGCACCGATCTCGATCCCCGATTTCTATGTGCCCGACCTTTCCCTGCGGATGGGGCTCTATCGCCGGATCAACGAGATCGACCGGTCCGCGGACATCGAGGGGTTTGCCGCCGAACTGATCGACCGCTTCGGCGATCTGCCCGATGCGACCGAGAATCTGCTCACGCTGATGCGCGTCAAGCTGAACGCGCTGACTGCCTGCGTCTCCAAGATCGAGATCGGGCCGCGCGGCGCGCTGGTCAGCTTCCACAACGATCGACCGCCCGACGTGCCCGCGCTGATGCGCTATGTCGAACGCCTGGGCGAGGTGGCCAAGCTTCGGCCCGACAGCAAGCTGGTCATCAACCGCGTGTGGCGCGATCCCAAGAGCCGCTTGAACGGTGCGCTGCAGCTTTCGCGCGGGCTGGCCAAAATGGCCACGGGGAAGGGCTGATTCGCTCCGACCCCCAAACCGTCACCCCAGCGAAAGCTGGGGTGACGGGCCGAGCCCTAGTGACGCCCGAGATGCCAGCTTTCGCTGGCATGACGAAAAGTGTCGGACCAGGCTGGTGGATGAACGGTGCTTCGACAAGCTCGGCACGACGGAGCTTGATTTATGATCCTAAGTGAGAAAGTGCCGTAATATTATTATTCAAAGGCTACAAAACGAGCGCGAAACCGTTGCAAAACCGAGTTCGATAATTTCCTACAATTCGACACAACCGTTCGTGCTGAGCTTGTCGAAGCACTGTTCTTCTTCTCAGCCTCAGCATCGACAGTACAGTCTTTCGACAAGCTCAAGACGAACGGATTCGGTGATTCGTCGGCAAGCTTTTCAATCCGCCTTCAGCGCAAAGTCCCGGAATGCGTCCGGCTCCAGCGCACCGGCCCGTAGAAAACCCTGCCAGTAATCGCAGCCCTCGCGTTCGATCAGCAGACGCTGCGCCTCGCTCTCGATCCCCTCGGCGATCACCTCGAGCCCCAGCGCCTTGGCCATGGCGATGACCGCGCGGACCACGATGCGGTCGCGCTCGGAGCCCTGCAGATCCTCGGTCAGCCGCTTGTCGAGCTTGAGATAATCGAGCGGCAATGCGCTCAGATAGGAGAGCGAGCTGTAGCCCGTGCCGAAATCGTCGAGCGCGATCTTGAGGCCCTCGCCGCGTAGCCTTTCGAACTGCTTGGCCGCCGCGTCCAGATCGGCGATCAACGCGCTTTCGGTGATCTCCACCGTCAGGCAATCGCTGCGAAAGCCGCTGCCCGCCACATAACCGAGCAGCCGGTCGGCCATATCCGGACTGGCGAGATCCTGCGCGGTGACGTTGATCGACAGCCTGACATCGTCGCGCGCGCCGGTCCAGTCCGCCGCCAGCGCGATCGCGCGTTCCTGGATATGGCGCGAGAGCGGCGCCACGAAATCGCTGCGCGCCGCGGCGGCGAACAGCGCCTCGCCGCCCAACGTGCCGAATTCGGGATGGCGCCAGCGCGCCAGCGCTTCGGCTCCGGTCATCCGACCGTCGGCGAGCGCGAATTGCGGCTGGAACAGGATCGCGATCTCGCGGCGTTCGAACGCGTGCCGCAGATGGCGGCCCAAGGTTTCGTCCATCAGCGCCTCGTCGAGCCGCCCGGCCTCGGACTGGACTATGGTACGCGTGTCGGCGCGCATCGCCTCTTCCAGCGCCATGCGCGCGCGGCGCATGAAGGCGGCCTGGCCCTCGCCTGCATGCGCCTCGGCGATACCGATGCGCGGGCTGAGATGTATCTCGCCGCCGTCGATCTCGACCGGGCGGTTGAGTTCGGCGACCAGCTGGCGCGCCAGCAATTGCGCGCATTGCGCCGCGCCGGGCAGGTCCAGCAGCACGAGGAACTCCGCCCCACCGGTGCGCGCGGCGAATGGCACCGCCCCCTCGCCCGCCCGCAGCATACGCCGGATGCGTTCCCCGACGCTGGCCAGCGCGCGGTCTCCGCCCTCGCGGCCATGCGCGACATTGACGTTGCGGAAGCCCGCGAGGCCAATCAGCAGCACCGCGTTCGGACGATCGGCGCCGCCCAGACGCAGGCGCGCGGTCTTGCCCGACGCGAGACCGGTGATCCAGTCCCGTTCCTCGTCCCGCTCCGCTGCGCCCGCGCGCCGTTCGATCATCGCGTCCACCCTTGCCCTGCCCCGCCGGGCCGCTTAGCACTTCTTCCTATGAGCGGGACCGTTAAAATCACCTCATTAAAAAGCGATCGGATCATGGCATGATCGAGGGGACCGCGCTGGTCGCATCGCCCACGCGCCAGGCGCGCGAGGCCGAGAAGACGTTGCTCGGCCGCTATCAGTTCGCGCCGCTGGACGAGGCCGAGCGCGTGGTCGTGCTGGGCGGCGACGGCTTCATGCTGCAAACCCTGCACCAGATGCTGGAAGGTGGACGGATCAAGCCGGTGTTCGGCATGAACCGCGGCACCATCGGCTTTCTGCTCAACAGCTGGCGATCCGAGGAACTGGCCGAACGGCTGGCCAATGCCAGGAGCTTTTCGGTGGCGCCGCTGCGCATGAGCGTCACCACCGCGAGCGGGGAGCGCAAGATGCTGCCCGCGATCAACGAGGTGTCGCTGCTGCGCGAGACGCGCCAGACCGCCAAGATCGAGGTGTGCATCGACGACCGGGTGACGATCGACGAGATGGTCTGCGACGGCGTGCTGGTGGCGACACCGGCGGGCTCGACCGCCTACAACATGTCGGCGAACGGCCCGATCCTGCCGCTGGGTTCGGCGATGCTGGCGCTGACCCCGATCAGTCCGTTCCGCCCACGCCGCTGGAAGGGCGCGATTCTGCCCGACAGGAGCCGCATCAGCTTCCGTATCCTGAACCCGGAAAAGCGCCCGGTCTCCGCCGTCGCCGACCAGCGCGAAATCCGCGACATCACGCGCGTCGACATCGAGATCGACCGCAGCCGGCAATTGACGCTGTTGTTCGACCCCGAACATGCGCTCGATGAACGCATAGCGATGGAACAGTTCGCGACGTGACGCGGACGCAAGCGCCGCCGGGCGAAAAATGGCTCCTCGAGTTGGATTCGAACCAACGGCCGCTCGATTAACAGTCGAGAGCTCTACCGCTGAGCTATCGAGGAACAGACCCGGTTTCCCAGGACAGGCCGCGCGTATAGCAGCGGATTTTCGGCCATTGCAAGTGTTGTATGGCTTGGTGCCCGTCGAGGGCAAATCCCCTCTCCCCTTCAGGGGAAAGGAGCGAGACTTGGGAGCTTGCTCCCCAGTCGCAGCGGTGAGGGGGCCGCCTCACGGAGCAGCTTTCCGTCGGTGGCGCTGAAGCGCCACGCACCCTCATCCCCCCGCTTTCGCGGGGGCAGGCAACTCCGCCCCGGATTAAATCCGGGGCTGCGTATCCTTCTCCCGCCCAGGCGGGAGAAGGTCGATGACTTAGCAACCCCTCACGCGCGGCCGTGGCAATGCTTGTATTTGCGGCCCGATCCGCACGGACAGGGCGCATTGCGCGAGATGTTCGGGTTGTTCTCCAACGTCGCCATGTCCGTCTCACCGGACTGTCGCGGTGGGAGCGTATCGATCAGGCCGCGCGTACCCGCGTCCTGATCGTTGGTATCATCCTCGCCGGTCAACGGGTCGATGTGCGTGGTCAGAAAATCGGGCAGGTCCGGCAGTTCGAAGCTGCGCGTCTCCTGGCGGCGAAATTCGCTCGTCGCCAGCGTCTTGGTCACGTCCTCGCGGATCGTGTCGAGCATGCGCTGGAACAGCGCGAAGCTTTCCTGCTTATACTCGTTGAGCGGCGTCTTCTGCGCATAGGCGCGCAGGAATACCACCTGCCGCAGTGCATCGAGCGTCGAGAGATGCTCCTTCCAGTGATGGTCGAGCGACTGCAGCAGGATACTCTTCTCGACATCGCGCCACATGCTCTCGTCTAGACCGGCGGCCTTGCCCTCGATCTTTTCGGCGATGCGATCGGTCAGCCGGGTGGCGATGAGTTCGGGCTCGATCGCGTCCTCCTCCAGCCAGGCATCGATCGGCGGCTCCTCACCGGCCAGATCAGCGGCCTTCGCCTTCAGGCCGGCGACATCCCATTGCTCGGGATAGGTGCCCGGCGGGCAATGATCGCCCACCACCGCCTGGACCGCGTCGATCCGCATGTCCTCGACCACGTCGCCTACGGTCTCGGCGTCCATGATATCGGCGCGCTGTTCGTAGATCACTTTGCGCTGATCGTTCATGACGTTGTCATATTCGACGACCTGCTTGCGCGCCTCGTAATTGCGCGCCTCGACCTTTTTCTGGGCGGTCTCGATCGCCTTGGAAAGCCATTTGCCGCCGATCGCCTCGCCATCCTCCAGGCTGGAATTCATCATCCGCGCGAACAGCGATTCGCTGCCGAAGATGCGTAAGAGATCGTCTTCGAGACACAAATAGAAGCGGCTGAGGCCGGGATCACCCTGGCGGCCCGAACGGCCGCGCAGCTGGTTGTCGATGCGGCGGCTTTCGTGCCGTTCGGTGCCGAGCACGAACAGGCCGCCGGCGGCCAGCACCTGTGCCTTTTCGGCGGCGATTTCCTGCTTGATCCGGGCGATTTCCTCGTCGCGGCGCTCGCCGGGCTCAATCTCGGCCAGTTCCTCCTCAATGCGGAATTCCAGATTGCCGCCGAGCTGAATGTCGGTGCCGCGCCCGGCCATGTTGGTGGCGATGGTGACCGCGCCGATGCGGCCCGCCTGTGCCACGATATGCGCCTCATTCTCGTGCATGCGCGCATTGAGGACGCTGTGGTCGACGCCTTCGCGCTTGAGATATTCGGAGAGAAGCTCCGATTTCTCAATCGACACGGTGCCGACCAGCACCGGCTGGCCGCTGTCATATTTTTCCTTGATCGCCATCGCGATGGCGGCGAACTTGTCGGCGGTGTTCTTGTAAAACTGGTCGTCCTCGTCGATCCGCTTGACCGGCAGGTTGGTCGGCATCTCGGCGACGTTGAGCTTGTAGATCTCGTAAAATTCCGCGGCTTCGGTGGCCGCGGTACCGGTCATGCCTGACAGCTTGGGATACATGCGGAAATAGTTCTGGAAGGTGATCGTCGCCATCGTCTGGTTCTCGGGCTTGACGTCGACCTTTTCCTTCGCCTCCACCGCCTGATGCAGACCGTCCGACCAGCGGCGCCCGTCCATCATGCGCCCGGTGAACTCGTCGATGATCACGACCTTGTCGTCCTTGACGATATAATCGGTGTCGCGCTTGAACATCAGATGCGCGCGCATCGCGTTCTCGACATGGTGGACGACCAGGGTATTCTCGAAATCGTAGAGGTTCGAGCCTTCGAGCAGTCCCGCCTCCTCCAGCATCCGCTCGATCTTTTCGGTACCGTCTTCGGTCAGCAATACCTTCTTGGACTTCTCGTCCTTCTCGTAATCATCCTCCTCGAGCCGCGGGATGATAGCGTTGATCGCGGCGTAGAGCTCGGAGCGGTCGTCGGTTGGCCCGGAGATGATCAGCGGGGTGCGCGCCTCGTCGACCAGGATCGAGTCCACCTCGTCGACGATCGCGAAATTGAACGGCCGCTGGACCATGTCGTCGCGGCTGTACTTCATGTTGTCGCGCAGATAGTCGAAGCCGAGTTCGTTGTTGGTCGCATAGGTAATGTCCGAATTGTAGGCCGCGCGGCGCTGCTGCTGGTCGAGATCGGGGATGATCACGCCGGTGGTCAGCCCCAGAAAACCGTAGAGCTGCCCCATCCATTCGGCGTCGCGGCGGGCGAGATAATCGTTCACCGTGACGACATGGACGCCCTTGCCCTCCAGCGCGTTCAGATAGACCGCGAGCGTGGCGACCAGCGTCTTGCCCTCGCCGGTGCGCATCTCGGCGATCTCGCCGCGATGCAGCACCACGCCGCCGACCATCTGCACGTCGAAATGGCGCATGCCGAGGATGCGCTTGGATCCCTCGCGCACGGTGGCAAAGGCTTCGGGCAGGATATCGTCGAGCGTTTCGCCCGCTTCCAGCCGCGCCTTGAACTTGTCGGTCTGCGCCTTCAGCTCCTCGTCGGACATCGCCATGATGTCCGGCTCGAAACCGTTCACCTGATCGACGATCTTGTTGATGGATTTGACGTAACGTTCGTTGGACGAACCGAAAATCGATTTGGCGATGGCGCCGAGCATAATGATATCCATTGGGCTGATGTGACGCGTCCGGACAAGGGTCCGGCACGCGAAGGAAAGATGGGAAGGAAGAGCGCGCCGTGCAACTCGGCCCGGCGCGGGGGCAGCTCAGGGCTTGCCTTCGTCCAGCGCCAGCCGGTCGCCCGCACCCCATTTCAGCGGCAGCGCGAAGCTGTGCTCGCCGGGCAGGGGCGCGGCGTTATACACTGCCGGAATCGGGCGAGCCTGAATGGTCGCGGCGAACATCGCCGCGTCATAGGCGCGGGCCACCGAGCGATCGGTTACCGCAGGGAGCTCGTCAGCCTCCTTACTCGGAGCGGCGTCCTTGCCGATGCCGAACGCGGGATTTACCTCGGCCGAGGCCATATCGCGCGTCGATTGCGCTGACAGGGGGACGCCGATCAGGGCGTGCACCAGTACCAGCAGCAGACTTGCAAAGGTGAATTTCATCAATAGACCCGGCGCGGAACAATTCCTCGGCGTCTCCTATCAAAAATCGATCGAAAGGCAACTGGCCCTGTCGCTTCCTCCTTCCCCCCTCGCCCCCGCACGCTTTCCCTACGTGCCTCCAATTGCCGGAGTCACGTTACGCACCGCGCGCGCGGGCTATACCAAACGCCAGCGCTTCGACATGACCTATGCCGAACTGGCCGAGGGCACGGCGGTCGCGGGGGTGTTCACCAAAAGCCGCTGCCCGTCCTATGAGGTGCAATATGGCAAGAAAGCCAGCATGCTGGGCCGGGCGCGGGCGCTGATCGTGAATGCCGGCAACAGCAACGCTTTCACCGGGCTCAGCGGGCGGCGGGCGGTGGAGACCATCGTCGCGCGCGTGGCGCATCATCTGGGCTGCCAGCCATCGGACGTGTTCGTAAGCTCCACCGGTGTGATCGGCGTGCCGCTGCCGATCGACAAGGCCGAAGCCGGGCTGGCGCAGGTGCTCACCGCCGAGCCTTGCAGCTGGGAAGATGCCGCGATCGCGATCGGCACCACCGATACCTTTGCCAAGGGTGCGGGCGCATCAGCCATTGTCGGCGGCAAAAGCGTGCAGCTGGCCGGGATCGTCAAGGGATCGGGCATGATCGCGCCCGACATGGCCACCATGCTCGGCTATGTGTTCACCGATGCTGCCGTGGACCACAGCTTCCTGCAGGACATGCTGAGCAAGGCAAATGCGCGCACCTTTAACGCCATCACCGTCGATGGCGACACCTCGACCAGCGACACCGTTCTCGTCTTCGCCACCGGACAGGCGGGCGGCGCGGCGCTGTCGGGCTGGGACGATGACGGCGCGGACGCCTTTTACGCGGCGCTCGAGCAGGTCTGCCGCAGCCTGGCGCATCAGGTGGTGCGCGATGGCGAGGGCGCGCAGAAATTCATCGAGATCAATGTCACCGGCGCGGAGAGCGACGAGAGCGCGCGGGTGATCGGCCTGTCGATCGCCAACTCGCCGCTGGTCAAAACCGCCATCGCCGGCGAGGACGCCAACTGGGGCCGCGTCGTCATGGCGGTGGGCAAGGCCGGCGAACCCGCCGAGCGCGATTTGCTCTCGATCCGTTTTGGCGCCACCGAAGTCGCGGCCAAGGGCGAAGTCGTGCGCGGTTACGAAGAAGCGCCGGTAGCCAAGCATCTCAAGGGGCAGGAAATCGACATCGGCGTCGATATCGGCATCGGCGAGGGATCGGCAACCGTCTGGACCTGCGATCTCACGCACGGTTATATCAGCATCAACGCGGATTACCGCAGCTGATGGCTGCTCAGCAACCAGCTTCGTCATTGCGAGGAGCGCAGCGACGCGGCAATCCAGGGCGAATGCAGCGCTGCGCAAACCCTGGATTGTTTCGCCTGCAGCTCGCAATGACGGGAGGACTAACCCTCCTGACGAAATATCGCCCATCCGATGCATGAGCTATACGAGCCCGTCGCCGCGATCATGCGCTTATGCAGCGAGGAGATCGTCCTCAAGCATTTCCGCCATTTGTCGGACGATCAGATCGAGGAAAAGGCACCCAATGACCTCGTCACCGTCGCCGACAAGGAAAGCGAGCGCTTTCTAACGGAAAAGCTCGGCGAACTGCTGCCGGATGCCGCGATCCTAGGCGAGGAAGCCACAGCGGCCGATCCGTCGGTGATGGAGCGCATCCACTCGCCGCTCTGCTGGGTGATCGACCCGATCGACGGCACGAGCAATTTCGCCGCGGGCCGCTCCCCCTTCGGCATCCTGATCGCGCTGGTGCGCGGCGGAGAGACTGAGGCGGGCTGGATCTATGATCCGGTGACCGGGCGGCTGTGCCACGGCCACCGCGGCGGCGGCGCGTGGATCGACGGCGAAGCGGTGCGTTCAAAGGGCAGCGGCAAGGATCGCCCAGTAATCGCGCTTTACACCAGCTTCATGGAGGGCACCGAACGCGTGCGCGTCGATGCTGCGGCGGCGGCGCATTTCGAGGTGGTACCGCCGCCGATGTGCGCGGCCGAGCAATATCCGCTGCTCGCCACCGGTATGCATGACGTCACCATCTATCGCCGTTCGCTGCCATGGGATCATGCGGCGGGCGCGCTCTTCCTGAGCGAAGCTGGCGGCAAGGTCGCGCGCTATGATGGCACCGCATACCGGCCCGATCAGACAAAACAGTCCGGAATGCTGGCAGCCGCCACGCCCGATCTGTGGGATATGGCGGCCGGGGTGTTGCTCTAACTTGAGGCTTCGTGCCCCTGCGCAGGCAGGGGCCCATCAGGGAACGTCATCTGCTGGGCTCCGGCCTCCGCCGAAGCACAATAAAATAGAGTGGAAGCCCCTTAAAGCGCGGCCTCCAGCCAGCTCTTGATCTGCGCTTTGGGCGAAGCGCCGACCTTGGTCTCGACCGGCTGGCCGTCCTTGAACAGGATCATCGTGGGAATGCCGCGCACGCCGTATTTGCCGGGTGTGTTCGGATGGTCATCGATGTTGAGCTTGGCGATGGTGACACCTTCCAGCTCATCGCTGATTTCCTCGAGCGCGGGGCCGATCATCTTGCACGGTCCGCACCATTCGGCCCAGAAATCAACCAGCACCGGCCCTTCGGCCTTGAGTACGTCCTGCTCGAAACTTTCGTCACCTACGGCCTTGGTCGCCATGATCATGTCTCCTTGATGTTCGTTTCGATGTAGAAACGCATAGAGTAAGCCGCAAGTTTCGGGCGCGACAGGATTGCTTGGGGCGCATCAAGCCGGACTGTTCGCCTCGAGCTGCATGGCGGTCAGTTCGATCAGCCGGGGGGCGTGCGAATAGAGCAAGGCCGCCCGCACCGGACGACCCGGAAAGATGGTGCCGAGCGCCGCGACATAGCGCGCCATCTGCCGCTGGTAAGCGATCGGGACGGCCGCGGCATCGAGCGGCACATGGGTTCCGGTCTTGAAGTCGACCACGAGAATATGGTCGCGCCCTATCAGCAGCCGGTCTACCGTACCCGCGATCACTATCTCGCCGACAACTGCGGCAATCGGTGCTTCGGCCAGCGCGTCCGGCGCGAAGATGGCCTTCCAGCGCGGATCGTCCAGCACCAGCGATGCGCGTTCGATCAGTTCCATGCGCGCTGCTTCGTCCAGCTCGGGTGCTCGCCGCTGGAGCCAGGCCAAGCCGAGTTCGCGGCGCTGCTCGGAAGCCGCTCCTGGAAGATGCTCGAACAATCCGTGGAGCAACCGCCCGCGCTCGGCCGCCGCGCGCAGCTCGGGATCGGGCGGCGCGGCGCTGGTATCGTCCTCGCCGCCGCTCGACGGGGCGAGCGGACGCGGCGGGCGTGCCTCGACAGGGGCGGGCGCGCGCAGCCAGTCGGGCGGTGCGGTGGGCGGCAGCTGTCCCTTTTTATCGCCAAGCTTTTCTTTGGCGACATCGCTTCCGGCAAAGCGCCGCACCGCGCCCCATTCTTCATGCTCCTCCCATTCGCAACCCATGGCGTCTAGCGACCGGTCGAGCGCGGCGTACCAGCTATGCTCGGGCGGCTTTTTCGCGCGCACGCCCAGCGATCCGGCGAGCACGAGCCGCTCCTCGGCGCGGGTCAATGCCACATAAAGCAGCCGCCAATGCTCTTCCAAGCCGCGCACCGCCTCTTTTTCGGCGACTTCGGCCAACTGCCCCGACTTCTCCTCCTTGCGCAGGGCGAGCACGGGAATGTCCACGCCGGTCCGCTGTCCCCGTTCGTCTTTCATCGGCAGGTCGAAGCTGCGATCGGGCGTGCGCGTGGGATCGGCGGTAGTATCGGCGAGGATGACGAGCGGCGCCTGCAGGCCCTTGGAGCCATGCACGGTCATCACCCGCACCTCGCCCGATGCCCGGGCCTGCTCGCGCTTCACATCGACATCGCCGCGGTCGAACCAATCGAGAAAGCCCTGCAGCGAGGCGTTGTGGTTCTGCTCGAACAGGAAGGCGGCGTTGATCAGCTCGCCGATCGGATCGAGCGCCTCATGCCCGAGCCGCGCCACCAGCCTGCGCCGCCCGTCCATCTCGCCGGAAAGGATGCGCTCCAGAAATTCATGCGGCGTGCCATATTCGGCGCGCGCCAGCAGATCGCGCAGCGGATGGATCGCCTCGGCGAGCCGTTCCTGCCCACGCAAATGGCGCCATAGCGACAAACCCCTCTCATCCCCGGTTCGATAAGCCGCCTTCAGCAGCTGCTCCTGGCTCCACCCGATCAGCGGCGAAACCAGCAGCTCGGCGAGATTGAGATCGTCCTCGGGCTGCACTGCGAAGCGGATCGCCGCCAGCAAATCCTTCACCGCCAGCGGCTGACCGAGCCGCAGCCGGTCCACGCCCGCCACCGGAACACCTTCCGCATAGAGCCGCGCGACCAGCAGCGCGGCCAGTTCCGACCGGCGGCGCACCAGAATCATGATGTCGCCTGCCGCCAGCGGCTTACCAGTCGTCGCGAGCACGCGCTTTTCGTCGATCCAGTCCTTGATCTGCCGCGCAAGTTTCTTGGCGTAGTTCAGTTTTTCTTCGGCGAGCCAGCTTTCCTCATCCTCCTCGGCCGCCGAATCGTCGATGGGGCGCACCGGCCGCAGCAGCAGCACCTCGCCGACGTCGGGCTTCACGCCGATATGGGAGGCGACCGGTGCCTCGAGACCGAACGCGCCGAAACTGCGCTCGGCCAACAGCGAATCGACCAGTTTCAATATCGGCTCGGTCGAGCGAAAGGAGGTGTCGAGATCGAGCCGCTGAAGGGTGCGCGGCCCAATATCGCCCAGGTCCGGGTCCGCATAGGCTCGTTCGATCCGTTCGTGCAGCCGCTCGCGCGCGGCGCGATACTGCCCCGGATCGGTGCCCTGAAAACCAAAGATCGCCTGCTTGAAGTCACCCACGGTGAAGACGGTGCGCAACCGCCCTTCCCGCGCGCCGAGGCCTGTAAAGAAATCCTCGGTCACCGCCTCGATGATGTCCCACTGCGCGCGATTGGTATCCTGCGCCTCGTCGACCAGTACATGGTCGATTCGTGCGTCCAGCTTGAAGCGGATCCAGTCGCCGATACCGGGCTGTTTGAGCAGCCGTGCGGCGCGGCGAATGAGATCGTCGAAATCCACCACCGCGCCGCGGTGTTTTGCGAGGGCATAGGCGGTCGCATAGGCTTTGCCCGCCGACAGCGCGGCGGCGTAAAGCTCGGCAAAGCGCGCCAGCGCGACCTGCGAACGCAGACGCGCGCACCAGTCGAGCATCGCCTGCGCCGCCTCGGCATAGCCGTCGCCCTTGGGCGCGCTCTTGGTCAGCCCGCCCTTTTGCGTGGCCCAGACGCTGTTGAGCTCGGCCAATTGCGCGCCGCGATCGGCGGGAGCCAGCGCGAGCCAGCGATCGATCTTCTCGACATTGGTCGCGCCGGTCGCCGCCTTCCAACCGGCATTATGCTCACGAATGCCGCGCAGCAAATCGCGGTCGATCGCGCCGTCGCTGCATTGATCGGCCAGCCATTCGCCGGGGTCGCCCTCGATCTGGACGCCCGCGATCCGCCGCGCGAAAACCTCCGCGCCTTCGACGCTGTCCGGCACCAGCGCCATCGCGTCGGGCGCCGAAGCGCAGCGCACGAGAAAAGCCTCCGCCCCCTGTTCGCCGAGCCGGACGCTCAGGGCCTGCACCGCTTCGATCAGCCAGCCGCGCCCGTCGCCGGCGGCATCGGCCACCAGATCGGCCAGTACCTCACGGCGCAGCTGCAACTGGTCGCGCTCCTCCAGCGGCACGAAGCCGGGCACCAGCCCCGCTTCGGCCGGAAAGGCGGCGAGCAGCGTCTGGCAGAAACTGTGGATCGTCTGGATGCGCAGGCCGCCGCCGGGCGCGTCCAGCACCTTCGCGAACAGGCGGCGCGCGCGCGCTTGGTCTTCGGGGCCGAAGGGAGCGCCGATGGCCTTGAGGTCGGTCGCCAGAAGGTCGGGTTTCATCCGCACCCAGGCGGCGAGCCGGGCGTTGATGCGGTTGGCCATCTCCGCCGCGCCGGCCTTGGTAAAGGTGAGGCACAGCAGGTTCTCGGGCGCGCTGCCGCCGAGCAGCAGCCGGAACACGCGCGCGGTCAGCACCTGCGTCTTGCCCGTGCCCGCCGAGGCGCTGAGCCAGATGTCGCGGTCCGGCGCCACGGCGGCGCGCTGGTTGTCACGCAGGGGGTGGAGAATGGCGTCGGTCATGGTAAATCCTCCCCATCCATGGGGGGGTGGCAGCGCGCAGCGCTGACGGAGGAGGCTCTCGAATTGCGCCAAAGTTCAATGAGGAGAACCCCCTCCACCATTTGCCTGCGGCAAACGGTTCCCCTCCCCGTTCCGGGGAGGATTTTAGTAGTCGCGCTCACGCCGCGCCCCGCCCGTACCATTCGTCGCGCCGCATCAGGTGATCGTAATCGCCATAGGGCGAATATTCCGGGTGCAGCATCGCGGTGAAGGGGGCGTCGCCGTTGAGCCAGGTCGCGATGGCGTCGGTGACGTGGCCGAGTGCGTGCGACACGAAATCTTCCGGCGCGATGGCATCATCGCCGCGCCCGCCCACCGGCGTATCGACATAGCCCAGCTCGCCCTTGCGCGGCCCGTGCGCGGCCTTGGCGAGCGACCAGTATTCGAAGCCGCCAGCGGTCCCGTCCACGCCCGCGATGCCGCCGCGCTCGACGATCAGGCCGGTGAGGCCCAGCTGCAGCGCATAACCCGCGCGCACCTGCGCCTTGTTCGGTGGTTTGCCGGTTTTGTAATCGACGATCACCAGCGATCCGTCGGCGCAGCGGTCGATCCGGTCGACGCGGCCTTTCAGCTTCACGCCGTCCAGCATGATCTCGCCATGCTCCTCGATCGCGGCGATCTCGCGCCGCTCCTCGATCCTGAGCCGCACGGTTTCCTCGGCAATCCAGTCGATCGCGCCGAGCAATCGCGGCTCCCACAGCGCACGCATCAGCGGATGCGCGGCCTGTTTAGCCAGCAGCTCCAGCGCGCGGGCGTGCAGCTTGGCGGGATCGCGGCCGTCCTCGCGCGCCCACAGTTCAAGGATGTCATGCACCGCCGTGCCGCGCCAGGCGGGGGTGGGATCGGCATCGACCATGTCGAGCCTGCGCAGGCCCAGAATGCGCGCGGCGTAGAAAGCGAACGGGTCCGCCTTCAGCCGGTCGAGATCGGTGATGTTGAGCGCGACCCGCCGCTGTTCGACTGTGGGGCGCGGCTCCGGGCGGACGGCGGGCGCGAACGCTTCCGGCTCGTCGATCATCGCCGCCAGCGCCAGCGCGCGTTCGTCGGTCTTGAGGTTGCTGCCCGCCATCGCCTGCAGCCGCAGCAGGAAGCGCGAGGCGACGCCCGGCCCGCCCCGGTCCCGCTTCGCGCGGCTCAGCACGACTTCGGGCGCGCCCATCATGCCCGCCAGATCATGCGCGGCCAGCCCGATCGAGCGTTCCAGCGCGGGCAGACCCAGCTCGCGCCGAATGCGCGGGGCGAGCCAGGGATCGGGCTGCGGCAGCATGGGCCAAGTGCCCTCGTTCAGCCCGCCGCAAATGACCAGATCGGCTTGCTGCAGCCGCGCCTCGAGCAGGCCGTAGATCGCCACGCGCGGATGGCCGCCATAAGCCGGGCGCACGGAAATCTCACCGATCAGCGCCTCGAGCCAGGCGGGCAGTTCCTGCGTATCGGCAAGGCTCGGCCCGTCGGCGGCGCGCGCGCTGAGGTCCGCCCACAGCTCGGCCAGCATCCGCCCCTCGCGCCCGCGCCAGATGCGGTCTCCGGTGAGCGCTTCGGCCACGGTCCGCAGTGCATCGAGCGCGGCCTCGACCGAGCGCCCGGCCGCTTCGAGCGGCGCGAGCAGCGGGACAACATCGGCCCACCAGCCGCGCAGTTCCTGCCATTTTGCCGTATTGAGTTTGCGTTCGCTGTCGTCTTCGATGCGCCGCGCGATCCGATCCGCGATGCCGTCCAGCCCGCCCGCCGAGCGCGGGCCTCGGAACAGCAGATCGAGCACGCGGACCTGATCGAGCCAGGCGAGACGCGCGGGATCATCGCCCGACCGCACCAGCGGATGCTTGAGCAGCGCCAGCAGCGACACCGGCGCGAAATTCTGCGCCGCCGCCTCGGCCAGCGTCAGCATGAAGGTGCCGACAGGAAGCTCGGACAAGGGCCGCCCCGCGCTGTCGTCCGCCTCTATCCCCCAGCGCTGGAGATGCGCCGCTACGCGCCGCGCCAGTTCGCGGTCCGGGGTGGCGAGCGCGGCGCGTTTGCCCGGCTCCTCCATCGCCTCGCGGATCAGGATGGCGATAGCCTGCGCTTCGGCCGCGCTGTCCGGCGCTTCGAGCACGCGCACACCCGACAGGCTGCGACGATCGGGCGGCAGGTCCTGCCATTTGCCGGTGGCGTCCGGCGGGGCAAAGGCGTTGCTGATGGCATGCGCGCGGCGGGACGGCGCATCGTTCTCGCCCGATCGCACCCAGCGCATCACCTCGCCGCGCGCGATGCCCATGCGGTCGAGCAGCAGTTTGAGATGGAACTGCGGATGCATCTCCAGCGCCGGTGCGGGCGGCGCGCCATCGTCGCTGGGGCCGTACGGACCGATCTCGGCCCATTCGTCGTCCGGCATGGCGATGTCGAGATCGGGCAGCACGACCTGGCCCTGCGCCAGTTCCGCCACCGCGCGCAGCAGGCCCGCGACGGCGGGCGCGGCGGTGGTGACGCCCGCCGCCACCACGAAGCCCGGCGGCGGCGTCTCGCGCCAGCGCTCCGCCACACCGCCCAGCAGCCGGTTGCGCCGTTCGGCGACATCGATGCGGCCGATCGTCTTCAGATGCGCGGCCCAGTCGCGCGCGACAGCGGCGAACAAGGCGAGCGAGCGCTGATAATGATCGGCCAGTTCCTCGGCGAGCACGAGCTCGTCCAAAGCTCCATGCGACTTCCGCTCGATCACCAGCTGGTCGAGCGCGCGCGCAAACTGGTCGGCGAGGCGCAGCGCCTCGGGCGCGCTGACGCGTTCGCCGCCCACTTTCATGCGATCCTGCACGATCCGCGCGACCGCGAGCCGCCGGGTCAGCGGATCGACCGCGGGCGGCACGTCCGCGCCGACCGGATCGAGCGCCAGACCCAGCGCCTCGCCCAGATCGAGATCGCCGATCGGCACCATCCTTGGCAACAGCAGCCCCGGCGCGGCGCGGCGCACGAAGGCGTCGCTGATGGCGCGCGCGGCGCGGTTGTTGGGGATCAGGATCATGCCGCCGGACAGGCCGCGCTCCGGCTCGGCGAAGCGATCGAGCATCCCGGCGGCCAGCGCATCGGCGAACCCGCGATGCGCGGGGATGGTGTAGATGGCGGGCTTGGCCCTGCTACGCATGAGCCCTGCTACCCATTGGTGAACCAGGCTTCGGTCGGCCGGATCGCGGCGGGGGTGCCGATGTCGAACCATTCGCCGTCGAAGATGCTGCCGTAGAGGCGGCCATCGGCGATTGCCTTGTCCCAGAACCGGCTGGTGCCGAAGGATTCGCCCGCATCGCCTTCGATCAGGCGCTTGGCCATCAGCTGGATGCCGGTGAAGATGAACGGCGCGACTTTGCGCTCCTTGCGCCAGGATATCCGGCCCTGACCGTCGAGGTGGAAGTCGCCGCTGCCGCCATGATGATGCGCGCGGGCATGTGGCACCAGCAGCAGCAGCGCGTCCATGCGGGTCCCGTTCCACTCCTCGGCGAGCTGCGTCAGCGCGGCGCGCGGGCCATCGACCCAGATATTGTCGCTGTTGACGCAGAAGAACGGATCGGATGCGATCATCGGCAGCGCCTTGACCAGCCCGCCGCCGGTTTCGAGCAGCCGCTCGCGCTCGTCCGAAATCTGGTAGTTCAGCCCGAACGGGGCGTTCGCGACATGCGCTTCCAGCGCGTCGGCGAGATAATGGACGTTGACCACCACATCCCGGACGCCCGCCTTGGCGAGATGCGCCAGCGTGTGGTCGATCAGCGGCTGGCCGGCCACGCGCACCAGCGGCTTCGGGCTGCTGGCCGTCAGCGGCCGCATGCGCTTGCCGAGCCCGGCGGCCATCACCATCGCACCGGTCACTATGACCATCTCAGGCATCCGATCCGGCGGCGATCAGTCCGGCACGGCGGTCCTCGGGCACATTGTCGTCGAACCAGCGGCGCATCGGTTCCAGCGCGGGATGCGCCAGATCGCGTTCGAGCAGCTTCCACATGCGCGGCAGGAACGAGAGGTAGCGGGCCTTGCCGTCGCGCCGCCACAGCCGGGTGAAGATGCCGATGATCTTGGCGTTGCGCTGCGCGCCGAGCAGCGCATAATGGGTGCGAAAATCCTCGCCCTCGCCGGTCACGGCCAGATAGCGATCCAGCATCGCCGCCTCCAGCGCCTGCGGAACGTCGCGGCGCGCATCCTGCAGCAGCGAGACCAGATCATAAGCAGGATGCCCCGCCAGCGCGTCCTGAAAATCGAGCAGGCCGAGCCGATTCTCGCCGATCAGCATGATATTCTCGGCATGATAATCGCGCAGCACCGTCACCGGCTTCGCCTGCGCCGCGATCACCGGGGCCAGCAGTTCGCGCCACAGCGTCTCGTAACCCGCCCGATCGACCCGGAGATGCGCGGCCGGCGCGAACCATTCGGTCAGCAGCTTGGCCTCCTCGATATATTTTGCTTGCGTATAGCGCGGCACATCGGCGGGCGGGATATCGCGCAACCTGATGAGCTCGTCGATCGCCTGTTCGTAAACCGCGGTCTCTTCTTCTGGATGATAGGCCAAATGCTCGCGCATGCGGCGGTTGCCGAGATCCTCGAGCAGCACCAGCCCATGTTCCAGATCGCTGGCGATCACCCTGGGCGCGCGAAAGCCGTGGCCGCTCAGATAATCGGCGATGGCCACGAACGGCGCGGGGTCCTCATGCGGCGGCGGCGCGTCCATCAGCACGCCGCGATTGCCCTCGGCATCCTCGACGCGGAAATAGCGGCGAAAGCTGGCGTCGCCCGCCAACGGCTCGATCCGCGCGCCCGTCCAGCCGGCTGCGGAGAGGAAATGCGGCGCGCCGGGGGGCGGGGTCATCTGCGTGGCCATCGGCCTTCCCAACTACGCGGCACCGCCACTGTCAACCGCCGCGCGCTCGGTCCGTCGCGTTCGATCCGGACGTGCAGCGCATCGGCCACGAAAGCCGCCCCCGCGCGCTCGGGCCATTCGACGATCAGCGCGCCATAGGAGCGCGCCTCGCCGAGGCCGAGTTCGACCAGCGCCGCCGGATCACCCAGCCGGTACAGATCGACATGGCTGACCGGTAAGCGCACGTCCGGAGCATCATAGGGATGGACGAGCGCGTAGCTCGGGCTGGTCACCTCGCCGTCAAAGCCGAGTCCCGCCAGCATTCCCCGCGCCAATACGGTCTTGCCCGCGCCGAGATCGCCGCTGAGTGCCACCAGATCGCCGCGCTCGAGCAGCCGTCCGAGCGTCCGGCCGAACGCCAGCATCGCCGCTTCGCTCGCTATCTCGATCATCGCTTCGCTCATTGGCGCGGCAGCTCGATGGTGATCATCGTGCCCTCGCCCGCTTGCGAGATCAGCTCTAGCTTCCCGCCATGCGCCTCGACCAACTGCCGCGCCAAAGGCAGCCCCAACCCACCGGGCGCCGCCGCACCGTCGTCACCTGAAAACCGGTCGAGCGCGCGTCCCTGCGCTTTGGCATCCATGCCCGGACCATTGTCGGAGATCACGATCCGCGCCTTTGCCTTTGAGCCGTCGGCGAATATCAGCACCGCCGCGCCCTCGCCGACATAGGCCAGCGCGTTGCCGAGCACATGATCGAGCGCCTGGCGCAGACGGCGCGGGTCGGCGGGGATCGTCCCCGCAGTGCCACGAATATCGAGCCTGAGATCGATCTTGCCCGCCTCGGCATCTGCCTGATGATCCTTGACCAGCGCATCCAGCGCATCGCTCAGCTTCAGCGGCTGTTTGTCGATCGGCAGCGCCCCGGCCTCGCCCTGGCTGAGATCGAGCACGGTGTTGATCTGCCCCGACAGCCGTTGGACCGACTGCAGGATCGCCGCCACATAATCGCTCGCCTGCTCGCCAAGTTCTCCGGCCAGCCCCGCCGCCAGCATTTCGGCGAACCCCTGGATCGAGGTCAGCGGCGTACGGAACTCGTAGCTCATATTGGCGAGGAAGCGGCCTTTTATGGCATCGGCCTCGGTCAAAGCCTCGTTGCGTTCGCGCAAGGCCCGCTCGATCCGCGCGCTGTCGGAGATGTCGAGCATCGAGAACAGCGCGTTGCCATCGGGCAGCGGTATCGTCGAGAAACGGAAATGGCGGCCGTCGGCGAAGCGCATCTCGCCGTCGCGGCGCGCGCGGTTCTCGGTCGCGGCGCGCACCGTCTCGCGCATGATCGCCGCCTTGCCCGGCTCGGCGAGCCGCCGCGCGATCGAGGCGATCAGCTTGTCGATATGCGGATGCCCCGCCAGCGTCTTCTCGTCCGCCTCCCAGATTTCGGCAAAGCGCTCGTTCCACAGATTCAGGCTGCCGTCCGAGGCGAATACCGCGATCCCCTCGAACAGATTGTTGAGCGTGGCGGTCCGCACCCTGAGCAACGTATCACGCGAACTGGCGAGCCGCGCCTGCTCGGTGCGATCCTCGAAGATCAGCAGCAGACCGCCGTCGGGCGAAGGCTGCGCGAGTACGCGCAAATGGGTGCCGTCGGGCAGGAGCCAGTTCTCCTGCACCGGCTCGGGCGAGCGGAACCAGCCCTGCCGTTCGCTGCGCCAAGCCGCGAAATCGCGCACCTCGGGCAGCTTCTTGGCGTCGCGCATCCGGTCCAGCACGCGCGCGAAATCGGGCCGATCGGCGAGCCAGGCCTCCTCCACTTCGAACATCCGGCGGAACGGCAGATTGGCGAACACCGCGCTGCCCTCCCCATCGAACTGCACGACTGCGGAGGACATGGCGTCCAGCATGTCGCGCTGCGCGGACACGAACCGGCGATGCTCCCCGCGCGCATCGGCCAGTTCCTGCATCTCGATGGCATAACCCGCCACGCCGGTTTCCCCCAGCGGCACGTCGACCACCAGCATGCGGCGGCGGTGGCCGTCGATCGTGAGCGAGAGCTCGCGCGAAATCGTCTCGCGCTTGTCCGAAGCTTCCTGCGCAATCGAGCCGGGCGAGCGGCCATCGACGGTCTCGACCAGCTCGGTGCCCGCCGCCACCACTTCCTCGGCCGAAGCGCCCGCGACCGCCGCGACGAAGGCATGGTTGACCAGCATCAATTGGCCATCGGGCGCGCGGTGCCACATCGGCAACGGTGCGGCCTCGATCAGACCGGAGAGCGCGGTGAACGCCGCGCGCGCCGCCGCCGCATCGTCCTCCAGTCGTGCCTTCTCGTAAAACGGCTGCGACCGGTCGAAGAACCACAAGAGCGCCGCGCCGTTGGGATAGATCTGGCTATCCGCCAGTCCCCCGTGAATGGCGAGCGCGCGCTCGCTGCCCTCCACGGCAAAACTGCATTCGAAGGATTTTCCGGTGCGCTGCGCCAGGCGAACCTGCTCGGCGAGCCGCTCCACGTCGCCGGGCATGAAGCCGCCCTCGCCCGCCTCCGACGACAGATCGGACATATGTTTGATGTCGCGGTCGATCCCGAGCCAGCCGAGCAGGCGTTCGGGCGTATCGACCTTGCCGTCGAGCCGGACGATCAGCGGGATGGCCGGCGCGGTCTCGATCAACCGGCCGAGCCGCGCGGTCTGGCGCAGGCTGTCCTCGGCCCGGCGTCTGAGCGAAAGCCCCGACCACAGCGCCCACGCCCCGGCGAGCAGCCAGCCCCCCAGCACGATGCCGATCATAGCCGTGGAAAACGCACCGTTCATGCAGCCGGGCTAGGCGAAGCGGCGGCGGCGTCAAGGGGGATGGTGTGTGCGAGCGCTTCCGCCGCTTGCAAGCGCCATCGATCAACCCTCGGTTTTTCGACCGAAACAGCGTCATTCCGGACTTGATCCGGAATCCAGGGTCCAACGGCAGTGCCATATCGCCCTGGATCCCGGGTCAAGCCCGGGATGACGCCTAATGATCAATTGGCGATAATATGATCAATACCGGTAATGCTCGGGCTTGTACGGGCCGGTCTGCTCGACGCCGATATATTTCGCCTGCGCGTCGGTCAGCTTGGTGAGATTGACGTTCAGCTTGGCCAGATGCAGCGCGGCGACTTCTTCATCCAGATGCTTGGGCAAGACGTAGACGTCGTTCTCATATTCGCCGGTCTTGTGCTTGGTGAACAGTTCGATCTGCGCCAGCACCTGGTTGGTGAAGCTCGCCGACATCACGAAGCTGGGATGGCCGGTGGCGTTGCCCAGGTTCAGCAAACGGCCCTTGGACAGCAGGATGATCCGCTTACCGTCCGGAAATTCCACCATGTCGACCTGCGGCTTGATCTCGGTCCACTTCATGTTTTCCAGCGCGCCGACCTGGATTTCGTTGTCGAAATGGCCGATATTACCGACGATCGCCATGTCCTTCATGCCGCGCATGTGATCGATGGTGATGACGTCCTTGTTGCCGGTGGTCGTCACGAAGATATCGGCGCGCTTCACGCCCTCTTCCATGGTCACGACCTCGAACCCGTCCATCGCCGCCTGCAGCGCGCAAATCGGATCGATCTCGGTCACCAGCACGCGGGCGCCGGCACCGCTCAGGGACGCGGCCGAGCCCTTGCCGACATCGCCGTAACCCGCGACGAGCGCCAGCTTGCCGGCCATCATCACGTCGGTGCCGCGGCGGATGCCGTCGACCAGCGATTCCTTGCAGCCATATTTGTTGTCGAACTTCGACTTGGTGACGCTGTCGTTCACGTTGATCGCCGGGAACGGAAGCTTGCCCTCCTTGGAGATCTCGTAAAGGCGATGCACGCCGGTGGTGGTTTCCTCGGACACGCCGCGGATCGCCGCGACCGTCTCGGTCAGATAGCCCGGCTTGCGCGCGATGAATTCCTTCAGCGCGCGCTGCATCTCGGTCTCTTCCTCATTCTCCGGCGCGGGCATGGTCTCCCCCGCTTCCATGCGCGCGCCCCACAGCGCGAACATGGTGGCATCGCCGCCATCGTCCAGGATCAGGTTGCAGGTCTCGTCGCCCCAGTCGAAGATCTTGGCGACATAATCCCAATATTCGCCCAGCGTCTCGCCCTTCACGGCGAACACCGGAATGTCTTGGTCCGCGATCGCGGCGGCGGCATGGTCCTGCGTCGAGTAGATGTTGCAAGTGGTCCAGCGCACCTCTGCTCCGAGGGCGACCAGCGTCTCGATCAGGACGGCGGTCTGGATCGTCATATGCAGCGAACCGGCGATACGCGCGCCCTTCAGCGGCTTGTCGGAAGCGTAACGCTCCTGCAGCGCCATCAGACCGGGCATTTCGGTCTCGGCGATGACGATTTCCTTGCGGCCGTAATCGGCAAGCGCAATGTCCGCGATGATATAATCCTGGGTGGCGGTGGCCATATAATGTCTCCTGACGGCAGGCGTGAAAATGGCGCCACGCGGGGAGCAGCGCGGCGAATATGGGGGCTCCATAACGGGGCCGGAGCCAAATATAAAGAAAACTTTATATCCTGAATATTCCGGATGTTTCGAAAGCCGGAATTTGCGCCAAGCCTCGCAAGGATCGCCCATAAAGATGACGCATATCGCGATCCGCTGGCACGCTGTCCTACTTCGCACGTTTCTGATATGTTCCGGTCGCGATGATGTTTCTTGCACGACTCTGCCACCATGTCTCTTCGCTCCCTGAGTCTGCGGCGAACCTCGGCTCAACCGAATCTGCCGGGGGGTGTGGTGTAACCCGTGTCACCCTTCGCACTCCGCTCGGACGCCCGCCCCGGGTCCAGCGGTTCGACGATCCGCCTAGGCCGCGCCGAAACCGCTCGACAGCATCGCCGGATCGATCCCGGCGCTGCGATAGGCCGCTCGCCAAATCCGCACCGGGTCCACGCCGAACAGTATCTCGTCGGGACAATCGGAGACGAGCCAGCCAGGGCGCGTCATTTCCTCCTCGAGCTGGCCTTCGCCCCATCCGCTGTAGCCAAGGGCGAGTCGCCATTGTGCCGGCCCGGCGCCCGCGGCGATATCGGCGAGGATCGACAGGCTCGAGGTCAGCCCCCAGCGCCCGGCCACGTCGATCGTGTCGCCGCGCTGATACTCAAGGCTGTGCAATACGAAACCGCGCTCGGTCTGCACCGGTCCGCCCTGAAACAAAGGCTGGTTCTCGGTCCGCTCGCCGATATCGAGATCGAGCTGCGCGAACACCGCGCCCGCCTGCACGCCATCGACTGTCCGGCCGAGATCGATACCCAAAGCGCCTTGCGAGTCGTGCATGCAGATGGCGATCATCGCGCGGTCGAAGCGCGGATCGCCCATGCCGGGCATGGCGAGCAGGCAGCGGCCGGTGAAGAAAATGGGAGCAGTCACGGGCTTTAGCATAGTCGGCCCTTGCCGATGGTCCAGCGTGCAACCATGTCGCTTGCAGAACTTTCCCCAACCACGGCAAACGTCTCGAGAAAGGACCGATATGCCCATCAAAGAAGGCGATACCCTCCCCAAAGCCCAGTTCATCACCATGACCGCGGACGGTCCGCAGCCGGTGGATTTCGACAGATTCTTCAAGGGCCGCAAGATCGCGCTGTTCTCGGTACCCGGTGCCTACACGCCGACCTGCTCGGCGCGGCACTTGCCCGGCTTCGTCGACAAGGCCGATGCGCTGAAGGCCAAGGGCGTGGACGAGATCGCGGTGACCGCGGTCAACGATGCGTTCGTGCTCGGCAAATGGACCGAGGAAGCGGGCGGCGTCACCCCGCTGGCCGACGGCAACGGCGAGTTCGTGAAAGCGATCGACCTCACCATGGACGGCACCGGCTATGGTATGGGCACGCGCGGCCAGCGTTTCTCGATGATCGTCGACGACGGCGTCGTGAAATCGCTGAACGTGGAGCAGCCCGGCGATTTTCGGGTGAGCTCGGCCGAACATATGCTCGAACAGCTTTAGGGCGGAGCGAACCGATCTCACCTGACGACGTCATCGATCAGTTGCGGCGGCGCTATGATGGCGCCGTCGCCAACCTGCGCGAGGATTTGCGCGCCTATCTCGACAACGGCAGCGTGCCCTCACCCGCCGCGCGGCGGGAGGGGCGTTATGCCTATCCCGAACTCACTATCCGCTATGCCGGGGAAAAGCGCGACCGGCACCGCACCACCGCCTTTGGGAGGCTGGTCAGTCCGGGGGTGTATTCGAGCAGCATCACCCGCCCCGATCTGTTTGCCGCTTATCTCACCGAACAGCTGAAATTGCTCGATACGCAATATGAGATCGAGGCGGAGATCGGTCATAGCCGGCAGGAAGTCCCCTTCCCCTATGTGCTCGACGCGGGCGACGGCATTGCGCTCGGCGCGGTGGGATCGCAGGAACTGGCGCGGCATTTCCCCACGACCGAGCTCGCCGATATCGGCGACGAGGCGGCCGACGGTCTGTTCGTCACCGCACCCGGCAAACCTTCCCCGCTGGCGCTGTTCGATGCGCTGCGCACCGACTTCTCGCTCGCGCGGCTGCGCCATTACACCGGCACCGCGCCCGAGCATTTTCAGCGCTTCGTGCTGTTCACCAATTACCACCGGTATATCGACGAGTTCGTCGCCTGGGGGTGCCGCGAGGTCGGCAAGGGCCGGTTCACGGCGCTCGCCGGTGCCGGCGGCCTGCTGATCGATCAGGCGCATGAAGCGCCGGGCGATCTCGTCGCCGACAGCACCTGGCGCAAGCACCAGATGCCGGCCTATCATCTGATCGGCGACGATCGCAGCGGCATCAGCCTGGTCAATATCGGCGTCGGCCCCTCCAACGCCAAGACGATCACCGACCATCTGGCGGTGCTGCGGCCCGAGGCGTTCCTGATGATCGGCCATTGCGGCGGCCTGCGCCCGTCGCAGCGGATCGGCGATTTCGTGCTCGCCCATGCCTATCTGCGCGACGATCATATCCTCGACGACGTGCTGCCGCCAGAAATTCCGATCCCGCCGATCGCCGAGGTGCAGCAGGCGCTGGCCGAATCCGCCGGTGAGACGCTGGCGATCGACAGGGACGCGCTCAAACGCCGGATGCGCACGGGCACGGTGGTGACCACCGACGATCGCAATTGGGAGCTGCGCTTCTCCGACAGCGCGCTGCGATTTTCGCAAAGCCGTGCGGTCGCGATCGACATGGAGTCGGCGACTATCGCCGCGCAAGGATATCGTTTCCGCGTGCCCTACGGCACGTTGCTCTGCGTGTCTGACAAACCGTTGCACGGCGAGATCAAACTGCCCGGCCAAGCCAATCGCTTTTACGAGGAATCGGTCTCGGCGCACCTCCAGATCGGTATCGCCGCCTGCGAGAAGCTGCGCGAAACCGGGGCGCAGCTCCACAGCCGCAAATTGCGTGCGTTCAACGAGCCGCCGTTCCGATAAAGCGGTGAACCGCGCCGTTCGGTCGATCAATTGTTACCAAAAGGAAACAAGTCACGCTCTCGTGCATTGGTTGATCGAGATTGAAGAAGCAGGAGACCACGATGACCGACGTAAACAGCACAACGAACCCGCAGCAACCCGCCACCCAGCCACTGAACGAAAAAGGCACCGCGCAGAAGGTCGGCGACAGCGTGAAGGCGGCTGGCAAGACCGTCTCCGACAAAGGCAAGGCCGCTGCTCATAAGGTGGGCGATAGCGCAAAATCGGCTTCGGCTTCGGTCAAGACCAGTGCCGCGAAAGCAGGCGACTCGGTGAAGAGCGGCGCCAAAAAAACCAGCGACGCCGTGAAAGCTAATCCGGGCAAGACCGCCGCTGTCGTGGGCGGCGTGGCGGCTGCTGCGGCTGCGGCTGTCGTCGGAACCAAGATGTACAGCGATAAGAAGAAGAAGGATGCCGCGCGCGCCGAAATTGACAAGATCGGCTTTCCCGAGATGCGCGACGGTACGCCCAAGGTGAATCACGACAAGACCTGACGGGTTCGGCCGATCCGCTTTCCGAAGGCAATGAGAGGGGGTGCCCGAACCGGCGCCTCTTTCGTCTCGCTACTAGCTTCGCCGGCTGCTCACCAGCCACATTTCCTGCCCTGGTTCTGCGTTTTCAGCCATGTCCGCAGCGGCGCGAAATATTCCAGCATCGCCTTGCCCGACATTTCGCGGCTGCCGGTGAATTTCTCCAGCGCATCGGGCCAAGGCCGGGATGCGCCCATTTCCAGCATGGCGTTCAGCTTTTCGCCGACCTGCTTGTTGCCGTAAAAGCTGCAGCGATGCAGCGGCCCCTTCCACCCGGCTTCTTCGCATGCCGCCTTGTAGAATTGGAACTGCAGGATGCGGGCGAGGAAATAGCGCATATAGGGCGTGGTCGCCGGGATATGATATTTGCCGCCCGGATCGAAACTCGCCTCGGTCCGCGCGACGGGCGGGGCGATCCCCTGATATTCCAGCCGCAGATCGTCCCAGCCTTTTTGCAGACCGTCGCTCGGGATCGAACCGTCGAACACGCCCCAGCGCCATTTGTCGACCAGTAGGCCGAAGGGCAGGAATGCGACCTTGTCCATCGCCTGACGCAACAGCAGCCCGATATCCTTGTCAGAGGATGGCACCTGGCTTTTGTCGAGCAGGCCGATCTGCACGAGATATTCGGGCGTGATCGACAGCGCGATCATATCGCCGATCGCCTCGTGAAACCCGTCGTTCGCGCCGTTGAGGTAGAGGAAGGGCTGCTTGTTGTAAGCGCGCTGGTAGTAATTATGGCCCAGCTCATGGTGGATGGTGGTGAAGTCGTCCGCATTAACCTTGATGCACATCTTGATGCGCACGTCGTCGACATTGTCGAGATCCCAAGCCGAGGCGTGGCACACGACTTCGCGGTCCTGCGGTTTCACGAACAGCGAGCGCTGGAAAAACGTCTCGGGCAGCGGATCGAAACCGAGCGAGGAGAAGAACCCCTCGCCGGTCTTGACCATCCTGGCCGCGTCGTAATCCTTCGCCTCGAGCAGGCTGGTGACATCATAGCCGATGTCGCCCGCCCCTCCGGGCGCCACCACATCGTAGATATTGCCCCATTCCTGCGCCCACATATTGCCGAGCAGGTCGGACCGGATCGGTCCGTCGGCGGACTGCACCTCGTCGCCATATTTGTCGTTCAATTTGGCGCGCACGAAACAGTGCAGATCGTCATAGAGCGGCTTGACGTCGTTCCATATCCTGTCGGTGAGCGCGGTGAACTCCTCCGGCGACATGTCATAGGCCGAGCGCCACATCGCACCGGCATCGTCATAGCCCAGTTCCTTGGCGCCCTGATTGGCGATGCCGACCATCCGGATATAATCCGCGCGCATCGGCGCGCCGACATTGTCGTTCCAGCTCGTCCACATTTCCTGAAGCTGGGCGGGATCGCGCACCTCGCCCATCGCGGCCTCAATGTCGCTGCCGTTGATCGGCTCGCCCTTCAGCGTGCCCTTGCCCTTGCCATATTGCGACTGGAGCGAGGTGGAGATATTGTTGAGTTCGGCAGCCGCACCCGGCGTGGTCGGCGCGGGCAGCACGATCCCGCCGCGCAAGCTGTTGAGCTTTCGCACGGTATCGTAATCGAGGTCCGGCACCTCGGCGAAACGCGCCGCGTCGTTGGCGAAACCGACCGACATTTCGGTGCCGATCGTACCGAAATAGGCCGCGAGCGCGTCGCTATCGTCGGTGATGTAGGTGGCGTTGATCCATTGCGCCTGCGCGCTGGGAATCGAGAATTGAGCGAGCCGGGCCTCGGCGTCCTTCACGAATGCCTCGGCCTCGGCCTTGGTCGCGGCGGGGGCGGCCATAGCGGTGGGCGGCGCTTCGCTGGTGGTCGTTCCGGTCGATCCGCCCTTGCCGACGGCCTGGGCCGAAGCGGGCGCGGCGATGGTAAGGCTGGCGGCGGACAGCGCGAGCAACGAGATGGTGCGGTGAAATTCGGTCACGGATAAACTCTCCCAGAACATACAAGATTGTTGTTATTTCTATTGGCCCCAAAACTGACCTGTTGGCAACGAGCCGTCAAGCGGACAGGAAGCGCGCCATGGCCTGGCCCAGTTCGGGCTTGGTGACGCAGGACATGTGCGTGCCCTCGATCCATTCGAGCGTGGCGTTCGGCAGCGCGTCGGCCAGCGCTTGCGGAGAGCCATTGTCGCGGTCGTCGCGCCCGCACAGCACCAGCACCGGCGTGTCGATATCCGCGAAATTCTCGATCGCGGCTTCGGGGATCGAGGCGAGCAGATGGCCCATCGCCGCGCGGTCGACCTTTTGCGTCTTCATGAACTGGATCGCCATCCAGTGCGGATCGCCACGTTTCGCCGTTTCATAAGCGGCCAGTGCGTCGACGAAAAACATCCGTCGTTTGCCCCAGCCCGACAGACCTTCCAGCCCCATGCCGGACAGGATCGCCTTGCCCGGCGTCAGCCCCTTGCCGAGCAGCCGCGCGGTGGTGCGCGCGCCCAGCGAGAAGCCGCCCATGTCGAAATCATCGAGCCCGTAATGCGCGATCAGATGCTCGGTGTCGCGCACCAGCACATCCTGGGGGTAGCTTGCCGCATCGGTGGGCGTGGCGCTTTGGCCATGCGCGCGAAAGTCCGGCATGATCGCACGGAAGCCCGCCGCCGCGATCGCCTCGGCATGGCCGAACTTGACCCAGTTGGTCTGCGCTTCGGAAAACAGCCCGTGGAGCAGCAGCACCGGCCGCCCCTCCCCCGCGCTGTGAACCGCAAGCTGGACGCCGTCGAAGGACGGGATGGTTTCGGTGGTGATCTGCACGGTCATGTCGCCGGGGTTAGGCCGAATGCACCGGCGAATCCACTGCCGCCGTGCAGAACGACAAGCCGTCATGCGCTTTTTGCAACTGATAGTGGTTGTTGATTATAAACTTTGTTATTATATAGCCTTTCATGAACGACAATATCGGATTTCTCATCGCGGACGTGTCGCGCCAGATTCGCCGCGCGTTCGACGCGGAAGCGCGTGCGATCGGCGTCACTCGCCCACAATGGCGCGTGCTGACTATGCTTTCGCGCAACGAGGGCATATCGCAGGGCGCGCTGGCGGATTTGCTCGAGCTCGAGCCGATGACGCTGTGCCGCATGGTCGATCGGCTGGCCGAGGCCGGGCTGGTCGAGCGCCGCCCCAACCCGGCGGACCGCCGGGCCTGGCAGCTGCATCTGACCGAGGGGGCGCAGCCGCTCCTCACCAGATTGCGCGGGCTGGCGGATAATCTGTTCGCCGACGCGCTCGGCGACATATCGCAAAGCCGTATCGAGGCGATGCGCGACACGCTGGAATTCATTCAATCCAATCTCGCCGCCCGCGACGAGGCACAGCAGGAGATGCGCGCTCATGGCTGACATCGCCGCCGCATTCGAAGAAGAAGCGATCGCCGCCGACGCCGCGATCGAAACGCCGCAGGTGCAGGCCCCGCCGAAGCGCAGGCGCTGGCTGCGGCTCGCCATCATGCTGATCGTGCCGCTGCTGATCGCGGCGGGCGGCGCGTATGTGTGGCTGACCAGTGGCGGCAGCGTATCGACCGACAATGCCTATGTGCAGCAGGACAAGGTGTCGGTCGCCAGCGAGATCGGCGGCCGCATCGTCGAGGTCAACGCGCGCGAGAACGAGAATGTGAAGGCGGGCGATATCCTGTTCCGGATCGATCCCGCGCCCTATCGGCTCGCCGTAGCCGCGGCCGATGCCAGCATCGCCGACGCGCAGGTGCAGGTCGATACGCTGGGCGCCACCGCGCAGTCGAGCAGCGTCGATATCGGCGCGGCGCGCGAGGATATCGCCTATGCCGAGACGATTTTCGAACGCCAGCAGCAGCTGATGGACCGCGGTTTCACCACCCGCGCCGATTACGACACCGCGCGCCACGCGGTGCAGCAGGCCAAGGAACGGCTGAACCAGGCGCAAGCCGATGCGCGCGAGGCCAATTCACGGCTCGCCACCGGATCGGCGCTGCCGGGGCAGAACCCGCAGATCGCGGCGGCCAAGGTGCGCAAGGAGCAGGCGCAGTATAATCTGGACCGCACCGTCGTGCGCGCCCCGCTCGGTGGCCGCGTGACGCAGTCGGACCGGCTGATGGTCGGCCAGCAGATGGTCGCCGGACTGCCCGCGCTGACCGTCGTCGCCGACGGGCGCAGCTGGATCGAGGCCAATTTCAAGGAAACCGACCTGGAGAATATGCGCGTCGGCCAGCCCGCCGAGATCCGGATGGACGCCTATCCTGACGTCGCGCTGAAGGGCCATGTCGCCAGCATCGGCGCGGGCACCGGTTCCGAAATGTCGGTGCTCCCCGCGCAGAACGCGACCGGCAACTGGGTCAAGGTAACGCAGCGCATTCCGGTGCGCATCGCCATCGACGGCAAAAGCGCGCGGCAGCTGATCGCGGGCATGTCGGTCGACGTGACGATCGACACCAGCAGCGCCGAGCACTGACATGGCGAGCGCCGCGCCCAAGGCCGGTTCCGCGCGGCAGAGCGAAACCGCGATCACCAGCAAGGCGGGCAAGCCAGCGCTGGCGGTCGAGCGGCGCGGGCTGCTGACCGTCGCGGTCATGCTGGCGATGATCATGCAGATTCTCGACACCACCATCGCGAACGTCGCACTGCCGCATATGGAATCGAGCCTGGGCGCGACGATGGACAGCGTGACCTGGGTGCTGACGAGCTATCTCGTCGCCACCGCCGTCGCCATCCCGATCACCGGCTGGCTCGCCGACAAGATCGGATCGCGCAACCTGTTCATCTTCGCCGTTGCCGCGTTCATCGTCGCCTCGATGCTGTGCGGTGCTTCGCAGAATCTCGGGCAGATGGTGCTGTTCCGCTTTCTGCAAGGCCTTGCCGCCGCGTTTATCGGCCCGCTCAGCCAGACGGTGATGATCGACATAAACCCGCCCGAGCGCCACGCCAAGGCCATGTCGATCTGGGGCATGGGCGTGATGGTCGGGCCGATCATGGGCCCGGTGCTGGGCGGCTGGCTGACCGAGAACTACAACTGGCGCTGGGTGTTCTACGTCAACCTGCCGGTCGGCCTGATCACGCTGGCGATGCTGTGGGCGCTGCTCCCGGCGCGGCCGCAGCGCGAGCGGCGGTTCGACCTGTTCGGCTTCTCGATGCTCGCCATCGCGCTCACCGCGTTCCAGCTGATGCTCGACCGTGGCAACCATCTCGACTGGTTCCAGAGCCCGGAAATCTGGATCGAGGCGGGCGCGTGCGTCGCCGCGCTGTGGGTGTTCCTGGTCCATATCGTCACCGGCAAGCATCCGCTGTTCGAGCGCGAGCTGGTGACCAACGCCAACCTGATGACCAGCCTCATTTTCATGGTCGTGATGGGCGTGGTCATGTTCTCCTCGATGGCGCTGCTCCCGCCGCTGCTCCAGACGCTGTACGGCTATCCGGTGATCGACACCGGCTTCCTGCTCGCCGCGCGCGGCGTAGGCGTGCTGGCGAGCATGTGGATGGCCGGGCGGCTGGTGGGCCTGATCGACCCGCGCATCCTGGTCGCCATCGGCATGAGCATCGCCGCTTGGTCGCTCTGGTACATGACCGGCTGGTCGCTGGAAATGAATTACTGGCCGATCGTGATCAGCGGCGTGGTGCAGGGGCTGGGCATCGGCCTCGTGTTCATCCCGCTCAACACCATCGCCTTCGCCACGCTCGACCCGAGCCTGCGCCCGGACGGCGCGGGCCTGCTCAACCTGCTGCGCTCGATCGGCGCGGCGGCGGGCATCTCGGTGGTCTCCACCCTGCTCGCGCGCAACACGCAGATCAGCCATTCCGATCTCGCCAGCCACATCACCGATTCGACACTCTCCAGTATCTCCTCGGCAATGGTCGACCGCTTACCCGGCGCCGGCGAGACGGTGATGAGCGCGGTCAACGCGATGGTCAGCCGACAGGCGCTGATGATCGCCTATCTCGACGATTTCTGGCTTATGGCGATCCTCACCATCGCCGCCGTGCCACTGGCGATCTTCCTCAAGAAGCCGCGCAAACAGGCCTGATACCGCGACCCCATCCACGGGCATTACCCATTCGGGCGCAGTTCCGGCATCACATGCGCCAAAAAGTCCCCCTTGCCGAGCGGCACGCCCTTCATCCGGAGCAGCGCATAGGCGGTGGTCAGATGGAAGTAGAAGTTCGGGAGCAGCCAGTCGTCGACGAAACGTCGCGCGGGCAGCAGCATGTGCATCTGGATCATCGCGATATCGATGCGCTTGTCTTCGTCCGGCACGGCAAGCCCCTCGCCTTGCGCCTTTTCCAGATCGGCGATGCACGCGTCCAGATGCGCCGTCAGGGCGTTCCATTCCTCGGGCATCGGATCGGGCATGTTCGGCGGCGTGGGCTTGCCGCGCAGCCAGGCGATGAATTGGCTCGGCTGGTTACACGCGAAGACGATCTGGTGCGGCAGAGCATGCATGTCCGGCGCAAGCCGGGCGTTGACATAATCGGCGAGATTGACGTCCTGCTCCGCTGCATGCGCCTCGGCCTTGGCCATGATGGCGCGCAAATTGCGGAGCCGGGTCAGCATGATGCCAATTGTAGTTTCGATCAGCTCGGTCGACATATGCATTATCCTTCCAATTCAACTTCACCGGCTCATCTGTTCCAAGGCCCTGCCGCATGAACGCTTTTCATGCCCGCGTTTCCTCGATCGATACGGCCAGACTGGAAAATTCGGACATTCGTATTTTTTGCAACAGTTTCCGGTCGGCGGTGATGAGCGGCAGGTCCATGTCTTCGGCATTGGCGAGATAGATGCAGTCATAAACCGGATGATCCAGTTTCATGGCGATCTCCAGGGCGCGCACGATCAGGGTTTCGACCGGATAAAGCTGAACGAACCGCGCCGCGAGGCCCTCGACGAGTATGTACACCTGCCCGGCGGGCAATATTTTTCGCCGCACCGCTTTCCACAACGCATTGCCGGTTTCGCTCAGCAACAGCTCCGGCGCGGCAAGGTCGTTCTCGACCAGCAGCCGCTCGGCCAGATCGCTGTCTTCCTCGCGCATGAACCATTTGAAAGCGACGCTCGCATCGATGAGGATCACCGGCCGTCCCGGTCTTCGCGGATCCAGGTCCAGCTCTCGCCGTCCAGCTTCGACATGTCCGCCGCTTCACGCAAACGGCGCGAGCGGGCGATGAACTCAGCCTTGGTCTGGGCATGCACCGATTTGCTGAGTTCGAGATGCAGTTCCGCCTGCAGCGAACGTCCATTGGAATCCGCCCGTCGCTTCAGCGCCGCGATCACCGCATCGTCGAGATTGCGAATGAGAATATCGCCCATTGGCATGTGATATCACTATGATATCATGGAGGCAAGTCATTCAGGCGCGGCGCATCCGCTCACGCCTTTTGCAGATGTTTTCGCCCGAGCAGTTCGGCGATCTGCACCGCGTTCAGCGCGGCACCTTTACGCAAATTGTCCGAGACGCACCACAAGGTGATGCCGTTGTCCACGGTCGGATCGTCGCGCACGCGGCTGATATAGGTCGCGCCGTCGCCGACGCATTCGACCGGGGTGACGTATCCGCCGTCCTCCTGCTTGTCGATCAGCATGCAGCCGGGCGCCTCGCGCAGGATGGTCCTGGCCTGCTCGGCGGTCAGCTCGCTCTCGAACTCGATGTTCACCGCCTCCGAATGGCCGACGAACACCGGCACGCGCACGCAGGTGGCGGTCAGCTTGATCTTCGGATCTAGGATCTTCTTGGTCTCGGCCATCATCTTCCACTCCTCCTTGGTCGATCCGTCCTCGAGGAAGACGTCGATATGGGGAATGACGTTGAACGCGATCTGCTTGGTGAACACGTTCACGCTCTTCTCGTCGTTCACGAAGATCGCGCGGGTCTGCTCGAACAGCTCGTCCATGCCCGCCTTGCCGGCGCCGCTGACCGACTGATAGGTCGAAACCACGACGCGCTTGATCCGCGCGACATCGTGCAGCGGCTTCAGCGCCACCACGAGCTGCGCGGTCGAGCAATTGGGGTTGGCGATGATATTGTGCTTTTTATACCCGTCGATCGCGTCGGGGTTCACCTCGGGCACGATCAGCGGCACGTCGGGGTCCATCCGGTAGAGCGAGCTGTTGTCGATCACCACGCAGCCCGCCGCCGCGGCCTTGGGCGCATGGTCCTTCGACGCGCCGGAACCGGCCGAAAACAGCGCGATGTCCCAGCCGGCAAAATCGAAATGCTCGATATTCCTGACCTTGAGCATCTGGCCGGTCTCGCCGAACTCGACCTCGCTGCCGACCGAGCGGCTGCTGGCGACCGCGGCGATCTCGTCGATCGGAAATTCACGCTCGGCGAGGATGTTCATCATCTCGCGCCCGACATTGCCGGTCGCGCCGACGACGGCGACTTTGTAACCCATATGCTCTGGTCCGTTTTCTATGGCTGGCGACCGGGCCGCCGGTGTTGTTGATACAGATAAGTGTGCGGCGCGTCATGGCAAGCGAAACGGGGGGATACTGGTGCCTGCGCGCCTGCCTTTGCGTCCGATTTCAAGAAACCCGCTACCATCCACCGTCATTCCGGGCTTGACCCGGGATCCAGAACCCAGCGGCAGTGCCATATCGCCCTGGATCCCGGATCAAGTCCGGGATGACGTAGCTATTTAGGATGAGGGAGCGCCCCAATCCGTTACCCTCACCCGGTTAGAACCTCTAAAGCCTCACTCCCCCTCCCCCTTCACCTCGCGGTCGAGAAAGTTCAGGATCGTCTTCCACAGCTGCACGCTGATCTTCGGGCCGCCGACGCGGTGGGTCTGGCCGGGGTAGAGCTGCATCTCGAACGGTTGGCCGCCCGCCTGCAACTTGGCGATCAGCGCGGTGGAGTTCTCGAACACCACATTGTCGTCGGCCATGCCGTGGATCAGCAGCATCGGATCGGCGATGTTTTCGGACCGCGCGAGCGTGCCGGCGCGTCGATAGGCGTCGCCCTCGGCGGGATCGCCCATATAGCGTTCGGTATAATGGGTGTCGTAAAGCTCCCAGCGGGTGACCGGCGCGCCCGAGACGCCTGCGGCGTAGAAGCCCGGCGCTGCCTCGAGCAGTTTTTGAGTCATATAGCCGCCATAGGACCAGCCATAGATGGCGATCCGGTTTGGATCGACGAAGGGCTGCGACTTCAGCCATTGCGCGCCGGCGAGCTGGTCCTCCACCTCCACCGTGCCCATGGCGCGGTAGATCTGGTCCTCGAACGCCTTGCCGCGATCCGGCGAGCCGCGGCCGTCGATCGAGAAGACGATCCAGCCTTGGTCGACCAGATATTCCTGCAGCGGATCGGTCCAGGTCCGCGTCACCTGCCGGCCGGCGCCCGGGCCGCCATAATGCTGCACGAACACCGGATATTTCCTGCCCGGCTCGCGCGCGGGGCTGATCAGCTTGTAATATAGCGTGCTGCCGTCGGCGGCCTTCAATGTGCCGAATTCGGGCATGCGGTGGCTGGCGAGGTAGGGCGCATAGGGATGGTCCGCGTCGAGTGCGTTCTCGGATATCCAGAATGTCCGCCGCCCGTCCGTATCCGCCAGATAGGTCTGCGGCGGCTGGCCGGGGTTCGAGCGGTAGACCAGCATGGCGCGCGCCTCGTCGTCCATCTTGGCGCCGTTCCACCAGCCCGCCTCGGTCAGGCGCTGAATCTCACCCGTGCCGTCCAGCTTCGTGCGGTAGACGTGATTTTCGAGCGGCGTCTCGCGGTTGCCGGTGAACCAGACGAGACCCTGCTCCTCGTCCAGCCCGATGACCGAGCCGACCACCCAGTCGCCGCTCGTCAGCTGCGTCCACCGACCATCCTGCCAACGGTAGAGATGGTTGTAGCCGCTGCGCTCGGACGACCACAGCAGGCTGCCGTCCTCGAGCGCACGGAAATTGTCGGAGAGATTGGTCCAGCGCGGCTGTTCTTCGGAGAACAGGACGTTGGACGTTCCCGTCGCCGGATCCACCGCCATCAGATCGATGCGCGTCTGCGACCGGTTCTGGCGCTGCACGTAAAGCGTCTTGGCGTCGGGCGCCCAGGCGACGCGGGCGAGGTAGATGTCCTCGTCCTCGCCGAGGTCGACCCGCACCCGCTCGGTGCCATCGGGCTTCATCACGTAGAGCCGGACGATGGCATTGGGCGTGCCCGCGGCGGGGTAGCGCTGATCGTAGACCTCGGTCCCCTCGGCGCCGATCGCCGCGCGGGTGACGACGCCGACGGGACGGTTGTCGACGCGCGCCACCGCGATGCGGCCGTCGTCGGGCGCCCACCACTGGCCGGTGTCGCGGTCCATTTCCTCCTGCGCGACGAATTCGGCGACGCCCCATTCGACGCCTTCGGGTTCGTCCGGCGTGATCGCGGTGGCGTTTGTGCCAGCCATCGGCTGCACCATCAGCCGCCCGTCGCGCACGAAGCTCAGATAGCCGCCCCCGGGGCTGAGCGCGGGGTTGAGCTCGCCTTCCTCGGTCTCGGTCAGCCGGCGCACATTGCCGTCGCGGCCCGCCAGATAGAGATCGCCGTCGAGCGGCACCAGGATCGAGCGCGCGTCGGGCGCCCATTCATAGGACACGATGCCCTTTAGCCCGCCGATCCGCGCGCGTTCCCGCTGCATCTTTTCGGCCTCGCTGAGCTCGGCCCCGGTGCCGACCTGTTCGCTGTCGACCAGCATGCGTTGCTCGCCGGTCTGCAGGTCCATCGCCCAGAGATCGTAGCGCTCCTTGTCGTCCGCACGGTTTTTCAGCAGCGTCACCATGCTGCCGTCGGGCGCCAGCTCCAGACCGCGCGGGCTCGGGCCGCCGAGCGATGGGCTGCCGAAAATTCGCTCCAACGTGAGCGGTTGCTGCTCCGGCATGGCGGATCGGTCCTGGGCGATGGCGGGGACGGTGATCGCGGCGGCGGCAAGCGCCAGGGCGGCGAAGGCGAAAGGCTTCATGTCATGTTCCGATCGGACCCGACGCTCCGCTTAACCTGTCGAAGTTTCCCGTAAACCGGGGTTTAGAAAAAGACTTTCGCAACAAACTGTAAGCTTAAGGCCGACCGAGGGCGGCTGACGGCGGGGACAGTTTGCGTTCGTAGCTCATAACCCAATTGGTTATCATGAAGGGGCGGTTGTAGGAAAGCATTTTATGCACCCAATAGCGGATCAACGCGAGGCTCATCCTTTGACGAGGAAATTCATGGTTCGTCACCCCTGCGAAAGCTGGGGTCTCGGGTGGTAGTGAGCAAACTCCGGAGATGCCAGCATTCGCTGGCATGACGAACGATATTGGAAGAACCTGCCAACGCGAAATTTCCTGTTTGAGTAGCCCTGTCTGAGTAGAATAGGCTCGTATGCCGTGCGAATGACCGCACCGGCAATCCTTCTACTGCCCGCCCGTTGCCCCTCCGCTGTTTACTTGTCCGTCTTCGCCCCGCGCGGATCGCGGCGTTCGGCGATGCGCGCGCGCTTGCCGGTCAGGCCGCGCAGATAATAGAGCTTGGCGCGGCGCACGACGCCGCGGCGGACCACCTCAATCGAATCGACGTTGGGCGAGTAGAGCGGGAACACGCGCTCGACGCCCTCGCCGAAGCTCATCTTGCGCACGGTGAAGTTGGAACCCATGCCGCGGTTCGAACGCGCGATGCACACGCCTTCGAAATTCTGCACGCGGCTGCGTTCGCCTTCGACCACTTTCACGCCCACGCGAACGGTGTCGCCCGCGCGGAAATCCGGAAGATCCTTGCCGAGCGCTTCGATCGCTTCGGCCTCGAGAGTCTGAATGATGTTCATCGCATCAATCCTTTTTCGTTTCGCGCCGCGCGCCAGAGGGCGGTGGGTCCGGAGCGCCCCTGTGGCGTTCCCATAGATCCGGCCGCCGTGACCGTGTGATCGCCTCTGCCTGGGTCTTACGCCAGGCGGCGATCCTCGCATGATCCCCCGATCGCAGCACTTCAGGGATCGTGCGCCCTTCCCACAATTGAGGCCGGGTATAGTGTGGATATTCGAGGAGGCCGTCCTCGAACGACTCCTCCTCACCGCTGGAAGCCGCGCCCATTACGCCGGGAAGCAGCCGGATGCAAGCGTCGAGTAGCGCGAACGCGCCGATTTCGCCGCCCGAAAGCACATAATCGCCGATCGATATCTCCTCGATCTGCCGCGCATCGAACAGCCGCTGGTCGAACCCCTCGAACCGCCCGCACAGGATCGACAGGCCGGGGCCTGCCGCCAGTTCGCGCACGTGGCGCTGAATAAGCGGCTTGCCGCGCGGCGTCATGGCGATCAACGGCGCGTCGGGCGCACGTTCGAGCGCATGATCGACCGCGCGCGCCAGCACATCGGCGCGCAGCACCATCCCCGCCCCGCCGCCCGCGGGCGTATCGTCGACCGACTTATGCCTGTCGGTCGCAAAATCGCGGATTGGGATCGGCGCGCAGGACCAGCGCCCCTCCTCCAGCGCCCGCCCCGCCAGGCTGAAGCCGAGCGGCCCGGGGAACATCTCGGGGTAGAGCGTGAGGATTTGCGCGGTGAAGGTCATGTTTTATATTTTTGATTGGCAAGCGCTGCCGCCACCAAACCAATCAGAAAAGCGAATGCCGCGGCTATAGCGATCATCACCGAAAACATCATAACCATTCCGCAAGCATCGACCCCGCATTCCTGTTTGGACGCGGTCATGGAATGGATGACGAGGGCCGCACAACCGGCCCAGATCGCGGCGGGGATAGGAAGCGCAGCTAGAATTATTGCCCGGCGACGCGACCAGTGCGGTCGAAATTTTACTGCCAGAATTGTAAAAAACACGCTGGTCGCTGCCACCACACTCAAGAGGATTAGGAGATTCCTCAGGTCAGAACCAATCAGCATATCATTGAGCCCAATTTTCAAGCGAAAGCCTCGAAATATCCAAGAAGTCACGCTGGTTGTTGGTCACGAGGATCAGTCCTGTCGCGAGGGCATGGGCGGCGATCAACCGGTCGAAGCTGCTGCGCTTGAACGGAAGCTCCGCATAGACGCGCGCCGCTTCGCGGTCGAACGGCAGGATCACCAACTGATCGAACAGCGCTTCGGTGCGCGCACGCGTTTCCGCGTCGTCTGACAATATGCCCTTCAGCACCTCGCCATAGGCGATCGACGATGCGGCGATCTCACCGGGATAAAATTGCTCGATCCGCTGCGCCACCGCGCCGTCAGGTTCGAGCACCGCGTAGATGATGATATTGGAGTCGAGCAGATAGCGCGGCTCACTCATCCTCCGGACGCTTCCACGGCCATGCCAGTTCGCGCTCCTCGAACTGCCGGTCTTCCGGTTTCAGGAGTTCCAGACCGGGCGCTGATCCGAGGATCCTCTCGATGTTGATCTTCTTCCGCTCGCGTTCGACCGGTTCGATGATGTAGCGCCCGCGCTCCTCGCGCACGCGCACTGTCGTGCCCGGTTCGATATCGAAGCTGGCGGGCAGCCGTACGGCCTTGCTGTTGCCCGACTTGAAGACCTTGGTGGTAGGATCGTTCTTAGCCATACAAACCTCCGTGTACATCCTTCATGTATATACATTCGGGTCGTTCGTCAATCCTCGGCGGTCCAGTGCACCGGGATTTCGATTTCCGCGCCCTGCTCCACCGTCTCGGCTACCGGCACCATCAGCGTCTTGCCCTCGATCAGATCGATTTCGATAAGGTCGCCCGCGCCGTAATCCTCTACAGCGATCACCTTGCCCAGCGCCGCGCCGTCCGGCGTCACGCAGGAACGCCCGATCAGATCGACATGATAATATTCGTCCGCTTCCAGCGCGGGCAGCGCGGAGCGGGGCACGGTGAGTTCGGTGCCGCGCAGCGCCTCGGCGGCGTTGCGATCGGTCACCTCGGCGATGCGCGCGATGGCGCCGTCCTTGTTGGCGCGGACCGACGCGAGGGTCAGCTTGCCGTCGTTGAAGCTTTTGTGGCGCTTCAGGCTCGCCAGATCGCCGGTGAACAGTTTCAGGCGCACCTCGCCCGCGATCCCGTGCGCGCCGATGACGACGGCGAGGGGGACGGGTTTGTCGGGCAAGCCGCTCATATTCCCCTCCCGCTTGCGGGAATGAGCGGGGCTGTCGAACCGTCCCCCGGACGGTTCGATCGGGCGCCCCGCTGGGGTGGGCCTGCAATGGGTGAGGGGCGGCGCGGAAGGGCTCGAAGCTCCGCTTCTTGCGCCCACCCCCGGCCCCTCCCGCTTGCGGGAGGGGAGTCAGGCATCAGCCTTCGCTCTTCTCTTCAGCGGCGGGCTCTTCGGTCTTGGCCTCTGCGGCCGCTTCCTCAGCCGGAGCTTCGGTGGCTTCCTCGACCTTTTCGGCAACCACTTCCTCGGTCGCGGCTTCCTTGGCGCCTTCAGCAGGAGCGTCGGCTGCGGGCGCTTCCTCGGGAGCGGCTTCCTCGGGAGCGGCTTCCTCGGCGGGCGCCTCTTCCTTGGGAGCGTTCTTGGCCTCTTCCGCGGCTTCCTTGGCCGCCGCGGCCTTGGCGTCGCGCTCTTCGGCGCGCTCGGTGGCCTTTTCGCCCGGCTTGGCCTTGTTCGGGTTGTTGCGCGCCTTGCGCTCGACCACGCCGGCCGCATCGAGGAAGCGCAACACGCGATCGGACGGCTGCGCGCCGGCGGCGATCCAGTGCTTCGCGCGCTCGACATCCAGCTTGACCCGGTCGTCGCTGTCCTTGGGCTGCAGCGGATCGTAGCTGCCGATCCGCTCGATGAACTTGCCGTCGCGCGCGGCGCGCGAATCGGCCACGACGATTTTGTAATAGGGCCGCTTCTTGGAGCCACCGCGCGAGAGACGCATTGCTACTGCCATAATCTTATTCCTTGTCTTATCAAAAGGTTATTTGAGTTACTTACGTTTCTTGTTCATGAGATTGGCGAGTTCCGGTGGCAGGCCGCCGCCGCCCATTCCGGGCATGCCCCCTGCCCCCGGATTGCCGAGCGCGCCCATCATCTCGCCCATGTCCCCGCCCGATTTGCCGAACATCGCGGCGAGGCCCTTGAGCCCGCCCATCTTGCGGATGCGCTTCATGGCGCGTGCCATTTCCTGATGCATCTTCAGAAGCTTGTTCACGTCCTGCACCGTGGTGCCCGAGCCGATCGCGGCGCGGCGCTTGCGCTTGGCATTCATCAACTGCGGTTTCTTGCGCTCGAGCTTGGTCATCGATCCGATGATCGCGTCCATATGGAGCAGCATCTTGTCGTCCGCCCCGCTCGCGGCCATCGCCTGCTTGGCCTTTTTCATGCCGGGCATCATGCCCGCCAGCGCGCCGAGTCCGCCCATCTTGGTCATCTGGCGCAGTTGGCTGCGCAGATCGTCCATGTCGAACTCGCCCTTGGCCATCTTGCGCGCGAGCGCCTCGGCCTCGTCCGCCTCGACCGACGCCGCCGCACGCTCGACCAGCCCGACGACATCGCCCATGCCGAGGATGCGCCCGGCAACGCGTTCGGGGTGGAATTGCTCCAGCGCATCGGCCTTTTCGCCGGTGCCGACGAATTTGATCGGGCGGCCCGTAACCGCGCGCATCGAAAGCGCCGCGCCGCCGCGCGCGTCGCCGTCCATGCGCGTCAGCACCACGCCGGTCAGCGGCACCTGCTTGGAGAAATTCTGCGCGACATTGACCGCGTCCTGGCCGGTCAGCGCGTCGACCACGAGCAAGGTCTCGGCGGGCGTCGCGGCATCGGACACGGCGCGCATCTCGTCCATGAGCTGCTGGTCGACATGCAGACGGCCCGCGGTGTCGAGCATCAGCACGTCAAAGCCCTGCAGCTTGGCCGCCTGCATCGCGCGCTTGGCGATTTCGACCGGCTGCTGCCCCGAGACGATCGGCAAGGTGGCGACATCAACCTGGGTGCCAAGCGTCGCCAGCTGTTCTTGCGCCGCCGGACGGTTGACGTCGAGCGAGGCCATCAGGACCTTCTTGCGGTCCTTTTCCTTGAGGCGTTTGGCGATCTTGGCGGTGGTGGTGGTCTTGCCCGAACCCTGCAAGCCGACCATCATGATGATCGCGGGCGGGGTGACCGCAAGCTCCAGGTCCGACGCCTCGGAGCCGAGCATGCGCACCAGACCGTCATGGACGATCTTGACCACCTGCTGCCCCGGCGTGACCGAACGAAGAACGGACTGGCCGATCGCCTCGTCGGTGATCGATTCGACGAACTCGCGCACCACCGGCAGCGCGACATCCGCCTCGAGCAGCGCAATCCGCACCTCGCGCAGCGCCGCGCGTACGTCCACCTCAGTGAGCGCGCCGCGGCCCTTCAGCCGGTCGAACGTCCCCGAAAGCCTGTCGCTCAGCTTGTCGAACATAAATTCAAAATTCCTTGCCTGGGCGGCAAACGCAAAAACCGCCGGTGGGCGAAAACTCGCCGACCAGCGCGATTGTCGTGCAACCGGAGCTTGATGCGAACCCGTGACGAGCCGCTTTACCGTGCCGCCGATAGCGCCATGCGCAGCCGAAAGCAAACGTCCAATTTAAAAGACAGTGGGTCCGTTTGAATTCGCGTCTCTGCCGCACATTCCACATCCGTCGTTGCGAGGCCGTAGGCAGAAAGTCCATTAACCTATAATTCGCAACTATTTGCGATGAGGGCCCTTCACGATGAGGGCGTTGCCCATGACACCAAGTGCCGCACGCCGGTTGAAGCCAAGCCACAGCCGCACCCGCAAGGATGTGATCGCGGGCGGCATCATGATCGCGGCGATCATTCTATTCGTCGGCACCGGCGGCTCGGTGCTGTCCGATTTCGTGCTTCAAATGCAGGGCATCGGCAACACCGACAATGTCATGGTCGCCGCGCTCCTGCTCAACATCGCGCTGATCATCTTCGGCTGGCGGCGCTACCGCGAGTTGATGTGCGAAATGGGCGAGCGCATCGCCGCAGAGGACCGCGCCAACCAGCTCGCCGTCACCGATCCGCTGACCGGGCTCAACAATCGCCGCGCGGTGACCGAGCGCACCGCCGAGCTGTTCATGGCCGCGCGCAAAGCCGGGCGGCAGATCGCGTTTCTGATGCTCGATCTGGACGATTTCAAGCGGATCAACGATCTTTACGGCCACGACGCGGGCGATGCGGTGCTGAAGGAAGTCGCCGCGCGCATGCAAGACGTGGCGCCCGGAGACGCGTTGCTCGCGCGTCTGGGCGGCGACGAATTCGGCTGTGTGTTTCTCTACGACCGCGAGCATCCCAAAACGGTCGAGGCGCTGGCGGCGCAGCTGATCGAAACGGTGGCCCGGCCCGCCCGGCACGACAATATCGAGTTCGATCTCACCACCTCGGTCGGCATCAGCGTCAGCGACAGCGGCGCCGAGAGCGTCGAGATGCTGATGCGCCGCGCGGACATCGCGATGTATGCCGCCAAGCGCCTGGGCAAGGACCGTCTCGCCTGGTTCGAGCCGGGCATGGAAGAGGAACTGCGCGCGCGCAACGAAGTCGAGCTGGCCATGCGCCGCGGCATTCCGCTGGGCGAATTCCTGCCCTATTTCGAACCGCAGATCGATCTCGCGACCGGCGAGCTGGTCGGCTTCGAGATGCTCGCCCGCTGGCTGCACGAAGGGCTGATCGTCGAGCCCGATACCTTCATCGGCATCGCCGAGGAAAGCGCGCTGATCGAAAGCCTGTCCTTTTCGATCATGGAGCAGGCGTTCGTCGAGGCCCGCGCCTGGCCTGCGCATGTTACGCTGTCGGTCAATATCTCGCCGGTGCAGCTGCGCGATCCGTGGCTGGCGCAGAAGATCGTCAAGCTGCTCACCGAAACCGGCTTTCCCCCGCATCGGCTCGAAGTGGAGATCACCGAAAGCTCGCTGTTCGAAAATCTCGCGCTCGCCCAGACCATCGTCGCCAGCCTCAAGAACCAGGGCATCCGCGTGGCGCTCGACGATTTCGGCACCGGTTACAGCTCGCTCGCCCATCTGCGCGCGCTGCCGTTCGACCGGATCAAGATCGACAAAAGCTTCGTCCTGTCGCTCGCCGAGAGCAGCGACAGCAGGGCCATCGTCAAGGCGATCATCGGGCTTGGCGAGAGCCTGGGGCTGCCGGTCACCGCCGAGGGCCTCGAACTGGCCAGCATTGCCGACACGGTGCGCGACATGGGCGCCCATCGCGGGCAGGGCTATGGCTATGGCCGCCCCGTCGGCGTCGACGGCGCGCGCAAGCTGCTCGCCGATCACGGCATGCCGATCGTCACCGACGCGCAGCGCGAGACCGCCGCATCGTCCGACGCGCAAGACCGCGAGACGCCCCGCCGCATCGCCGGCTGACGTTCCGCCGTTCCGCTCCCGCTTGCGGAAGAGGTTTTCCCAAAGGATCACGCATCACAACCTTCTCCCGCCCGGGCGGGAGAAGGATACGCAGCCCCGGATTTAATCCGGGGCGGAGTTGCCTGCCCCCGCGAAAGCGGGGGGATGAGGGTGGGTGGCGCGCCAGCGCCAGCGTCGGCGCTTCGCTCCGTAACGCGAGCCCCCTCACCGCTGCATCTAGGTAGCAAGCTCCCAAGTCTCGCTCCTCTCCCGCAAGCGGGAGCGGGTTGGTCTCGAACGACTTGCCTACCCCCATCCCCCGCGCCGCTGGACTTGGCCGCGCGCCGATCCTAAAGCGCGGGCCATGCACAACGGCCGTTTTCACAAGATGCACGGGCTCGGCAACGATTTCGTGATCGTCGATGCGCGCAAGGAGCACTTCGCCCCCCCGCCCGCGATGGCTGCGGCGATCGCCGACCGATACAAGGGAATCGGCTGCGACCAGCTCATCGTTCTGACCCGATCCCGCGCCGCCGATGTCGCCATGCGCATTTTCAACGCCGACGGCAGCGAGGCCGAAGCCTGCGGCAATGCGACGCGCTGCGTGGTCGCGCTGATCGGCCGGGACGTGACGGTGGAAACCGTCGCCGGCCTATTGGAAGGCCATGCCGGCGATCTGCCCGAAGTGGCGATGGGTATGCCCAGCTTCGACTGGCAGGCGATCCCGCTGGCCTATGCCGTCGATACCAGCGCGATGCCCGTGGGCTACGGCCCGCTCGAGCGCCCGATGGCGGTCAATATCGGCAATCCGCACGCGGTGTTTTTCGTGGGCGACGTGAATGCGGTCGATCTCGCCGCACTCGGTCCCGAGATCGAGCATGACGCGCTGTTCCCGGAGCGGGTCAATGTCAACGTTGCCGCCGTGCGCGGCGATGGCGGGCTGGACTTGCGCGTTTGGGAACGCGGCGCGGGGCTGACGCTGGCCTGCGGCTCCGGCGCCTGCGCCACCGCCATCGCGGCGATCCGCAAAGGGCTGGCGACCAGTCCCGTCGCGGTGCACCTGCCCGGCGGCGTGCTGACGGTCGACTGGGCCGAGGGCAAACCGGTGCGCATGCGCGGTTCCGCTTCCTACGTCTTTTCCGGCCGTACCGACTGGAGCCGCTTCGGATGACCGAGACGATTTCGCTCGGCTGCCGCCTCAACATTGCCGAAAGCGACGCCATCGCGGCGTCGCTCGGGACGCGCGAAGACCTGATTGTGGTCAACAGTTGCGCGGTCACGAACGAGGCGGTGCGCCGGACCCGGCAGGCGATCCGCAAGGCGCACAAACGCCGCCCCGATGCGCGGATTATTGTCACGGGCTGCGCGGCTCAGGTGGAGCCGGAGACTTTTGCGGCGATGCCGGAAGTCACGCGAGTGATCGGCAATGCGGATAAATCCGATCCCGCCTTTTACCCAATCCCCATACCTACCAAAAAAACCGTCAGTCCTGAGCTTGTCGAAGGACGCTTCTCAGGCGAAAGCCAAGGCCCGGACGAGAACCATGCTTCGACAGGCTCAGCATTTACGGGTTTGGGGGTAGGGTCGGATTTTGGTTTGGATCTTGCCCAGAAAATCAACGTCTCCGACATCATGCAGGTGCGCGAGACCGCGCCGCAGCTCGCCGCCAGCTTTTCCGGCCGCGCGCGCGCCTTTCTGGAGGTGCAGAACGGCTGCGACCATCGCTGCACATTCTGCATCATCCCGTTCGGCCGCGGCAACAGCCGCTCGGTGCCCGCCGGGGCGGTGGTCGAGCGGGCCAAGGCGCTGATGGACGAGGGCTTTCGCGAGATCGTGCTGACCGGAGTGGACGTCACCAGCTACGGCGCGGACCTGCCCGGCCGGCCCCGGCTCGGCAGCCTGGTCGAGCGCCTCCTGAAAGCCGTGCCCGCCCTGCCCCGCCTGCGGTTGTCCTCGCTCGACGGGATCGAGATGGACGAGCGCCTGTTCGATCTGATCGCGCACGAGCCGCGCGTCATGCCGCATGTCCACCTCTCGCTGCAGGCGGGCGACGACATGGTCCTGAAGCGCATGAAGCGGCGCCACAGCCGCGCGCAGGCGATCGAACTGGTGCAGCGGCTCAAGGCGGCGCGGCCGGAAATCGCGATCGGCGCGGACATCATCGCCGGCTTCCCGACCGAGACCGACGCCATGTTCGCAAACAGTCTCAAGCTCGTGGAGGAATGCGATATCGTCCACGGCCACATCTTCCCCTACTCGCCACGCCCCGGCACCCCCGCCGCGCGGATGCCGCAGGTGGACGGGCGCACGATCAAGGCCCGTGCGAAGAAGCTGCGCGACGCGGTGGCGGCGCGGCGGGTGGCTTGGCTGGCCGCATTCGTCGGCAGTGTGCAACCGGTGCTGGTGGAGCGAGACGGGCATGGTTATACGCCGAATTTCGCGCGCGTCCGAGTATCGGAAGCACTCTTCCATCCCCGTCATTCCAGCGAAAGCTGCAATCTTGAAGGGCAGACCGTTGCCGTGGGAGATCCCAGCTTTCGCTGGGATGACGCGATCGAGAGGTCTGCCATCACAGGCACCGTCGCACCCCTCCGCATCGCCGCCGTCGATGGCGATCAACTCACCGGAGAACCGGCATGAGCGGCAAGCCGAGCTGGCGCGACCGGCTGTTCGGGGGGCTTAAGGACACCAGTCAGCGGCTGACCGGGAACCTCGCCGGGATCGTCGGTGCCGGGCGGCTGGAGCAGCATGATCTCGACCGGATCGAGGATGCGCTGATCATGTCCGATCTCGGCCCCGCAACCGCCGCGCAGATCAGGGACAAACTCGCCGCAGAACGTTTCGACGGCGGCGTTACCGAATACAAGGTGATGCAGGTGGTCGAGCGCGTGATCGCCGCGATCCTGCGCCCCGCCGCGCGGCCGCTGGAGATCGACGCCTTTCCGCGCCCGCAGGTGATCCTGGTGATCGGCGTCAACGGATCGGGCAAGACCACCACCATCGCCAAGCTGGCGCATAATTTCGTCGAGCAGGATTACGGCGTCATGCTGGCGGCCGGCGATACGTTTCGCGCCGCCGCGATCGGCCAGCTCAAGATCTGGGCGGACCGCATCGGCGTGCCGATCATCAGCGGCAAGGAGGGCGGCGACGCGGCGGGCATCGTCTACGATGCCGTCAAGGAGGCCACCGCGACGGGCATCGACGTGCTGATCGTCGACACCGCCGGGCGCCTGCAGAACAAGCGCGAGCTGATGGACGAGTTGGATAAAATCCGCCGCGTGCTGGGACGCTTGAACCCGGAGGCGCCGCATAATGTGGTGCTGGTGCTCGATGCCACCACCGGCCAGAACGCGATCGGCCAGATCGAGACCTTCAAGGAAGTCGCCAAGGTCACCGGCCTGGTCATGACCAAGCTGGACGGCACCGCGCGCGGCGGCGTGCTGGTCGCCGCGGCCAAAAGCCAGGGCCTGCCCATCCACGCGATCGGCGTCGGCGAGACGCTGGATGACCTCAAACCCTTCGATCCGGACGAGCTTGCCGCCGCGATCGCCGGAGACACGCAATGACCGACGCCAATGGCCCGGCCGCAGCTACCGCCGCGACGTCGCCGAAAAAGAAGAACGGCCTGCTCAGCTTCGCGCTGGATTTCGGGCCGCTGCTGCTGTTCTTCCTATCGTATAAATTGTTCGATCCGGGCGACAATCCGGTCTCGGCCGCGATTTACGGCACCGGCGTGTTCATGGCCGCGATCGTGGTCGCGCTGATCCTGTCGAAGACGCTGCTGGGTAAGATTTCACCGATGCTGTGGCTGTCGGCCATCCTGGTGATCGGCTTCGGTGGGCTGACGATCTATTTCGGCGATCCCAGCTTCATCCAGCACAAGCCGACCGGCATCTACGCGCTGTTCGCGATCACCATCTTCGCCGGCCTGATGCGCGGCAAGCCCGCGATCCGCTATCTGCTCGAATATGCGTTCGAGGGGCTGTCGCACGAAGGCTGGATGAAGCTGTCGCGCAACTGGGCGCTGTTCTTCACTTTCCTCGCCATCGCCAACGAGGCGATCGTCGCGGCGTTCGATTTCGACACCTGGCTGACCTTGAAAGTGTGGGGCGTGACCGCTTTATCGGTGATCTTCGCCATGGCCAACGTGCCGATGCTGATGCGCCACGGACTGAAGGTGGACGACGATGTCGAGGAAGCGGTCGAGGTGCCGCCGCAGGGGTGAGGCTTGGCGCTTGTCTCAATTAATCGTCATTCCGGGCTTGACCCGGAATCCAGGGTCCAGCGGCAGTGCCATCTCGCCCTGGATCCCGGATCAAGTCCGGGATGACGTCGTTTTTGGATTTTCCGGGTTCTTTGGATTTCTGGTTCTGTCTTTGACACAAAAGAAAGGCGATTATGTACCTTGCAAACCCGTTTCATTTTTTCGTCACCCAGCGAAAGCTGGGGTCTCGGGCGGGATCGCCATGAGGTCTGAGATGCCAGCTTTCGCTGGCATGACGAAAAAGAAAGGCGGAGCTATGCCGTTCTGAATTTCCATCCGACTGGGTTTGCAAAGCGTCTGGGGGCACCTCACATACGCTTACATAAACTAACAAAAGCAGGGGGTTAGCCGCGGAAATACTTGTGTTAGAATATTCTTGCGTGCTCCTGTGTATACAGCGGATCTCAGCCAAACACGAGCTCTGCGTATACACGGTGTGTGTCACGGAAAGGGTATTTCGATGGGTTCGTCACGGCTTAAACCGCTCACGGTCAAGGAAATCGACAAGCTCGCCGCAACGCGGCCACGAACGATCCGGCATATCGGATTGGGCGGCGTTCCGGGCTTCGTCCTGGTGCACACGCCGGCCGGCCATACCTCTTACGCCCTCCGTTATCGGGTAAATCAACGGCTGGTGAAGCTTACGCTTGGCAGCACCACAGCGCTGACGCTCGCCGAGGCCCGAAGCATGGCGGCGGAAGCACGCACCAAAGTCGAAAAGGGTGGCAACCCGCACGGAGAAAAGCTCGCCGCGCGGGCTATGGTGGTGAAGCAGGAGAAGCTCGTCCCCCAAAAGCTCTGGGATAAATATATGCAGCTCGCTGCAAGCCAGCTTCGCTCACGCGGTGAGAAGGACCGACTATACCGGAAGCATATCGAGCCGATCATCGGCAAGCTGTGCATCACCGAAGTCAAGCGCGCCCACGCGCTGGAAGTGGTTGACGCATTGGTGGCCGCAGGCCTGCTGAGGCAAGCCGACAAGGTTCGACAGGAAGGGGCAGCCTTCTTCAACTGGCTCTTAGAACGCGAGGTTGTGGACCGGAACGTGTTTGCAGGTATCCGCAAGGCGCAGATCGGCAATACCATTCGAACGCGGGTGCTGTCGGACGACGAGCTGCGGGAAATCTGGGTGCAAAGCGAGCAAGAGGCGGCCTGTTGGAGCCAATGGATCAAGCTTTTGATCCTCACCGGCTGCCGCAACAACGAGGTGCGGAGTGCGAGCTGGTCGGAGTTCGACCTGACCGGGCGCCTGTGGACCATCCCCGCGGAACGCGCGAAAAACAAGACGCCGCAGCCAATTCACCTCACTGATGCCATGCTCGATGTTCTGGACGAAATAGCGCGCTTCACCGATAGCGACTTCCTGTTCCCCGCGGTTCGCAATCCACGCCAGGCCATGTCCGGCGACCAGAAGGTCAAGGATCGGGTCGATGCCCGGATGCGGGCCGCAATCGTCGCTGCAGGTGGGCGCGAGCCGGAGAACTGGCGGTTCCATGACTTCCGCCGCACCGTTGCCACCGGCTTGCAGCGCCTCGGCTTCCGTCCCGACATCGCTGACCAGGTCATCGGCCACGTGAGCAGCACCCGCTCAGGGGCAGCTGCGCACTACCTCCACTACCGCTACGAGGAGGAGAAAAAGCAGGCGCTGGAGGCGTGGAGCGCCCATGTCATGAGGCTGCTCGGAGATACCTCGGACGGTCTAGAAAATGTGGTGGAGATGCGACGATGAACGATACGATGCCACCCTTCATGAGCGACGATTCGCAACGGCACATTCGCCAATCGATGGAAGAAGCGCCGGAAATTTGGATCGAGGCTGCCCGTTTCGATTCAATGCGGGCACTGAAACATCCCGAGCGACTGGCCCATATCCTCGCGGCCCAAGATGTCGCACGTTCTCAATCGATCGGCGAATGGCGCCACGAGGCGTCTAGTCACCCGCATGACGATCTGGCGCGAGGCGGAAAAACCGCAAAAGAAAATCCAGATAAACTTGCTCGGGCTTATTTTTTGGCTCTCGCATTACGTCGTCTGCTTGAATTGGTCGATGCGCCGAGTTCAATCGCCGACGATCTGCAAGATGTTTTGGGCCCGCACCTTTCAACGAAGTCGGATTGTCGGGCTAAGTTGCAAAAGGTGCTCATCGACCGGCCCGAACTGTCCGACAATAAAACGGCACTCAGCGCTGAGACCGGATGCGATCGGCGACTAATTGCGCGCTATCTCAAAGATGGGAGTGTTCAGCTAAAGCCATAATGGGACATCGAACCGGTGGCGTCCCACAAATCCCGTGTGCTCCATAGGGTGCGCCCGATAGGCGGTGCGCTCCTCTGACAGGCGATCTTAGCCGTCAGAAAGCTCCTCCCATCGGTTTATCGATGGAGGATAATATGACGAATACCAATGGTGAAACCGCAGCCAGTGCAGCCGTGAAAGACGCTGCGCCACCCCCCAAGTCTCGTATGCTCCGTCAGCCGGAGGTTTTGGCCCGGATCGGGGTCTCATGGATGACTCTGCGTAGGTGGGAAGATGCCGGCCTGTTCCCTCGCCGCGTCAAGCTAGGGCCCAATTCGGTCGCATGGTACGAGAGCGACATCGACGAATGGTGCGCTTCGCGTAAGACCAAGTTCGTGGCGGTCGCGCGATGACCGACATCCTCAACATCGCGCTGCGTCACCTTGAACATGGCTATGTCCCGCTTCGGGTTGATTTCAAGAGTAAGGCCCCCCGCTATAGCGGTTGGCAAACTTTAAATCCGTCCGAAGAAAGCCTCGCGGCGGCATTCACTCGCCCATCCAATCTCGGTATCCGAACAGGAGATGTCCAAGCCGACGGCACGTGCTTGCTCGCCATCGACATCGATTTGGAAGATGCCGGGCTAATACGCGCCGTCGAGCAGGCGATCGGCGTCAAGGTGCCCTGTAAACAGGGACGCAAGGGCTACACTTGGTTCGTCCGCATAGATGAACCGCTGCAGAAGAAGGTGCTGCACTGGTATCGCGAAGGGAAGAAGCGACCTGCAGGCGACATCTTATGTGTCGGCGCCCAGACCGTGGTACCGCCGTCGATCCATCCGGACACGAAGCAACCTTACCGTTGGGTGAGCGGCCGGCCTCTCGACGAAGTCCCCTATCGCGAGCTTCCGCTCTTCTCCCGGACCTTGATCGATGAAATCGCTGGCTTCTGCAAGAACGCGGATGACGCGATTTACGCACTCAACGACATGGAATGGCGAGGTGTGGGCGGTGGAGGCGATACGCACGACACATGCCTAGCCGCCGTTGCTTCGATGGTTTCCCGCGGCTGGAGCGATGAAGACATCCACGCTCGTATCGATCGCGCGAAGCGAGCAGCGTGCGAAGCTGCCGGAGAGCCTTACGATTGGCCGGCGGCGCAGAAGGATATTCAGGAATGGATCGACAGCGCCCGTGCGAAGTTCGGGAGCGGCAGCAAGAAGACTGGCAAGCTCAGCCACGGTGTGCTTGCCGATGCCTTTCTCGCGCAGTCTAATGAGCATATCCGTTACGATCGCGACCGTGACTGCTGGTTCTTCTTCGACGGCATCTGCTGGCGCGCCAATCAGACGTATCGCGTGCGAAACCTGATCGACGTGTTTCTATCCGCTGAGCTGCGCAACAGCCACACCATCAGCGGCGTCGAACAATCGCTGCGGAATCGACCGGAGCTGTCGATACTTCAGCGAGATTGGGATCCCCATTTTCATCTGCTGAACACGCCCGGCGGAACGGTCGACCTCCGAACCGGAGAGATAGGTGCGGCTCGACCTGCCGATCTCGTTACAAAGTGCACCGCGGTAGCTCCCAATCTCACTTACGAGAGCTCCCTGTGGGTCGAGAAGCTTGTCGAATGGTTCGGCGATGACCCGATCGAGCAAGCTTACATTCAAACGCTCGCAGGGTACTTCCTGACCGGCGAAACACGGCATCCGTGCCTGCCGCTTTGGATCGGTCCCGGCGGTGACGGCAAGTCGGTGATCGCAAACACCTTCCGCTACATTCTCGAAGACTATGCCCGCACATCGACCGACACGGCCTTCGTCGATACAAGGCAGAGTCAGCATTCCGAGGAAGTGGCATGGCTCAACGGAGCGCGTCTCGTCCTCGTTAACGAGATCAATGCTAATGCACCTTGGAACGAAGCTCGGATTAAGGCGGTCACGGGGGGCGAAAGCATTTCCGCGGCGTTTAAGCGCGGTCATGTGTTCGAGTTTCGCCCCGCGTTTAAGTTGCTCGTAACGGGAAACGAGGCACCCCAGTTGCGATCGGTTGGGCCGGAATTCCGTCGGCGATTCCACGTCTACAAGTTCACTCGTTCCATCGCCAATCCGGATACTCGCCTTCCCGAGAAGCTGAAGGCCGAGGCTGGCAGTATCTTGGCGTGGATGATTGAGGGAGCGGTGCGTTATTATCGCGAGGGGCTAAAGCGGTCGCCTGCCGTTCTGGCGGCGAGCGCAGAGTATTTCGAAGAACAGGACCTCATCGAACTTTGGATCGGCGAGCGGTGTGAGCGCGGTGATAACCATAAAGTGGATGCTCAGCTTGCTCACGGTGATTTTGTTGAGTGGTGCACCGAACAGGCGATCCGCCATCCGCTGACGCGACTCCGTTTCACGGGACGCTTGGGGGCAAAGGGCATCGCGTGTCGACCGGCACATCTTCCGGGCCGCGACAACTCTGTCCGATGCTATCACGGCATTCGCCTGAACACCTCCGGCGATTTCAGCGGCGGGCCTACGTTTTGAAGTTGCCAAGCAGGCAAATCAGGGCCTCGTACATGGTGCGGGGTTCGGGCTCACCGGCTTGCCATATCTTGTGCACGTCGAGCAGATCGAAGTCAGCTCTCGTACCGCGGACGATCACCTGTTCGCCGACGAGCTTTCGTTGCGATCTAGTAATATCGAGCCGCCATCGGCCGCCGCCGTCCATCAGCAATAGAAAGCCGTGTCCGTCATGGCCCAATTTGCCAGTCTCGAGATGCGCCGCGCCTCTCGGCATCGCGAACTCCCCGAAGTCGATGGCGGTACGCCCCCGCGTATCGACTTCACACCAAGCCCTGGTGATCGGGGAGTTAGTAAACCGAACACAGCCGGTCCCTACGACCTTTAGGCGGGTAGCCCTGGACATACGTCGCAGGCTCCCCGACCATAAGGGTCAAGGTTGTGCGGACTGCATCAGGCAGTCCAACTGCTGTGTTTCGGGGTTACTACGCCCCAGAACCGTGCGTGGCGGCTCCAACTCTCATTTGAGCACGGCGCGGGCGGCGACGCAATTCTTCTCGAGCTAACGCGGTCTGACATCTCGAGGATTCGAAGTGTCAGATGGCGAACGTATGTCACCGTACGCCAGCGATAGCTCCCGCGATCGGCGCAAAGCCAGTTACAAACCCCCTGACGATCATGACGGTGTCCGGTGGTGGTCTCATGGAGGTGAGCAGGATGCGGTCCGATCCCCGTCGGCGTGTTTGGTCGGCGCGTCGGGAGCACACGGCGCCGACGTCAGGATCGTCAGGGCGTCATGGCATGGCGGAGCTAGGAAATTAGAAGGTGGTCAGGCAGCGCCTGCCAGTTTGAACAGCGAAGCACTCATCGTAAGATCAGCGCTTTCGCCGTGCTCATCAGTTCCAGCAAGCAAAAGTAGAAATGCAGATTCGGACAATCGATGCCGCCGTGTCTCGGGCATGCGCCCGCGCGTATACACTCCATCCGCAGCCCGCACAGACTTGATTACTCGTTCCCCAATAGCGAGCCGTAGACAGCGGTATCTCCCACGGCATCGGGATCACCGCCATCTTCCCATTCCCGGCAGGCCCGCGCGGCTTCACCGGCGAGCGCGGACGCCTGCGTGAGCAGGTCCTCCAATTCGATATCGTCTGAAAGAGTTTTCTGGTTCATCCCGAAAATGAAAACACGCAGAAAACTCACACACAATTATTTGCGTGCACTTCTGAGCTTCGAGACCGACCCTCTGCTACCTGAGCGGGGGTCAAGTCACCGCGAGCCCGCAGTCAACCGTGGCTTATGCGATGGCGCAATCTCCGTGTACACGGCCGTGTATACGAGCGGCAGCTTCGCGCCCTAATATTGGTCGTAAGTTGACTTTCGACAGCGCTCCGAAAGCGGACAGTGACAAGACGCTGGTAGATCGGCTGCTGAGGTGGACATTCCGGAATGTCCGCTGCCCAGAGCATGACTGAGGCCCCGCCATGATCGGCGGGCCTTTTCACCTTCAAACTCACTTCCGCGCGATGAGCTGTTCGCGCCGGACCGCGATCGCGCCCGTCACGGCCCGCAACACTTCTTATACTTGCGTCCACTTCCGCAAAAACACGGATCGTTGCGACCGATCTTGCGCCGCGTTCGGGTGCGCTGAAAGCCCTCCAATGTTTTTGGAATGCGCGACCGGGCATCCGGCGGCAAATCGCGCGCGAGCTCCGCGCGAAGCGGGTCGTATTCCCATGGAAACGTCAGCGCGAGGCCGACCAGGGGCAAGCCATCTGCCGGGTCGACGAACAGTCCGAACCAACGGTCGGCCTTGCAGGCATATTTGCGCGCTTCCACATGGGCTTCCAGCCGGTCACGAACCTGCCGTGGCGGCTCATAGCTGCTATGGACGGTCAACCCTTCGCCGCCCATTGCAAAGCTGAAGTCGTGCTGCCGCATGTCGGCGACCGTCTGAGTTGTGATCAAGCCGACGCCCTCATTATAGGCCTTAATCGAGTTACCGCTTGCTTCGAGCATATAGAGTGCCAAGTCGACCAGCGGCGGTTCGGGGCGTTCCTCGATGCGTTTCAGCATACCGTCGAATGCGGTCCCAGCGAAGGCCGTGAGCGGTCCCTTCGGCGTCTTCTCTCCGGCGATGCCGCGCCGCCTGGCCAGTATGGCGATCTCGATCGACCCGGTGATATTGTCGTCCAGCATCATCCCGCCGATGTCTTCGCTGATCCAAAGATTTTGCCGGACATGACAAGCAAGCAGCACCAGTTCGTGGGAATAGATCAGTCGTTCTCCGAAACGGTCCCGCAGCTCGCAATAGCCGAGAAACCGCACTGGACGATCAAGCATTTCTGCAATGGCATCAAGCGCGAAAATATCGGTGACAACGGGCTGGGCGACGCGGTCGATGTCTCGCTTCTTCAGGAAGCGATCGGTCTGGAAAACCAGTGAGGGATAGTGGTCGGAGACAAGGCAGATGGGGTAAATTTTCTGAGGTGGATGCCGAAGTGTTACGACCGTGCCGTCGGCGAGCGTGATTGACGTGCTCGAATCAAACAGCGCCTCGGCGCAGATCTGAGCCTGATCGTACGCATCCTGCACCGCGCCCTGGAAGTCGCGCCGCAAACTGCGCTCGTTGCCCTTCCGCGCCTCGATCGTGAGCCGCTTCGACTTGGCTTGAACCAGCAGGACCCGACCGCCGAATTCGACGAGGATGTCGATCTCGCCGATCCTGTCGCCTTTCGCGCGGTCGAGATTGAGACCGCGATGCACGTTCGCCCGGCCGAAGACGTCGATCAGCCGCTGATGGATGAAAGCTTCGGTGAAGACGCCCCGGTGTGTTGCCGCGGTCGGCCAATATGCCTTGTCCGCAAACATCCAGTACATCGGGGCTTCGTAGAGCGCCTCGACCGGCGCATAATGTTGTAGGACGGCGTAGTGGTCCTCATCGAGCGCGATCAACGGCGCCGAGACGGCACGATTATAGTCGTTGAGCGCGACAAACTCAGCGTTGTCGCCAAGCGGGGTCGAGAATGCCGCAATGATCGCTGCAGCCTGCTTCTCGGCAACTCCGCTGCGCGCGATCAGATCGGCTTTCGAGACGATAAAGCCGGGAAGAAGCGACCAGGTTGATGGGTCATCACGATCCGCAATCTTCCATCGCGCGGTAACCTGCTCCTCGCTGAGAGCGAGGCACGAATCGACGATCGCCGCAGCGTCCTCGATCGCAAAACCACGATTCGATTCGAGCCAAGGGTTGTCCGCCCTGTATTTGTCGACCGCGAAGTCGCGATACTGGAAGTTGAACGCGGACTCGCCACCATAGAAGATCGGTTCGCGAAGCGTTTCGGCCTCCTCGCGGGCGGCTAGAAAATTCTCGAGCCCATCGCCGAACATGGACCAGCTCAGCCGGCGGTGGAGTTCCTCGAGTAACGTCTCCACCCTCGCTAGGAGCGCCGTTGGATCATCTAGCAGAGGGCCGAAGACCTCTACCCCGCCTTGGATCATGTATCCGATCAGCGTCGCGACTTCGGTACGAATTAGCCGCTTGAACCCGAAGAGATGCGCCATATCCTCCGGCTTCATCTCGTCCTCGTAGAAAACGAAATTGTCGCGGACGATGACGTGTGCGACCACATGTGCGAAGCCGGGCGTCCGGCAGAGCTGCCGGAGCTCCGTGAGAATGTCCGCCTCTTCGCGAGGCGGCGTCGCTGGCAGGGTCGGCGCGCGCGCCTGTCGATGTTTGTCGCGTTGCGAATTGAGCCGGCGGCTTCCTGCCTTCGCCATCTTCCAATCTACCCGCCTGCGGCAAAGGACACCACGCCGTGACCGCAGTGTTGATCCTGGTATTGGAGCCGGAGGGACGTTCTCATTGGCTAACCGTACACCGAAGCTTGGCGCACCCGGCGCAGGAAATTCGCGATCATTGTCTCGTCATCGACGAACGAAACGATTTGCGGCCGGAGTGTGCGAACGGTGTTGGTGTTCCGAAACCAGGCACCGAAGTTCTCGGTCTCCTCGAGTGACTGCAAAGCCAGGGTAACGGCGAATGGCCCTTCGATCTCCTGTTCCGTAAGGAACTCGGAGAGGTCCTTCAGGTAGCGTTTGACGCTCAGATCGAACTCGTGAAGCGCGAGCCGTCCTTCGCCACTCGTCTGATAGAGGGCAAACGAGGCGAGTGCGTGGATGAACCAGTCGTCACGAACGAACAGCCGTTCGATCGCCCGCTGATTGAAGTCATGATTGAGGACTTGGTGCCCATCTTCGCAAACTTTGAACCAGCTTGGCGCGCCCTCACTGAAGCTCGGCGCCGACGATCGGACATGGTCTTCCTGCGCGAAAGGCCGCCGCAAATGATCGAAGTGATCGCGGGGAAGAATCCCGATGCGAAGTGCTCGTCCGGGTGCGATTACGTTGTTGGCTACCAGCCGTGCATCTTCTTCCGCGGTCAGTTCGTCGAGGGTACGCAGCCAAAGCAGTTCGTCGACGAACCGGCTGCGCAGCATCCCCGGATCGATGGGCAGATTCCTTGCGCCCGATCGGATCAGATATCCTCCGGTCAGTCGATTCATGAACGGCCCGGTCGGGTGGCGGGGTATCCGAATGTCGAGAATGAACCCGCCATCCATGTGAAGCGGAACTACTTCGACATCAGCAGGCGTCGGGGTGATGCCGTCCTGGATCAAAGTCTGAACCCGAAGCGAGAACTTGTCGGCGTTGTCGGTCATCGGGCGGAAGCCGTCGAAACGGCCATCCCGTTCTTCGACTCCAACAATTATGCGCGACGGGCCACGGTTTAGGAAGGCGACGATGTCATCGAGCAAGCGCGTCTTGGTTTCTGGTTTATCGAAGTCGATCTGCCGTTTGAAATCAAGATCCTGCCCTTCCTGAAGGTCTCCGCCTTCGATCTCCGAGATGCTCAAAGAGGCGATAACATTGCGACGACGCCGCGGTTCTTTCGGACCTTCAACGGTAGTAATCGTAATCACGAGACTCGGATCTCCTCCAGTAATCGGGCGTTCGCTGCCGGCACGTCGCCGGGTTAAGGCCTTTCGATATCGATATACTCCATCTCGTTCGAGAATTGCCCCTCAATGACGGGCTGGAAGAAATGCCACTGATCGGTCGCCGTGTCGGCTAGAAAGACATAATCGGGCCAGTCGTCTCGGTCTGCGAGAGCCGCTTCGAGCGCCTCAGCGATGAGGATGTGATTGCTGAGTGCAATATCTGACCATTCGAGGATTAAGAAGGTCGTGTCTCCCTCCTGAGCACAGTCGTGGAGCTTGGGCAGCTTTTTCTTGAGTGCCGTCCGCATTCGCTCAAGGCGCAGATTCTCAACATCTTCTCCGACCGTTCGTGAAAGGAACAGTGCGCCATCGTGACGCCCGGATTCATTCCAGTGCACCCGCAGCGTCAGCTTAATAGGAATCCCTTCGATCTCGTCAGAACGCGATCCATGATATCACTGCGGGCAGTGGTGGCGATCCTTCCGTTCCGGGCACTCGTCATGAAGCTGCTTGCCTGCCTCCACGATCCAAGCCAAAAGCCTCTGGCGCAGTTCGGCGTGCGTTCGCCGATGCTTCCCCAAGGTTGGGTGAACAGGAAAGAGTAGCACGTACGTGCCCGGCTCTGGCATGTTGCCGTTGAGATTGGCTTCGATCTCCGCCGTCAGCTTGCCAAACTCTTTCCCCGTCTGAATCGCGAGAGGGAATGGCTCGACCAGCGTGTGCTCGATGGCAATGCGCCGGTCGCCCAATCGCAAACGCATCTCGACCGGCGGACCCGATCCGTCCTTTTCCGGGTAGGTGACATCGGACCGCGTCACTTTGAACTCGTGCTCAAGCAGCCGGATCAGCGCTTCGCATAGTGCTTCTTCATTATTCATGCGACCAGCTAGCATGTCGCCGGCGCAATCCCCATGAAGGTTAGCTCCGCGCGCGCGACGAGGGCGATCGTCGTCACCATTCCCAGATCGATCGCGCATCCGAACGCGGCGGCAAAGCGCAACCCGATTTGTCCGACGTGCGCTTGCCCAATCCCGTCGACCTGACGCTCTTCACCGATGCGTGCTTCCTGCACGACGGCAAGTTCCGCGTCAAAGCCGTGAGCGCGGCCCTCCCATCGCTGGCGACCAGATGCTAACGGGCGATGGTGTCATCCTCTCGACGTGAAAGAATCCGCCCGCCGTGACCAATCCCGAAAACCTCTCGCCCCGGCTCGCCGGGCTCAAGGCCGATCTCGCCGCCCGCATTCCGACCCGGAACCAGACGGCGCAGACCGAGCTCGCGGCCAAGTCGCTGTCCGAGGTGATCATCCGTTACCTGTCCTGGCAGGCGCGGCTTATCCGCCCGCGCCCGCGCGACGTGGCGATCTGGCCCGAGGTCACGGCCTCCAGCCATTATCCGGCCTACGCCGCCGAAATCGCGAACATCGAAGCCGGCTTCCGCGCCGGCGACGATATGAATCCCTATCTCTCGACCCAGGTTCGGACGCACGCCTATGCGGCCGAACTGCCACCGCCCACGGCGGCGTTGTCGAACGACGAATGGGTGAAGCGAAACTGGCGCGGCAAGGATCGGATGCGCGTCACCGTCGATGCTCACCATTTGCATCTCGGCGGCAAGCAGGCCGATGGCAGTGTGGCCCGTTCGGGGCCATTGCTGTTCGCCGGCATCACGCCCGATCAAGCATTCTTCCTGACGATCGGCGACCACGACAGTTTCGACGACGGCACTGTCTCGGGCATCATGCACGACAAGCTCGATGCCTATCTCGCATCGCAAGGGGGCGGTGCGATGCTCGGAGGCCCGATGATCACGCTCGGCGGCACGCAAGTGAAGGACGTCAGGCGCGCGGACAGCATCATGAAGACGCTCCGCAAGCTCGACGACGCACTCGACAATCATGCCGAGTCGGACGTGAATGCCAGCGTCATCCGGCTCGAATGGGATGATATTGTGGCGACCAACGACACGAGCGGGCAAGATTTCGCGCGGATCAAAGGCCAGCTCTAAGGCGCCACAAGATGCCGATCGCAATAGTTCGAAGCTCAACGCGATTGTACGCGATGGTAAACTACAGATGGCGTTGGCGATTCGGTCCGTGATCCGCTGTCACGCGATAAATCCGCGGCCACGTGAACGTCTCGCCGGGTGATCGGGCTGCGCAGATGTTTGGGACGGGGTGGCAGGTGGCTCTGCGGCGGTATTCCGGCCGACAAACTGCTGGTGACCCCGCCGGCATATGTCTTCTTTGGGCTCTTTCGGGGAAGCGCAAGCCGCTAAAATCGCAATTGTTGCCTTTAGGCTTGCGAGAAGTGGGGAGCCAGCACCAAATATGCGGCGCAATGGAAAACCCCTACGAAACCGCCAAAGCGTTCGCACTTGATTTCGGGCGGACGGAATATGCGCTCAAGCGCTCCGACTATCGTCGAAAGAACAAGGACGTCGCCGAGGCGGACTGGGACTCATTCGCTGGCGATCTCGGCGCGGATTTTTTCGCGCGTATAGTCGAAAAGGAGATCGCCAAGACATTTATTGGCGATCCACCGCGTCGATTAATGGCAGACATGACTTGGTCACCAGAGAAAACCTCGCCGCTCACCAGCGTGCACGAGTTGATAGTCCAAGGCGTATGTCGCGTGCGGAACAGCTTTCTTCACGGAGAAAAATTCACTGGCGGACCAGAGGGGCAGTGGGATCGCGATCTTACGCTAGTCAAAGAGGCGCACGCCGTGCTGATGGAAGCGATGGCCTTCGGGCGTCTCACGCGCGATTAAACAAGGGTTACGGCGAATGCCCTTCACAAAATCCGAAGGGCTGACAGAGTCCGAAGCACTTCTTGCCTCGTTATGCGAGCAATCGTTCTTTGCGCTGTGGACATACCCAAACTTGTTCAAGAAGGCCGCGAAGGAAATGATCGACCTCATGGTCGTCTTTCGCAGCGACGTCCTCCTCTTTTCGGACAAGAGCTGCGCCTATCCGGAAACGAATAATCCCGACCTGGACTGGAAGCGTTGGTATTCGCGCGCCATCGCAAAATCTGCCCATCAGGTGCAACAGGCCGAACGTTGGCTTCGAAGTCAGCCGACCCGCATATTTCTCGACGCCAAGGCAACAGAACCGTTGCCAATCGACCTGCCGCCTCCTGACACTCTCAAAATTCACCGTATTTGCGTCGCGACAGGTGCAGCGGGACATTGCCGTCGTGTAACCGGTCAGCCAATGCTTGGATTGGATTTTACCGCCACAGGCGACGAGGCGCCGCTCCGTATCGGAACCGTGCCCGAAGCAAACGGCTTCCTCCACGTCTTCGATGATGTTTCACTCGCTTTGGTTATGCGAGAACTCGATACCATCAGCGACTTCGTGGAATATCTCAACGCAAAAGCCGATCTCGTCGCTGGGGGCAAATTCAAGGGAGCCCCGACGGAAGCAGATCTGCTTGCCTATTATCTCCATCATGGCCGCACGTTCCCCGACACCCAGCAAGATTTCGTGCTCCAGCCGAACCTATGGCGGCAAGTGGAAGCGCAACAACCGTTTCGTGAGGGCCGAGAACTCAACCGCCGCCATCGACTGTGGGACCGGCTGGTCGATCGAGTGACCCGGCTCTACCTCGCCGAGGAACTCCAGTTTGGCAACGAAACGACGATGTCAGACCACGAGTGCCTCGTTCGGGTCATGGCCAGTGAAAGCCGGTTCTACAGACGCCTCCTCTCACAGGCGATCGAGGATCGCGCCGAGCGCGCGCGCGGCGGCTGCATTGGGTCTATTCTTCCATCACAGGATCCGAATGTCCTCTATGTGTTGTTGATGGGGCCTGGCGCGCGCCGCGACCAATATGAGGAGTACCGAACGCAGAGGTCGCAGGAACTGGTTCTTCGTTGCTACGCTGCAAAGGCTGCTCGCCCGCATGCACGCTACATTGTCGGCATCGGCCTCGATGCCCCCGGCGGCGATGGATCGTCGGAAGATCTGGTTTATCTCGACACCGTTGATTGGACAGCAGAGGAGGCTCAAAAAGCCGAGGATATTCGCCGCGACCTTGGCTATTTCGTCGAAGGCAAGATGCAGGAGCAGTTGTTGGACGTCGAGGAGTATCCGGGTTCGTCTTGATGTCAGGGTAATGCCCCGATCCGGTTGCTGGTAGCATGGACGTACGCGCGAATTTGTTCTAATCCTGTTCCCATGGCGAGCGCTTCTGCCCCGACCGATTCCGACGATGATTCTCACGACATCCTGCCGTCCCAGTTCCTGCGGGAAAGGCGTCCGGAAATCTATTCCGACACCGCTGGTCGGACGGACTATGAGCTCGACAGAGCGGTCTTCGATCATCACCTTGAGACGCTGACCCGGCGTAACCAGACTCACGATTTCGAGATTTTTTGCCGAAAACTCTGTGAACGCGCGATCTGTCCCAACCTTAGAGCGCAAACCGGGCCAGATGGCGGAGGCGACAGCAAGGCTGACGGCGAGAGCTTTCCCGTCGCCGACGAACTTAGCGATATCTTCTTCGAGGGCGAAGCCAATTCGGGCCGCGAACGCTGGGGCTTTGCATTCAGCGCGAAGGGGGAATGGAAGCGAAAGATTCGCGAGGATGTCGACGGGCTCATAAAGACCGGTCGCAGCTATGACCGCATCATTTGCTTGACGAGCCAGTATATCAAATCGAAGGAGCGCGCGGCGCTCGAAGACGAGCTTTTACAAAGCACCGGCGTTCCGATCACGATCCACGACCGCACCTGGGTCATCGACCAGGTTCTCGACCATGGGCGCAAGGACCTTGCCTACAACTATCTCGGGGTCGGCAAGGAAATCACCGACGAGAGCAAGCTTGGCCCGACCGACTATTCCCGCCTGCAGCAACTTGAAGAAATCGAAAGAGACCTAGCTCGTGCGGCTTCCGGGCCGGGGATCGGCCGCGATCATGTTCTTGACGCCCTCGTCGCGGCAAAGCTGTCGCGTGGAATGGAAAAGCCCAAGGTCGAGACTGACGGGCGGTTCGATCGCGCGATCCGTCTCGCGGACAAGCATGGCAACCTCCATCAGAGGGTAGAAGCTCGATACGAGCGCATCTGGACGGCGGTCTGGTGGTACGACGATTTCGCCTTTCTCGAGGATGAGTTTGATGCAATCGAAGCGCTCGCCAGCGAAGCCTTGCACGCGCGAACGCTCGGATTTCTCGTCAACCTGGGCCAACTTCTGTTCACCGCGGTGCTCCACGGACACGCGGGCCGGGAAGCCGTTCAGCTCGACAAGCGCATCGCTAGGATCGCCGAGCTGCTGACGCCTATGAGCGAAGACGGCGAGCGACCGAACAACCAGCTCGAGGCCGACGCAGCACTGCTACACATCGAGATGAACTGGGCGGCAATGAGCGGGGATGCCGATGCGCTGACCGCCATTTGGCGCGGTTACGTCGACATTGTTGATCGAGCCAAAGGGCTCGGCGAGTTCGATGCGGAGCGTGTCGCAAATCTGATAGAGGCCGCAGAGGCGGTGGCCGGTGACGATCCCGCTTACGCCGAATTGATCGACAAACTCGCGGATTTCGTGGCGGAGCGTGAAGGTGAGTCGCAAGGGGCCTTACTCCTGCTGCGCCGCGCGAAGAAGCTTGAGCTGACCAGGCATTTCGAGATGATCAGGCTGCTCTCGAAGGCCGTCCTGCATCTCACCAAGAAGGAACACAGCCACAGTCTCGAAGATGCACTCTCCCATCTGGCGATCGCGTATCGTAGTGCGGGACTGTCCTGGGCAGCACGAGCGACCTGCATCTTCGCTATCTCCACCATGTTGATCGAGGTCGAAGAAGGCGACCGACTTCCGCTCCGTTTTGGCGTTCTGCTAAAGATCTGGATCAGCCTGTCCCTCGACCTTCGCCATTATCCAGACATCGCTGTCGCGCTGCCGCTACTCAGAGGGGTGGTCGCGGGGCTTCCTTATAGCGACGAAGCGCGCGCGCAGTTTGGCAAGCAGATCGAAGAGTTCGAAATCAGCGCCGGAAGTCAGATACTGAACCTGTCGGATGACGAATTGGCCTGCCTCGCCGATTGGCCGGATGTCCTTGAGCAGAACGAGATTTTCCTTGTGCGTACGGCGCTGCTGTACGCGCTCGGCTATGAGGACGTCCTTCGCGATGATGGCAGCATTCCCGAAGCCGAGACGCCCGAAAACGTGGCGCAAATGTTCTCGGTGATGCTCAGCCAGCCGATCGGATCACAAAGGCCTGAGAATTGCCCGATCCTCAATGAGACGAGCAAGACCCAGCGCTTCACCACACGCATATTGGGTATGACGGTCGATGTCCGTACGCCTGGAAGTGACAACGGCATTCTGGTTGCCGAGATGTTGTTGAGCAGTCTCGAAGCCTTCCTCGCGACCGCGATCGAGCATCGGATCATGCCGCACACCGAACATTTCACGATCGAAGTGTCGGAAGACGATACGTGCGAACAGCCCACGTTCTCGATCGATCGCGACCGTATGGTGGGCTCGCTTCAATGGCCCACATCGTTGCCGCCGACGGGGTTTAGCGAACAAGCGGTCATTCGCGATCTCTGGCCGAGCGTCGCCGCGCAGCTTCTGGATGCGACCTGCATCGTTCCTGACACCGAGAACGTCCTAACGGCCTTAACGCGCGAGGAACGGGCGATCGACCGGATGACAATCGCGACCACCTCGCCAAACAGTTATCATCGCATATTCTCCCGACACCTCACGCGCGCGTCCGATCTCGTCGAGACGGAATGTCGGCCATACCCTCCGCGAACACGGCCCAAGATCGAACGCATCGACATCGAAGGCCTGGTGGCAAAGCAATCTGGAAAATCGCGCGACGAGCTTCGCGAGCGTGAACCGCGCGGCGAGAGCCACCGAGATTATGGTATCCGCACCATCATCGATCTCCATCTTTGGGACGCGGCAAACTGGTGCGGCGCAGGGTTCCTTGGAAACGAGGAAGGATATCCGCCGTTCTACGCGCTGCTGTTTGAGGACGAAGCAGCTGCAACCAAGATATTTGAACGGTGGCGCGAGCGCATTGGACCCTATGACGAAAATGACCTCATCCGCCTCTCAATCATCCGGCGAATACCAAACATCGATCGCTATCACTACTCGATCCAGATTAGCGCGAACCCTGACCGCGCAGAGATGGAATCCGGCCGAATTGTCGGATTCACTGCGCGGTCGCTCGTAACGGAGGCCACGAGCGACCGTAATCTAGATACGTTCCTGGCGATGTATCGTCAGTTCGGCGCCTACTATCTCATTCCCGCTATCTGGAACAATGGCATGGATGAGCCCCGTTTTCTCACCAATCTTCCAGTCCTGAAGCGCGCACTAAATGTCTACGAAGCGGCGGACCTCACCGACCAGCACATCGAGCTGATGGCAGCGAAGCAAGCGCAGGAGCGATAGGCGCCGACGGCTAGGCGCCCAATATCATTGAGATGGTCGAGCTTCTCAAGCAATTGACCAATCGCGAGATTGCTACACTCATCTGGATCGGGCTTTTCCTGATCTGGATGCTGGCGATGCCGAAGATTCGGCAATCGCTAGGCAGCGTTGTCAAAGCCTTCTGTCAACCGGTCATTCTCAGGGTGGTCGCCATAGCGGCGCTCTACATCATGGGCACAATTTGGTTGCTGCATTGGCGCGGCATCTGGACGACCGATTTCATCTACTCGATCCTCACCTGGGCAATCACATTCGCGCTGGTAGCAATGTTCGAGGCGCATAAGCTGGCGTCAGACAAACGGCACATGGGCAAGATCATTCGAGACGTCATAAACGTCACGGCAGTGCTCATCTTCATTATCGAGCTGCATAGTTTCTCGCTTTTAGTCGAGTTGGTCGCGCTTCCGGTCCTGACCTTCATCACGCTGATGCACGAGATGGCGAAAATGAAGGAGGAACACGCGGCAGTCGAAAAACTGCTCGGTGCGATCCTCACGATCGTAGGCCTGTCTTATCTCGCCCTCAGCCTTTGGCAGACATGGACGGGATATGAGGATATCAATGGGCTCGATACACTTCGCGCCTTCATAATCCCGATCCTTCTCTCGCTGCTGTTTCTCCCGTTTCTGTTCGGCCTTGGTGTCTACATGGCCTATGAGAGGATCTTCGCCAGCCTGTCGCTCTGGATTGATAAGAATCTCCTAAAGTACTCTAAGCGGCAGGCTGCCATCAGGTGTCGCACCAATCTCGACTACCTCGAACGCTGGCAAAGGGTCATGCAGTGCGAGCGCCCCGAAACGAAAGAGGAGATACGTAAACTCTTCAAAGATGTTGAAGCGGTTCTGAAGCGCGAGAAGTTGCCGCCTGAAGTCGACCTGAAAGATGGTTGGTCGCCGTGGTCAGCAAAAGACTTCATGCAGGTCTTCGAGCTCGAAACGCGAGGTTATCATCAGGGATATGAAGGAAGATGGTTCGCAGAAACCAACCTCAAACCTATTGGTAAGGGATTTCCTCGAAACAACATCGCCTATTACATTGAGGGCCAAGCGAGTTGCGCAGAACAGCTCAAGCTGAAATTGAACGTTAATGCGCCCGATGATGATGAAGAGGCGCGCGCGCTGTTTGCGCAGGCGGCGCTTTATCTCCTGCTTAAAGCGAGCAATTCAGCGCCGACCAAGCGGGTCGAGCGAAAGATCGAGGCGCTTGGAGATTTTGAACTCGCGAGAGCTCCACACACGATTTCACTCAAGAAAGACGACTGGTCGCGCGGGACGCGGCCCGAATATGATCTCGTGTTCAAAATCGAGATGAAGACTAGTGACAGCTGCCAAGTCTGAGAACGTCTGCCATTTGAGTCGTGAGCCGAATGGCAGCTTTTCAGCTTCGATCTGTTAGAAGCCGACAGTCTGCAAACGGCCCTGTTCTAGCCGCGAAGGCGGTGATCGACCGTCTGCTGCGCGAGCAGAGGGTCGAGTTGCTCAATGCGCGGTTCGGCGCTATTTTTCCACTTAACGGCAACGCGTGTATACGGATGTGTATACGAATGGCTTCGCAAGATGATCACGGTCGCAACCACAATGAGCGTGCACGTTAATCCCCCAATACGAAGGCCACTGTACGGTGCCCACGGGGGCATATTGCAAGAGCGAATTAGTCATCGGCTGCATGATTTGCACGGGGCCCGTGAAACGCCCGGTAAGGCGGTCGGGGCGAGGTGAAGAAACCTCGAAGGTTCTCAAGGTTCTCATCGAAGAGCCGCTGGCCGGTTGCGGGTAAGACTGTCTGCGCCTCTATGACATCATCCAGCGCTATGGGATAAACCTGATCGGGATCGTCGACGCGGCACAGGTTGTCACGACCAATCAGGAGACCCGCTTGCCCATCAGCGTTTTGACCACTTAGCTCCATCGCGACCGAAATAATGTCACGCCAATCCCACAGACCACCCGCGCTAATTTGCCTCTCGGTCATCCGCAATTCGCCGGACCCGCAGCCGAGGGACAGGATGCGGATGCAGTGTCGGTCGATCGCGTGACAGGTCAAGGCGTCGACAAGCGCCAGCATGATCGGATTGTTCGCCCAGATGCCGCCATCAGCGTAGAATTGGGTTCCTATGCGATGCGGTGGCAAGTACGTTGGCGCTGCCGAAGTGGCCAGCGCTACATCGACCATCGCGGTCCGCCAATCCTTCTGAAAATCAGGATGGTGCGGCGTCTTGAGGATATTGACCTTGGTGTGAGCATCGAAGGTGGGGATGACCAAGCGACGGTCAGCTTCCCCTAGCACCATCCGTCCGAAGTTGCGTTCGAGTAGGGAGCGAAGAGCGGCCGGGTCATAGCGGACGGACCGCACATCGGCGGCCTTTCGGCTTAGTCTGGCTAAAAATCCGCGTGATCGCCCCGTCGTGACCAACGGTGGAAAGATCTCCTCGCCATGATCCTTATATAGCGTAAGGATATGGCCCGCCTTCATGCCCGCTGCAAGCCCCAAGGCGATTATGCCACCGGTCGACGTGCCCGCGATCATGTCGAAACAGGTTCCAGCCGATGCTCCATTCAAGAAGCGGCGCTCACACTCGTCGAGGATGGTCGCGGGAAGTATGCCCCTTATGCCGCCGCCATCGATCGATAGGATGCGAAACTCTTGACCATTATCCCACGGAAGTTGAGGTCTCAGGTCCTGACGCGTTCCCGACGAACGAACGCCCGCCGGCATTGGAGCCAGATTGCTTGTATCCGGAGAATTCGGCACCTGCACGTTCCTTCCCGGCATGGCGTCCCAAGCCTAGCCATTTCTTGGTCACGAGCCATAGCTCGTAGGATTGCAGCCAGTTTAGGGCGAACGGGATCGTTGTCGTCGAAAGCGGATCACTCAAGGTCCACTCGCGTGCGTCAGCATCGAAGACGCATAGAAATGGACCAGGACGGGCAATCCGAGGGTGTCGCCAATAAACATGGGGCAGCGGCCCTTCCTCCGCGTCCCGCTGCTCCTTCAATCGGGGGCTCAAGACCTCGATAAGTGGTTGGACATAGAGCAGTGACTTGTATTCGATAACAAGCGGCACGGCGTGCTCGATGCGCACTGTATAGGCGGTCTCGTAAGGCTGCAGTACACCGGTCCAACTAGCCGTTCGATCATCAAGTCGCGAACATTGCCAATGCGGTAGCGCCTGCGCCATGTCCTCAATCTGCTGGTCGAGCGTCATTCGGGCGGGATCCAACCTCCCATGCTCGTGTTCGCTCTCGCCGGAACGATGAGTCCCGCGCCGACACCAAGACCGACCCCGCCCTTGGCACCAGCGCGTCCCCAGGCTCGACCGATCGCTGGTGAATGAAGCTTGCCATCACTCGACATGCGCGATGCCCCACCAAGAATGGAGTGGTTTTGGGCCTTCGCATGTTCCTCGAGGATGTGGTCGGCTAAGGCGGAGCCAAACAAATCATCGAAAACCCGCTTCACACGTACGGGTTCGAATTCATGGCGCTGCAGTTCCGTGAGCTCGGTCACGAAGTGTCGCAGGTCCGCCGCCCAAAGTTGTTGCGCGGTTCGATCCTCAGGCCAACGATCCGTGAATTCATCGGCCTGATGAGCGGGGTTGCGGACCTCGATCAGCCCCCCTCGCCGGTCGGCCGCCACGATCGCATCGCGCATGGTTGTGGCGATTGCCAGCACCTCATCCGTGAGGGAAAAGCCGCCCAAAGGCGCATCGAGGGCTAGGGCGGCCATCACGACGGAAGGAGGTTTGCGGCGGCCCATGTGATCGCCGTGTTTGCGATAGCGTTTGTCGCGGAAGCATTTGAGCAGTTGCAGCGCGACCACGCGCGGCGACTTGCGCTCAAGCGGTAGGTGGGTCGGCATCAGCTGCGTCTCAGCTTTTTCGACCAAAACGTGTCCATCAGCGAGTAACTGACCGTCAACCAGCAAACGCCGGGTCTCAAATCGTCGGGCGAATTCCATGCTGACCTGAACTGTCCGATTGAAATGCGAGGCGAAACCCGACGGATTGACCTCCTTCGTGTAGGATTCACCGGTCTCAAGTTTGTCATGAAATAGGTTTGCCACTCGCTCCGGCGTACCAGGGAGCCGTACAACTGGCATGAGGTCGACGGTCACACCGTCGGAGTAGTGAACCGTGACGCAACGGCTGTTCCGCTCGACCTTCAGCCCCCGATAGCGCTCGTCGTTCGTATTGACGATCGCGCTATAGAGCTTGTCGAGCATGACACTCGGCTTGGTATCCAATGGCAAAGAAATTTCGAGAACCGCATCTACATCATGCTGATCCCGCTTTATCTTGGACCGGATCGCTGCGTGGATCGCGAAGCTTCCGGAGGGATAGACCTCCGCCACATCGTCCTCGAGCGGGCTGCCGGATCGATCCACGTGACGAGCTAGGGCCTCGTAGCGGCGGGTGGCCTCCTCATGCATCGACAGGGTAAGTTGCAGTGAGCGCGCGGTGTCCATCAGCGCCGCCTCGACTGGCCCAAGCGCGCTCGCAGTTTCAAGCAATTCGGTAATCGTCATGTCGCGTCCTTTCGGTTGATCCTATCCGCGCGGGGGATGAGGATCGTGTCCGTAGCTATCGCGAAGGCGAATACGCCCATCGCGGCCGTGAATGAGGAGTTTGGTTTGCTGATTGCGAGCTATTGCACGAGCAGCACGTGTCGCGTCTTTCTGCGTTGCATGCCGTGACGAGGCGCGTTTGCTGCCCGCACTCTTTACCGCCCATTGGCCATCACGGTGCACGACATGCTGGTTCTTGCTGGCCATTGCAAACCCTCTTCAAATTGCGCTAATGCACCACCGTTGCGAATCTGCAACGCGGAAGGAATTGCACATGTCGAACATTCTTGCAAGGGTCGAATAGTGGCCGCCGTGTGGTTCGATGGGGAAAAGTTTATCAACACGCTCGACGGGGTACGCCAAGCGCGGAACATGACTTGGAGAAAGGTTGCGGACGAAGCCGGTGTCAGCGCTTCTACGCTCACCCGGCTTTCTCATGGGAAGCGACCGGATGTCGACAGTTTAGGGGCGCTGGCTAGGTGGGCGGGTGTAGGAACTGATGGATTCTTCCTGGATCATGAAATACCTCGGTCCGCAGAGCCGGTGGCGCAGGCGATGGGCTACTTAAGAGCCGATCCGAACCTGGACGCAGAGGGAGCAGAAGCGCTCGCAGCTATACTGAAGGTCGCCTACGATAATTTTCGAAAGGCTTGATTGGTGGGCTTGCGGCGGGGCTTCAAAAGCGAGGCGAACAGAACTGCCTGTGAAGTTCGAAAGGAACTCGGCCTTGCCGCGGCCCACCCTTTGTGCCCGTTCAAGGTCATTGAGCACCTTGAAGTGCCTATCGCTAAGCTTTCGACTTTCGCGTCAAAAGCGCCTCAGGCGGTCAGCTATTTGGCGCGGACATCGGGTAAACTACGGCTGTCCGCACTGACCGCATCCCTCGGGCCGGAAAAGTTGATCATATACAACGATCGGCTTCCGCCAACCCGGATAAGGGCCGATCTCATGCACGAGGCCGCGCATATGCTTTTGATGCATCCGCCGCATCCAATGTGTGGCGCCGATGGTACTCGAGAATACGTTGCGGAATTGGAGGAAGAGGCGAATTGGCTTGGACCTGCTCTACTCGTATCGGAAGAAGCAGCGCTATCGATCGCCAAGCTGGGAACGGACCTCCGCTCGGCCGCAAATAATTTTGGCGTGAGCCCGAGCCTCATGCAGATGAGGCTCAACGTGACAGGGGCTCGCCGCCGAGCGCGGCGCGCACTGGCGTCACAATAATGGTTGTTGGAGAACGAGATGTCGAAGAAAATTAGCGGTGCAGAATATCCTCTCTCCAAAATTTTCAGTTCTGAATTCGAATATGTGATTCCTTCTTATCAACGGCCCTACGCATGGACGGTCGATGAAGCATCTGAACTGTTCGATGATCTAAAATCGTTTTACGACACCGAAGATGAAGAGGGATACTTCCTCGGCAGCATCGTTCTCATCAAGGGAGAGGACAAACCGCTCGCCGAAGTAATCGACGGCCAGCAACGGCTGACAACACTCACCATCCTATTCGCCGCCTTGTCCTGTGCCCATGACGGAGCGAACAAGGACGAGTTGAAAGGCTACGTTGTCGAGCCGGGTAAGAAAGCTGAGAAAATTGAGCCAAAGCCCCGCCTAACCCTGCGCGAGCGGGACAAGGCGTTCTTCCGCAAATATGTCCAGGAGTTCAATCTGGACGAATTATTCGAGCTTGACGAATCCGGGCTTGAAAACGAGGCCCGTGCTAATATCCTCCGCAATGCCGTCCATCTGCGGAAAGCAATCGACAAGGCATTCGACAAGCCGGACGAACTACTCGACTTTGCGAGCTTTCTGCTGACCCGCTGCTATCTAGTGGCTGTTTCGACGCCGAACGAAGCGTCCGCTTTCCGCGTGTTCTCGGTGATGAACAGCCGTGGGCTGGACCTGCAACCGACCGACATCATCAAGGCCGACATCATCGGCAAGATCAGCGGCGAAACGGAGCGGCAGGAATATAACGACAAATGGGAAGAGATGGAGGTCGAGCTAACCCGCGAAGGCTTCCGCGATCTCTTCACCTACCTCAGGATGATCTACGCGAGGGAGAAGGCCAAGCGATCATTGTTGGAAGAATTTCGAGAGCACGTCCTTCCCAACAATCCCGATCCCAAGCCGTTCATTGACGACGTGCTTGAGCCATATGCCGATGCGTTGGATGCCATTCGCAACGCCTCCTACACGGCGATCAGCCATGCCGAGAAGGTCAATTTCTACATTACCTGGCTGAACCGGATCGACAATTCGGACTGGATTCCGCCAGCGATGCTGTTCCTCAAAAAGCATCGAAACAACCCAGCTATGCTGGCCGACTTTTTCCAACGGCTGGAACGCCTCGCAGCCTATATCCATGTGTGCCGGGTCTATGTGAATGAGCGGATCGAGATTTACGGCAATCTCATTGCGGAAATTGAGGACGGTGAAGAGCTGGACGATATGGATTGGCTCCATCTCGATGAGGATGAAAAGGAGCTGTTTCGGGATACGCTCAATGCCAATGTTTATGAATTCACACCCCGGCGCAGAAACTATCTCCTGCTTCGGTTAGATTCTTTCATTGGGGACGGCGCGGCCTCCTACGACGCCAAAATCCTGACCATCGAGCATGTGCTTCCCCAAACCGTAAACGACGAGTCCGAGTGGGCGGAATGGTGGCCCGATTCTGACAAGCGCAAGGAATGGGTGCATCGGCTGGCCAACCTCGTGCCGCTCAACAAGAAGAAAAACAGCGCCGCCCAGAACTACGATTTCGACCGAAAGTGCGACACTTATTTTAAGGGCAAAAGCGACGTGTCCTCTTATGCCTTGACCAGCCAAGTGCTCTCGAAAAAGCGATGGACGCCCGAGATTATTGAGAAACGGCAGGAGGCGTTGCTGGACGTGCTAATCGAGAACTGGGAGCTGGAGGAAGAGGAGGAATGAGCCGTCCTGCCAGCCAAAACGAAAAGGAGTTTTCGTGTCTCGCCTGACTGATCTTATTGCAAAGGCGAAGGCCAAGGACGCGCAGCTTGGTAAAGAGCTGGAGCGGGAATTCCGGGCGCTTTCGTCGCGCCGCTCTTTCGGGCTGAATTTCGAGCGCCACCGTCCGGAGAATGTCGAACTGCCCGGTCGCCCCGTTCGGAAGGGAGACAAGGTTCGCATACTCCCGGAGCGCGGATCGACGAAGAAGGGCGACCAACGGCTGTGGAAGGTGACGGGGCTGTCCGGCAAAGGTGCAGAACGGACCGCCAGTCTGTCGCTTCTCTACGCGGATAAGCCGGAAGGGACCGAGGCGGCTGTCGATGATCTGATCGTAGTCGCGGAGTTCAAGGATTACATTTACCCCGGCCTTGTCAGCACAGGGAAGGTCGAGCGCGGCGGCGATAAGCCGTTCCATACCGTCATCAATGGCGAGAATTTCCATGCATTGGAGGCATTGACCTTCACCCATCGCGGCAAGGTGGATGTGATCTACATCGATCCACCATACAATTCGCGCGCGAAAGACTGGAAATATAATAACGACTATGTCGATCCGGACGATGATTACAAGCACTCGAAATGGCTCGCGATGCTGGAGCGCAGGCTCAAGATTGCTCGCGAATTGCTACGCCCCCGCACTGGAGTGTTGGTAGCAACTATTGATGAAAAAGAGGTCCATCGCCTCGCTTTGTTGCTGGAGCAGGTGTTCCCAGAGTCAGACATCCAGATGATTACTAGCGTAATTAGCGCCAAGGGGGCGGTGCGAGCTGGAAAGTTTTCACGAGTTGAAGAGCATGTATTCGTTGTCACTGCGGGCGGAACGAAGCTCACCCCTTGGTTCCGAAATATGCTCGATCCAGCGAAAGGCGACGGAAACGACACGGCGGCATTGGAATGGCTTGGTCTAAGAAGGCGCGAGCCTTCCAGCATAAGGGGCGCACGGCCCAATCAGTTCTACCCCATTTTTCTTCAAGAAACGAATGGCCACCTCCATTCGGTTGGAGACGCAATCAATGACGATATTGACAGAGAATCAGTCGAAGTCCCCGGAGGAACAGTTGCGGTTTGGCCGCTGAAGCCAGACGGGACAGAGATGCTATGGGGCCTTACGCCTGAGGTTTTGCGCCGTCGTTGGAATAAGGGCTACGCCCGTGTCAATTCATGGAAAAAGGCGGAGAAAAGAGGGACGGTCCAGTATCTGCCGGGTGGCACGATCTCACAAATCGAAGAGGGCGCAATCCAAGTTACTGGGAAGAAACGTGATGGCTCGGTCATTGGAGTTGTCGCTATTGATGAAGACACTCCGCCACCAAAACGAGTTTGGAACCTGCCTTCGCACAATGCCGAGACGGGAGGGACCAACGTAATCTCTAAACTTATCCCAGGGCGCGGTTTCCCATATCCAAAGTCTCTTTACGCGGTTGAAGATGTTTTGAGGTTCTTCGTTGAGAAAAGCGAAAACGCCATCATTCTTGATTTCTTCTGCGGCTCCGGGACAACCGCGCACGCGGTCATGCGGATTAACAGAATCTACGGCGGGCATCGACAAAGCATCTCGATAACCAACAACGAAGTCGCCGCTGCTGAGCAAGCCGCCTTAGTTGATAAGGCGCTTCGTCCGGGTGATGCTGATTGGGAGAAATGGGGCATCTGCGATTACGTTACAAAACCTCGCGTTGAGGCGGCAATTTCGGGTCAAAGCCCCGACGGCAGTGAGGTTGAGGGCGATTATAAATTCACCGACGAATTCCCGATGGCCGAAGGCTTCGAAGAGAATGCTGAATTTTTTACCCTCACCTATGAAACCCCGGTTGCCGTTAGCCACAATCGTGCCTTTGAGCGCATCGCTCCGCTGCTATGGATGCGAGCAGGAAGCGAAGGTGAGCGAATTGGTAGGCTGCCCGAGGATGGCTGGGCCGTTGCCGATACCTACGGTTTGCTGACCGATCTCGACAAGGCTGCGCCCTTTGCCGCTGCGATGGAAGGCAAGGCCGACATGCGCATCGCCTATATCGTGACGGACGACGAACGCCGCTTTCAGGCTGTGGTGCGACAAATGCCGCCAAAGGTGGAGCCGATCCGGTTGTATGAATCCTATCTCACCAATTTCCGCTTCGCGATGGGCCGCTAGACGATGAAATTCACGCTCAAGGATTATCAGGACGAAGCGGTTGCCGACGTTCTCGAACGCTTGAAAAAGGCCCGCAAGCGCTGGCACGAGGATGGCGACAAGCACGCTTTCTCGCTCACTGCCACTACCGGAGCAGGAAAAACGGTCATGGCGGCGGCTGTGTTTGAAGCGTTGTTCTTCGGGAGCGACGAATTCGACTATCTTGCCGATCCGGGCGCTGTGGTGATCTGGTTCAGCGATGATCCGTCTTTAAACGAGCAATCCAAGTGGCGATTGCATCAAGCCTCCGACAAGCTCACCGTATCTGATCTGGTGACGGTCGAAAACACGTTCAGCCGCGAAACCTTCGAGCCGGGAAAAATCTATTTTCTCAACACGCAGAAGCTGGCGAAAACGAGCTTGCTGGTTCGGGGCCACGATCCCGATGATGCTCCTCTGGAGAAGGATGGTTCCGGCGGACGGCTTATGCCCGATCTGCGATCCCATACGATTTGGGATACGATCCAAAACACCATCGAAGACCCGGACCTCACGCTCTACCTCGTGCTCGACGAAGCGCATCGCGGGATGAGAGATGGAAGCGCGTCATCGACCAATGGCAAGCCCACCATTATCAAGCAGCTTATCAATGGCACGGGCAGCGTTCCGGGCATTCCGATAGTTTGGGGCATCTCAGCTACCGTCCAACGATTCAACGATGCCATTCAAGGGATGAAGGGCCACGGGACGCTTCCCAACGTCGTAGTGGATTCGAAAAAGGTGCAGGATAGCGGCCTCATCAAGGACACCATTAAATTGGACGTGCCCGATGAAGCGGGCAACTTTGCCACCGTCCTGTTACGCCGGGGAACGGGCAAGCTGCGCGACATTTCCAATGCCTGGGCGGATTATGCCAAGCAGCAGGGCGAGACGGAAGCCGTCCAGCCGCTTTTGGTGTTGCAAGTGCCGAACTCGCCTAACCACAACGATATTGGCGAATGGTTGGATGTCGTTTTCGATGATTGGCCGGAACTGCCAGAGGGTAGCGTCGCCAATGTCTTTGGCGAGCACAAGGAAGAGCAATTTGGCAGCCATCGCGCCCCGTATGTCGAGCCTGAGCGCGTTCAGGAGCGGGACGATATACGCATCCTTGTGGCAAAGAGTGCGATCAGCACTGGCTGGGATTGTCCCCGCGCCGAAGTGATGGTTTCCTTCCGTCCAGCCAGCGACAAAACGCACATTACGCAGCTTTTGGGGAGAATGGTGCGGTCCCCGCTGGCCAGACGCATACCCGGCAACGAACAATTGAACGCGGTCGATTGTCTGCTTCCACATTTCGACAAGGATTCAGTCGACGCGGTTGTGACCGCCCTCATGTCGGGCGGTGAAATCGGCGAGGATTTGCCCCTCCGCCGCGTTCTCATTCATCCTGTCGAATTGTTACCCAATCCTGCCGCTTCCGAAGACGTGTGGGAGAAGCTGCTGTCTCTCCCTTCGCAATCTCTCCCTAAGCGGCAAGCCCGTCCGGTCAAACGGCTTACCGCCTTGGCGCATGAACTGGCTAGTGATGACTTACTGCCGGATGCGGGGAAAAAAGCCCACGCAGCGATGCACAAGGTTCTCGGCAGAGCGCGAGCCGATCTAGCCAGCGAGATTTCGGCAAAGCGTGAGAGTGTGCTGACAGTCGAAGGGCTAACCTATGAGGCGGACATTGCGTCCGAAGAGCGCACTTTCAACGAATTTGTCGAGGAAGCAGATTATGCGGTGATCGAGGATGCCTACAAACGCGCAGCACGGATTATCAGCCCTGACCTAGCGACAACTTACAGCGAACATCTCGCAGCACAGAATGAAGATGACGACGATAGCGATGAGGCGCTGATTGATGCTCATACAGACGTTGCGGCGATGGGGCTTGTAGAAGCCGTCAGGGAGCGTCTGGAGGGCGCTGCCGAGGCGCTGGCGAACGAATGGCTATCAGAGCACCGCGAAGCGATCTCAGCCCTCACAGACGAACGGCAGGAAGCCTATCGCCAGATTAGCGAGCTGAGCGCCGAACCCTTCGATGTGTCACTTGCCCGCCCGAAAACATGGTTGCAGCCAACTACGGTGAAGGAAGCAAACGGCACTGAAAGCCCGTTGCCAAAATACAACGATCACTTGATGTGCGATGGCGATGGAATGTTCCCGGACGAACTGAACCAATGGGAACGCAAGGTTCACGAAATCGAGATGGAAAGGGAGGGCAGGACAGCGTGGTATCGCAACCCAGCCCGTGCCAGCCAGGACTCACTTGGAATCGTTTATCACGAGGCGGGTGAAGCCAAAATCATGCGACCCGACTTTGTGTTTTTCAACGACAATGCCGGTGGTGAAATTGTAGCGGATATAGTCGATCCGCATGGCCACCATCTTGCCGACTCCCTCCCCAAGCTCATTGGCTTAGCCAACTATGCAGAGAAGCATGGTGCCCTTTATGGACGGATCGAGGCCGTGTCAGAGGTCGATGGGCGGTATAGAGCTCTGAACGTCCAAGATCCTAGTGTGAGAGCGGCAATCAGGAAAACGAGTGACGCGAAGTCACTTTATCGCAGCGAAAATTCGGAAACCTACCTGTAGCGGTTCTAAAGGGTGCCGGTCGATAAACGGGCGATCGGATGTATCTGACCCTTTGTGTACACGGCGTATACACAGCCTCAAAAACCACAATCCGCAGCAAAACCCTAAACTGCAAAAACCGCCGTTCTCCGCGGGTTTGAATGGTCGGGGAGACAGGATTCGAACCTGCGACCCTCTGCTCCCAAAGCACATGATCGCCAAAGAAAAGCGCCGCCCCACCGGACGGCCCTTCTTTTTCAAACCCGTAAAAAATCAGCCGTCCTGATCGGCTCGCTCGACGCCCTTGCCATCGAGATTCTTCGCCACGAAGTCCCAGTTTATTGCATCGTCAAGCAGCGCGTCGATATAATCGGGGCGGGCGTTCTGGTAGTCGAGATAATAGGCGTGCTCCCACACATCGAGCGTGAAGACCGGCTTCTTGCCCTGATGCGCGACGGGCGTATCGGCATCGTGGAAGCTGGTGATAGCGAGCTTGTCGCCGTCCATCACGAGCCACGCCCAGCCGCTGGCGAAGTGGCCGGTGGCCTCTTCCTTGAACTTTTTCTTGAAATCGTCGACCGAACCGAAATCGCGGTCAAGCGCGTCCTTCAGCTCGCCCGAGGGCTTGCCGCCGTCCGGTGACAGGCATTCCCAGTAGAAGCTGTGGTTCCACACCTGCGCGCTGTTGTTGAACAGGCCGTTGTCGCCCTGGCTCTTGGCGTGAAGGATGACTTCGCTCAGCTTCGGGCTCGAAAGACCGGTCTTCTCCAGCGCGGCATTGGTCTTGTCGACATAGGCCTTGTGGTGCTTGCCGTAATGGTAATCGAATGTGTCCTCGCTGATCGTGTCGCCGAAGGCGGTCTTGGAATAGGGAAGCTCGGGAAGCGTGAACGCCATGGGAAAATCTCCGTTAGGATCGAGACTGAACTGTCTTCCGGTCAATGGCACAGCGCGCCGTTTGTTCCGGCGCGCAAGCCACTGGCGCTTTGCCCCGCCCTTTTCTATGCTCGGCACGATGACAGGCGGCGGAGGCGCGCGGAATGCAATTTCTGAAGACCTTGTTCTGGGTGGCGCTGGCGGTGGCGCTGGTGGTATTCTCGGCCAACAACTGGGAGCCCGTCTCGATCGGCCTGTGGGGGGGCTTGCGCATGGACACCAAGTTGCCGGTGCTGGTGATCGGCGCATTCCTGGTCGGCTTCCTGCCGCTCTACCTCGTCTATCGCACGATGCTGTGGCGCATGCGTCGCCGCATCGCCACGCTGGAGGCGACGGGCCGCCCGGCTGCGATGGACAGCGAACGCCGTTACGAGCGGCCGCTCGGTGAACCCGCGAACGAACCAATGTCCGACGCTCCGCTGTCGCACGACATCCCGCCACCCGCCAGACCGGGACCGTCGGCGGTATGACCAACCCGCTCTATGTCGCGATCGATACGCCTTATCTCGATCATGCCTGCGTACTGGCGAAAAAGCTGAAGGGGCAAGTCGGCGGGTTGAAGCTCGGTCTCGAATTCTTCTGCGCCAACGGCCATCACGGCGTGCACGAGATCGCGCATTTGGGCATGCCGGTCTTTCTCGACCTGAAGCTGCACGACATCCCCAATACCGTGGCCAAGGCGATGCAGGCGATCCATGTGCTCGAACCCGCTATCGTGACCGTCCATGCCGGCGGCGGGCGGGCGATGATGGAGGACGCCAAGGCGGCGGCGGGCGTTGAAACCAAGGTCGTCGGTGTGACGCTTCTCACCAGCCTCGACGAACAGGATATGGCGGCGACCGGTCTGAACGGCTGCGCGCACGATCAGGTCACGCGCCTCGCCGATCTGGCGGCCGAGGCAGGGCTCGACGGTATCGTATGCTCGGGCCATGAGGTGAAGGCGGTGCATCGGATGTGGAAGGACGGCTATTTCGTCGTTCCGGGCCTGCGCCCCGCGGGCGGCGACGAGCCAGACCAAAAAGCGGGCGATCAGAAACGCACCGTCACGCCGCGTGCCGCGCGCGATGCCGGGGCCAGCGTGCTGGTGGTCGGCCGCCCGATCACCAAGGCCGAGGACCCGGTGGCAGCCGCGCGAGCGATCGCGGCGACTTTGTAAGATCGAACAGAATACCACATATGTCGCCCCTGCGCCGGCAGGGGCCTATCCCGCATTTCCACAAGCACGTCGGACAGATGGGATGGGGTCCCGCCTTCGCGGGAGCGACGTTTTGAATGAGCAGAGTAGCCGATGACCACCAATGTCAAAATCTGCGGGCTGTCCACGCCGGAAACCCTCGATGCCGCGGTCGATGCCGGCGCCACGCATGTGGGCCTGGTCCATTACGAACCCAGCCCGCGGCATGTCTCGCTGGAGAATGCCGCCAAGCTGCGCCGCCGCGCGCCGGATCATGTCAAGGTCGTGCTGCTGCTGGTCAGCGCCGACGCGCTCACCACCGGCACCGCCCTGCAGACGGTGATGCCCGACGTGGTTCAGTTCCACGGCCGTGAGACGCCCGAATGGCTCGCCGCGATCCGCAAACAAACTCCGTTCGAGGTGTGGAAGGCGTTCGGCGTGCGCGATGCCGGGCAGCTCGCCCATGCCTACCGATATGATGAGGCCGCCGACCGGATGCTCTATGATGCGCCCGCCAAGAAACTGCCCGGCGGCAACGGCATCGGGTTCGACCGGTCGATCCTCGCCGGCCACGACCATCACCTCCCCTGGGGTCTTGCGGGCGGGCTCGATCCCGATAACGTCGCGAACGCCATCGCCGCGACCGGCGCCCCGCTGGTCGATGTGTCCTCGGGCGTCGAGCGCGCGCCCGGAGTCAAGGATGTGGACTTGATCCGCGCCTTCTGCGAAGCGGTGCGGGCATTCGACACCTCATCCCGTTCGGGCTGAGCCTGTCGAAGCCCTGCTTTTCTTCTGCTGGCTTGACCAGGACAGGACAGCCCTTCGACAGGCTAAGGGCGAACGGAGATTGCGTTGAACGAACCGCTCACACCTAACAGCTTCCGCTCCGGCCCGGACGAACGCGGGCATTTCGGCGTGTATGGCGGGCGTTACGTCGCCGAAACGCTGATGCCGCTGATCCTCGACCTGGAGCGCGAATACCGCGCCGCGAAAGAGGATGCGGCGTTCCAGGAGCAGTTCGACGATCTGCTCGAACATTATGTCGGCCGCCCCTCCCCGCTCTACTATGCCGAGCGGCTTACGAGCCATGTCCGCGCCAGTGCCCCCGCCGGGAAAGGCGCACAGATCTGGTTCAAGCGCGACGAATTGAACCACACCGGCGCGCACAAGATCAACAATTGCGTCGGGCAGATCCTGCTCGCATTGCGCATGGGCAAGACCCGGATCATCGCGGAGACCGGCGCTGGCCAGCACGGCGTGGCCACCGCCACCGTCGCCGCGCGCTTCGGCCTGCCCTGCGTCATCTACATGGGCGCGCGCGACATGGAGCGGCAGGCGCCCAACGTGTTCCGCATGAAGCTGCTCGGCGCCGAGGTGATCGGCGTGGAGAGCGGCGCGCGCACGCTGAAGGACGCGATGAACGAGGCGCTGCGCGACTGGGTCGCCAACGTCCATGACACTTTCTACATCATCGGCACCGCGGCGGGTCCGCATCCCTATCCCGAACTGGTGCGCGATTTCCAGAGCGTGATCGGCACCGAGGCCAAGGCGCAGCTGCACGCGCGTACGGGCCGCCTGCCCGATCTGCTGGTCGCGGCGATCGGCGGCGGCAGCAACGCCATCGGTCTGTTCCACCCCTTCCTCGACGATCCCAGCGTCAAGATGCTCGGCGTCGAAGCGGCGGGGGAGGGCCTGGAGAAGAAACACGCCGCCAGTCTGGCCGGCGGCGCGCCCGGCATCCTGCACGGCAACAAGACCTATCTGCTGCAGGACGCGGACGGCCAGATCGCCGAGGCGCATTCGATCAGCGCGGGCCTCGACTATCCCGGCATCGGCCCGGAGCATAGCTGGCTGAAGGATTCGGGCCGCGTCGATTATGCGTCCGCGACCGACGAGGAAGCGCTCGCCGCCTTCCAGCTGCTGTGCAAGACCGAAGGCATCATCCCCGCGCTGGAACCCGCCCACGCCATCGCCAAGGTGATCGAAGCGGCGCGCGCTATGGACGAGGATAGCATCATTTTGGCGAACCTGTGCGGGCGCGGTGACAAGGACATTTTCACCGTGGCCGAAGCGCTGGGGGTGGCGATATGATATGTCCTGCCCCTCTCCCAACCCCCTCCCCTGAAGGGGAGAGGGCTATTACGCCGCCACCCTCTCCCCCTCAGGGGAGAGGAGCGAGACTTGGCGGCTTGCCGCCTAGTCGCAGCGGAGAGGGGCGTGCTTGTGCGTGACAAGAAGCTCATCGCGCGGGCCAAGAGTATGCGCCGCGAGCCCACCGAACCGGAATATCGGCTGTGGCTGCACCTGCGCGCCGAGCGTTTTCAAGGCGCGAAATTCCGTCGGCAAAAGGTGATTGGCCCTTATATCGTCGACTTCGCCTCGCGCGGCCCGATGCTGGTGATCGAGGTCGATGGTGACACCCATGCCGGGCGCGAGATGCACGACGCCGGACGCACCCGCTATCTGGAAACGCAAGGCTACCGTGTGATCCGGGTGAGCAACATCGACGTGATGCGCAATATGGACGGCGTGCTGCAATATCTTGGCGAAGCGCTTGCCCCTCTCCCAACCCTCTCCCCTGAAGGGGAGAGGGCTATTACACCGCCACCCTCTCCCCTTCAGGGGAGAGGAGCGAGACTTGGTGAGCGAAGCGAGCCTAGTCGCAGCGGAGAGGGGCTATGACCCGCCTCCACGCCGCCTTCACAAAACCCCACCCCGCGCTCGTCTGCTTCATCACCGCAGGGGATGGCGACACCGCGGCCAATCTCGACGCGCTGGTCGCGGGCGGGGCGGACGTGATCGAGCTCGGCATGCCGTTCACCGACCCGATGGCCGATGGCCCCGCGATCCAGGCGGCCAATCTGCGCAGCCTGGGCAAGGGCACGACCACCGCCGATATCCTGTCGATTGCCACCGGCTTCCGGGCGCGCCACCCGGACGTGCCGTTGATCCTGATGGGCTACGCCAATCCGATGGTGCGGCGCGGGCCGGAATGGTTTGCCGATGAGGCGTCCAAAGCAGGCGTGGACGGCGTGATCTGCGTCGATCTGGCGCCCGAAGAGGACGCCGATCTCGGCCCGGCATTGCGCGCCAAAGGCATCGCGCCGATCCGCCTCGCCACCCCCACCACCGATGCCGCGCGCCTACCCACCGTGCTGGATGGTGCGAGCGGCTTCCTCTATTATGTCTCGGTCGCGGGTGTCACCGGCAAGCAGCAGGCGTCGGGCGGCAGCATCGGCGCAGCGGTGGCCCGGCTTAAGGCCGCGACCGATTTGCCCGTCGCCGTCGGTTTCGGCATCCGCACGCCCGCCCAGGCCGCCGAGGTGGCGCGCGTGGCGGACGGCGTGGTGGTCGGCTCGGCCATCGTCGAACTGATCGCCGAGCATGGCAAGGATGCGCCGGGGCCGGTAAGAGACTATATCGCTTCCTTGTCCGAAGCCGTCAGAAAGGCACGAAAATGACCTGGCTCAACCGCGTTCGCAACGCGATCCCCTTCGTCGCCAAGCGCGAGACCAGCGAGCAGCTGTGGCACAAGTGCAAGGGCTGCGGCGAGATGGTGTTCCTCAAGGAATATGACGACAACCAGCATGTCTGCCCGAACTGCGACCATCACGGCCGCATTCGCCCGGACATGCGGTTCAAGGCGCTGTTCGACACCGGCAGCTGGAAGACGCTGCCGACCCCGATCGTGCGCGAGGATCCGCTGAAATTCCGCGACACCAAACGCTATACCGACCGGCTGAAACAGGCGCGCCAGGCGACCGGCGAGAGCGACGCGCTGGTGAACGCGATCGGCGAGATCGAGCAACGGAAGGCCGTGATCGGTGTGCAGGATTTCGCCTTCATGGGCGGCTCGATGGGGCTTGCCGTAGGCGAGGCCTTTATCCTCGGCACCAGGGCGGCAATCGAGAACAAGTGCCCCTACATCATTTTTACCGCCAGCGGCGGCGCGCGGATGCAGGAGGGCATCTTGTCGCTCATGCAGATGCCCAAGATGACCGTCGGCGTGCAGCGGCTGAAGGATGCCGGGCTGCCCTATATCGTGGTGCTGACCGACCCGACTTCGGGCGGCGTGATGGCGAGCTATGCGCTGCTCGGCGATCTGCATCTGGCCGAACCGGGCGCGACCTTGGCGTTCACCGGACGCCGCGTGATCGAGAACACGATCCGCGAGAAATTGCCCGACGATTTCCAGACCAGCGAGTATCTGCTCGACCATGGCATGATCGATATGATCGTCCACCGCCACTCCTTGCGGGAGCGGCTGGGGACGTTGATGGGGTATCTGATGGCGGGACGCGCGAAGAGCGGGGCGGTTTGACCTTCTCCCCTCCCGCTTGCGGGAGGGGCCGGGGGTGGGCCTGTGAGGTTCGCATGCGATGCTGAACTTCTCCATGTGGGTCCTTCCCACCCCTAACCCCTCCCGCAAGCGGGAGGGGGACTGATGGACGGCGCCACCTCCTCCGATCCCGCCGTGCAAATCCAGCTCGACCGATTGAACGCACTCGCGCTGCCGCAAGGTGGGCTCGGGCTCGCGAAAATGCGCGTGCTGATGGAACGGCTCGATCATCCCGAACGCAGGCTGCCGCCTGTCTTCCACATCGCCGGAACCAACGGCAAGGGCTCCACCGCCGCCTTTCTGCGCGCGATGTTGGAGGCCGACGGCAAGCGCGTCCACGCCTATACCAGCCCGCATCTGGTGCGCTTCAACGAGCGTATTCGCATCGCGGGCACGCTGATCGACGACGCGCTGCTTGGCGACCTGCTGGCCGAGGTGCTCGATCTGACGGGCGATCTGGGCGCGAGCTTCTTCGAGATCGGCACCGCCGCCGCCTTCCTGGCGTTCGCGCGCACCCCCGCCGATGCCTGCATCGTCGAGGTCGGGCTCGGCGGGCGGCTCGATGCGACCAACCTCATCCCCGCGCCCGCCGTCACCGGCATCGCCGCGCTGGGCATCGATCATGAGGCGTTCCTGCTCGCCCCGGAAGACGGCGCGCCGGCCGATGCGATGACGCGGATCGCGTGGGAGAAGGCGGGCATCGCCAAGCCGGGCGCGCCGCTGGTGACGCAGGCCTATTCCGTGCCGATGGCGGAAGCGATCGCGTCGGTGGCGCAGCGGGTCGGCGCGCCGCTCGCCCCCCGCGGCGCCGGATGGGACGCCGCCGTTCGCGCGGACCGGCTGCACTACCGCGATGATTGGGGCACGCTCGACCTGCCGCTCCCCACCTTGCCCGGCGCGCATCAGGCCGACAATGCGGCGCTGGCGGTCGCCATGCTGCGGCATCAGGATGTGCTGGCGATTACGGAGGAGGCGATGGCGGTTGGCATCGCCGAGGCGCGCTGGCCCGCGCGGTTGCAGAAACTGTCGCCCGGGCCGCTGGCCGCGCTGCTCCCCGGCACCGAACTCTGGCTCGACGGCGGCCACAACCTCAATGCGGGCGAGGCGCTGGGCGCGTTCTTCCGCGCGCGCGGGCCGGTGCACCTCGTCATCGGCATGCTGGCGAACAAGAATCCGGACGCGCTGCTCGGATATCTGACGCCCGAATCGATCATCGCCGTGCCCGTGCCCGGTCACGAATCGCATGAGGCCGAGGCGTTCCGCTACGCCCGCGCCGCCCCCGATGTCACGGCGGCGCTGCGCATGCTGGCCGATGCTGCGCCTCGGACCGTGCTGATCGCAGGTTCGCTCTATCTGGCGGGCGACGTGCTGCGAAAGAACGGGCAAATCCCGGACTAAGCTAGCTCTGCGCTTCCGGCTCCTGCACGATCTCTTCGGCTTCCTCGGTCCCGGCGGTGCCGATCGACCGGTCGACCAGGCCGGAACGGATCATCCACCAGAACAGAACCACGCCCGGCACGGCCGCAGCGGTGGTGAGCAGGTAGAAGTTCACATAGCCCAGCCCCTCGATCAGGCCGCCCGCCGTGGTGCCCGTCAGGAACCGTCCGACGATACTTGCCGCCGCCGAAAGCAGCGCGAACTGGGTTGCGGTGAACCTCAGATTGCACAGCGCGGAGAGATACGCGACCACCGCCACGCCGCCGATACCGCTTGCAAAATTCTCGAAGCCGATGGCACAGGCCATCGCCCAGTTGCTGTGGCCGATGGCCGCCAACGCCGCGAAGCCGAAATTGGATACCGCCATCAGGATCAGGCTGATCAGCACCGATCGTTTCATGCCCAGCTTTGCGTACATAATGCCGCCCACGAACACGCCGACCAGCAGCGCCCAGAACCCCAGGCCCACATCGTACAACGCGATCTCATCATTGCTAAACCCCAGATCCTCGAACAACAGCCGAAAGGTGAGGTTCGCCAGCGTATCGCCGATCTTGTGGACCAGCACGAACAGGAGGACGACGATCGCGCCCGAGCGTTTGAAAAATTCTGCGAGCGGGCCGACATAAGCGATCGCCGCCGCAATCGGTCCTTTCAGCGGTTTGGGTTCCTGCCGCCGCGCGGGCTCACCCATGATCAGGCCGGTGAAGAATGCGAACAACGCGAAGAAGCTGCAGGCGATATAGGCCGCGCTCCAGCCTGCCCGCGCCGCCACGATCAGCGCCAATCCGCCCGCCGCCGCCGCGCCGATGCGCCAGCCATATTGGCTCATGCCCGATCCCACGCCGAGCTGGCGCGGCTCGAGCAGTTCGATGCGATAGGCGTCGATCACGATGTCGAAGGTGGCACCCGCCACGCCGACGAGGATCGCGGCGATGGCGACCTGGCCAATATCCGCCTGTGGATCGAGCAACCCGAGATAGATGATCGCGGCCATCACGAAGGCCGCGCTCAGCCACAGCCAGCTCACCCGCTGGCCGATGCGGCCGATGATCGGCAGTTTCACCGTGTCGATCAGAGGAGCCCACAGCCATTTGAAATTATAGGCGAGGAACGTCAGAGCAAAGGCGGTGACCGTCGATTTCTCGATGCCCGCCTGCGCCAGCCGTGTGGACAGCGTCGCCGCGATCATCGCAAAGGGAAAGCCGGAAGAAATGCCAAGCGCCAGCGCGGCGAGCGGCGCGGCCTCGGTGTAAGGGCGAAGACCTTCGGGCAACGAACGCCGCCAGCCGCTATATTCGACGGTTTCGGTCATATTTCACGTCCCCTTTGAAGGCCTCGGGGTCTGCCGCCCCTTGCCGCTCACTCATCCCTCGTCCATTGCGCGAGCATGAACGATGGACGCAAGCAAAATAGCGGTGACCGGACCAAGCGACCGCCGGATCGGGCCAGAGACGCGAAACGCCCTCCGCCCAAGCGCGGCACCAAGGCCAGCGCCAAACCGGCCAACCCTCCATCGGACGCACTGGCAACCGGGAAAGCCGCTCCCGACAAACCCAAGTCTGGCAAGATGACCGGACGGCTCGGCGCCTGGTCGCCGGTCGCGGGGCCCAAGGGCGCTGAAGGCGGCGGCCCCGGCGGCGCGGGCAAGGACGAATCGCGCATCGCCAAACTGCTGGCGCGCGCCGGAGTCGCCTCGCGCCGCGAGGTGGAGCGGATGATCGCCGAGGGCCGCGTCGCCATCAACGGCAAGGTGCTGGACACGCCCGCCACGCTGCTGCGCGATCTGGGCGGCGTCACGGTCGATGGACGCCCGGTCGGCGCTGCAGAGCCGCCCCGGCTCTTCGCCTATCACAAGCCGTCGGGGCTGCTCACCGCGGCGCGCGATCCGATGGGGCGGCCCACGATCTACGACAAGCTGCCCCCCGGCCTGCCCCGGCTGATGCCGGTCGGGCGGCTCGATCTCAATACCGAGGGGCTGCTGCTGCTCACAAACGACGGCGAGTTGAAGCGGCTGATGGAGCTGCCGAAAACCGGCATCGAACGCACCTACCGCGCGCGCGCGTTCGGCGATATCAGCCAGGAACAGCTCGAGGGGCTGATCGAGGGCATCGAGATCGAGGGCATGCGCTACGGCAGGATCGACGCCAATCTGGAACGCCGCACCGGCCGCAACCAGTGGATCGAGATGACGCTGACCGAGGGCAAGAACCGCGAAGTGCGCAACGTGCTCGAACATCTCGGCCTGCAGGTCTCCCGCCTGATCCGCACCCGCTACGGCCCGTTCACGATCGGCGATCTGAAGGCCGGCGACGTCAGCGAAATCAAGAAGGCGGACCTGGAACGGTTTGTGAAGAGTCTGGCCTAAGCTCCTTTCCCCTCGGGAGAGGTAGCGAAGCTTGGCGCGTCAGCGCCTAGCGCGGCTGGGTGAGGGTGACCGGGCTGTCGAAACACACCGTTCGAAGTGGGTTGAGGTCAGCTCATTCTCGCGGTTGCGCTCGAACCTTCGGGTTCGCCATCGCCCGCGCAATCTCGGCCATCACCGTTTCGATATCGAGCGCATCCGGTTCGGCCACCGGCTCGGGCCCCGTGTCATGCCCCTGCAGCGCGCCCTCGATCCGCCCCAGCAATCCGCTGGCATCCCGGCGCGCCTGCGCCGCATGTTTGCCGTGTGCGTTCATAGGCTTGTTCCCATGACGCCCGTGATGGCGGCGGGCGGGTTAACAAGGCGCTAAGCTTGCCAGTCTATCCACCGGAGATTAGCGCGCTTGCCCCATGAGGATCATTTCCGGACAATGGCGCGGACGGCGCCTCGGCGCGCCCAAGGGCGATGCCACCCGCCCCACCGCCGATCGCACGCGCGAGGCGCTGTTCTCGATGCTGACCAGCCGCCTGGGCTCTTTCGAGGAGCTGAGCGTGATGGACCTGTTCGCCGGTTCCGGCGCGCTCGGCCTGGAGGCGCTGTCGCGCGGCGCGGCGCATTGCCTGTTCGTCGAGCAGGACCGCGCGGCGCTCGATGCACTCCGAGCCAATGTCGCGGCGCTGTGTGCTGGCGGCGCCGCCGATATACGTGCCGGATCGGTGATGGCGCTCGGGCAGGCCCGGCGTGCCTATGATGTGCTGCTGCTCGATCCGCCCTATGGCAGCGGCGCGGGCGCGGTGGCGCTCGACAAATTGCAGCGGCAGGGCTGGATCGCCCCGTCGGCCTGGATCGGGCTGGAGACGGCCAAGAACGAGCCCGCCAATGCCGCCGATTTTATCGTCGAAAGCGACCGGCGCATAGGAAAAGGGCGGCTGACGCTGCTGCGCCCGCCGCCCACATCTTGACATATCGATCAGCCTAAATGGCTGACGATATCATGTCACTTCCCGCCGGGATTCATACAATTGTCGGTCACCGTGCGGCTGCACTTGGGATAGTCCTTGTTCATCGCCGCTGCCGGCGGTGCGGTACGCGCGCCACTGTTAGCCATCTTCTGCGTACCGGTAGCCATGCTATCCTTCGCCATCGCTCCGGTAGCCATATTGTCCTGCGCCATGGCTCCGCCCGAGTTGTTCATTGCAGGCGCTGCGGGCAGGCCGGCAGCTTTTCGAATCTGCATCCAGGCCTGCTGGCGTTGAGCCATCGGAAGCGCCCAGAGCTGCGAACGCTGTTCGGCGCTGAGAGCAAAATACAGACCCTTCTGCTGCAGATCCCAACCGTCGAATTGCACCTTCTGATCGGCGGTCAGCCCATTGTAGATGGTCATCTGCTGCGGCGTCATCGTCGGACTCTGCTGCATCGGCATATTGTCGTCTTGCATGGCGGCATCGTCCTGAGCTTCCATGTCGTCGCTGGACATATCGTCCTGCATCTGCGCCTGAACGGCGGTCGCGCCGAATGCGATGATCGCAGCGCTCGTCAAAATAAGCTTTTTCATTGTAAACTCTCCGTAGCTGGCTTTGGGTCTCGTCAACCTCTGTCGTTCAACCCATGGAACCGAAACGAAGTTCCTTCGCTCGACCCGTTTCCACGTCGGTTTCGTCTGCCACTCGAACATCTGGGCGCAATCAAGACACGGTCTGGCGTTTGTGCGCCCCATGCACGGCGTGCTTGCCCGAGCGCGCCGCGTTCCCTACCTGTTCACCGATGTCCGAAAACATGTCCGATCGCGCGCAGATCGCCGAACCGCCCTATCTCCGCGGCCTCAACCCCCCGCAGCGCGAGGCGGTGACGACCACCGAGGGGCCGCTGCTGATGCTGGCGGGGGCGGGCACCGGCAAGACCGCGGCGCTGACCGCGCGGCTGGCGCATATCGTCCACAGCCGTCTCGCCTGGCCGGGCGAGATCCTGGCGGTCACCTTCACCAACAAGGCCGCGCGCGAGATGCGCGAGCGGATCGGGCGGATGGTCGGCGACGCCGTCGAGGGCATGCCGTGGCTGGGCACCTTCCACGCCATCGGCGCCAGGATGCTGCGCCGCCACGCCGAACTGGTGGGGCTGAAATCGAACTTCACCATCATCGACACCGACGACCAGCTGCGCCTCCTCAAACAGCTCATCCGCGACGCCGATCTGGACGAGAAGCGCTGGCCCGCCCGCAGCCTCGCCTCCTTGCTCGACCGCTGGAAGAACAAGGGGCTCGGCCCTGGCGATCTCGACGCCGGCGAGAACGAGGCGTTCGCGAACGGCCAGGGCCGGACGATGTACCGCGCCTATCAGGACCGGCTGAAGGCGCTCAACGCCTGCGATTTCGGCGATCTGCTGCTGCACAATCTGGTGATCCTCAAGACCCACCGCGACGTGCTGGAGGCCTATCAGCGCCGCTTCAAATATATCCTGGTCGACGAATATCAGGACACCAACGCCGTCCAGTATCTCTGGCTGCGGCTGATCGCGCAGGCGCGCCGGAACATCTGCGTGGTCGGCGACGACGACCAGTCGATCTACAGCTGGCGCGGCGCGGAGGTCGCCAATATCCTGCGCTTCGAGAAGGATTTTCCCGGTGCCAAGACCGTCAAGCTGGAGCAGAATTACCGCTCCACCCCGCAGATTCTCGCCGCCGCCTCCGGGCTGATCGACGCCAATTCGGGCCGTCTCGGCAAGACGCTGTGGACCGAGGGCGCGGACGGCCCCAAGGTCAAGGTCGTCGGCGTGTGGGACGGGCCGGAGGAGGCCCGCCATGTCGGCTCGGCGATCGAGACGCTCATGAAGGACGGCGTGTCGCTGGACGAGGTCGCCATCCTCGTGCGCGCCGGCTTCCAGACCCGCGAGTTCGAGGACCGCTTCATCCAGATCGGCCTCGACTACCGCATCGTCGGCGGCTTCCGCTTCTACGAACGCGCCGAAATCCGCGACGCCATCGCCTATCTTCGCATCGTCAACCAGCCGGCCGACGACCTGGCGTTCGAACGCATCGTCAACCAGCCCAAACGCGGCATCGGGCAAAAGGCGCTGGAGACCATCCACCGCGCCGCCCGGGCCGAGGGCGCGCCGCTCTCGATCGGCGCCGCGCGCCTCGTCGATACCGACGAACTCACCGGCCGCGCGCGCAATTCGCTCGCCGCGCTGGTCGGCGACATCGCGCGCTGGCGCAAGGCCGCGGCCGAGCTCTCCCCCGCCGAGCTGGTCCGCCAGATCATCGACGAGAGCGGCTACAACGCCATGCTCGATGCCGATCGCACGCCCGAAGCCGCGGGCCGCAAGGAAAACCTCACCGAACTCGCCCGCGCCATGGAGGAATATGAAACGCTGGGCGACTTCCTCGAGCATGTCAGCCTGGTGATGGACAATGACGCCGCCGCCGACACGCCCAAGGTCACCATCATGACCATCCACGCCGCCAAGGGGCTGGAGTTCGAGCATCTGTTTCTGGCGGGGTGGGAGGACGGCGTGTTCCCCTCGCAGCGCGCGCTGGACGAAGGCGGGCTCGCCAGCCTGGAGGAGGAGCGCCGCCTCGCCTATGTCGCCATCACGCGGGCGAGGCTGACCTGCACCATCACCCACGCCGCCAACCGCCGCATCTACGGCCAGTGGACCAGCTCCATCCCCTCCCGCTTCATCGCCGAACTGCCCAGCGACCACGTCGAAGAAGAGCGCACCATGGCCGGAGGCGAAAGCCTCTGGCGCGCCAACTGGACCGCCGAAGCCGACCCGTTCGCGAACGTCGCCAGAGGCGCGGGCCGCGGCCCCGGCTGGCAGCGCGCGGTGGCCGCGGGCGGCAGCGGCGGCGCCGACGGCAAGCTGCCCGAAAACCACAGGAGCGCCGTCAGCCTGGGCAACAAGGGGCGCAGCGACGTGAGTGTAGGCCAGCGCGTGTTCCACCAGAAATTCGGCTATGGCACGGTGGAGGAAATCGAAGGCAACAAGCTGGAGATCGCGTTCGAGCAAGCGGGCCGGAAGCGGGTAATGGATAGGTTTGTGGAAGTGGGGTGAAATCTTGCAAATGGCCCCTCCCGCGAATATAGTCACCAAACTGGTCAGGAGGCCGCGATGAGCAAATTGGAACGCATCAAGCTGGCCGATGCCAAGGCGCATCTGAGCGCGCTGATCGACCGCGCCGAAGCGGGCGAGAGCATCGAGATCACCCGCCACGGCAAACCCGCCGCCCGGCTGGTGCCGATCGAGGCGGCGAAAAAGCCGGTCGATATCGCGGCATTGAAAAAGCTGACCGATACGCTACCCTATCAGAAAGTCTCTGCAGGCGAGTTCATGCGCCAATTGCGGGACGAAGAACGCTATTGAGTGTCTATCTGGACACATCGGCGATTACGGCGGCGCTGACTCAAGAAACTCAGACGGCGCGGATGCAGGCGTGGCTTGGTGAACAAGCGATTGGCGCGCTCTTCATCAGCGAATGGGTGGTTACGGAGTTTTCAAGCGCCTTGGCTAAAAAGCACCGAATGAAGGAACTGACGAGCGAAAAATATGCCGAGACTCTGAAGACCTGGCGCAGCTTACGCGAAATCAGTTTCAATATCCTGCCCGTCACCACCGCCCATTTCAAAGCGGCGGCGGCGCTGCTCGACGCCACCGATCTGAACCTGCGCGCGGGCGACGCCCTCCACCTCGCCATCGCCGCCGACCACAAGCTGCGGCTGCTGACGCTGGACACGCGCATGGCGGAGGCGGCGGAGGCGATCGGTGTGGCGGTAGCGGTTTAGCGACATGCGCCTGTTTCACCAGAAATTCGGCTATGGCACGTTGGAGGAGATCGAAGGAAACAAACTTGAGATCGCGTTTGAGCAGGCGGGCAGGAAGCGGGTTATGGATAGCTTTGTCGAGGTGGGTTGAGGCTTATCCCCCTCCCGCTCGCGGGAGTGGCCAGGGGTGGGCGCAAGCGTACACAGTCAAGCTAGCTGCGGCGCCAGCCGCATTCGCACAACTGCTCTATGGGAAATATTGTTGCAACAAGACCACACAGAACGGAAAAGGAACAAAGTTGTTTATCCACATATTTGTTCACAGCTGTCGCTATGCTAGACGCATCAACTATGGCGGAAAGCAGCTCTATCGAATGGACCGATGCTACCTGGAACCCGGTCACCGGATGCACCAAAATCACGGCCGGGTGTGAAAATTGCTATGCACATCGATTCTCAGAACGATTTCGTGGCGTTGTGGGCCATCCTTTTGAAAACGGCTTCGATCTGACTCTACGGCCAGACCGTTTGGATCAACCAAAGCGCTGGAAGCGAGCGCGAATGATTTTTGTGAACTCGATGAGCGACCTGTTCCACAAGGATGTACCGCTCTCGTTTGTTGATCAAGTGTTTGACACCATGGAAGAAGCGGATCACCACACCTATCAAGTGCTAACCAAACGAAGTTCTTTAATGCGAGATTATTTGCAGCGTCGTTATACGAAGAGATTCCCACCAGACCATATCTGGATGGGCGTTTCGGTTGAGGATCGACGCGGAGCTTCGCGTATAGAGCATTTACGTGCGTCTGTTTCGGCTGTCAGATTTCTCTCCGTCGAACCGTTAATTGGATCCGTGGGTAAAATAGATCTGTCTGATATTCATTGGGTTATAGCCGGAGGAGAGAGCGGGCCGAACGCTCGGGTGATGCATATAGAATGGGCTCGGGAAATTCGGGATGCGTGCGCAGAACAAGAAGTCCCGTTTTTCTTTAAGCAATGGGGCGGTTTTCGACCAAAAACTGGCGGGCGAGAACTCGACGGACGCGAATGGAACGAGTGGCCAATGAAGGCAAGCGCATAAAATGCCCGACAAGGGTTTTTACGATGGGCGAGAACAGGCTCTCGTAAAACATACCTTTATAGAAAGATATTTGAGAGACCAACTTCCGAAGGTCTCAAGATTTGGCACCTTTACGTTCGTAGACCTTTTTGCCGGCCCATGGAAATCTCGATGCGAAAGCTATAGCGACACATCGTTCGGAATAGCTATGATTCAGATGCGCTTAGCTAAACAGCGCCAGGCTGACTTAGGCCACAGCGTCCGAATGGTCGCCCACCTTGTCGAAAAGGAGAACTTTGCCGAACTCGAGATGGCAGTCGCTGGAATAGAAGACATAGAAATTCACCTATATAATGGCCGCGCGGAGGATCATGCCTCAACGATACACCGTAAGATCGGCGCTGATGGCTTCCGTTTTATTGTCATCGATCCAAAGGGAATCCCTGACCCCACGAAATTTTCCGAATTAATTGCTGCTCCGAATTCGGAGGTTTTGATCAATTTCATGTTTCAATTCGCAAACCGGTTTGCACATACCGAGAAGATGCCGCCTTTAGGCCGATGGCTAAGCTTAGTCGCTTCAAACAGCGATTGGCAGACCGATCTTGGAGAGTTGACCGGGCAAGAGCGCGAGGACCGGATTACTGATATGGCGCGCGAAGCGCTCGCCAAGATTGGAGGATACGATTTCGCTCCTTCAATTACGGTCGATGAGGCAGATGCCGACCGTACTTTATACAAACTCATATATCTTACTCGCCACGCTTTAGGTCTGAAGGTGTTTCGGGATGCGCAATCGCTCGCTCTCGAAGTTCAATCGAGTATGCGGTCAGAGCGCAAAGCAAAGAAGAGAAGCCAAACTTCTGGCATGGAAGATTTGTTTGCAAGTGAGGGCGTGGTGGTCACCGGCGAACGGAGCGCGAAATTTCTTGAACGTGGACGCCGTTTGGGCAAGCAATCTGCGCTTCAAACCATACAAGCCGCTGGTTCAAAGGGACTGACTTGGAAGAAGGTTTGGACTGGCGTACTCGACGATTGGCCGATTACCGAGAAGGAATTGGCATGGGAATGTTCTAAATGGAAAAACGATGGGTTGGTCCAAATTTCAGATTGGGGGAAATCTAGACGGCCGAACGACGCTCAAATTATTTCAATGTCGGATTTGACCCTCTAACACTGCAATCGTTCCCACTTTGTTCTTTCCTACAACCCCCTCCCATGCCACACTCCGCGCATGACCGACTCTGCGCCGCCCTCCCCCGCCTCGTCCTCTGCCGACGAGCCCGATCCGCTCGATTTCACCCCTGTCCCCTGCCGCACGCGCCACGGGTGGACGGCGGCGCGGCAGCGGGGGTTTATTGCGGGGCTGGCGCGGATCGGGCTGGTGAAGCCGGCCGCGGCGGAGGTGGGGATGAGCCGGCAGTCGGCCTATCGGCTGCGCTCGCGCGCCGGAGCCGAGAGTTTCGCGGCGGCGTGGGACGCGGCGGTCGAACTGGGGCTGGGCGCGTCCTGCTCGGCGGCGATCGAGCGGGCGCTGAACGGGGTGGTGATCCCCTATTTCTACGGCGGGCTGCAGCGCGGCGCCTGGCGGCAATATGACAACCGCCTGTTGCTCGCGGCGCTGCAGGAAGCCGAGCGCAAGCGCGGGCTGCCCGTCGCCCCGGCGGGAGGTTCGACCGAACCGCCGCCACCGGCGGTCGATATCGGCGAGCGCTTCGCCGAGGCACTGCGCAAGGTGGCGCGCGACGCTCCGGCGCTCCAGGCGAACCATGAGCGGGCCGAGGCGGCCGAGGCGCTGGCCCGCAACGGTTCACCGCAATTTCCCGCCCCCATCCCTGTAACCCGTGTCACCCTAGAAAGACGAAAGGACGCCGGAACGATGAGAGGAGAATAGAACGCACCCGCCCCGACTGCCCGCTCAGAACACCGCGCGCGGCGTCGGCTCGTTCAGCATCGCGGCGCGGACCATCGGGATCGGCGGGCCACCATAGCTCAGGAATTCGTCGTGGAACGCCTTCCATTTGCTGCGATCCCCCTTGGTCCAATCCTCGCGCAGCTTGCGGATCATCAGCTTGCCCATGGTGTAGTTCAGATATTGCGGGTCATAGGTGCCGCGCGCCGCCTGCTGCCGGGCGTTGCCCTCGTCCTGATAGCATTCGCCCCGAAACAGGTCGTAGCTCTGCTCGACCGTCATGCGGCCGGTGTGCAGGCGGATCGCGGAAAGGTAGCGGCAATCGCGCAGCAGCGCGTTGGAGAGCTGCCCGATATGCGTCTCCGGATCGCCGCCGTTCAGCCCGGCGTCGTACATCATCTCCTCGCTGTAATGCGCCCAGCCCTCGGCAAAGGCATAGCCGACGAACAGCTGGCCGAAGATCGAATCGGAACGGTTGGAATGGAGGAAGTTGAGGAAATGGCCCGGCCAGACTTCGTGGACCGAGGTGAACAGCAGGTCCTTGACGCCCGGGATATAGGCCGCGCGCGTCGCCGCGTCCCAGTCCGGATCGGGCGGGGAGATGTAATAGACGCTGGGCAGGCCGGTCTCATAGGGTCCGGGGATGTCGATATAGGCCGAATTCTGCCGGTTGTAGGGCGGCGATTCCTCGACCTTGGCCTGCTCGGTGCCGGGGATGGTGACGATGTCGTGGTCGATCAGGAATTGGCGCAGCTGAGGCAGCTGACGGCGCGCCTCGGCCACCGGGCCGCCGACGGGCTTATCGGCGCCCATCCTGGCGATGCAGTCCGGGATGGTCGCACCGGGCGCGAACTGGCCGCAGGCCGCGCGCAGCGCCGCCTGGTTGCGCCCGAGGTCGGCCTCGCCGATCGCCTCGAGTTCGGCCAGCGGAGTGTCGACGCCCTCATTGGTCAGGATCATCTTGGAGAAATTCGCCCCGCCGAGGGAAAAGCCGCCCTTGGTCGCGGGCTTGGACCCGATATAGTCGCTGAGGTCCTTCATCGCGGCCGACGCCTTGGCGGTGGCCGCGTCGAACTCGGCCTGCAGCGCGGGGTCCTTGACCTCGGCAAAGGCGGTCTTGGCGTCGCCGGTATAATAGTCCGCGAACCCGCCGAACCCGGCCTGGCCGTATTTCACGAACGTCTCGGGCAGCGGCAGCTTGATGTTGCGCTTGATCTGCGCGGCGGCGGCGGGGACGTTCTGGGCGTATTTGACGAACGCCTTCATCCGCGTCGCCGCATCGGCATAGGGCCGCGCGATATAGACGTTCGGATCGAGCCCGCCGACGTAGAAAGCCGGATTGCGGTGCGGAAAGTCCGCATCTTCGATGAAGAACAGCTGCCCCTCGGCCACATGGACCAGATAGTCGCGCTCGAACTGCTCCTTCGGCGTCAAGCCGGTGAACGCCTTGGCGTCGCGGATCGTGGATTTGAGGAAATTGACCTGCGCGGCGAGGCCCTTGGCGCTCCAGTCCGGCAGCATGCCGTCATATTGATGCTTGCCCTGATAGACCGCGCTGTTGGGGAACTGGTTGAAATAGCCGGTCAGGAAAGCCTCGCGGAAATTGACCCATTTCCCGGCCTCCAAGCTCGGCGCGGTCTGCGCGGCCGAGGCCGGCGCGGGCGGCGCGTTGCCGGCGGTCTGGCAGGCGGCGAGCGCGCCTGCGGATACGGCCAGCGCGGCGATGGAGCGAAGCGTAAGAATCCGGATCGATGTCATGGGCAAGATCTCCTTCGCGCGAAAGAGTGGCACAGAGACGCGGCGAGTCCAAGCGGTCAAACGGTTCGTCATGCCAGCGAAAGCTGGCATCTCGCCTATAGCACCACCGCCCGAGACCCCAGCTTTCGCTGGGGTGACGAACAACAGGCGCGCGCGGCCAAGCCAGCCTGCCATTCCGCCAACCAAAGCCCGCATATTGCGCCGCCCCGCCCTCACTCCCATAGAGCGCTAAGATGAACGCCCCCCACCCCTTCCGCATCGCCAATTACCGGGCTTATTGGCTCGGCCGGCTGTTCAGCATGCTCGCGGTCTATGCGATGATGCTGATCGTCGCCTGGCAGGCCTATAATCTGGCGCGCGAGACGATGGGCATCGCCGGCGCCTCGGCGCGGCTGGGGCTGATCGGGCTCTTGCAGTTCGTGCCGCTGTTCTTTCTGACGCCGGTGACCGGCTGGGTCGCCGATCACTGGGACCGGCGCTGGGTGGTGCGGATCGTGCTGATGGCGCTGGCTTGCATAGCGGGCGCGCTGGCGCTGCTGACCTATGAAAACGCCATGAGCCTGACCCCACTGTACGGCATGGCCGTTCTGCTCGGCACGGCGCGCGCGTTTCTGGGCCCGGCGCAGGGCGCGCTGGCCCCGAACCTCGTGCCCAAGGAGGTGCTGCCGCAGGCCATCGCGCTGTCGACCATCGCCTGGCAGTTCGGCGCGCTGGTCGGCCCCGGCATCGCCGGGCCGCTTTACGGCATCGCGCCGCATCTGCCCTACACGCTGTCGGCGATCCTCTACACCGCGTCCGCGCTGTGCATGTTCCTGATCGGCCCGGTGCCGCGCAGCGCGCCCAAACGCACCGGGCCGATCGAGCAGATCGTCGAGGGCGCGCGCTATGTCTGGCGCAACAAGCTCGTCTTCGGCGCGATCACGCTCGATCTGTTCGCGGTGCTCTTGGCGGGCGCCACCGCGCTGATCCCGGTGTTCGCGCGCGACATCGTCGATCTGGACCGGTCGGCGGACCTGATCGGCGGACCGGTGGGAGACTGGGTGCGCGGCAGCCCCGAACATGCGCTGTCGCTGCTCGCCGCCTCGCCGGCCGTCGGCGCGGCCACCATCGCGGCGATTTTCAGCGTCGTGCCGCTGAAATCCAATGTCGGCATGAAGATGCTCGCGGCGGTGTTCGTGTTCGGCCTTGCCACCATCGCCTTCGGGCTGTCGACGCTGCTGTGGTTTTCGATGCTATGCCTGTTCGTGGTCGGCGCGGCGGACATGTTCAGCGTCTATATCCGCCAGTCGCTGATCCAGCTCAACACGCCCGACGACAAGCGCGGCCGGGTGGGCGCGGTATCGCAGCTGACCATCAGCGCGTCCAACGAGCTCGGCGAGGCCGAGTCCGGTTTCCTCGCCGCGCTGATCGGCCCGGCCTGGGCGGTGGTGGCGGGCGGCATCGGCGCGATGGCGATCACCGCGGTCTGGATCAGGCTGTTTCCGCAGCTCGCCGCCGCGCGCACCTTTGACCCTTCGGACGAAGTGATCGCCGCCGAGCCCGGCGCAATGGAACGAGCCACCGCGCCGCCGGTTGAATCGGAAACGCAACGCAAGCCGGAGGGAACGTCCCCATGAAAGCCGCCAATATCCTCGAGACTATCGGCAACACCCCGCATATCCGTCTGTCCAAGCTGTTCCCTGACCATGAGGTTTGGGTGAAATCGGAGCGATCCAATCCCGGCGGATCGATCAAGGACCGCATCGCGCTGGCGATGGTCGAAGCGGCGGAGAAAGACGGGAAGCTGAAACCCGGCGGCACGATCATCGAACCGACCTCGGGCAACACCGGCGTCGGCCTCGCCATGGTCGCGGCGGTCAAGGGCTACAAACTGATCCTGGTGATGCCCGAAAGCATGTCGATCGAGCGGCGACGGCTGATGCTGGCCTATGGCGCCAGCTTCGATCTGACGCCCAAGGAAGGCGGCATGGGCGGCGCGATCAGCCGCGCGGCCAAGCTGGCCGAACGGACCGACGGCGCCTGGGTGCCGCAGCAGTTCGAGAACGCCGCCAATTTCGAGGTGCACAAGCGCGCCACCGCGCGAGAGATTCTGAACGACTTCGCCGATGCGCCGATCGACGTGATGATCACCGGGGTCGGCACCGGCGGCCACATCACCGGCTGCGCCGAGGTGCTTAAAGAGGCCTGGCCCGAGTTCAAGGCCTATGCGGTGGAGCCGGCCGGATCGCCGGTCATTTCGGGCGGCAAGCCCGGCCCGCACCCGATCCAGGGTATCGGCGCGGGCTTTATCCCGGAGAACCTGCACACCCGGTCGATCGACGGCGCGATCCAGGTCGAGCCGGAGGACGCCAAGGAGTGGGCGCGCCGCTCCGCTTCGGAGGAAGGCATCCTGGTCGGCATTTCCTCGGGCGCCACGCTGGCGGCGATTTCGCAGAAGCTGAAAGACCTGCCCGCGGGCACCCGCGTGCTCGGTTTCAACTACGATACCGGCGAGCGCTATCTCTCGGTGCCCGATTTCCTTCCCGAGGAATAAAGCCAGTGGAAATAAGGCGATAACCCTGCCTTCAAAAGCCATGCTTCGTTCCAAAATTCGCCACAATTGATGCCGAGATGAGTTCTCGGGCGGGGATTTGATTTGAACGACAATCCGAGAGCGAAGCATGGCCAGCACCCCGATCGACAATTCGGCTTTCGTACCAACAGCGTCCGTTGGCCCGCAGGAACCCAAACGGTCGTTTCTGTTCAGGTTCTTCCAGAAGCACCGCCACGCGCTGAACGACTGGATGGCGGGTTTCTCGCGCATCCCGAACAGCCCGGTCATGGACCCGCGCGCGTTCGAGTGGACGGCGGAGCTATCGCGTCATGCCGACGTGATCCGCGAGGAAGCGATGGCGATCTATCGTCACCGCGACGCAATCCCGCCGCTCAAAGAGCTTTCGCCCGATCATCACGGTATCGCCACCGACGACAGCTGGCGCAGCTTCTTCCTGATCGGCTACGGCCAGCGAATCGCCGAAAACATCGCGCGCGCGCCGCGCACCACCGCGCTCGTCGAGCGCATTCCCGGCCTCAACAGCGCCTTCTTCTCGATCCTGGCACCCGGCGCGGTGATCCCGCGCCACCGCGGCGTCACCAAGGCGTTCATCACCGCGCATCTCGGCCTCAAGGTGCCGCGCGACGCGGCCAATTGCACGATGGAAGTCGACGATCAGCGCGTTCAATGGCGCGAAGGCGAATGGGTCGTATTCGATGATACCTATGAGCATGAGGTATGGAACAATACGGGCGAAACCCGCATCATCCTGCTCTGCCAAGTGGCAAGGCCGCTGCGTATGCCGGGCAGCTGGCTGGCACGCGCGATCATGGCCTATGTCCGCGCCAGCCCCTTCGTGCGCGATGCGACGCGCAACCTCGTCGGTTGGGAGGAGGCGTTCAAGCGGGCGGAGGGCAATGTTCCGGTGGCCGGGCGGGGCCAAGCCTGCGGGCAAGGGTGAACGGATTTTTGGGTGGACGATCAGAGCTCCCCGAACGGCACCACCCGGTTGTCCGCCGCATGGCCCACCTCGGCACGCCCCAGATAGGCGATGCCCGAGCGCGCGCACCAGTCCCGCGCGATGTCCTCCGCGCTCGAGCCGAAGGGCCGGTCATTTTCGGGCACCGCGTTGACCAGGCCCAACCTGATCCCCGCCAGCCCGGCATCTTTCAGCACCGTCGTCAGGTGAAAGAACAGCCGGTCGACCGAATAGAGATATTCCGCCACCTCCTCCACGATCAGCACATGGCCGGTCAGGTCCGGCATCAGCGGCGTGTTGGTCATCATCGCCAGCGTGATCAGATTGAACGCGGCATGTTTCGTGCCCGGCTCTAGCCCCGGTTCCAGCGCCGAAGCCTCGCGCCGCACCAGCCAGTCGAGCGCGCGGCCCACCGTGTCCGCGCCGCCATAGCGCGAAATGTCCGTCGGCATCGGGCCATGCGCCACCTGGCGCACCCCGGCGCGGTACAACGCGCCCAGCAGATAGCCCGCATCGCTATAGCCCAGATAGGTTTTCGTTAATGCCGGAGCCTCCAGCGCTGCGATCGCCTGCTCGGCAATGCGGCACGCACCATAGCCGCCCTTGGCGAACCACAGCGCCTCCAGCGTCGGATCGTTCGCCATCTGCACGAACGCGTCCAGCCGCTGCGCGTCGGTGCCGGCATAATGGCCGCTTTCGTAAAAACACTGTGGGTGAAAGATCAGTTCGGCGTCCGGATAATGCACCTCGGCCAGCGACCAGACCTTGGCCGCCTGTTCCTCGCTGAGCGGCGTGGATGGCGCGCAAATGCCGATCCTCATCGCGTTTCACTCCCGCATTGCCAAATTCGCGGCCCACGCATAGCGAGCGGGCATGACCAAGGCCAATTCCTATTTCTTCTGCGGTGTGGGCGGCTCCGGCATGCTCTCGCTCGCCTCCATCTTGGCAGCGCGCGGCGCCAGCGTATCCGGATCGGACCGGGCGCTCGATCAGGGACGCAGCGCGGATAAGTTCGACTGGCTGCGCACGAAGGGCATCGCCCTGTTTCCGCAGGATGGCAGCGGTTTGCAGAAAGGCCAGACGCTCGTCGCCAGCGCCGCGATCGAGGACAGCGTGCCGGACATCGCCGCCGCCAACCGGCTCGGCTGCGAGCGGATGACGCGCGCCGAGCTGCTGGCCGAGCTGTTCAACGCCGCCGAACTGCCGATCGCGGTCGGCGGCACCAGCGGCAAATCGACCGTCACCGGCATGACCGGCTGGATTCTCGCTGATTGCGGCCGCGACCCGACCATCATGAACGGCGCAGTGATGAAGAATTTCATCGACGAGGACGGCGGCTTTGCCAGCGCGCGCATCGGCTCCGGCGCGCCGTTCGTCAGCGAGGTCGACGAGAGCGACGGATCGATCGCGCTGTTCGATCCCACAATCGCGGTACTGACGAACATCAGCCTCGATCACAAGTCGATGGAGGAACTGCGCGCGCTGTTCGGCGATTTCGCGCGCCGCGCCACCCATGTGATCTGGAACGCCGACGACGCGGAAAGCGAGGCGCTGATCGAAGGGTTGCAGATCACCGGCGTCACCGGCTTCGGTTTCTCGGACGGCGCCAATTTCCGCGCCGTGGACGTGGTCGAAGAACCCTTCTCCAGCTGCTTCACGCTGGAGGCGCGCGGCAAGGGCTATCCGGTGACGATGCAGGTGCCCGGCCGCCACAACATCGCCAACGCGCTTGCCGCCATCGCCGCGGCCGAGACGGCGGGCGTCCCCATCGCGGACGCCGCCGCCGCGATCGGCCGCTACAAGGGTCTGCGCCGCCGCTTCGACGTGGTGGGTCAGGCCGATGGCGTCACCGTGATCGACGATTTCGGTCACAACCCGGAAAAGATCGCCGCCACCCTGCGCACGCTCAAAGCGTTCGAAGGCCGCCTGCTGGTCTTCTTTCAGCCCCATGGCTACGGCCCGCTGCGCGTCATGGGCGACGAACTGGCCGCTATGTTCTCCGAGGAACTGGACGCAGACGACCGCCTGTTCCTGTGTGACCCGGTCTATTTCGGCGGCACCACCGACCGCAGCGTGGGCAGCGCGGACATCGTGGAAAGGATCCAGGCGGCGCGCGGCACGGCGGATTATGTGGCGGCGCGCGCGGATGTCGGCGACCGGCTGGTGGGGTTGGCGCGGGCCGGCGATCGTATCCTGGTGATGGGTGCACGGGACGATACCTTGATCGACTTTACACAAGGACTGGTTAAGCACTTGGGAAACCGTGGATAAATACCGAACCGACTTCGGCGACGAGCCTTGAGGGTATCGAGTCTTCAGCTGCGGACGAGGACCGACCGCTTCATCTGAGTTGCCGACGCAGGATCGCGCGTGGCAGCGGCGAGCAGACGACGGGCCGCAAGGGTGGTGGCGTCGGCTTCGACACTGCGCTCGAATGCATCGCCCTCCGCGTCATAAGTCCGTTGCGCCGATTCCAGTACGAGGCGGTCCTGCGCGAGAATTTCGGGCTCTTCGGTAGACCAGAATGGCGGCTCGGCTTCAGTGACGGGTTCGCGCCGTAACAGCCAGTGCTGGATACACCGGCCCGGAATGGTCGGGACGTGATGCAGTATCAGGCGGAAACCTTCGCCGCCGCCGACCGTCACCCGATCCGGCAGATCGAAGCTTAGCAATGTCTCCGGCCCGCGCACGGTCAGGTTGGTGGCGGACATATCGAGTTCGTAGCGCGTGGGAACCAAGCCCACGGCCTGCGCCCTGAACCATTGGGGATGAAGTTCGGGATGGGTGAAGGCGGCATGGCAGATGTCGAGATTGTTCTCGATCGGCAGGATCGCCTCGCACGCCAGTTCGATCGCGCCCTGCAGCCATTGGAAACGGTCGAACTTCTCAATCGCCAGTGGACGATCGCCGGGTTCATCGTCGCCGGTCCACAGCCAGATATAGCCGTCCTGCTCGACACAGGGATAAGAGCGGATCTGCGTGTTCCTGATCCTCTGATCATCGCGAAGCGACGGGATATGGCGGCAGCGGCCCTCGCCATCGAACCGCCAGCCGTGATAGGCGCAGGCCATCATGCCATCCGCGATTGTACCGAGCGACAGCGCCACGCCCCGGTGAGAACAGCGATCATGCAACGCACGGGCATGACCGTCGGCATCGCGGAACAGAACGACGGGAAGGCCGTGGATAACGATCGGCACGGGCGCCTTGTCGAGCCGGGTGGTGGGGGCGCCGATATACCAGGCGTTTCGAGGCAATGGGACGCGATCCGCCTTTGTGTCGGGAGCCCTCACAGGCCGTGCTCGTCGGAAGATTTGAGAAAGCCCAGCCGCTGGCACGCGTCGAACACGCGGCGACCGTTGAAGCTGGCGAGCAGCATCACGCCGAGACTGGTCCATGCAACGGCAGTACGGATCGCGAGGGCCTGCGCCAGCGGGAAGGCCGACATGATCCACAGAAAAGCACCGGCACGAGCGACGAAATAGAGCGCCCAGGCAAGAGTGAAGGCGCGGAAGAAGCGGATCACCTCGGGCCGATCGGCAGGAATATCGGATTTGTGCTGCCGCGCGATCCGCAACACCAGCGGCTGCGGGCCGAGCGCGCCTAGCGCGAAGGCCCCGGCGGTTACGAGATTGATTATCGCCCCTTCGTAGCGGATCATGAAGGGCGTGCGCGCCCACAGGTCGATCACGCCGAACAGCAGCGCGGCGCCATTGGCGAACCACCAGAGCGGCGGGAACGGCCGGTGCGTTTTCAGACGCCATCCCCCCTCGCCCGAGATGAACAGCAAGGTGACGACGATCGCCGGTTTGACGCCGAAGGCCAGTAGCACCGTCCAGTAGAGCACCAGTCCGCCGAAGTTATGGAGCAATCCCTTGATCAGGGGCAGGACACGGCTCACTTGCCTTTCACCTTGCTTGCGTGGGCAGCCATCGCCGCACCGAGAAAATGCCAGCGCGTCGAATCCATCGGTAAGGAGGCGGCCAGTGCCGGGTCCGCGAAGCCCCCTTGCCAGAAGCGGGTCAACGCGCCGCGCATTTCGTCGTCGTCGCCCGTCATGCGGACGATCAACGCCGATGCCCTGCGGCCGAGTTCCATGGCATGCGGCGTGTCCGGGGCATCACCGACGATTTCGTTCAGTTCACGGTATAGCGCGTTCCATTCCGCCTCGACCGCCGGAGCGATCCTGGCAAGGCGGCGCTGCTGATCCGGGGTGAATGTCTCCGCCGACAATTTCTCCAATGCCGGCGTCCAGCGCAGGCGAAACGGTTCCGACCGCGCCAATTCCGCCAGCGCAACCGGGTCGATCTCCTCCCCAGCGGCCACGCGGTCGCGAGCGCTGGCGATCAGTGCCAACGCCTCGTCGATTCGGCGACGTTGATCCGTCAGAGCCTGTTCCTGAAGGTCCAGGACTGCCGCAAGATCAGGCGAACGGTGGGCCAGAAGTTCGCCGATCCGGGCGATCGTCAAGCCGAAACGCCGTAGCAGCAGCACGACATGCAGTCGTTCGCATTCTGCCTGGCCATAGGTCCGCCAGCCGCGTTCGTCCCGGACCGGTCGGATCAATCCTGCCTTTTCATAAAGGCGCAAGGCCTTGATCGTGATACCGAAACGACGCGCGATATCAGCCGCGCCATCGGGAAACTGCACTTTGGACGGCCGTTTGGTTCTCGTCATGCAGCCGCTTGTAGGGTCGCCCCTTGGGGACGACGCAAGCATTTTTTCGGCACCCGCGCAACAGGCACGTCTGGTGGCGAAAGGATTGCGTGATCATGACCGGTGAGCAACCGACAGCGGCCATGCAATCCTGCGCTTGCAATGTAGGAAAATTCGTGCGCGTGCCGCTGCGATGGCGGCCCGTCCGGTGCTGACAAATGTAGGACATATCCCTACGCGATTCCGCAACAGCATCTCGTTCACTTTGTAGCCTTTGAAAAATAATGTTGCGCGAGCCTCCGCCCCACCGGCCTTGCTTTCCCCGCGCGCTTGCCCTAGACGCGCCGCTTCCGCCGGGGGCCTGCCCTGCCGGAAATACGAAGAAAGCCGGAGGGGCGTTCCGCATGGTGCGGCGTCAGCGATCGGTGGTAGACAAGGATATATCCCATGCCGTTATACGAGCATGTGTTTCTGGCGCGCCAGGATCTGAGCCAGGCTCAGGTCGATACGCTGGCCCAGAACGCAACCAAGATCGTCGAGGACAATGAGGGCAAGGTCACCAAGACCGAGACCTGGGGCCTGAAGTCGCTCGCCTACAAGATCCAGAAGAACCGCAAGGCGCATTACGTCATGCTCAACATCGAGGCGCCTCCGGGCGTCGTCGCCGAGCTGGAGCGCCAGACCCGCGTGAACGAGGATGTGATCCGTTATCTCACGATCCGCGTCGACGAGCTGGAGACCGAACCTTCGGTCCAGATGCGCAAGAGCGACCGCAGCGATCGCGGTGATCGCAAGGGCGGCCGCGATGGTGGGCGTGATGGCGGCCGCGGTCGCGACCGGGACGAGAGGAACTAAATCATGGCACGACCCTTTTTCCGCCGCCGCAAGACCTGCCCGTTCAGCGGGGCCGATGCGCCGAAGATCGATTTCAAGGACGTGAAGCTGCTGCAGGGATATATCTCCGAACGCGGCAAGATCGTCCCCAGCCGGATCACCGCGGTGTCGGCCAAGAAGCAGCGCGAGCTGTCCCGCGCGATCAAGCGTGCACGCCACATCGGCCTGCTCCCGTACGTCGTGAAGTAAGGAGCAGAGCCCATGGATCTCATTCTACTGGAACGCGTCGAGAAGCTCGGCACGATCGGCGACGTGGTTACCGTCAAGGACGGCTACGCCCGCAATTTCCTGCTGCCGGGCAAAAAGGCCCTGCGCGCCAACAAGGCGAATCGCGCGGTGTTCGAGGCCAATCGCGAGCGGATCGAGGCGGACAACGCTTCGAAGCGCGGCGAGGCCGAGACCAAGTCGAAGGACGTCGACGGGCTGGAAGTGACGCTGATCCGCGCCGCCTCCAACACCGGCCAGCTTTACGGTTCGGCCTCGGTGCGCGATATCGAAAACGGTCTCAACGATCAGGGCGCCGAAGTCACCAAGTCGATGATCGTGCTCGAGCGTCCTATCAAATCGATCGGCATGTACGACGTGCGCGTCATGCTGCATCCCGAGGTGGTCTCGACTGTCAGGGTCAACGTCGCGCGTTCGGATGACGAAGCACAGCTTCAGCGTGACGGCGTGGACGTCATCGCACAGATGTTCGAGGACGACCAAGCTGAGCTGCGCCAGCTTGCCGCTGAAGTCGCTGGCGATGGCGACAGCGAAGGCGAAGAAAACGCAGAGAGCGCGGCCGATGCCGCCGAGGTGTTCGAGGAAGCCTCGATCGATCAGGCCGAGGACGGCACCGCTGCGAAGGACGAGGGCACCGGCCCGCCATCGGATGCCGACGCATGAACCGGGCTTAATCTATAAGAGTGTAAGGAAAAAGGCGCGGGAACCAGTGGTTCTCGCGCCTTTTCATTGGGCCCTTCCGGGCCTTCCTGGCGGGTTTGAACGCGCTCAGACCGTTGTAGCCATCGCGGCAATGACGGCGAGCAGCGTACCGCCGGACATGATGAGGGGGAGAATATTCTTGAGCATTTCGACCCTTCCGTTGATCAAGCCGTCGGCTTGATGCCGCATTAACGGAATAGTCAGAATTGGGTTCCCTACTCTTGTTCAAAGTCGGCAAACCGCGATCAATAGCCCATCAGGCTCATCACTTCGGTGCGGCTGCGGTCGTCGTCGAGGAAGCAACCCAGCAGCCGGCTGGTGACCATCGACACACCGGGCGTACGCACGCCGCGCGCGGTCATGCAGCTATGGCTCGCCTCGATCACCACCGCAACACCGCTGGGACCCAGCTTGTCCTGGATGCATTGCGCAACCTCGGCGGTGAGCCGCTCCTGCACCTGCAGGCGCCGGGCGAACCCGTGAAGTACACGGGCGAGCTTGGAGATGCCCACCACCCGGTCGGTCGGCATATAGGCGATATGCGCCCTGCCGATGATCGGCGCCATATGATGCTCGCAATGCGACTGGAACGGAATGTCCTTCAGCAGGACGAGCTCGTCATAGCCGCCAACTTCCTCGAACGTGCGCGCAAGATGGACCCCGGGATCTTCCTCATAACCCTGACAATATTCCTTCCACGCCCGGCCGACGCGCTTGGGGGTATCGAGCAGGCCCTCACGCTCCGGATCGTCCCCGGTCCAGCGGATTAGCGTACGGATCGCGTCCTGCACATCGTCCGGCACCTCGATCCTGCCATCCGGCGCGCGCACCAGATCGCCGTCCACCGCATGATCGAAATCGCTCATCTCGTGCTCCTTTGTCGCCGCCTCGCGCTATCGTCCAAATGGGGACGCTGCAAGCGATGGGCTATTTTTTGAAACCGCCGGGCTTCCTGCCGCCCTTGAACGTTTTCTTCGGCCCGCCCTTGCCCTTAGGCTTGAAGCCCTCGCGGCGCGGCGGCTTACCGCCCTCGCCTGCTACATTGTCCCCGGCCGCTGACCTGGCGTGCAGCTTGGCCCGGACCTTGTGCTTGTCGGGCTTGCTCTCATGCTTGGGCTTGCGCCCCGGACGCACGCGTTCAGCCGGACCGTCGGGCGAATAGCTGATCGCGATATCGTCGCGCTCGTCGCCCTCGCCGCTCCCGGCGGTGCGAGCCAGAGCCTGACCGAACTTGTCGGAGATGGCACGCGGCACCTGCACGAACGTCTCGTTCGGACCCATACGGATCGCGCCGACATCCTTCTTAGTGATATGCCCGCGGCGGCACAGCACGGGCAGGATCCAGCGCGGATCGGCATTCTGGTTGCGGCCGACATCCATGCGGTACCAAACGATATCCTCGAAGCCGGGACGGTGGCGTTCCTTCTGAGCGGCTTTGCGCGCCTCGGGCGTGTTCTCGATCAACTCCTCGGGCGCGGGCATTTTGGAACGATGCGCCTGGACCAGCGCCGCAGCGATATCCTGCGGGCTGCGTTCGGCAAGCAGCCGCTCGGCAAGCGCGCGGTCCTCGTCCTCGAACTCCACCGGTTCCAGCAGCGCCTCGAGCAAACGCTCATGATCCTGCCTGCGGATTTCATCGGGGCCCGGCGCCTCGATCCATTCGGCCTCGATCTTCGCTCCGCGCAGCATCGATTCGACGCGGCGGCGGCGCGGATGGGGCACGACGATGATCGCGGTGCCCTTGTTGCCCGCGCGGCCGGTCCGACCGGAGCGATGCTGCAAGGTCTCCGCATCGCGCGGGATTTCCGCGTGGATGACCAGGCTGACGCTCGGCAGATCGATGCCGCGCGCGGCCACGTCGGTCGCCACGCACACCCGCGCGCGGCGGTCGCGCAGCGCCTGCATCGCCTGGTTGCGCTCGGACTGCGAGTGCTCGCCCGACAGCGCGACAGCGCCGAAGCCGCGCTCTTGCAGCGCGGCGTGCATGCGGCGCACGCTCTCGCGCGTGGCGCAGAAGACGATCGCCGTCTCCGCTTCGTGGAAGCGCAGCAAATTGACGACGGCATGCTCGATCTCGGACGGCGAAACGGTCACCGCCTGATAGGCGATGTCGCCATGGCCGCGGTCCTCGCCGACGGTGGAGATGCGCAGCGCGTCGTTCTGATAGCGTTTGGCCAGCCCCACGATCGCCTTGGGCATGGTGGCGGAGAACAGCAATGTGCGGCGATCGTCCGGGGTCGCGTCGAGGATTTCCTCCAGATCGTCGCGAAAACCCATGTCGAGCATCTCGTCCGCCTCATCGAGCACGGCGGTGCGCAGCGCGGACAGATCAAGGCCGCCGCGCTCCAGATGATCGCGCAGACGCCCCGGCGTGCCGACCACGATATGCGCGCCCTGCCGCAACGCACGGCGCTCCTTGGACGGGTCCATGCCACCGACACAGGTGCTGATGGTCGCGCCCGCTTCCGCATAGAGCCAGGCAAGCTCGCGACTCACCTGCAGTGCAAGCTCGCGCGTCGGCGCGATCACCAGCGCCAGCGGCGCGGCGGGCAAGCCGATGCGCATCGCGTCACCCAGTAACTCGGGCGCCATGGCCAACCCGAAGGCAACCGTCTTGCCGGAGCCGGTCTGCGCGGACACGATGAGGTCGCGGCCTGCGGCCTCGTTTTCCAACACGGCAGCCTGTACCGCGCTGGGATCGGCATAGCCGCGTTTATCGAGCGCCTGCATCAGCGATGCGGGTAGTAATGGAAAGGGCATGGGCCTCGATTATGTCTGCACCGGCACCGAAAGCCGGTTGGGAGATGGAACGGAGTCATTAGCCGACCAGAAAAGGCTCAGGCGGTACCCGTTTGTGAATGCGTATATAGGGGCAATCGCCGGAGAGAAAATGGTGCGCCCGAACAGTCCGTCCGGTCCGCTAGAAACATGTCGATCAACACGGTGTTTGCGCGCTAATTGAGGGAGCAACAACGGTTTTCAAAAAAGCGCCATTCAGCCTTAGCGCAAACGACCCATTTGCCTGTCACGCCCCGCCTGAACACAGGACAGGGGCTGCTTATGAAATCCGCATCGAATTTGCGCCGACCAGGCGACTTCGGCAAATCAATTTCGCGGCGGTCTGTTCGTGGCCCAGGACGGCGGCAATGGTAACGGAACCCAGAATTTAAATTCGTATCAGGTAACGACATCAGGGCAACGATACCCGAAGCAACCGGACTAGCGACTAACATAGCCATATAGTGGTCCGATGCCAAATCGACCATTTCGATACCGGACGTTCGGTTGCCGGGACCAATAGCTAGGAATCGACGAATGCGGTTGCCGAATTGGTTTCGTTCGGCAGCGACCATGGTCGGTCCGGCAGGCTCGCGCCCGCGTCGGTATGGATCTTCCGTTCGATGGTGCCGTTTTCTTCATCTACCGAATACTGGACCGAACGCCGCATTTCGCGCGCCGGTATGAGATTGACGGTCACGGAGAGCGTTTCGGGAAACAGTTGCGAATGGAAGTCGAGGTCGCGCTCGACATACATCACCGTATCGCCGTTCAGCCCGAAAGTGCATTCCGGCTCCAGAATTACGCGCTCTCCGACCTGAAGGGTCTGCGCGTAATCCTTCGCCCCGTACATACGGGTCGTGTAACCCGAACCCAGCACGCAAATCGAGAAGAACGAAAAATCATGATTATGGCATTTCTCGATCGTTAGGAAATCGCGATAACCTGCCTGCCCCGCCAAGGGATGCGAGGCAGGAAACCACAGATTTGCCCGCATCCGGAATTGCTTGCTCTCGTAGAGGTAAAAGGACTGCGTGCCGCGCATGATCGGCCATTGGCCCCCGCCGACATGCTGTCGGATGAGCGCGCGCAAGGCCTGGTCATTCTTGCGGAACGCACGCATGAGCCGCGCGATGGCGCTGCGCCGTTGTCTCCAGTCCTGCTCAAATTCGCCATGGATCGCCTTGACCGCGTTCTCGAAGGACAGGTCCGGTATCGGATCGTCGAAGTCGTAAAGCTGCATCGGGTCAGGCCTCGATGGCCGCAAGGACACGCTTGGCCTTGGCCTTGAGCGAGAGGCTGTCGCTCGCCGCGACCCGCTCCATGAACGTGCGCACGTCGTCACGGTCCGAATTGGCCAGAGCCTGCGCCATCTTCCACCGGGTGGCGATATGGATGCTGTCGTCCGTCAACCCACCGCGAAGCAGGTCGCGGACAATGTCCAGTTCTTCGTAGGCGTGCCATGGAGCATCATGCTGCGAACCTGCTATGAGGCACCGGGCAAGGTCGGTGAAGAAGGATTGCGAGGTGGGCACGAGACCGCCCATCGTCAACGATTCCAGTTTGCCGCTGTCGGCATCGAAACTAGCCATGACCGGCGTTACCGGAGGTCCGAGGAAACGAAGCAGGACGGATTCGGGTCCGGGGTCCGCGACGATACCGGTCGTAAGGCCGGGTTGCATGAACACCCAATCTCCCCGCGTCAGGGGATGGGCTTCCACCTGTTGCAAATGCACGGGCTGGTCGAAATAGTCGGCATCGATCGGCCGGGACAGCGCATAGCCGCGATAGTTCAAGGCTTCTCCGGCTGACACGATATACATCGCGGTTGGCGATATAACGGAAATGGGGGCAAGCCGGTGCTTGAAGAACACCATGACGTCCACCTGCCAGCCCGCATTTTCATGGACCTGCGCCATGCGCATCTCGTCTTCGGAATAGAGCAGAGTGCCGCGGTCGAGTTTGGTGCGTGCCCGCGCAATGGCTTCGTGCATGCGAACGTCATCGACGATCGCCGCCGTCAGATCGTCAGGAAGCGGTGTCAGCGTCTGCGACAGATGAGCGCAAGCTTGGTCGAAGATATCGGTCATCGCCTTGCCACATCAGCGCTGCGGGTCATGGGAAGATGATGCGGCCCCCAAACGAGTCGGAGGCCATCGCGATTATTGTGCGGGGGACGTTTCCTGAACGATGATCCAGACGCCGGCCACTACCACAACCGGCAAGTGAAGCACGGGCTCATTGACGCCGCCGGGACTGATTTCAAAGTCGAGGTCTTCGATGACTAGATCGCGTTGCATCAATTTTCTCCCTTATCGGCCTCTACTATGCAAAGCCGGCCCAAGGGTAGCGTATACTTCGATCGAGTCAATGGCGCACGACCCGATCTTGCGAGACGATATAGAGCGTTGCAACCCTGCATTAGAACGATCGTAACGCATCCGTCGGCGACAGCCGCGACGCCCGGATCGCGGGAATAATGCCGAAAAATACGCCCGTGGTAATGGCTATCGCAACGACACCGCACAAATTCACTACGGTAACCGACAGGGGCCAGTCGGGAAGTTGCGCGCTGGCAATGCCAATTCCGACCAGCGCGACGAGGACGCCCACGACGCCGCCGATCACCGAAATGACGACCGCTTCGATCATGAACTGGTTGCGGATGTCGTTCACCGTCGCGCCCAGGGCGCGCCGGATGCCGATTTCCCGCGTGCGCTCCCCGATCGAAGCGAGCATGGTGTTGAGGACCCCGATACCGGCCACGAAAATGGCGATCGAGGCGATGAGCGACATGCCGATCCGTACCGCTCCCACCGCCTGCCGAACCTGCTCCAGCTGTTCCTCCATCGAGCGGATATCAACGGGCGATATGTCTTCCGCTTGCTTACCGCTGCGCCGCGTAAGGGTTGACAACACAGCCTGTCGGTTTCGTGCCGGATCGCCGCCAGCGAACGTCACCCATATGCTGTCGACCCGGTCGAACGCCTGGTCGTCCTGCCCGGCGATGCGCCTCTGCGCGGTCCGCAGCGGCACCACGATAATGTCGTCGGGATCGCCGCCAATACCCGCGGCCTCCTCTTCCAGCATGCCGACGATAGTCAGGACCACCCCGTTGACGCGGATCACCTGGCCGACCGATGCACCCCCGGCAAACAGCTTTTGTAAAACAGTATTCCCGACCAGGGCGACGCGTGCCCCACTGCGGTATTCGGCTTGCGTGAAGCTGCGGCCGCCCGCGATGGCCATTCTACGCAGGTCGAACATGTCGCTGTCCAGACCGGACAGGCTGGTGCGCACGGTCTCTCCGTTCGCTCGCGCGCGGACCGGTTGCCGCACCTCGCCGCCCGCCAGCATTACCGTCGGCACGTTCGCCTTCAGATAATCGGTATCGCGCGCCCTCAAGCGGAACGGAACGCGTCCCGCTGCCGCGGTGTCGGTCGGGGTGACGATCAGCAGGCTGGCATCATAGCGTTCCAGCTGGTCATGCACGAGACCGCCGAGACCGTTGCCGATCGCCCCGATCAGCGTAATCGCCGCCACCCCGATGGCCAAGCCGAGGATAGTGAGTCCCGAGCGAAAGCTGTTGCTACGCAGCGAATCCAGCGCCGAACCGATGGACAGGCGCCGCGGACTCATTGCCGCCCCGCGCTTTCGTCCGAAACGATGCGCCCATCGGCCAAGGTGACGATCCTGCTCGCATGGTTGGCGATCTGACGATCGTGAGTCACCATCGCCACAGTGAAGCCGCTGCGGCTGAGATCGAGACACAATGCCAAGATATTCGCGCTCGCGACGCTGTCGAGCGCGCCGGTCGGCTCGTCCGCGAACAGCACCGCCGCCCCCAGGACCAGCGCCCGGGCGAAGGCCACGCGCTGCTGCTGTCCGCCGGAAAGCTCGTTGGGCTTGCGCGCGCCCAGTTCGGCCAGGCCCACCTTGGCGAGGGCCACGTCCGCGCGGCGACTGGCTTCGTCCCGTCCAAGGCCAGCATAGACGCAGGGCAGTTCGACATTGGCTTTGGCCGTCAAGGCGGGCAGTAGGTTGTAGCCCTGAAAGACGAAGCCGATCTTCCGGTTGCGCAACCGCGACAGCGCGTGATCCGACAAACCGCCGACGGCCTTGCCCTCGATCGTCAGCGTGCCGCTCGTTGGAGTGTCCAGCGTGGAAAGGATATTGATCAGCGTGCTTTTACCCGAGCCCGACGCGCCGAGAAAAGCGATGAACTCGCCCGCGATCAACCTGATGTCGATATCGCGCAAAGCCTCGACTTTGCCGCCCGCACTCGGATATGTCTTGCCGAGGCCGCGTCCCTCGATAACGCTATTCGGAATTGTTTCTGCTTGCTCCCCGGCAATCATGTCTTACGCCGTGCGGTTGCCAGCTGATCGCCGACACCCAGCTGCGACGAGCGGATCACGAGCATCGTGTTGGAACGGCCGACCACTTTCACGGGAATGCGCCGAAGTCGCCCGTCGCGCACGACATAGACGCACGGTTCCTTTTCCTCTTCTTGCGCTTGCTCGGATGGAACGAAGGCGAGCGCGACCATGGGAACCCACAGTGAATCTTTCGCCATTTCCGGCAGGAAGCGCGCCAAAACGCTCATCCCGGAATAAAACTGGCCGTTGGTGTTTTGGATATCGACCAGCACCTTGTAGCCGGTAATACCGTCCTGCTCGACCGGGGCCTTCAGAATCTTGTCCAGCGTCCCTCTGAACGACTGGTCCGGCAACGCATCGACGGAGAACGTGACCGGTTGCCCTTCGCGCAGGCGCGCGATTTCGGTCTCGTCCACGATCACCTCCAGTCGCATCGCGCCGAGATCTTCCGCGATTTCGAACAGGTCTTCGGCCTGGAACGCGGACACGACGGTCTGGCCGGGTTCAGCCCGGCGAGCCAGCACCGTGCCCGATACCGGAGAGACGACCGTGGTGCGCCCGGCCTCGTCCTTCGCCTCATTGAGCCGCGCCCGCGAGGCCGCAATCCGTGCCTCATCGCCCGCGGCCTGGGCCCGCGCGCCCGACAGCGCCGCCCGGCGCGCATCCAGTTCCGCCTGGCCCGCTTCCAGATCGGCGCGCGACAGGAAACCGCGATCGTACAGCGCTCGGCGCCGCGCAAAGCTTGCGCGCTGTTCCTGGAGCCGAGTCTCGGTCGTCGCGATGGCGGACCGCGTTTGTGCGGACCCGGCGTAGGCCTGACGCAATTCGGCCCCCGCCTGATCGACCCCGGAACGGATGCTGGGCGCGTCGATCCGGGCGAGCGGCTGCCCCGCTGCCACCACATCGTTGATATCGACGAACACGGCATCGATCCTGCCCGACACCTCGGAGGATACCCGTACCAACGAGCGCGGCACGATCTTTCCGCTGGCGAGCACCGCCTGGCTTCCCGGCGCGGCCTCGACCGGCGCCAGGACATAGCGGTCCCCGGGCGCCGATCCCTGCCATGTTTCCACCGTTTGCCAGACATAGAACAACATCGCGACCAGGCCGATCAATCCGGCCACTGCCACCGTGACGATCCACCGCTTGAATTTGAGAATTTTTTCATAGGCCGATTCATTGGGCTTGCCCATCACTGCCCAAGCCATCGCCGCTATCCACGGGGTGAAGAACAGCGTACCCGCCAGGTTGACCAGCGCGATCTTGCGGCGGTCCGGAAGACCGCGCACAACCGCGATCATGGTCGGCAGCATGATGACGAGTGGCAGCAGAATGACCAAGAACGAGATCAGCGTAGCGTGTTCGCTAAGGATCCGTGACAGGTTCGAATTCATTTCAATCTTTTACCGCCGCCGCAATTGATCTCGCCCGGCAACGCCCCCGGGAGAAGCTATGCCATACGGTAGTTCGTCCTATCCGACGTCAACCTCAATATCCAACAATTCCGCCTGCAACAAACCGAGCGCCCACTTGCCCGTTTCGTCGGACGGGGTGATCTGTGCGAGCTTTTGCGGCAGGTCGATGATGCGGTCGCTTTCGCTAAAGGTCGTTTCGTCATCCACATGCAAGGCGGAGTAGAGGAGATGGCACCGTTCCAGCTTCGCCATATCGCCGAACGTCGGGCGGGAAAAATGATAGGTGCAGAGAATGTCGAGCTTGGCGGTGTCCAGCCTGCCCGCCGCTTCGAAGTCGATGGCGTATATCTTTGCGCTCGCCGTCTCCTCGACGAAATTGGCGATCTTGGCATCGCCGACATACAGCCCCGCCCCATGGATGGTGTCGAGCACGGCCAGGCATTTCTCGACATGCCCCCGCGTCAGCGCTCCGTCGGTGCGCAACGTCTGCAGGTTCTGGCCGTCGATCCGCTCCATGATCAGGACATTGCGGTCTCGAAATTGCCGGTAGTCGGCCAAGGCCGGCGCGACCGTGGCAATCCGACGTTCGTCGAGCAGGGCGAAGAAATCCGCCTCCCGTTTCAGCAAAGCCATGCCGTCGCGCCCGTCCGGCAGCACTTGCCCTTTGCGATAGCCGATTTTCAGGATCAGGTCGTTGAAGGCGTCGGCCTCGAGGTCGAACGCGGCGAAGATGCCGCCCTTGCCCCCCTGGCTCAATGTCTCATAGACCGGATAGCGCGATAGGAACGCGTCGAACGCCTCGTCCGTTTCCGTGTCTTCGCTCAGGACCGACAGCGGATCGGGAATATGGTCGAAGATCCAGCGCGCGGGTTTGCGCCGGTCGTCCGCATAATCCTCGCCGGCCAGCTCGATCGTGTCGCCGTGAAACGCGCCGTAGCGGTAGGAGAGCGGCAATTCTCCCCCTAGCGGCTGAGCAAACGGAACCTGCGGCGCGGTGTCGGCAAACGCACGCAACCGGTCCTTGAGTTCGGCCGCCACGGAGCGCAACGCAGCATCCTCCGCGAAATAACCGACAATATTCTTACCAACTTGGCAATAGCCATATAAGCCGGCATTCAGTTTGCGAAAAACCTTGTCGGAACAAGCATATTTGCTCGGCACGCCATGCCGAGCGAACACTTCACGAGTGATCGCCAGCGTTTCCAGATAATGGGGAAGCGATGCCGATACATATAGCTTCCATCCCTGCGGGACTGAGACCGGCGGTCCATCGGTATACCATTTGCCTTTAAATGGAGCGGCTCGATGTGCTGGAGCCGGAACTTGCAACGGGCGGTAGAATCCTTTCATCAACAACCTTTGCTATCACCATAAAGAAAGGGCGGCAGGTTGCTCGCGATCTCTTTAACGAGCAATTCAGACCGCCCATCTGCAGCACCACGACGCATCGGGCGATCCGTCTCGGGCATACATGAGTTTTTTGCCGTTCCGGTTTATCAATAGGCGGAACTTGCGAAAATCAGGATCGTCACCGTAACGGTAACCGTGATCGTCATGGCCGTTTCACGGTCGTTCATCGGGAGTGACTGCACCAAATCATCGTTGTTGGCGATGAACTGAACCAAGCCTTCGGCTCGCTCTTCATCGCTCTTACCTTGCAGCTGCTTTTTCAACTCGGCAAAGCGTTCCGGATCGGCTTTGATCTGCTGCACGACCTTCAGCACATTGGCGCGTGCTTCCTTCGGATCAATATACGGGGCTTTTTCAAGCGTGTCCGCAGCCTCGATTTCGGTCATCTTGTTCATCACAATCTCCTTGGGGCTTGGAGCGCGACTTAACCGCGCACTGGAATTTAATACCATGTTTAAACCACCACGCCAAGTTTAAAGAACGGTCACGATCCAATTACAAGGGTCATAAAGAAAAAACAAAGCAACCCTATCTAATAATTTTCGCGAAGAACTTGGATCATTTCATTTTCGAATGATAAAACATTATTTCTCGAATCTTTCAGTCGCTTTTCATCTAATGTCAGTGCCAGAAAGCCGTTCGCCAAGAGTGCGCCCCGGTCACACGACATCGCTAATGTCGCCAAGTCGTGCACTGCGGTGATCAGCGTCCGCTCCGGATTGACCCATTCGCGGAGGGCAATTCGCAAGTCGAAGGCAGCGACCGGGTCGAGCCAGTTGAACGGCTCGTCGAGAATCATCGTGTCGAGACCGCTCGCAAAGGCGCAGGCAACCGCCACCCGCTGACGCATCCCGGCGGAGAACGTCCCGATCCGTCGGCTATTCAGATCGTTCAGGCCCAGTGGCTTCTGAAGAAATGCGACGTGCTCCTGCCAATCCCGCGAAAGAAATGCAAAGACTTCCGCCGGCGACAAACTCGTCGGAAGCGATTCCACGGTCGGCGCAAAGCCGATACGCTCGGCCCTGCCGAAACGGCTGCTGGTCATATCCGTCCCATGGATGCAACACTGTCCATCCTCGAAGGCAAGTCTTCCCCCGATCGCGCGCAGCAGGCTCGTCTTGCCCGACCCGTTCGCGCCGATCAGTCCAAACCAGCCTCCCTGCATGATGGTAAGCGAGACGCCATGGATCACCCTGCGCCAATCGCGCTGCACCGTGACCCGGTCTAGAACGATGGCCGCGCTCACCGGAGCAGCCAAGTCACGCGGTTGGCGCGGACGCCTAGAAATATCAGCAGAGCAACCACAATCGGAACGATCATCGGAGGAACCGTGATGGCGATGGTTATGAGGAAAAAGAGGATGAAGATCATCAACAATTCGCTGGTTCGAGGACCATGGAGCCGCAGCAGGGCAATCTGCAGCGCGCGATAGATGAAGACCAGCACAGCGGCAGAAGCGGCCAGCGCGGTCAACTGCAGATTGCGGGCGATCAGCGTCGCCGCAATAAGCGCCGCCAGAATTAGCGCTGGACGCAGCAGAAACCGCCGCACCGTGGCCAGATAGCTATCCCCGGACAGCCGCAGGAAGTTGATCGCGCCCGCATTGTGCGATGTCGCGGCCATGCCATAAATCGTGCAGGTGAGCGTCGCAACGGCAATACGCGCGCCCGTTTCGACCGGGGCGAATGCCACCGCCAGGATAACGAGCAGCGCCATTGGTCCAAAGCCCGTCGCCATGCGCCCGCGCCACTCGTTGATCTGGACACCTTGGCGCAACCATTCTTGCAAGGCCAAACCGAAAGACCTGACGTTCTCGTGAAGCACGAGATGGACGACGAGTGCAACGGAAGCAAAACTCGCTAAGCCGACGAGGATCGCACTCTGTTCGATGAGCAGCGATGCGGTGACGGCTGCGGCGGCGCCGAGCATGATCGCCCCCATGTGAAAGCCGAGCCGAGTCCGCCCGTCGAGCGCATCCCTAGCGATCGGGGAATCGCTGGCGAGGCTCCGCAACCTCAAGGATGCATAGGCTTGCACGCCAAGGCCCGAGAGCCCGGCGAACACCACCACCAGAATCGTCGCATAGCGAGACGGAAGACGCGTCGAAATGTCCGCAATGAACATGATCGCGAAGCAGATCAGAAGACCGACCGCCAGAAAATCCTTCCAGCTTGCGAACAAACGCGTCGTAATGCGGCGAACGATGGTTCCATCGTAACGAAACAAGCTATTCAAGAACCAAGCCGCGTAGCTTTGTCGATCATGAGCGCCGTGCTAAGCACGAAATCACGCAGCGTCAAATTCCATATTCAAAGCGAAATGACGAGCCGCGACTTTCGCGAGCGTCTGCACATACCCGCTTTCGATCAGCACCCAGCTTTTCTCGTGCCATCGCCGAAGCAGGTTCGCGACGGCCTCGCCCCCGCCGAGCCGTGCGACCAGTCCGGGATCATCGCGCTCCAGGCCGGCGACGAACCTGCGGTGGACCGACAGCTCGTCAAGACGCCGCATCAACAGCGCCTCATCCATGTCGAGCTTCGATACGACCGGCTCTTCGCTGGCGCGGGTGTCTGTCAGAATAGCGCCGCTGCCGGGATGATATGCGATCAAGAAATCGGCACCACGGGCATTGGCGCGCTTCCAAGTTTCGACTGCCTTGCGCAAGGCTATGGTCGCTGTCTCCAACGCCTCGTCGCGCGGCTCGATCACCGTGTAGTCGAACCGGTAGACCAAGCGATCGCGGACGGATTGCTCGACCGGAAAGACATGTTCATACAAAGTATGCGCCCCATTTATTTCAATGCCCATGGCGTGAGGATTGTCGAAGAATGGGCTAAACCGGTGCACCTCGAAATAGCCGATATTCGACGGCGCTTGGAGGTGATGCAACTTGGGCACCAGCTCAACCATCGCGCGATAGCTGTGTGCCTGTTCCCTCGGAAACCCGTTGATGATGCTCCATCCGACCTTCATGTCTCGCTCGCGACAAATGCGCAAAGTCTGGATGTTTTGAGCCGAGGTCACCCCCTTGCGCATCAGTTTCAGCACATCGTCGTCGAGGCTTTCTATGCCGGGCTGTATCCAGTTGACGCCCGCATCGGCGAGCTGCTCGATCTGAGCGCGCTTCATGTTCGATTTCACTTCGTAAAAGATGTTCCAGTCCTTCTTGGCCTCGGTCAGTTCCGGCAAAAAAGTCTTAAAAAAGCTCAGCGGCATGATAAGGTCGACCGCAAAGAAGTCTTTCATATCGTAGCGATCGGCATATTCCTGCAACTCGTCAATCAATCCCATGGAGCCGCGCTGGCGGTACTTGATTATTTCGTTCAAACCACAAAAAGTACATTGCGCCTTTTCGCCGTACCAGCAACCACGGCTGCTCTCGAAAGGAATATAGACGTTTTTAAGCGACAGGGTTTTGAGGGGTTCTATGCGCGCAAAATAATTATCGAACCGCAAAACGCCGCGCGTGCGTTGCAATTGATGCAGTGGTGCGTCAGCACTGGACCTTATGGTTCCGCTCTCGCGCCAGCTAATGCCCGGCACCGCCTGATAGGCTATAGACCCGCGCATTGCATCGAGCAGCACTGGCAGAACGGTTTCCGCTTCCTTATGAACGACAATGTCGATCTCGGGGCAAATCTCCATCAGCGCCTGCCCCATCTCGTCGGCGCAGCTCGCTCCGCCAAAGATAATTGGCAGATCGGGATGGGCGGCGCGGATTCGCTTGGCCAGCGCCATCGAGGCACCTGTCTGCGACGCGGTGAGAGAAAAGGCTATGGCATCAAACGAAGCCCAATCGGTTTGCGCAAAGACTCGATCCAGAAATTCTGCGATCAGGGGCTCGGCGAACAGAAACAGATCGCGTTCGAACTGGTCGTTCGCCAAGCCGAAATTGGGCAGCGACGCGACCGGCGCAGGATTGTCGAAATATGCGCGCGTGAATAGGATATCGGCCAGATATGGATTGGATGAGGAAATCTCTCGGTATAGACTGACTCCGAAAAGATCGTGAAAATCGGCATAAAATTCGAAAGCCTCGGACGCGATGCCATGTTCTTGAAGCACATCGCTCACGATAGCGAGTTGGATGGATGGCATCTGCGCCATGAACCACGGCATGCTGACAAGAGCGAATGATTGCACGATGCGGACCTTTCGAACTTCGGCTGGAACGGCGTCTTACGCGATCGGTTTCGCCCGTCCGGCAGCGCGATAGAACAATTGAGCGTCGAGCGATTGCAGCCCGGTGCGGCACAGGGAGTTACGCTGCGCGGTGAGTTCCTCTACCGACAATTTGTCTAAAGAACCCAGCAGAAGATCGACCAGTTCGTCCTCCTCTGTCTCTTTCTCTGCATCCTGATCCAACGGCTCCTGTCCGCACCCGTAATCGCCTATGTTTCGCGCATAAATTATGGAGTTCAACATGGACACCATGGTACGGCAGTTTTCAACGGGGTTCATGGCCACTCTTTTCAGTAGAACGCGAAATTATATGATTGAAGCACTTCGAAGTCAACTATCACAAGCCCTGCAAAGCAGTGCAACTTTATTACGTGAATGCAGTATATATGTAAATGGCTCGGCACTGAATAAAACTCGGATCGGCGATTTTGACGATGGAGATATTGACTTGCTGATCGTCAGCCCAGGTGTCGGGTCATCTTTGTTCGAAGCGCTGGTCGCGGCGTTTGGCCGAACCATCCTCGATCGTCGTGCGGCGGTGTCGCTGAAGGCAGGCCCCCTCCCCCACCCCGCCGATCGCACAGCGTTGGTCGTCCAATGCAACGTTATCGACACGGTGCGGCGTCTCTCTCCAGCCGCGTGCCTGTCGCTCGCGGGACAGGCGGAGCGGATCGGTGGCAACGCGATCGATTTTCTTGCCGAGACGCTGTTCGCGCCGCCCCGGCTCCGGCGGTACTGGCGTCGCGACCTGCTGATCGCGCTGCAAACCGTGACGGCGTGTCAGGCTCCGTATTGGGCCTGGACGGGGGGCGAGCGGCCCTGCCGCGTGCTGCGTTTCAGGCCGGCTACCACGCCAGCCGCTCAAGCCAAGCTGGACCGCTATATAGCGGCCAATTTCACCGCGTGGCAGGCGCTCTTCACCCTGTCGCCGCAAGACCTTCGGCGGCACGACGCGAACCGGATCGTATCGGCGACACAGTGCGGCAAAGACGAGGAGCTTGTGTCCGTGCGCGCCGCGATCGGGATGGCCCTACTTCATGAAGAAACCGGCGAGTGAAAAGCGCATGTTTTCGCCTGCCAGCGGACTGACCGGATTGATAGCGTGCAACACGCCCTGCTTTAGAAACACGGCGCGGTTGGGTTTAGGCATGACGAAGGTGCCTACTCCATCTTCGATATAGGCGGGCTTGGAAAAGCCGACGCCTTGGCGAAAGCCGAGGTCGATGTCGCCCACGTCCGCGGCAAACTTGCGTTTCTCGGCGGAAATCATGAGTTCGCCCCCCCAATTCCCGCGCCAATTCTCATGCAAATAATAGACGAAAGCCCCGCGATATTGCTGATTGCCATGATCGATATGCCATGGCAGACCCCACCCGGCACGGTACAGGAAACCGGCGGCCGTGAACTTCAACTCATCGCCGCCCACATCCGCCGGCAGCAGGAGATCGTCAAAGAATTCGCGCGCGCCGCAAATCGTCTCCATAAAGCGATCTACCGGCGTCTTGGTCGGGTAGCGCAGACTGGGCTTGCCGGTCTCGCCATAGGATTTCAGACCTGTGATCAGCGAGTTTCCGTTTAGAGGATGCCAAACCGTGTTCCACTCCAGCGAGTTTTCGTAGAAGAATTTCTCCTGCTTTACATGCTCATGCAAAGCCTGAAATACCCCGGGTTCGAGAAAATCGTCCACGACGCGAAACCCTAGGTCGGAGAAACTCATTCTCACCGCGATGATCTCCCTTGCTTGCGACCTGCACGCAGTTCGTACCCTAAAGCCATTCTGACTTGGTGCTCGTGCGTATCTTCATGGATCAGTCGGATGTTATAGCCGATCTCGCATTCAAAGGCCATCTTACCGTTGCGGGGCTTCGACGGCATCTTCAAACCCAATCGGCGCCCGCGCGCCGCAGCACCTCTCATCGGCCGGCCCTTCGCGATCCCGGTTTGCGCGCGAACCAGATCGTGTGACGCGGGCCTTTTCCGTTGGCGCGGGCGCGAACCGTCACCTCCTCGACCGCCATGCCGCAGACCTTCAGATGCTTCGTGAACGCCCGGTCCGGTCCGGCGGACCAGTAGGCGGCCACCCCGCCCGGCTTCAGCGCCGCCCTCGCCGCCGCGAGGCCGGCCGCGCCGTAGAGCCCGTCATTGGCCGCGCGCACCAGCCCGTCGGGTCCGTTGTCGACATCGAGCAGGATCGCATCGAAGCGCCCCCGCCCCTCACGGATCGCCGCGCCGACATCGCCCACGATGACCGCTGCCCGCGCGTCCTCCAGACAGCCCGCCGTCAGCCCCGCCATCGGCCCGCGCGCCCAATCGAGGATTTCCGGCACCAGCTCGACCACTTCCACCCGCGCATCGGCTCCAAGCACGCGAAGCGCCGCGCGCAGCGTGAAGCCCATGCCATATCCACCAATCAGCCAGCTCTGGCGCGTGCGCCCCTTCAGCCGCTCCGCCGCCATCACCGCCAGCGCCTCCTCGCTGCCGCTCATCCGGCTGTTCATCAGCTCGTCGCGGCCCAACAGGATGACGTGATCCTCGCCGCGCCGGTACAGCTTCAGCTCGCCGCCGCCGGGAATGCGCGCCGTGTCGAGATGCTCTCGTGGTGTCATCGCCTCCCTATCGCGCCGGCGCGCGCCAAAGGCCAGCGCCGGCCTGGATGGCGTTTCGATTTTGACCGATCCACCTCGGCATTGGAATTAAAGCAACGGCGCGAATGCAAGCCTGATCCTTGCGCCAGCTTGAAGGGCGCGCCGGCGCACTCTAGGGGCATCGCAGCATGGCCGATCCCCCCATCCTCTCCTACGAAGGCCTCGGCCTGGTCCAGGGCGCCGGCTGGCTGTTCCAGAGTCTCGACATCCACATCGGCCCGCGCGACCGGCTGGCGCTGATCGGCCGCAACGGCGCCGGCAAGACCACGCTGCTGAAACTGCTCGACGACCGCATCGAGGCCGATCGCGGCAAGCGCACGATCGTGCCCGGCACCCGGGTCGCGTTCCTCGAGCAGAACCCGGATTTCGGCCCGTTCGCCACGCTCTTGGACTTCGCGGTCCACGGCGCCGACGCTCCGCCCGAACATGCCGTCCTCGCCATCGCCGACCAGCTCGGCATCGATCTCGGCGCCGACGCCGCCACCGCCAGCGGGGGCGAGCGCCGCCGCGCCGCCTTGTGCCGCGCGCTCGGCGGCGATCCGGACGTGCTGCTGCTCGACGAGCCGACCAACCATCTCGATCTCGGCGCGATCGAGTGGCTCGAGGACTGGCTGAACCGCTATCGCGGCGCGTTCCTGGTGATCAGCCACGACCGGACCTTTTTGACCCGCCTCACCCGCGCGACGCTGTGGCTCGACCGCGGGGCGCTCAGGCGCAAGGACGTCGGGTTCGGCGGCTACGAAGCCTGGATGGAGCAGATCGCCGCCGAGGAGGCGCGCGCCGCCGACAAGCTCGACGCGACGCTGAAGCTGGAGGCGCGCTGGCTCGAACGCGGCGTCACCGCGCGGCGCAAGCGCAACCAGGGGCGGCTCGCCCGGCTCCACGACATGCGCGCGCAAAGGGCGGCGATGCTGGGACCGGCGGGTCCCGCCAAGCTCGCCATCGCCGCCGACGACAGCCGGACGAAGTCGGTGATCGTCGCCGACAAAGTGTCGAAAGGCTTCGACGGCCGCCCGATCGTCCGCGACTTCAACCTGCGCGTGCAGCGCGGCGACCGCATCGGCATCGTCGGCCGCAACGGCGCGGGCAAGACGACGCTGATCAGGCTGCTCACCGGCGAGCTGGCGCCGGACGCGGGCACGGTCACGCTCTCGCCCACCCTCTCGGGCGTCGTCATCGATCAGCAGCGCCGTCTGATGCAGCCGGAACGCACGGTTCGGGATGTGCTGGCGGACGGCAGCGACTGGATCGACGTGCGCGGCACCGCCAAGCATGTGCAGGGCTATTTGAAGGACTTTCTGTTCGATCCTGCGATGATCGATACCAGGGTCGGCATCCTTTCGGGCGGCGAGACGAGCCGGCTGCTGCTGGCGCGCGAGTTCGCCCGCGCGTCCAACCTGCTGGTGCTCGACGAGCCGACCAACGATCTCGACCTCGAGACGCTCGACCTGCTGCAGGAGGTCATCGCCGATTATGAAGGCACCGTGTTGCTGGTCAGCCATGACCGCGACTTTCTCGACCGTACGGTGACGCTGACGCTGGGGCTCGACGGATCGGGCCATGTCGACATCGTCGCCGGCGGCTATGCCGACTGGGAGGCCAAGCGGCGTCCCCGCAACGCCGCGCCGACCACCGCCAACCCCAAGCCGCCGCCCCCCCCTCCACCGCCCGCCACGGCGCGCAAGCTGACCTACAGGGACCAGCGCGACCTCGAACGGCTGCCGGGCCTGATCGAGACGATGGAGGGCGACATCGCGGCGGGCGAGACGGCGCTTTCCGACCCCGATCTCTACACCCGCGATCCCGGTCTGTTCGACCGGCTGACCCGGGCGCTGGAAGCCAGGCGCGCGGAGAAAAACGCAGCGGAGGAACGCTGGCTCGCGCTGGCGGCGGAGGCCGAGGCCCTGGAGAACTGAGAGGCACAGGGCTAGCTTCACACGCTTCACACTGTCCAGGGGGAGAAAATGGGAGGCGCCGGAATGGCTGACCGTTCAGCCCAGTCCCTCCTCGCTCATCGCCTTGTTCACGGCCTCCCGCGCCATGTTGCGGGCGCGGAAGTCCGCGAGTTTCGCCGGTAGCTCGACACCGAATTTGTCGGCCCACAGCGTCGTGACGAACAGATAATTGTCGGCCACGCCGGGCGCTTCGCCGAGCAGCCAGTCGGCATCGCCCATCAACTCGGCGGCGAGCGCGAATTTCCCGGCGACGGCCTGCTTCGCCGCCTCGGCCTTGTCGCCCTCGGCCCCGCCGAACAGCGGACCGAACCCGCCGTGGATTTCTGTACCGATGAAGCCGAGCCATTCGAGCAGCTTGTAACGCCTGCCGCCGGAAGGCGCCGCTCCGTAGTGATCGGCGAGATAGGTCAGCACCGCCGGATTTTCGGTCAGCAATCCGATGTCGTCGGTATCGATCGCCGGGACGTATCCGCGCGGGCTGATCGCGTAGAAGTCCGCGCCGTCTTCGGTCTCGTGCGTTTTCAGATCGACCTTGACCTTGTCGTAATCCTCGCCGCTTTCGACGAGCGCGATATGGCTGGCCAGGCTGCAGGCGCCGGGGGCGTAATAGAGCTTCATGATCGGGATGTCCTTTTGTCAGGGGGCTATCATTCGAACCCAACCGATGGGCACGGGTTCCGGAAGTTCCCAAAGGGCCGCATACGTCCCCCCCTTTTCGAGCCCCTCACCCCGGCAACCGGTAGAACTCCGCCAGCCGGTCGAGCGCGATGCGCAGCACCAGCTTGCCCGAGCGCGCCGGCCAGCCGAGGCCGCGTTCGGCGCCGGGCACGCTCTGGCCGTCGCAGATCACGCGCCAAGCGATATCGGCGAGGCCGCCGCCGAGCGCTTCGAGCGCGCCGTCGAAGCGCCGCTTGGCGGCGATCTGCACTTCGGTGGGCTCGAAATGTTCGGCCGGGCCGCGCCGCCCCCTGGCGCGCGGCGCCGGGTTCCAGCCCATGGTGACGCGCGGGCCGATCGCCCCGCGCTCGTAATCGAACCGCAATTTTTCCCCGGCGTCGAACTGGCGGTCGTCGAGGTGGCCGCGCGCGCGCAGCCAGCCCAGCGGCGATTCGGCCTGGTTGACGGTGACGCTGCGCGCCGGACGGCCACCGGCGAGCCGGCGTCCTCCGGGCAGGCCGCGTTCGGCCAGCGGGCGCGGATCGGCATGAATGGCACGGCTTTTACTCGGCATGTTATGTCTCCTATCTGGTACGGAAACTCTTGCCACAATCCAACTTATGTAGGACAGTGATAAAACCACACCGGTTAGGAGATTACCATTATGCTTCACCGCATCCGCGAAGTGCGCAAGGCCCGAGGGCTGACGCTGGACGATGTTGCCAAGGCCTGCGACCCGCCGACCACCGCGCAGACGATCGGCCGGCTGGAAACGGGCACGCGCACGCTCTCGCTCGACTGGCTGAACCGGATCGCGGACGCGCTGGGCGTGGAGAGCAGCACGCTGGTCGAGCTGCCGGATCGCATCGATATCCCCGTCGCCGCCCGCCTCACCGCCGACGGCGCGCGCGCGCTGACCAGCAGCGCCAGCCTGTCCCCGCCGGCGCCCGGCGGCGCGACGCAAGCGATCACCGTCGAGACCGGCGTCGGCGATTATCGCGCGGGCGACGAGATCTGGATCGAGCGACTGGCGCCCGAGGACTATGCCCGCGCGCTCAACCGCGACGTGCTCGTCCCCCGCCCCGCCGGCCGCTTCCTGTTCGGCCGCCTGATCGGACGCGAGGACGGCAAGCTGCACCTGCTTCCGCTGGGCGGGGGCGCACGGCAGCAGGTGGTGGCCGACCCGGTGTGGATCGGCGTGGCGAGCAAGTTGGTGCGGGGGTTGTGAGAGCGGAACACCCTCTCCCGCTTGCGGGAGAGGAGCGAGACTTGGCGGCTTGCCGCCTAGTCGCAGCGGTGAGGGGGTCTCCCAGCAGCGCCGATCGATCGATGGCGCTCGCGCGCCGCCCACCCTCATCCAACTGCGTCTAGCTCCTTACGGAGCAAGACTGCGTATCCTTCTCCCGCCCGGGCGGGAGAAGGGAAGAAAAGGCCATTCATGACGCTCAACATCCTCACCCTCGCCACGCTGTTCCCGAACGCCGGCGCACCCAATTTCGGGGTGTTCGTCGAGCGGCAGACGGCGGCATTCGCGGCGCGGGCGGGGTGCGATGTCACGGTGATTAACCCGGTGGGCCTGCCGCCCTTCCCGCTCTCGCGCCATCCGCGTTACCGGGCGCTGCGCGGTCTGCCGAAGCGGGAGACCTGGCACGGGCTCGACGTCCACCGCCCGCGCTTCACGCTGCTGCCCGGCCTGCCGGGCCGCAATCCGAGAGCCATCGCACGCGCGGTGCTGCCGCTGGCCAGGCGCCTCCACGCGGCGCGGCGGTTCGACCTGATCGACGCCGAATTCTTCTACCCCGACGGCCCCGCCGCGCGGCTGATCGCGCGCGAGCTCGGCCTGCCCTATACGGTCAAGGCGCGCGGCGCGGACATCCATCATTGGGGGACCCGGGACGGATCGCGCGCGGCAGTGCTCGAAGCGGCCGAGCGCGCGGCGGGGTTGCTCGCGGTATGCGGCGCTCTGAAGGCCGACATGGTGGCGCTCGGCATGGATGAAAGCCGAATCACCATTCATTACACCGGCTGCGACCAGCAGCGATTTCGCCCCTTCGAGGGCGGCGAAGTGCGCGCGAAGCTCGGCATCGACGGCCCGATTATCGCCACGCTCGGCGCGCTGATCCAGCGCAAGCGACAGGACTTGGCGATCGAAGCGCTGGCCGCGTTGCCGGGCGTCACCTTGCTGCTGGTCGGCAAGGGCGAAAGGGAAGCGGATTACCGCGCGCTGGCCGAGGAACGCGGCGTGGCCAGCCGCGTGCGCTTCATCGGCGCGGTGCCGCATGACGCGCTGCCCGAATGGCTCTGCACGGCGGACGTGCTGGTCTCGCCGTCGGACAGCGAGGGGCTGGCCAATGCCTGGGTCGAGGCGCTCGCCTGCGGCACGCCGGTGGTGGTGAGCGAAGCCGGCGGCGCGCGCGAGCTGGTGACGAGCGCGGCGGCGGGGCGCGTGGTGGCGCGGGAGCCGGGCGCGATCGCGGATGCGGTGCGGGATATTTTGGCGGCTCCCCCGGCACGCACCGATGTGCGGACGGTGGTGGAGCGGTTTACGTGGGAGCGGAACGGCGCGGAGTTGGAGGTGTTTTTCCAAGATGTTCTCTCGCGGGTCGGTTCGCGCTGAATCAAAACCCACGAGCATCTCGTCGCTCCTGCGAAGGCAGGAGCCTATCCCGGGTCTCTGCGTGGAACGACAGTTATCGATCTGGGCAGACCACCCACGGTTTGGCCATGATTTGGCGGCGCACGCAAAAAAACCTCGCCACAGCCACGAACACGGGATCGGCCCCTGCCTTCGCAGGGGCGACATTACCTATAAAATAAGCTCATCCAGCAGGTGGCAGATCCCCTCACCCCAGCGGGTACAGCGCCGCCACGATCCAGCGTTCCTCGGCGCGCAGCACCGCCAAGGTGCGCGCGGCGGCGCGGCTGTCCATGGCCTCCAGGCCGATGCCCAGCGCCTCGATCTCGCGCCGGAATTTGGCGGGCGGCTGGACCAGCGCGTCGCCGGTGCCGAGCAGCAGGAATTCCGGCGGCGGATCGCTCGCCAGTGCGTCGCTCCCGTCGCCGATCCGCAGATCGGCCATACTCAGCGCCTCCAGCGGCGGCGGCGACCAGTCGCGCGCCTCCGCCTGCGTCAGGATCACGCCGTTCGGAAACACCACGTCGCGCACCTTGAAGCCAGTGCCCGAAAAGCCGGTCACCTGCGGCCCCTCACCCTCCTCGCGGCGCAGCTTTACCATGTTAGCGCGTATAGCCCTCGCGGTCCCGGCCCGGCGCGCCCGGCTTGTCGCCCACCGGCACGAAGCTGTCCGGCCCGACCTTGAGCCACACCAGGATCGGCGCGCCCCAGTAGATCGAGCTGTAGGTGCCGACCACGATGCCCAGCGTCATCGCCGCGGTGAAGCCGAAGATCGTCTCGGGCCCGAGCAGCAGCATCGCGACGAGCACGATGACCATGGTCAGGCTGGTCATCACCGTGCGCGACAGGGTCTCGTTGATCGACAGGTTGATCAGCTCGCCGATCTCCATCTTGCGGTATTTCTTCAGATTCTCGCGAATCCGATCATAGACCACGATCGTATCATTCAGCGAGTAGCCGATGATCGTCAGCAGCGCGGCGATGATGTTGAGATCGAATTCGAGCTGGGTCAGCGCGAAGAAGCCGAACGTGAGCGTCACGTCGTGCGCCAGCGCGGCGAGCCCGCCGACACCGAACTGCCATTCGAAACGCACCCAGATATAGATGGCGATGGCGACCATCGCCGCAAGCAACGCGATCGTGCCCTTCTGGAACAATTCGTCGGACACTTTACCCGAAACGCTGTCCACGCCGTCCACCCGCGCGCCGGGATAATCCTTCTGGATCGATCCGACGATCGCGTTGGTCATTGTGGCGGCGGCGCCCGTCTGCCCCTCGGCCTCCTTGGGCAGGCGCATGCGGATCGACACCTCGTTCGGCGCGCCGAAGCGCTGGATCGAGGGCGAGCCATAGCCCAGCGCGCCGACCGTATCGCGCAGCTTTGCCACCGGCGCCTCGGCGGTCTGGGTAAAGGTCACGCGGATCATCTGGCCGCCGACGAAATCGACGCCGAAATTCAGGCCGCGCACCCCGACCAGCACGACCGAGGCGATCATCAGCGCCAGCGAGATGCCGAACGCGATCTTCCGCCACTTCATGAAATCGATATTGGTATCGTCCGGAACGAGCTTGAGCAGTTTCATTTCGAATTTTGTCCCTTGATCCGTCCGGGCCGAGCCTGTCGAAGCCCTGCCCTTTTTCTAGCGATTACAGCCCTTCGACAAGCTCAGGGCGAACGGGTTCTGGTCTATCATATATGAAGCTCCGTGGGGCGATTGCGCCGCACCCAGCCGGCCACCCACATGCGGGTGATGGTGACGGCGGTGAACACCGACGTGATGATGCCGATCACCAGCACCACCGCGAAGCCGCGGATCGGGCCGCTGCCGAACAGGAACAAGAGCACGGCGGCGATGACGTTGGTGAGGTTGGCGTCGAAGATCGCGCGGCTGGCCTCGCGGTAGCCGACTTCGATCGCCTGGATCACGCGCCGTCCCCGCCTCTGTTCCTCGCGTATACGTTCGTTGATCAGCACATTGGCGTCGACCGCCGATCCCACGGTGAGCACGAAGCCGGCGATGCCGGGCAAGGTCAAAGTCGCCCCAAACAGGCTCATGATCCCCAGAATCAGCAGCAGATTGATGATCAGCGCCAGGTTCGCATAGACGCCGAAGCGGCCATAGGTGACGATCATGAAGGCAAGCACCGCAAAGGTCGCGACGGCGGCGGCGATGGCGCCCGAAACTTTCGAATCCTCGCCGAGATCGGGACCGACGGTGCGTTCCTCGACGATTTTCAGGTCGATCGGCAAGGCGCCCGAACGCAGTGCGATGGCGAGGTTGTTGGCGCTCTCGACGGTGAAATTGCCCGAGATCTGCGACGATCCGCCCAGGATCGGCTCCTGAATAGTCGGCGCGCTCAGCACCTCGTCGTCGAGAATGATGGCGAATTGCCGGTTGACGTTGTCCTGCGTCAGCTTGGCGAACTTCTTGCCGCCGGGCGTATCGAACTGGATGGTGACGACGGGGCGGTTGTCCTGGTCGAAGCTCTGCTGCGCGCCGGTGAGGCTGTCGCCCGAAATGCCGCCCAGCCGCCGGACCGCGATGTTGCCGCTGCCGTCGTCCATCGGAAAGATCTGGCTGCCGATCCGCGCCTTGCCCGCCTGCGTGTCCTCGGGCGGGTTCTGATAGTCGAGCAGCTTGAATTCCAGCTTGGCGGTCTGGCCGAGCAGCTCTTTGAGCGCTTGCGGATTGTCGAGGCCGGGCACCTGCACCACGATGCGCTCGTCGCCCTGCCGGATGATCGTCGGCTCGCGCGTGCCGAGCTCGTCGATGCGGCGGCGGATGACGTCGGTCGCGGTGTCCATCGCATCGTCGAGATTGCGCGCGATGCCCGCGTCCGACGGCGTCATCAGGAAGCGCGTGCCGTCGACGATGCGGATCGTCCAGTCGCGCTGGCCGGTGAGCCCGGCGCCGGTGGTGAGGCCCTGCACCGCCTCGCGCGCGGCATCGACCTGGTCCTGATCGGCGACGGTGAAGCCGAGCTGTCCGCCGGTGCGCGAAATCTCGCCATAGTCGACGCCTTGGGCACTGCGGAGCGAGCTGCGGACATTCTCTTCCATCTTTTCGAGCTGCTGTTCGCGCACCTGCGCAGGGTCCGCCTCGAGCAGGATATGGCTGCCGCCCGCCAGATCGAGCCCGAAATTGATCGTCTGCTTGGGCATGAAATCGGGCAGCGCGGCGACCATTTTGGCCGGCAGCAGGCTGGGCAGCGCCAGGATCACGCCGATGGCGAGCAGCAGCGACAGGAAGATGCGCTTGGGTTGAGTGAATTCGAGCATGAAGCGGAGGCCTAATCAGCGTTGGCGCGCGATAACGGGGGACGGACCGGAACGACTCAGTCGTTGGCCGGGGTCTTGCCCGAATTCTTCGGGATCACGTCGGCGATGGTCGATTTGACCGCGCGCACCTGCACGCCCTTGGCCAGTTCCACCTCGACATGATCCTCGGACACGCGCGTCACCTTGCCGAGCAATCCGCCGCCGGTCACCACATCGTCGCCGCGCACCACCGCAGCGACCTTCGCCGCATGCTCCTTGGCGCGCTTCTGCTGGGGGCGGATCAGGAACCAGTAGAACACGATGAAGATCAGCACCAGCGGCAGGAACTGCATGATCGCACCGGCGCCGCCGCTGGCGGCCTGGGCGTGGATAAGCATGGACGTCATCGGTTTTTCCCTCGAGGAAATATGGCCCGGCAGGCGATCGGAGCGACCGCGTGTGCCGGATATTGAATCGGCCGGATAGCGGGCCGGATGTGGAGTAGCGCGGGCGATTATCATCCCTCGCGCCCTCACGCAACGGCGATCCACCGCGCCAGCCGCCGCCGTCCAAGACTTGCACAACGGTCCGCCCCGTCATATAGGCCGCCGCTCGGTCGGGACGTAGCGCAGTCTGGTAGCGCATCACACTGGGGGTGTGGGGGTCGTAGGTTCGAATCCTATCGTCCCGACCAATTGCCTGACAAGGCAATAGGCTCGAAGATCGCCCGGGTATCAAGCGGTCGGCACCACGCTTTGCATGTAGGGCGCCGGCATGGCGTGGTTCGCCGCGCAAGCCGCAACCTTCTTCTGGCTCGGACAAAGCTGGTGTAGGCGTTCCGGATGATCAAAGACGCAGAGCATCGCACGCCCTGGTGGAAAGCCGGCGTCATCTATCAGATTTATCCGCGCTCGTTCCAGGATAGCGACGGCGACGGGATCGGCGATCTGAAAGGAATGGAAGAACGGCTCGATTATCTGGGCGCGCTGGGCATCGACGCGATCTGGCTGTCACCGATCTTCCCGTCCCCGATGGCCGACTTCGGATATGACGTCGCGAACTATTGCGGCATCGAGCCGATGTTCGGCGACCTTGCCAGGTTCGATCACGTGCTGGCCAGCGTGCACGAACGCGGGCTGAAGCTGATGCTAGATTTCGTGCCGAACCATAGTTCGGACCAGCATCCCTGGTTCCAGGCCAGCCGCTCGGCGCGCGACGACCCCAAGCGCGACTGGTATGTCTGGCGCGACGCCGCGGCGGATGGCGGGCCGCCCAACAACTGGATCAGCGATTTCGGTGGATCGGCCTGGACGTGGGACGATGCCAACGGGCAATATTATCTGCATGCCTTTCTGAAGGAGCAGCCGGATCTCAATTGGCGCAATCCCGGGTTGCGGGCGGCGATGATGGACGTCTTGCGCTTCTGGCTCGATCGCGGCGTCGACGGATTTCGCATCGACGTGCTGTGGCATATCGTCAAGGCCGCCGACTTCCCGGATAATCCGCCCAATCCCGATTGGACCGCCGACCAGACCGAACGCGACCGGGTCCTTCAGAGGCATTCGACCGACCAGCCGGAAGCGCATGCCATCGCGGCCGACATGCGTACCCTGGCGGATAGCTACGGCGAGCGGTTGCTGGTCGGCGAGATCTTCCTGCCCAACGATCGGCACGCCCGCTGGTACGGAACACCGGAGCGGCCCCAGGTGCATCTGCCGTTCAATTTTCAGCTGATCGAGAATTCGTGGGACGCCCGGACGCTCGCCCGCGTGATCGCCGACTACGAAGCCTCGCTGCCGGCGCATGGCTGGCCGAATTGGGTGCTCGGCAGTCACGACGCCCCGCGCATCGCGGCGCGGATCGGCGAGGCGCAGGCGCGGGTCGCGGCCATGCTCCTGCTGACGCTGCGCGGCACGCCGACGCTGTATCAGGGCGACGAACTCGGGATCGGCCGCGTCGATATCCCGCCCGGGCAGATGCGCGATCCGCAGCATTTCCGGCAGCCCGGGCTCGACATCGGCCGGGATCGATCGCGCACGCCGATGCCCTGGAATGGCTCCGCCCATGCCGGGTTCAGCGCGGTGGCGCCCTGGCTGCCGCTGAATACCGACTGGCGCACGCGCAATGTCGCCGCGCAGGAGAAGGATCCCGAATCGATGCTCATTCTTTACCGCCGGCTGCTGGCGCTGCGACGGGAATATCCGGCCTTGTCGATCGGGCGCATCACGCTGGTCGAATCGCCGGACGGCGTGCTCGCCTATGAGCGCCATGACGAAGCGCGAACCTTGCGCATCTTGCTCAACCTGACGGCGCGGGCGGTGACGGTCCGCTGGCAGGGAACGCCGCTCCTCTCGACCCTCAACGGCGAAGCCGAACCGGGCATGCTCTATCCGGACGAGGGGCTCGTGATCGCATGAAGATCGCGATGCTCGCGCCGATCGCATGGCGCACGCCGCCGCGGCATTACGGCCCATGGGAACTGGTCACGAGCCTGTTGACCGAAGCGCTGGCCGCGCGCGGGATCGATGTAACGCTGTTCGCAACGCTGGACAGCCTGACCGGCGCGAAACTGGACGGGATCGTGCCGGCGCCCTATTCGGAGGATCCGTCGATCGACGCCAAGGTGTGGGAATTCCGGCATCTGGCGTATCTGTTCGAACGCGCCGGTCGCTTCGATCTGATCCATAATCAGGCCGATTTCCCAGCGCACGCCTTTGCCCGCCTGGTCGATACCCCGATCGTCACCACGATCCACGGCTTTTCGTCCGACCGCATCCTGCCGATGTACGCCCCGTTTCAGGACAGCGTGCATTATGTCGCGATCAGCGAGGCCGATCGGCATCCGGGCCTGCGCTACGCCGCGACGATCCACCATGGCATTCCCGTCGACGATTTCCGCTTCCATTCGCGGGGAAGCGACGATCTGCTGTTCTTCGGGCGCATTCATCCGGACAAAGGTGCGAAGGAAGCGATTGCCGCGGCCCGCGCCTCGCACCGTGCTCTCGATCTCTACGGCATCGTCCAGGACCGGCAATATCATGAGCGCGAGGTTCTGTCCGCGAACGATGGCGTCAACATCCGCTTCCACGGCACCGTCGGCGGTGAACGGCGACTGCGCGCACTGGGATCGGCGCGCGCGCTGCTGCACCTCATCAACTTCGACGAGCCCTTCGGCCTCTCGGTCGTGGAAGCGATGGCATCCGGCACGCCCGTCATCGCGAGCGGCCGGGGTTCGATGCCCGAGCTGATCGAGCATGGCAGGAATGGATTTCTGGTCGATACGCCGGCCCAGGCGGTCGCGGCGATCGAGCGCGTCGGCGATCTGGACCGCGCCGCCATCCGCGGCTCGGTCGCTCGGCGCTTCGGCGTGGACCGCATGGCCGACGACTATATCGCGCTCTATCGCGCCATTCTTGGCGCATAGCCATTCGTGCGTCGCAGCGCCACGAGTACGTCTGCATCGCTCTTGAAACTCATGACGAACGCCCGGATGAATACCCTACCAGGGTATTTTAGAAAAGGTGAAGCGATGACCGGGAAAACCGCGACGCTTTACCGTATGGTGATGGACAAGCATGTCTGTCCCTATGGCCTGAAATCCAAGCATCTGCTGGAGCGCGAGGGCTTTACCGTCGACGACCGCCACCTGACCACGCGCGATGAGACCGACGCGTTCAAGGCCGAGCATGACGTCGAAACCACGCCGCAGACCTTTATCGGCGGCAAGCGGATCGGTGGTCATGACGATCTGCGCGAATATTTCGACAAGCCCGCCGCCGATCCGGACGCGACCAGCTACAAACCCGTGATCGCGATTTTCGCGGTCGCGGCGCTGATGGCGCTGTCGATCGGCTGGGCGATCACCGGCGCGCCGCTCACCGTTCGAACGGGCGAGTTGTTCATCGCCTTTTCGATGTGCCTTCTCGCCGTGCAGAACTGCAGGACGTGCGCGGTTTCGCGACCATGTTCCTGGGCTACGACCTATTGGCGCAGCGCTGGGTGTCCTATGCCAACATCTATCCCTTTGCCGAGGCGCTGGCCGGGATTTTGATGGCGGGCCGCGTGCTCGACATCGTCTCGATCCCGGTGGCGCTGTTCATCGGCTCGATCGGCGCGGTGTCGGTATTCTATGCGGTCTATGTGCAGAAGCGCGAGCTGAAATGCGCCTGCATCGGCGGCAGTTCGAACGTTCCGCTCGGCTTCGTCTCGTTGACCGAGAACCTGACGATGGTGGCGATGGCGCCGTGGATGCTGGTTACCTAACCGGCGCAGCGCTTGGCTTCGAAATCAGGCGGCGGCGCTGCCTTTCGTGGCGCGCTTGGCCGCGTAAAGCGCGGTGTCCGCTTTGCTCAAGGCGTGTTCCAGGCTCTCTCCTTTACCCACTTTGCACATACCGATGCTTGCCGACACGGTCAAAGCTGTGCCGTTGTTCTCCACCTCCTGGATCATGCCGCGGGCCACGCGGTCCGACAGCAGGGTCCGTTCCTCGGTCAGCGCATCGTCCATCAGGATGACGACGAATTCGTCGCCGCCGAAGCGTCCGACGAAATGCGGCGCCGGGACCATGCGGCGCAGATGCTGCGCCATCGTCTGGATCACCGCGTCGCCGGCAAGATGGCCGAGCCGATCATTGACCTGCTTGAACCCGTCCAGATCGAGCAGCATCACGGACAGTTTTTCGTCTTCGCCGCGATTGTCGAAAAAGGCGCGCATCGCCTCGCGATTGCCGAGTCCGGTGAGCGGATCGGTCTGCGCCGCACGCCGCAATCTGCGCTCGAGCGCATAGCGTTCGGTCACATCGCGGAACACGCCGATCAGCGCGACCAGTTTGCCCTCGTGGAATTCGGCCTCGCCGCGGGTGCGCACGCGCTTGCGCCGGCCGTCGCATGTGATGATGTCGAGATCGGCCTCATAAGGCTCTCCGGTCGCGATCGCCCGTGCGATCAGCTGTTCCAGTTGAGCGCGTGATTCCTGGCGGTAAAAGCTCAACGCCCGTTCGAGCGGCGGCGTTTCACTGACCGGCAAGCCGTGTATTTCGAACACCCCTTCGGACCAATCGACCGTCTCACTGGCCAGATCGAGCCGCCAATGACCCATCTGCGCCATCATCTCCGCCTGGCGGAACTGCACCTGCTTGCGCACGAGTTTCTCGACCAGATCGGCCTGCATCGTCGCACGCCCGCGCGACCCCGCCGACAGGACGCTGTTCTCGACCATGCTGCGCGCGATCGAGGCGAATTGTTCGAGGCTCGAATGCTGTTCGGGCGACAGCTCGCGGGGCGCATCGTCGATAATGCAAAAGGCGGCGAGCACGTTCATCGAGAAGAAGTCCGGTTCGATCGACAGCGGCACGCCCGCATAGAAACGAAATCCGCCTTCTCTGGCAACCAGGGGATTATCGCGCGTTTCCGGATGCCGACTAAGATCGGAGAAAACGGTAAGCTCCTGATTGGCCAGGGTGCGCAGGCAAATCGCTTCGTTCCGGCCGGTCGAATGCATATCCAGTCCCGCGCTAGACAGAAACCATTGCCGTTCGCCCAAAATGGAAATGGCCGCCGCCTTGCATCCAAACGTGGCCCGCGCGAGCGCGATCAGCGCGTCCAACTCCTCCGAACGCAGCATTTGCAAAAGCATCTGCGCCGTATCGCCGATCAGGCACGGCGCTTCGATTTCGTCGCGGTTCCAGGGGATTGCCATCGCATCGCTATGCGGCGGGTTGGTTAATATCGGGTAAGCCGCGAAGGATGCTATGAATGTGGAATAAATTCACGATTTTTGGCGATAATACTTTCCTACATATTACCATATGGGTTATAGGATGTTTTTTCGCAAGGAGATCGACATGACGATATTCGATTCGCTCATCGGCCCAGTGGCCAGCATGATCGACAAGATCATTCCCGACGAGCAGGGGCGCGAGCAGGCCAAGCTGGAACTGCTGAGGCTGGAGGGCAGCCAGGAGCTGGACGCCATCCGTACGCGCGTGTCCGCGATCATCGCCGAGACGCAGTCGCCCGATCCCTGGACCAGCCGCGCCCGGCCGAGCTTCCTCTACGTGATGTACGTCCTGTTCCTGTGGGCGATCCCAATGGGATTGATCGCGGCGATCCGGCCGGCCGCCGCCAGCGCCATCGTCGACGGCATGACCGGCTATCTCGCGGCGCTGCCCGAGCCGCTCTACGCGCTCTTCGGCACCGGCTATCTGGGCTATACCGCTGCGCGGCAATGGGGAGTCGCCGGGGTGGAACGGTGAGGATGCGCGAGACCGGGCGCCGTCCTTGAATTCGCGCGCCAAGCCTATAAGGCAAGGCGATCGAACAAATCGAGGGAAAAGCCGTTATGAAGACCGTTCACAAAGCCATCGCGTCCGCCGCGCTGCTGGTTACCGCGTCTGCGCTCACCGCCTGCGCGCAGGGCGGCACCGACGAACAGGCCACCGCCGAAGCCAATGAGATGGGCAACGACATGCAGGACAGCGTATCCGACATGGGCACCAGCATGGACGAAAACGCCAGCGATATGGGCGAAAGCGTGACGACAACGGCCAACGATATGGGCGATGCCGTGCAGGATACCGCCAAGGACGCCGGCGATGCAGTGGGCGACGCCGCCGACGAGGCCGACGACCGGATGTAATCGCCGCGCCTGCATCGGCGAGCGCAACGGGAAAGAGCGTCCGCGGCGATGCGGACGCTTTTTTCCTATCCAGGATAAGGTGGCGGAGGGCTACCGCGCCGCCGCGGCAAGCTTTGTGAACAAGGCCGGGCGCCAGCGCATCTATTCCTTTACCAGCGTGACCTGCGCGACGTCGATTCCGCCGCCGCGAAACCCGCCCTCGCAATACATCAGATAATAGCGCCATAGCCTGATGAACGCCGCGTCGAAACCGGCCGGCAATTGCCCTGCCCCTACCGCTGCGTCGAACCGCTCGCGCCACAGTTTCAGCGTGCGCGCATAATCCAGTCCCATGTCGCGCTGGTCCACCCAGGCGAGCCCGCGCGCCCCGGCCAATGCGCGGAACCGGCTTTCGGACAACAGCATGCCGCCGGGGAAGATATAGGTCTGGATGAAGTCCGCGCTCGCCGCATAATGTTCGAAAATGTCGTCGGCGATGCGAATATATTGCAGCCCCGCCCGTCCGCCGGGCTTCAGGTTCGCGGCGATCGCATCGAGATAAGCCGGCCAGTAACGCTGCCCCACCGCCTCGACCATCTCGACGCTGGCGATGGCATCGAAGCCGGCCGGACCTTCCTCGGCGAGCACGTCGCGATAATCGGTCAGCGTGAAGACGAGTTTCGAGCTGTCCGGACAGCCGGCGGTGCGCGCCTCCGCCGCGCTTTTCTGCTCGGCCGAGAGCGTGATGCCGCGATAACACACCGCGTATCGTTCGCAGACGCGCGCGGCGAGCCCGCCCCACCCGCAGCCGATCTCCAGCAGCCGCGCGCCGTCGGTAAGGTTCAACCGATCGAGCAGCGCATCGAGCTTGCGAAGCTGCGCCGCCGCCAGCGGTTCGCCGTCGTCCTCGGCCTGGGGCTCGGCGAACAGCGCGCTGGAATAGCTCATCGTTTCATCGAGCCAGAGCTCGTAGAAATCATTGCCGAGATCATAGTGATATTCGATGTTGCGCCGCGCCTTGGCGGGGCTGTTGTCGCGCAGCCAGTGGCGCAGGCGGCCGAGCAGCTTCCACGGTCCGCTGGGCCGCGCCGACTGGCCCAGTGAAACGCGGTTGCGCATGAACAGATCGAACAAGGGCACCGGATCGGGACTGGTCCATTCGCCCAGATCCCAAGCGCGGTACCATCCGGCCGATCCGCCCGCGATGAGGTGGAGCAGCGCGCGCCAGTCGACCAGATCGACCTGCGCTATCGGCCCCGGCGCGCGGCAGCCCAGGATGCGAAATTCACCATCGGGCAGCGTCGCCTCGATCCCGCCTTCGGCGAGACCGGCATCGATCCGGTCGAGCACCCGGTGCATGCTGGGCGCGAGCAGCCGCGACAGCAGCCCGCCACCCAGGGCGATGCGCTGCTTCGTCAAATGCTTGGCCCTGTTCGACGCCGGCGCGTTCATGCGAAATGCCATGCCGGATCGTCGCCGCGAAGGCAATTGCCGCTAGCCGCCCGGCGCGGCCGCCGAGCCCGCCAATATGCCGCCGTCGAGGGTCAGCTCGGCCCCGGTCATGTAGCTGGCCTCGTCCGATGCCAGCAGCACCGCCAATGCCGCGACCTCATCCACGGTGCCGAAGCGTTTGAGCGGCGTGTCCGCCACCAGCGCGGCCATCGTCTTTTGCCGCTCGGCACCGCTGCCCAGCATCGGCTCCCACATCGGCGTCAGGATTGCGGCGGGGTGAATCGAATTGCAGCGGATCGCCAGTCCCTGCTGCGCACAATAGAGCGCCACCGACTTGCTGTGATTGCGGATCGCCGCCTTGGACGAGGCATAGGCCGCCGCGCCGGGGATACCGACCATGCCCGAGCGCGAGGAGATGTTGACGATGGATCCACTGCCCTTAACGCGCATTGCCCCGATGGCGTAACGGCACCCCAGAAACGTGCCGTCGCTGTTGACGACATGGACCGCCCGCCAGTCGGCCAGCGAAACATGTTCGGGATCGTGCGCGACCGGGCCGTTTTCGAACCCGGTGATGCCGGCATTGTTTACCAGCACGTCGAGCGCGGGGACTTTTGCCGCGATGTCCGACCAATCATCTTCGCATGATACGTCGAGCCGATGGAAGTCGGCGCCCAACTCTTGGGCGAGCCTGATTCCTCCGGCTTCGTCGATATCGGTGACAATGACCGTGCCGCCCTCGCGCCGATAGGCACGGGCGATCGACTCGCCTATGCCACGGGCGGCGCCAGTGATCAGGCATATCTTGCCCTTCAGTCTTTGCATGATGGAATTCCAAGAACAGGTGAGCGCCGCGAACGGCGCAATCGAGCCCTATGGCGGCCCGGGCTTCGAAGTTCAGAAGCTGCTCTTGTCCACCGGTCTTGCTCCAATTAGAATGCCCTGCCCTTATATGGAAAGGCCCGGCGGACGTCAAACCGGGGGTTCAATCCTTGATCTTCCTGTACGCCGCCAGCGCCCGTTCGCGCGCGTCCTTGTGACCGATGATCTTGGCCGGGTAGTCGTGCGGACGGCAGCCCGCTTCCTCCGGATCGTGGATCGTATCATCGGGCAGGTCGGCGAGCTCGGGCACATAGTCGCGGATATAAGCACCCGCGTCGAACTTGTCCGACTGGCTGAGCGGCGCCATGATGCGCACGAACATATTGCTGTCGACACCGGTCCCCGCGATCCACTGCCAGTTCACGGCATTGTTGCCATAGTCCGCGTCGAGCAGGCAGTCCCAATACCATTTCTCGCCCTCACGCCAGTCGATCAGCAGATGTTTTATGAGAAAACTGGCGCAGATCATGCGGACCCGGTTGTGGATCCAGCCATGCTTCCAGAGCTGCCGCATTCCGGCGTCGACGATGGGGTAGCCGGTCCTGCCCCTGGTCCAGCGGTCGAACTCCTCGCGGACCGTGGCCGAGCGGAAATCGCGCCATTCGAGATCTTCGAACCGTTCGCGATAGCCTTGGCGGCCGTAATCGGGGAACTGCATGATCACGTTCTGCGCGTAATCGCGCCATGCCAGTTCCTTCAGGAAGACGGTGGCGTCGCCGGTCGCATCCCTGATGCGGTGCCAGACATAGGCGGGCGAGACCTCGCCGAAATGCAGATGCGGACTGAGCCGCGAGGAGCCGTCCTGCGAGGGCAGGTTGCGCGCCTCGTCATAATCGGACGATTGCGCGCCAAAGGCGTTGACGCGCTCGCGCGCCGCGGTCTCTCCCGGTGTCCAGAGATCGGCGAAGGCTTCGGCCCAATCGGGATCGGTGGGCAGCAATTTCCAGTCGTCCAAATCGTCGCTGTCCGGCCATTCGGTCGGCGCGTCGATCGACTGCGGTGCGCGCAACGGTTCTTCGGGCGGCATCTGTTCCTTCAGCGCCTTCCAGAACGGCGTGTAGATCTTGTACGGATCGCCCGACCCGGTGGTGACGCTGCCGGGAGGCGCGAGATAATTGCCGTCGTGCAGGCACAGCTCGACATCGTCCTTCAGCTCGGCGGCGAGTTCGCTTTCGGCTTCCACCCACCAGGGTTCGTAATGGCGCAGGGCATGGATTTGCCTGACCGCATGCTGCTCAGCAATCGCGCTCAGCACGGAGACGCAATCACCCTCGCGCAGGATCATACGGCTGCCCTTCTCCCGCAGGTCCGCATCGAGCGACGCCAGGCTGTGATGCAGCCACCAGCGGCTCGCCCCGCCCATCTCGTGATCCCCCGCCCGCGCATCGTCGAGCACGAAAACCGGGATCACCGGCCCCGCCGCCGCCGCCGCGCGCAGGGCGGGCTGATCGGACAGGCGCAGGTCGCGGCGCAGCCACAGGATAACGGGCCAGATGACGGGATCGCTCATTCCGGTTCCTCCAACGTGACCTGCCGGGAGAAGTTGCCGGCGGTGCGGGGATCGGCAAACCGTGCATCGCCGACGCTCACTGCGGTGACGCCTCGGTGCCGCTCGACACGCGCCGTCGGCACGAGCGACCAGTTGAGGAACGCCGCCAGCTGCCGGTCCTGACGGGCAGCGATCGCAATCGCGGGATCATTCATGCCGGTGTCGACCGGCTCGCCGAGGCTGGTCATCCGGCCGCCGAGCGCATCATAGGATGTGCGCCCGAGGGTGTTACCGCGCCGCCAGATCGTCTCGCGCCGCCAGAATTTTACCGGCTCCTCACCGGCCATGAGGAAGTCCGGGACAATAGCGTAGCGGGCCTGCGCCAGGGCACGCGTGCCGCTTTCCACGTCATGGGACAGCGCCGCGTTCGCGCCGATATAGGCGACGACCGCCACCAACCCTGCAATCGCCGGGCGACGCCATTCGGGACGGCGTGCCTTTTCCCAGCGCCGCGAGAGCCAGATCGACAGCGCGAGCGCCGACCATATCCATACGTCGATGATAAACAGCGTGTCGCCATGGAACCACCGCTCGCTGAACGGCGCGAGCAGCTGGATGCCGTAGGTGTTGGTGAAATCGAGCAGCGGATGGGTGAGCGTGCCCGCATAGGCCAGCGCGACCAGCCAGCCGAAGCGCACCGGATCGCGGCCGAGCGGGCGGCGGTGCCATTGCCGCCACCAGCGCGCATCGGGCGCCCGCTCGCCATTGCTTCTCTGCCAGCGATCAAGCATCCACAGCAGTCCGGCCAGCAGGAGCGGCATCGTCAGCACGCCGCCGATGCCATGGGTGAAGCCGCGATGATATTGGATGCTGGGCAGTCCGAACAACGGCTCGGCCAGCACATCGATATCGGGCATGTTCGCGCCCAGGATCAGTACCGTCAGGCCGAGCCCGGTCTTGCGCTTCAGCCCGGTCTGACCCAACGCCCAGCCGGTGAGCGAATGGGTGAAATTGTCCATGGCGGACTGCCGATCTTAAAGATCGGGGCCTGGGTCCGTCACCGTCCAGGTCTGGCCCTTGCTGACCAGCCGCTGGAGATCGGGCGTCTTGCCCTGGCTCGCCTCGGCGATCTGCTCGACCACCGCGCTCTCGAAGGTCGCGCGCGGATCGTCGTAGAGCACGCCCAGCGCCTTGGGAAACGGTCCGAACGGCATCTCGACCAGCATCTGCGCCATCATGCGGTTCTTGACGTCGTGGACGCGCACGCCCGCCGCCCGCCAGTCGCCATCGGCCACATCGACCACGGTGAGCGTCAGCGTCTCGCCATCGAGCTTCAGTCCCCTGGCGCCGCCATCGAACAGCATCGGCTCGCCATCGCTGAGCCAGAGCTGGCCGGTCGCCGCGTTCTTCTTCTCGGTGAACTCGCCGAACACGTCCTTGTTGTAGACGATGCAGTTCTGAAAGATCTCGATGAACGCCGCGCCCTTGTGCGCGTGCGCCGCCTTCAGCACTTCGGGCAGGTCCTTGGACACGTCGAACCCGCGCGCGATGAACCGTGCGCCCGATCCCAGCGCGAAGCTGCACGGCTCGGCGGGATGGTCGACCGATCCGAACGGCGTCGAAGGCGTCGTCGTACCCTCGCGGCTGGTCGGCGAATATTGGCCCTTGGTCAGGCCATAAATCTCATTGTTGAACAGCATGATCTGGCAGTCCAGATTGCGGCGCAGCAAATGCATCATGTGGTTGCCGCCGATCGACAGCCCGTCGCCGTCGCCGGTGATGATCCACACGTCGAGATCGGGGTTGGCCAGCTTCACCCCCGTCGCCACCGCCGGCGCGCGGCCGTGGATGGTGTGGAAGCCGTAGGTTTCCATATAATAGGGAAAGCGGCTCGAGCAGCCGATGCCGGAAATGAACACGGTGTTCGACGGATCGGCGCCGAGCTGCGGCATGGTGCGCTGCACGGCCTTCAGGATCGCATAGTCGCCGCAGCCGGGGCACCAGCGCACTTCCTGATCGGTCTCCCAATCCTTCAGCGTCGTCGTAACGGGGGTCATGTCGTTCATGGCAAACAGTCTCGCTTAGGAATAGAGTTTCCAGATGAGGAAGCATACCACGATGAGCATCAGGATCAGCGGCAGCACCGATTTGGGGCGGTAATTGTCGTCGTCGTTCACGGTCAGGCGGACTTCTTCAGTTCGGAAAGTTGCCGTCGCACGGCATCCTCGATGAAACGCCGGGCGTTCGGCTCGGCAGAATAGACGCTGCGCAGCAGGTCGGCGTCCATGACGATCGGACGAGGTTCGTTCTTTTCAGGGACAATGACCAGGATAGGCACAACCGCGATCCACCGCTCTCCCGCCTCCTTCATCTCGTCGGGATCGGCCAATTCGGCCGCAACACTATCCAAAGTTACTTGCGAAGGAACCGGTATGGGGTCTTCATCATCCAACATACCTTCGATGTGAAACTGCAAGGCTTCATGCCCCATCGCGATCACTTCGTCGTAACTATCGCCCGCCGACACACAGCCCCAGAAATCAGGGAAAACTATGCCATACGACCCCTCGCCCTTGGAGATCGCTCCATAATAAACACGTTCCATGTTCACCGCTTTCGCAATTTGACGCTCGACTGCCGCTCGATCGATTTCAACATTCCGATGCTTACATCCTTTTTAGCGTGAACGACAGTCACTCTACCCGGTATCATCGGATGCGTGAACTGGTGGTGGCTGCCGCGGGAGGATTGAAATCGCCACCCAGCCTGTTCGATGAGCTTGATGACTTGACGGCTGTTCACCCCGCCAGCGCATCCTCGATCGCCAGCTCGATCTCGGCGATGGTGAAGGGCTGGCCGGTGATCTTGTTGAGCGGCTTCGCGTCGACAAGAAACTGGTCGCGCAGCAGCGTCTTGAGCTGGCCGGTGTTCATCTCGGGCACGATGACCCGGTCATAGCCCTTGAGCAGATCGCCCAGATTGCGCGGCATCGGCCAGATATGGCGGATGTGGATGTGGCTGGCGTCATGGCCGTCGCGGCGCATGCGGCGCACCGCCTGGTGGATCGGCCCGAAGGTCGAACCCCAGCCGACCATGGCGAGCTTGCCGACCGGTTCGCCCAGCGTCACCTCCTGATCGGGGATCGAGTTCTGTACGCCATCGACCTTGGCCGCGCGGATCGCGGTCATCTGCGCATGGTTTTCCGGGCTGTAATCGATATGCCCCGAACCGGCGGCCTTTTCGATGCCGCCGATGCGGTGCATCAGGCCGGGCGTGCCGGGCTTGACCCAGGGCCGCTTGAGCTTGTCGTCGCGCGCATAGGGCTGGAAACCGCCCTCGGGAACATCCTCCAGGAACCGCACCTCGAACGGCGCATAGCCGTTCATGTCCGGCACCTTCCAAGGTTCCGCCGCATTGGCGATATAGCCGTCGGTGAGCAGCATCACCGGCGTCATATATTCAACCGCGATCCGCACCGCCTCGATCGCGCAGTCGAACACGTCGACGGGCGAGCGCGCGGCGACCACCGGCATCGGCGCATCGCCGTTGCGGCCGAACACCGCCTGGTAGAGATCGGACTGTTCGGTCTTGGTCGGCAGCCCGGTGGACGGACCGCCGCGCTGCGAATTGACGATGACGAGCGGCAGCTCGGTCATGATCGCCAGGCCCATCGCCTCGCCCTTCAGCGCGATGCCGGGACCGGACGAGCTGGTGACACCGAGCTGCCCGGCATAGCTCGCGCCGATGGCCGAGCAGATCGCGGCGATCTCGTCCTCGGCCTGAAAGGTGGTGACGCCGAATTCCTTCAGCCGCGAGAGATGGTGCAGGATCGCCGAGGCGGGCGTGATCGGATAGCCGCCGAAGAACATCGGCAGGCCTGCGAGCTGCGCGCCCGCGACGAGGCCCAGCGCAACCGCTTCGGCGCCGTTGACGGTGCGGTAGAGCCCTGGTTCAGCGGGCGCGGGATCGACGCGGTGCTGCTTCAGCGGTCCGCTGATCTCGGCGGTCTCGCCATAGGCATGGCCCGCGTTGAGCGCGGCGATATTGGCCTCGGCGATATCGGGCTTCTTGGCGAATTTGGCGTGAAGCCAGTCGACGATCGGCTGCCGGTCGCGGTCGAACATCCACAGCGCCAGGCCCAGCGTCCACATGTTCTTGCTGCGCAGCGCTTCCTTGTTGCCGAGCCCGAACGGCTTCACCGCCTCCAGCGTCAGCGCGCTGATGTCGAACGCCAGCAGATCATAGGGCGCGAGGCTGCCGTCCTCGAGCGGGTTGGTCTCGTATTTCGCCTTGTCCAGATTGCGCTTCCCGAACTCGCCGGTGTCGGCGATGATCAGGCCGCCCTCGCGCAAGCTGCCGACATTGGTCTTCAGCGCCGCCGGGTTCATCGCCACCAGCACGTCCGGGCGATCGCCGGCGGTCTCCACGGCGGTCGAGCCGAAATTGATCTGGAACGCGGAAACGCCGAACAGCGTGCCCTGCGGCGCGCGGATTTCGGCCGGAAAATCGGGGAAGGTGGCGAAGTCGTTGCCGGCCATGGCCGAGGACAGCGTGAATTGCCCGCCGGTCAGTTGCATCCCGTCGCCGCTGTCGCCCGCGAAGCGCACCACGATGCGCTCGGCGCTCTGCGCCCTGCTCGTCTCTTTCAGTGCCGTAGCCATGCCCGGCCTTTCATATCATCCGTTTGCTATGGCCCGGAAGTAGGACAGGCAGGCCCCTTCCGCAAATTAGAAAATCTGTGGCCCGCAAAGCCTGCGGTTCGCCGATTAGATTTTGACAGCGCCCGACCGCTTGGCCAGTGAAGGCCGCAGCCAGCCAAAGGAGCGCCCATGGCCGATCTCACCGTACGCGGCGACGTCCGCAATTTCCTCGACATGCTGGAACAAATGGGCGGTAAGGCGGCGCATGAGGGCACGCCGGGCGAGGCGCGGCAGGCGTTCGGCATGCTGACCCCGCTGGCGGATCTGCCGCCGGAGGAGCTGGCGGTGATCGCCGACATGCACTGCGCCGGCCCCGCGGGCCGCATCCCGCTGCGCTATTACGACGCGCGGGCCGAGCGCGGCGACAGCGCGGTGCTCCTGTTCATCCATGGCGGCGGCTTCGTCATCGGCGATCTGGACAGCCACCATCCTTTCTGCACCAGCTTGGCGAAAGCGCTCGATCTTCCCGTGGTCGCGGTCGACTATCGCCTCGCCCCCGAACACTCCTTCCCCGCCGCGCCCGACGATTGCGAAGCTGCGGCGCGCTGGATTGCGTCCAACCCCGAGGCTCTGCCCTTCAGACCGACCGGCCTGATCCCTTGCGGCGACAGCGCCGGCGGCAATCTGGCGATCGTCACCACCATGGCGCTGATGCGGCAGCCTGCGAAGGTGCCGGTGATCGCGCAGTTCCCGATCTATCCCGTGGTCGATTCGGGTTCGGACTATGAGAGCTTGCGCGAATGCGCCGAGGGCTTTCTGCTGACCGGCGAGACGATGGCGTGGTTCGGCAAACATTATGCCGCCGAAGGCGGGCATGAGCGCAACGACGTGCTCCATCTCTCGCAGGCCGGTATGCCGCCCACGGTGATCGCCACCGCCTCGCTCGATCCGCTGCGCGATCAGGGCAAGGCCTATGCCGCCAGGCTGCGCGAAGCGGGCGTGCCGGTGCGCGAGATGATGGCCGAGGGCAATATCCACGGCTTCATCTCCCTGCGCAAGGCGATCCCCTCGACGCAGGAGGATGTGTCCAAGCTGTTCGGTCTGATGAAGGCGACGCTGGCGGACATCGGGATCGATCGATGACCGCCGCCGCCGACCTGCCCTATCGCCCCTGCGCCGGGATCATGCTCGCCAACAAGGCGGGTCAGGTCTTCGTCGGCCAGCGCCTCGACAATCCGGGCAGCGATGCCTGGCAGATGCCGCAGGGCGGGATCGACGAAGGCGAGGAGCCCGAGCAGGCCGCCCTGCGCGAACTGACCGAGGAGACCGGCATCGCGGCCGACAAGGTCGCCATCGTCTCGCGCTCCAGCGCGGAGCTGTTCTACGACCTGCCGCCCGAGCTGCTCGGCCGGATCTGGGGCGGCCGGTTCCGCGGCCAGCGCCAGACTTGGTTCCTCATGCGCTTCGACGGCGAGGACGGCGACGTCGACATCGCCACCGATCATGCCGAGTTCCGCGCCTGGCGCTGGGCCGATCCGGACGAACTGCCGCAGCTGATCGTGCCGTTCAAGCGCAAGCTCTACCGCGACATCGTCGACGAGTTCGGCCCGCTCATCTGACGCGCCGGCCGGTCAGGGCCGTTCCTCGGCGCGCCGCTCGGCTTCCTCGACCGTGGTCGCGGGCGTCACCGCCTCGGCCGAGCGCACCGGCCGCGCCGCGGCCTGGTCGATCGCCAGCGACAGCGCGTCGGCGACATCGCAGCGCGTCCGGCAGAGCAATCGCAGCCGCGCCAGATCCTCGCGCGCGCGCTCCAGCGCGCCGCGCTCGGCCAGCGCCCGACCCTCGCCCGCCAAGGCCGTCTCGTCATTGGGATCGCGCTTCAGCGACTCGCGGTAGAGCCGGATCGCCTTGCCGTCCAAGCCCTGCGCGCGCGCGATGTCGGCGAGCGACACGAACGCCTGCTGAAAGGCGGGATCGACCGTCAGCGCGGTCTCGTAAAGGCCGATCGCACCCTCGTAATCGCCCGACGACGCCGCGGCCGCGGCCCGGTCGGCCAGCGCCAGCGCGCGCGGGTTCACATCCGGCATGTCCGGCTTCGACAGACCGGCGCTCGAGACCATGGCGAGGCCGAGCGAAAGGGCGATGGCGGCAGGTGAAAAGCGCATGATCAGATCCCGGATTGATTCGCGTGTTGCCGTCATGTGGGCGAGAAGCAGGCGAAATAAAAGCCGTCGCACCCGTCATGGGACGGATCGAGCAAAGTTCCCTTCCCATGAACGCGGCCGGGACCCGCTTGGCCCGGCGCCTTCCAACCCGTATGATCTTCCAGAAACCGGTCCGCCTGCATCGCGCCCTCCTCGTCCAGCAGCGAGCAGACGGCATAGACCATCCGGCCGCCCGGCGCGACCATGGTCGCGGCGACCTTCAGCAGCCGCACCTGCAGCGCGGTCACCGCCTCCAGCCGCTTGGGCGTCAGCCGCCAGCGCGTCTCCGGGTTGCGGCGCCAGGTGCCGGTGCCCGAGCAGGGAGCATCGACCAGCACGACATCGCATGTTCCCGCCATCGCGGCCAGCGCGTCGGCTTCCTTGCCCGGATCGAGCAGCAGCGTCTCGGCGATGCTCGCCCCGGCCCGCTCCGCGCGTTCGGGCAGCTGGCCGAGACGGCGGCGGTCGGTGTCGGCGGCGATCAGCCGTCCGCGATTCTCCATCAGCGCGGCGAGCGCCAGCGTCTTGCCGCCCGCGCCCGCGCATAGATCGAGCACGGTCATGCCGGGCCGCGCGCCGCTCGCCTGGCAGATCAGCTGGCTGCCGAGGTCCTGGATCTCGACCCGTCCTTCCCGGTAGGCGGCGGTGGACAGGACATCGCTACCCTCCGGCAGGCGCAGCGCATCGGGGGCGCTCTCGACCGCCTCCGCGCCGAGGCCGGCAAGCGCCTCCAGCGCCTCGTCTCGCGCGGCCTTCAGGCGGTTCACGCGCAGATCGAGCGGCGCGCGCTCCAGCAGCGCATCGAGCTCGCGGCGCACCGGCGCGGCGAAGCGTTTCAGGAGCCAGCCGGGGATCGTGCGTCCGCTCGCCGTCGCTTCGCCGGGTTCGATCGGCGCGGGACCATGCCCCGCCCCGTCGAACATCGCCGCCAGTTCGGGCTGCGCCGCGGCCATGCCGATCATCGCCGCGCGCCCACTGGCGGGCCGATCGCCCCACCGCCGGATCGCGTTCCACGCCAGATCGCGCACCGCGCGGCGATCCTTGGAACCCGCATAGCGCCGCGCCTTGAAGAACTGCCGGGCAATCACGTCCGCCGCCGGCCCGCCGTCGCGGGCGGCGACGATGATCTCGTCGAGCAGGTCGATTGCGGATTGGACCCGGGCGGCGGGGGTCATGCCGACCCCGGTTGCAGAATGCGCAAGGTCACACGGGTCACACTGTCCAGGGAGAGAATGTCGTTCATCTTCGTGATGCTTCGAATGAATGAATGATGCCGCTCGCGGCGGCGGAGTCGAGGCGTGTCGATGGGCATGATCGGAGGATAATCAAAAGCGGCGATGTAGGACAGCGATTTGCTGTTGGGTTGGATGCTAAGACCGCGGATGCAATGCTGCACTTCCGCGCCCCTCCCAAGATACGTCATTCCGGGCTTGACCCGGAATCCAGGGCGAGATGGCACTGCCGCTGGACCCTGGATCCCGGGTCAAGCCCGGGATGACGGCTGATTTTATGGCAGCCTGAGAGGCGAGCAGAAGACCCGCCTCATCCCACGCCGTGGATAGATTTCACCGCGTCGGATAGTTCGGCGCCTCGCGGGTGATCGCCACGTCGTGGACATGGCTTTCCTGCAGCCCGGCGTTGGTGATCCGCACCATCTTCGCGGCGCGCAGATCCTCGATCGTGCGGCTGCCGGTATAGCCCATCGCCGCCTTCACCCCGCCGACCAGCTGGTGCACCACGTCGCGCGCGGCGCCCTTGAACGGCACCTGGCCCTCGATGCCTTCGGGCACCAGCTTCATCTGGTCGGTGATGTCCTGCTGGAAATAGCGGTCGGCCGAGCCGCGCGCCATCGCGCCGACCGAGCCCATGCCGCGATAGCTTTTATAGCTGCGCCCCTGATACAGGAACGTCTCGCCGGGCGCTTCCTCGGTGCCCGCGAGCAGCGAGCCGACCATCACGCAGGACGCGCCCGCCGCCAGCGCCTTGGCGACGTCGCCCGAGGTTCTGAGGCCGCCGTCGGCGATGATCGGGATGCCATGTTTGCGGCCCTCTTCGGAACTGTTCAGGATCGCGGTCAGCTGCGGCACGCCGACGCCCGCGACCACGCGCGTGGTGCAGATCGAGCCCGGGCCGATGCCGACCTTCACGCCGTCCGCGCCCGCGTCGATCAACGCCTTGGTCGCCTCCGCCGTAGCCACGTTTCCGGCGACCACCTGCACCTCGTTCGACATCCGCTTGATCGCGCTCACCGCCTCGCCGACCATCTTGCTGTGGCCGTGCGCGGTATCGACCATGATCACGTCGCAGCCCGCCTCGATCAGCGCGCGGGTGCGCTCCAGCCCCTTGTCGCCGACGGTGGTCGCCGCGGCGACGCGCAGGCGGCCGCTGCCGTCCTTGGTCGCCTCCGGGTTCATCACCGCCTTTTCGATATCCTTGACCGTGATCAGGCCGACGCAGCGATAGGCATCGTCGACCACCAGCAGTTTTTCGATGCGGCGCTGGTGCAGCTGGCGCTTGGCCTCCTCCTGCGTCACGCCCGCCGGGGCAACCGCCAGATCATCCGAAGTCATCAGCTCGGCCACGCGCTGGTCCGGATTCTCGGCGAAGCGCACATCGCGATTGGTGAGGATGCCGACGAGCCTGCCGTCGCTCTCCACCACCGGGATGCCCGAGATGCGGTTCTCGGCCATGATCGCCTGCGCCTCGGCCAGCGTGGCGCCCGGCTGGATCGTGATCGGGTTCACCACCATGCCCGATTCGAAGCGCTTCACCTGCCGCACGGCGGCGCATTGCTCCCTGATCGAGAGATTGCGGTGCAGCACGCCGAGCCCGCCCAGCTGCGCCATGACGATCGCCATGCTGGCCTCGGTCACCGTGTCCATCGCCGCCGACAGCACCGGGATGTTGAGCTGGATCGCTTTGGTGATGTAGGTGCTCGTATCCGCCTCGCTCGGCACCAGATCGGAGGCGGCGGGCTGCAGCAGCACGTCGTCAAAGGTGAGGCCGAGGGGAATATCGATCATGTCGGGTGCTGCCTGCCGGGGGTTGCGTGGCGGTCCATGTAACGGCGGTTGGTGGGGTTCGCCAGTCCCTGTCATGCCCGGCCTGTCGGTTCCGCCAGATTATTGGCGATCATGTGCTTTGCAAACCCAGTCGGATGGAAACTCAGAAACGGCATAGCTCCGCCTTTCTTCGTTCGTCATGCCGGCGAAAGTGCACCCAACAAAGTAGTACTTTGTTGGGACCCGGAAAGCCGGCATCTCAGGCCTCATGGCAATCCCGCCCGAGACCCCAGCTTCCGCTGGGGTGACGAAAAAATGACGCTGGGGTGATGAAAAATGAAACGGGTTTGCAAGGTACATAATCGCCAAATTGTTGCGTCATCCCGGACTCGATCCGGGATCCAGGGCGAGATGGAACTGCCGCTGGACCCTGGATCCCGGGTCAAGCCCGGGATGACGTTGAATTCAGAGTGTTACCTTCCAGGATAACGGCCCTCATCCCCGAAATAGCGGCCCAGCGCGACATGCAAGTCCGCATCCTCCGCCGCGCCGGACAGATCGGTGTCGTCGGTCAGCTCGTCGCCGGGCGTGTGATAGGCACCCGATATGAACGCCTCCAGCCGCGCGCCGTCCGAAAAGGCGCCGTTGGCCATCACCGTGGGCACGCCCTTGTCCAGCAGCATCCAGCCGTCCTGGCGTCTGATATAGGCATTGGCGTCGTCGTCCGCATCGACGCCGCGGCCGATCGACGCGGCGACCTTGGCGACGTCGCCGGCGATCGGCGTCCGGCCGCGGCCGATGATCGCCACCGGCGCGCCGGCCGGACCGACCGCCACGGTATCGAGGTTGAACGCCGCGACGATCTTGTCCAGCGGCACCGGCGGCCGTTCGGCGAACGCCTTGGCGCCGAGCAGGCCGATCTCCTCGCCGGTGGTCGCCAGAAAATAGATGTCGCGGTCGAGCGGGGGCGTCTTGGCCAGGCGCTTCGCCACCTCGATCAGCACCGCGACGCCGCTGGCATTGTCGACCGCGCCGTTGCAGATGCGATCGGGCGCGCCTGCGGGCCGGCACAGGCCGAGATGGTCCCAATGCGCCAGGAACAGCACCGCGCCCGCCGCCGGATCGGCGCCGGGCAATTTGCCGACGATATTGTTGCTGTCGAGATGCTCGATCTCGCTCCTGGTCGACAGATCGGCGGTGATCGCCAGCGGTTCGATGATCGCGCGGTTGTCTTCGGCGCGCAGCCGCGCCTCGACCAGCGTGTCGCCCGACGCCGCGAACAGCCGCCGCGCCGCATCGTCGCCGATCCCGCCGTAGAAGACGGGGCGCTGCGCGTCGGCGGCGGCCAGCTCGCTCGATGGGTGGAACCAGGGCTCGCGCAAGCGGCTGACCGGGTCGCCGGCATCGAAGATCAGGATCACGCCCGCCGCGCCCGCCGCGGCCAGGACGGCCGCCCGCTCGGCGAGATTGCGCTTGTCGCCATCGGCATGGTGAGCGAGCATCAGCGCGAGCCTGCCCTTGAGCTCGGGCAAGGGTGCGCCGGGCGCGATACCGTATCCCGTGAACACCAGCCGGACTCCGCGCAGTTCGTCGCTCGGCTCGCGGCCCGACAGCAATAGCGAGCGCTCGGGAATCGCGATCGGTTTGCCGTCGAGACTGTTGAACCGGATGCTGCCGAGCAGCGGTTTGCGCGTCACCATCGCCACCGGTTGATACCAGCCGCCGTCCTCCGCGCCTGGCTGCAGTCCCGCGGCGTTCCACTCGGTCGCGATATAATGCGCCGCCATGCGCCCGCCTTCGCTGTCCGGCGCGCGGCCCTGCAGCGCATCGCTCGCCAGATAGGCGATGTGCGGACGCAGATCGCCCGGCGTCACCGCCCCGGTAACAGCCGACTGTCCCGGCTCCGCATGGAGCGGTGATGCGACACATAACAGGAAAAATGGCAAAACGCGCCGGAACATAGGGGTCAGGCTCGCCTCCCCGCCCGCGCGAGCAGCTTCCTGGCCTCGATGACGTGCAGATCCTCGATCATTTCGCCGCGAAAACGCGCCGCGCCGCCCTTGGATGCCTCGATCAGCGCGTCGGCACGATCGAGTTCGGCCTCGTCCGGCGCGAACAGGCGATTGGCGGTCTCGATCTGGCCGGGATGAATCAGCGTTTTGCCGGTGAAGCCATAAGCGCGGCCCTGCACGCACTGGCGCTCGAGCATATCGGCATCGTCGAGCCGGTTGCACACGCCGTCGAACACCGGCTTGCGCGCCGCCGCGCCCGCCAGCACGATGGTCTGCAACGCCAGCTCCAGACCTTCGCGGCCCGGCCCGGCCCTGACACCGAGATCGAGCGCCAGATCGTTGGTGCCCGCGAGCAGCCCCGCCACCGGCTCCATCGCGGCGATGGCGCGCGCCGCGTAGATGGCGGCGGCGGTTTCGATCATCGCCAGGACCGGCACCGACAGCCGCCCGTTCAGCGCATCGACGGCATCCGGATCGCCCACCTTGGGAAGCACCGCATAATCGACCGGCAGGCCATCGAGCAGCTCCAGATCGCCATTGTGCCAGTCGGTGCCCGCCGCGTTGATCCTCAGCGCGATCAGCTTGTCGCCGCCGAAGCCGCCGCGGATCGCATCGGCGGCGATGGCCCGCGCGCCGCGTTTGGCATCGGGAGCGACGGCGTCTTCCAGATCGACCACGATCATGTCCGCCGCCAGTCCCGCCGCCTTGTCCAGCGCACCTTGCCGACCGCCGGGCACGAACAGCGCCGAACGCACATGGTGAAGCTTCGGGCCGGCTTCCGCGGTCATCCCCGATCGCTCTTTCATCGAATAAGGCTTTTCATCGCTAACCCTTTGCCGCAAAATCGCCGCCACGGCAAAGGAGGTTTTCAAGGTGCTTTATCTGGTCGGCGCCATCGCGCTACTCGTCATCGTCTACGGCCTCATGGGCGTGAAGATCGTCCACCAGGGCTATCATTACACCATCGAACATTTCGGGCGGTACACCACCACCGCCACCCCTGGCCTCGTCTTCGTGCCGCCGTTCTTCTACGGCGTTGGGCGCAAGGTGAACATGATGGAGCAGGTGCTCGACATTCCGGGGCAGGAGATCATCACCAAGGACAACGCCATGATCTCGTCCGACGGCGTGGTGTTCTTCCAGGTGCTCGACGCGCCCAAGGCGGCGTACGAGGTGTCCGATCTGTACAACGCGATCCTGAACCTCACGACCACCAACTTGCGCACCGTAATGGGCTCCATGGACCTCGATGAAACCCTGTCCAAGCGCGACGAAATCAACGCGCGCCTCCTGCATGTTGTCGACGATGCCACCACACCCTGGGGCGTCAAGATCACCCGCGTGGAAATAAAGGACATCCGCCCGCCCGCCGACATCGTCGAAGCGATGGCCCGCCAGATGAAGGCCGAGCGGATCAAGCGTGCGCAGATCCTCGACGCCGAGGGCGACCGCGCCTCGAACATCCTGCGCGCCGAGGGCGAGAAGCAGTCCAAGATCCTCGCCGCCGAGGGCCGCCGCGAGGCCGCCTATCGCGATTCCGAAGCACGCGAGCGTGAGGCGGAGGCGGAGGCCAAGGCCACGCAGGTCGTCTCCGAGGCGATCCGCGACGGCAATCCGCAGGCGCTCAACTATTTCGTGGCGCAGGATTATGTGAAGGCGATCGCCGGCTTCGCCACCTCGCCCAATGCCAAGACGATCCTGTTCCCGGTCGAGGCGACGCAGCTGATCGGATCGATCGGCGGGATCGGCGAGCTGGCGCGCGAGGCGCTGGGCGGCCATGCCGACGCGGCGACGGCGAAGGCGAGACCCTCGCAAATCGTCGCGAGCCCGTTCGCCGCGGAAAGAACCCGCGATGGCGGTGGTCTCAACACCGGCAACGGTCCGCGGGAAAGTTGATCCATGGACGATATCGATCCCTATCTACTGTGGATGATCGGCGGCGTCCTGCTGGTCGTCGCCGAGATGCTGGTGCCGGGTATCTATCTGCTGTTCGTCGGGATCGCCGCGGTGCTGACCGGGGTCGCCACCTGGATGTACGATTTCGGCCCAACCTTTCAGATCGGCCTGTTCGCGCTGTTTCTGCTGGCCGCGATCATGATCGGCCACCGCATCTACAAGCGCAATCCGGTGGCGAGCAGCGACCCCGATCTCAACAACCGCTCGGCCCGGCTCGTCGGCACCTCGGTCACCGTGGTGGTGCCGGTGAGCGCCAATGGCGGGCGCGTAAAGGTCGGCGATTCGGTGTGGCCGGCGCGCGGTCCCGATCTGGCCATCGGCGAAACCGCGCGCGTGTTGCACGTCGATGCCGGCGTGCTGGTGCTCGAACAGCCGCAAAAGCTGATCGAAGACGACGGGGTGTAGCCCGTAAGTGGAATTGATACGGCATCGCCGAGGCTGATGACCGCTTTCGACCAGGTCCGGTCATACGGTTTCAAATCTTGACCGCCTGGAAGCAGTCGCTGGGGCGTGGCCGAAAGCGGTAAGGCCCCTTGCAGCCATACCCTATCTGCGTTAAATCGCACCAATAGTATGAAAGAGCTATCTTCTGGTAGCAAAGCTGGAGGCCCGACATGGCGACCGTGCGCAAAACCATCACTCTTACCCAGCAGCAGGATGCATGGATTGCCGCCCAGATCGACGCGGGCAATTACACCAACGACAGCGAGGCGATTCGCGATCTTATCCGGCGCGAGCAGGAGCGGAGCTTTGAAGTCGAGAGTATCCGTCAGGCGCTGATCGAGGGCGAGCGGAGCGGCGAGCCGGAGCAGTTCGACTTTGCCGGGTTCAAGCAGCGCAAAGCCGCGCAGCATGGCTGAATATCGGCTCAGCCCGATGGCGCAGCGCGATCTTGATGAAGTCTTCGATTATACCGCGGCGCAGTGGGGTTTGCCCCAGGCCATGCGCTATACCGATCTTATCGAAGCCGCCTGCGCTGATCTGGCCGCAGCGCCGCAGCAGGCGCAGGGCTGCGGCAATATTCGACCGGGCTACCGGCGGCGCAGTGTCGAGCGGCACGTCATCTATTTTCGGCCGATGCGTTACGGAATTGCCGTCATGCGAATCCTGCATCAGCGTATGGATGCTGCCCGCCACCTGTAATGGTCTGACACGCTTTGTTTTTCCTGCCGTACCACAGCGACTGGTCTGGAATCGACCAGAGATGGACGTAAGGCACCGAATCGCCGGAGCTTGATAGCGGACGCTCCCGCGCGATATTTCGGCGACCGGGAATGGCGACAAATGGTGGTTAGCGGACAGGAGGCTTACAGGTCTACCCTATCAGCAGTTGCCGTTCTGGTTTAAGCAAGGTCATGCTGCCCGCACCCAAAGCTTACATGATCCACGGCTTCCTCGGGGTGGGTAAGACGACATTCGCTAAGCGATTGGAGAAAGAACAGGCAGCTGTTCGGTTTACTCACGATGAGTGGATGGTCAGGTTCTACGGCAACGATCCTCCTGCTGAGCACTTCCAAGAATATGCGCGCCGGGTATTTGAAACGATGGAGGAGGTCTGGACTCGATGCCTTGACCTTGGGATAAACGTCATCTTGGACTTTGGATTCTGGTCGCAAGCGGAGCGAGAGTACGTCCAGTCCCTCATATCGCGGCACGGCGGGAAGGCTGTTCTTTACCGTCTGGACTGCCCCGAAGATGTTACATGGAACTGGATTGAGCAGCGGAATAAACAGGCTGGGAGCCTCTATATCGCGCCCGCGACTTATCGGATGTTACGAGCTCGGTTTGAGCCACTCCGCCGGGATGAGGCGTGCATTGATGTTGGGACTCATCAAACACCAGAGGCCATCGCGATGACCGCTTCGAGCACGCAGGATCATCGGATGAACGGCGTTGATTGCGCGAATTATGCCGACTGGCGAAATGTTCGCTTTCCCCCCACATTTGCCAACAGCGGACCGACTGTAAAGTCCCAATTCTAGCCGTAAGCGGCCAGACTCGAATCCACCAATGCCGATGCTACCGGCCAGACCTTTGGTATCGTTTGGAACGGCCCGCAACCGCGCGGGATTGGCGCGCGCTTCGATTTGCGCGAAGGGGGAAGCCATGGCCGTCTCTTCGTCTTCACCCCTGTCGTTCCGTCCCGCCGAACCCGGCGACATTCCCGCTTTGCATGCGCTGATCGAGCGTGCCTATCGCGGAGAGAGCGCGCGGCTGGGGTGGACGCACGAGGCGGATCTGATCGCATCGCCGCGGACGAGCGCCGACGAGCTGGCCGGGATCATCTCCTCGCCGGACGACCGGCTGATCGGTGCATGGCGGGGGGCGGCGCCGGTCGGCTGCGTGCGGCTGTCACGGCAGGCACCAGACGGGGCGTATCTGGGTATGCTCGCGGTCGATCCGGCGCTGCAGGGCGGCGGGCTGGGCGATGCCATCCTGCGCCACGCCGAAGCGCAGGCGCCCGCGCTGTTCGGTGCGCGAACCATGGTGATGTGGGTGGTATCCGTGCGCGGCGAGCTGATCGCTTATTACCGGCGGCGCGGCTATGCACCGACGGGCGAGCGGCGGCCGTTTCCGGTCGCGCTCGATCCGCCGCTGGAATTCGTGGTGATGCGCAAGGCGCTGTAATCTCGCGCCCCGGCGGGCCGGATCAGCGGCCCAGCTTGCCCGCCATGCCGATAAGGTCGTTCAGCGGGTTGCCGTCGCCGTCCATGTCCAGCATCTTGCCCAATCCGCCGAAGCCGCCTCCCATGCTTCCCGATGCCGGTGCGGCGGGCGCTGCGGCGCCGTGGTGCTTGGCGAAGTAGCCGGCCACCAGCATCGCAAGGATTGGCAGCATTTTCTTTAACAGATCGCCGGACAGTCCTGTCTTCTGCGCGACATGACCCGCGACATTGCGGCTGACATCCTTCGATCCGAAGATATTGCCGAGCACTTGATTGCCCGTCCCGACATCGGTCGGCTGGCTGCCGAGCACGGTGTCGAGCAATCCGCCGCCGCCCAAACCGCCGATCATTCCCAGCAAGCCGCCCAAGCCTCCCGCGCTCTGCCCACTTTGCTTGAACCCGCCCAGCACAGCCGGAAGCAGCGCTTCCGCTCCCTGCAACGCCGTGCCCTTACTCACGCCAAGATCGCGCGCCATCGCATCGATCCCGCCATTTTGCTGAAGTTCCTGAAGCAGCTGCATCGCGAAGTTCCTTGCGCATGAAAAAGGCTTGGCCAAAAATAGTGCGGGCCAAAGCGGGAAACGCCGTGCCGGGAATTTCTGTTCCGCTGCAAATCTTCATATCGTTTAAATGCTTGGCTAGGCACGCAAACCAATTTAATTTCTTTCCACACGACCGATATCGCACGTCATGCGTTTCCCTGATCGACCCGCCCCCGGGTATTCTGAGGAGACGCATGATGAGCATTTTCGGCAAGATCAAAGACGCTATTTTTGGGCATAAAGGCAAGAAAGCGACCGTGCCCAACGCCAACACCGCACCGCGCCCGACAACGGCCACACCTGGCGCTGCTCCCACCCAGACCCGGATGACGCAGGCGGACGTCGAGCGCATGCTCGAACAGAAGCCGGGCAGCGACAAGCTCAACTGGCGCACCTCGATCGTCGACCTGATGAAGCTGGTCGGCATCGATCCCAGCCTCGACAACCGCAAGGAACTGGCGTCCGAACTCGGCTATTCCGGCGCCAAGGACGGCAGCGCGGAGATGAACCTGTGGCTGCACGACAAGGTGATGCAGGAACTCGCCGCGCATGGCGGGCAGGTTTCTGCAGAGTTCACGAACTAAACGGATTTGAATGGAATAACGGCCTGCGATGGGCGACCATTGCGGGCCGTCATTCGTCGGATGCGACCGGCGCGCCGTAAACCCACTCGGCAAACATGAGCGAGAGATCGCGGCCGCTCGCCTCTTCCATGGCATTCTGGAAGTCCTTGCTGGTCACCGTTTCCCCGGCATGCCGCCGCGTATAGGTGCGCACCCCATTCCAGAACGCGGCATCGCCGAGCGACTGACGCAAATCGGCCAGGAACAGCGCGCCCTTGCTGTACTGGATGGCCCGCCGCACCCCAAGCGAGGGATATTTTCCCGCCCAGGCGAGCGGCTTGTCGTAGCCCAGTTCACGAGCCCGCGCGACCTTTCGGCGCGCGATATCGAGCTCTTGCCGATAGGCGGCCTCGCCCGAGCCATGCTCTTCCCATGCCGCCACCATGAAGGTGGCCATCCCTTCGTTCAGCCAGAAATCCCGCCAGGTTGCGCAGGTGACGAGATTGCCCCACCACTGATGCGCCATTTCGTGAGCGACGATCCAGGCCGATGACGGATCGTCGCGCTCGGCGTCCAACTCGGTATTGCCGATCAGCGAGAAGCTGGCCGCTTCCTGCGCTTCGCTCCCGGGAACCAGCAGCTGGGCATAGCGACGATCCGGAAACGGCATCCCGGCCTTGTCGGCAAGAAACCCGGCGATCGCAGGCGCCTGCGCAAACAGCGCGGTCAGATCGGCACCGGTCCCGGTCCCATCGAGATAGACGAGTTCGCCCGCCACGCTCTCGACGGAGCGGCGCGCGAACGGACCGGCGGCAAAGGCGTAGAGATAAGGCGAATAGGGCTGGCGGGATCGCCAGCGATGGCGCACCAGATCGCCGGGCAGTGCCACCTTCGGTCCCGCGCGCCCGACGGCCACCGACTCCACTCCGGCCGGTAAGAAGAGGTCGAGCGTCAGATCGGCCTTGTCGCCGGGGGAATCCTGCAGACACACCATCCAGTCGCATGCGAAATAGCTGCTATAGATACCGTTCGCGACCGCCGTGACGCCGCGCGCCGGAGTACCGGCGAACCGAAACCGCAGTTCGGCCTCGTCGCCTTTGCGCAGAACGTGGGGCAAAACGAACACAATGGCGTCATCGCCCGATTGCGATGCGACCGGAGCGCCGTCCACCGTCGCCTCGCTGATGTGCAGAGCGTTGGGGCTGAATGCCAACCGCGTCACCGCATCGGACGTGCCGCGAACCACGATCGTTTCCACGCCGGAAACGGCTGTCGTTGCAAGGTCGGGCCGAAGCGCCACGGCGTATCGCTCGACCTCGAAGCCTCGGCCCGGTTCGCCCGCCGTCGGTTGCGCATCGGCAGCCGTCGCGGCAGCCAACAGCGCGGACAGCATGAGAAAGCGGTTCATGCATTGCACGCTAGCGGCCGCGACCATTTTCGCCAAGCCGAGCTTGCGTCGACCCGTTTCTCTCAAGCCGCCGTCGGCGCAGCCTCCCGGACGCCCGCATCGACATGCGCTTCGAACGCCGCGAAATTGTCGATGAACAGCTTCACCAGCTTCGCCGCCGCCTCGTCATAGGCGGCCTGGTCGGCCCAGGTTTCGCGCGGATCGAGGATCGCGGCGTCGACGCCCGGCACCGCCATCGGCACCGCGAACCCGAAATTGGGATCGGTGCGGAATTCGGCGTCGTTCAGGCTGCCGTCGAGCGCGGCGTTGAGGAGGGCGCGCGTGGCCTTGATCGGCATGCGGCTGCCGGCGCCGTATTTGCCGCCGGTCCAGCCGGTATTGAGCAGCCAGCACTGCACCCCGCCCTCGGCGATGCGCTCCTTCAGCAGGTTGCCGTAGACGCTGGGGTGACGCGGCATGAACGGCGCGCCGAAGCAGGTGGAAAAGGTCGCCTCGGGCTCGGTCACGCCGATCTCGGTACCCGCGACCTTGGCGGTATAGCCCGAGAGGAAATGATACATCGCCTGATCGGGCGTCAGCCGTGAAATCGGGGGCAGCACGCCGAACGCGTCGGCGGTGAGCATGATCACGTTTTTCGGCACCGGGCCGAGATTGTTTTCGCTGGTGTTGGGGATGAATTCGATCGGATAGGCGCCGCGGCTGTTCTCGGCCAGGCTTGCATCGTCGAGATCGAGCGCGCGGGTCGCCTCGTCTATCACGACGTTTTCCAGCACCGTGCCGAAACGGCGCGTGGTCGAGTAGATTTCGGGCTCGGCTTCCTCGCTGAGGCGGATCATTTTAGCGTAGCAGCCGCCCTCGAAATTGAACACCGCGCTATCGGACCAGCCATGCTCGTCGTCGCCGATCAGCGTCCGGCTCGCATCGGCGCTGAGCGTCGTCTTGCCGGTGCCCGACAGGCCGAAGAACACCGCGGTATCGCCTTCGGGGCCGATATTGGCGCTGCAATGCATCGGCATCACGGATCTGGGCGGGAGCAGATAGTTGAGCAGGCCGAAAACGCCCTTCTTCATCTCGCCGGCATAGCGGGTGCCGCCGATCAGGATCAGCTTCTCCAAAAAGTTGACCGCGATCACCGTCTCGCCGCGCGTGCCGTGACGGGCGGGATCGGCCTGGAAACTGGGCAAGTCGATCACGGTATATTCGGGGGTAAACCCGGCCAGCTCGTCCGCGGTGGGGCGGCACAGCATGGTGCGGATGAAAAGATTGTGCCAGGCGAGCTCGTTGATCACCCGTACGGCGACGCGGTGCTCGGGCTGCGATCCGCCGAACAGGTCCTGGCAGTAGAGCGTCGTCTTCTCGCCCAACGCCTTCAGGAAATCCTCCTTCAGCGCGGCGAAATGATCGGGCGACATCGACGCGTTGTTGTCCCACCAGACACTGCCCTCGGTCTCGGCATCGCGCACGATGAACTTGTCCTTGGCCGAGCGGCCGGTATGCTTGCCGGTCTCGACCACCAGCGGCCCATCCTTGGCCAGGCGCCCCTCCCCGTTCGCGATGGCGGCTTCGACGAGCGCGGCACGCTGCAGATTCCAGAGACAATCGGCGGAAACGGAAAGACCCTGATCGGCCAGCGAGACGTTCGGGGCGGAGAAATTATGGTTGGACGGCATGGGACGCACTCTTTCTACGGCAAAGGCCACTTCTACGGCAAAGGCCACGCGCACCCGACGCGGCTCGGGAGCGTCGACGACCGTAGCGATCATGTATTTATACGTCAGGCGTAGATCAGCTTCGCCAAGGCGTCAATCGTCGCTGCACCGACGTAAACCGGAACGCAGCAAGCCCGGAAAACCGATATGTTCGGCCGTCTACCGGTGTCACGGCCATCGCGCCGATCATCGCCGCCAAGGTTGCGGCGGCGGGCGCGCTGTCCTAACGCGCGGCGGGCTGGAGCAATAAGGACAGGACCCCAATGGCCGGCACGATCGCCCTCGTCGACGACGACAAGAACATCCTCACCTCGGTCTCCATCGCGATGCAGGCGGAGGGCTACACCACGCGGATCTATTCCGATCCGCAGGCCGCGCTTGGCGCGATCGTCGACAACCCGCCCGATCTCGCCGTGCTCGACGTCAAGATGCCCGGCATGGACGGGCTGGAGCTGCTGCGCCGTATCCGCGAGAAGCATGAGTTCCCGGTCATCTTTTTGACCTCCAAGGATGATGAGCTCGACGAGGCGCTGGGTCTGGCGATGGGCGCGGACGATTACATCACCAAGCCCTTTTCGCAGCGGTTGCTGCTGGCGCGGATCAAGGCGATCCTGCGCCGCGTCGACTATATGAAACGCGCGGCCGAGGCCCATGGCGACGAGGAAGGCAGCGAGCCGATGGAGCGCGGCGATCTGGTGATGGACGAAGCACGGCACGAGGTGCGCTGGAAGGGCGCTCCTATCAGCCTGACCGTAACCGAATTCCTGATCCTGCAAGCGCTCGCCACCCGGCCCGGCCTGGTCAAGACGCGCAGCCAGCTGATGGATGCGGCCTATCAGGACGATGTCTATGTCGACGATCGCACGATCGACAGCCATATCAAGCGACTGCGCCGCAAATTCCGAGAGTTCGATGCCGGGTTCGAGGCGATCGATACGCTGTACGGAGCGGGCTATCGCTACTCCCCCGAATGAACCGGCCGGCCTGGCTTTGGGCTGGTCGCGGCGGATGTCGCTCACCACGCGCATCCTGGCGGTCAACATCTTTGCCGTGGTGCTGCTCGCGGGCGGGCTGTTCTTTCTCGACAGCTATCGTTCGCGCCTGACCGAAATCCGCATCGAGGCCCTGCAGCGTGAGGGCGATGCGATCGCCCGTGCGCTCGCGCTGCTGCCCGTCGCCAAGCGCAACGCTTTTCTGGTCGACAGCGCGCAGGCGCTCGACGCTCGCATCAGGCTGTACGGACCCGGCGGCTCAAAGATCGTCGACAGCTTTGCACTGGCCCGGCCGACCTATGATGTGCAGCAAATCGATTCGATCCCCTTCCGCCGCGTCTTCGCCAGCGAAGTCGACCGTGTAACCGATGCGCTGGTCGGCACGGCCGCGCCCCCTGAATACCGCGATCCGGCACCCGATATCGCGCAGAGCTGGCCCGAAATCATGGCGGCGGCCGGCGGCGGCACGGCCAGCGTTGCGCGGCAAGGCCCGGACGGTGCCTATGTTCTGAGCGCCGCGCGCCGGCATGGCGGCGGCGCGCTGCTTCTCACCACGCGCGCTGCCGATATTCGCGGCATCATCCGCGAGGAGCGGCTGACGATCGCGATCTTTTCGGTCCTGGTGCTGCTGATCTCGGTCTGGCTCTCGCTATTCCTGGCGCGCACCATCGTCAAACCGCTGCGCTTGCTCGCGCGCAACGCAGTAAAGGTCCGGCTGGGTTTCGCGCGCGAGGTTTCGATTCCCCGCCTCCCCTCGCGCCGCGACGAGATCGGCATGCTGGCGCGCGCCATATCCGACATGTCCAATGCGCTGAGAGACCGGATCGACGCGACCGAGGCCTTTGCCGCCGATGTCGCGCATGAGGTGAAGAACCCGCTCGCCTCGCTGCGGTCCGCACTCGAATCGCTGGAACGGGTCGAAGACCCGGAGCTGCGCGCGAAGCTGTTCGCGATCGCGTCCAGCGACGTGCGCCGGCTCGACCGGCTGATCAGCGACATCAGCGAGGCGAGCCGCGTCGATTCGCAGCTCTCGCGCGCCCAGTTCGAGCGGATCGATCTGGCCGCGATGATCGACCAGCTGCTCGTCGCGCGGCGCGAGCGTTCGACCGAAACCAAGGTCTATCTGCGCTTCGTCCGTCCCGCCGGGGGCGAGGCCCCGGTGATGGGCGAAGGGGTGCGGCTCGAGCGCGTTCTCGAAAATCTGATCGACAACGCGGTGTCCTTCTCCCCCCCCGGAGGCGAAGTCGAGATACTGGCCAGCAAGACGCCGCGCGAGGTACTGGTGCGGGTGATGGACGAGGGCCCCGGCGTGCCGCCGGATCAGCGCGAGGCGGTGTTCGAACGGTTCCACAGTCGCCGCCCCGCGCAGGAGGGGTTCGGCAAGCATAGCGGCCTCGGCCTGGCCATCGCCCGCACCATCATCGACGGGCACCAGGGCAGCATCCGCGCGGTCGACCGGATCGACGGACGCGAGGGCGCCTGTTTCGAAATCCGCCTGCCGCGCGCGGGAGGCATGGCATGAGCGGCGCGCCGCCGCGCTCCGAGGCGCTGCACGGCACCGCGGTGTCGATCGGCGGCACAGGCGTGCTGCTGCTGGGCGCGCCGGGCTCCGGCAAGTCCGATCTCGCGCTGCGGCTGATCGATCGCGGCGCGCTGCTGATCGCGGACGACCTTGTGCTGCTCGGCGTGCACGGCGAAGCAATCCGACTGTCCGGCACCGGCAACATGACCGGGCGGATGGAAATTCGCGGGATCGGCCTGTGCGGAATGCCCCATGTCGACAACGCGCCGTTCCGGCTCGCTGCGCTATGCGATCTGCCGCCCGAACGTCTGCCGACACCCGAGCATCGCCGCTGGCTGGGCATCGCCGTGCCGGCCGTGCGGCTGGCCCCGTTCGAGGCGAGCGCGCCGGTTAAGCTGGAATGGGCGCTGCGGGCCGTGGTTGACGGCACCTTCACCACGTCTAAAGAACGGGCCTTCCGATGACCGAGCGCGCCGCCCCGAAGACGATCCTGCTGGTCACCGGCCTGTCCGGGGCCGGCAAGTCGACCGCGCTCAACCAGCTCGAGGATCTTGGCTGGGAGACGGTCGACAATCTGCCGATCCGTCTGGTCGGACGGTTGCTCAAGACCCCGCCCGCCGAAGGCCAGGAACGGGGCGACGTACCGCTGGCGCTGGGCTTCGACAGCCGCACGCGCGGTTTCGCGCCGGAAGATCTGGTCGATCAGGTCAAGAAGCTGCAAAAGGCGCAGGACGTGACCATCTCCACCCTGTTCCTCGATTGCCAGGGTGCCGAGCTCGGGCGCCGCTTTGCCGAAACGCGCCGCCCGCACCCGCTCGCGCTGGACCGCCCCGCCGCCGACGGGATCGCCGAGGAACGTTCGCTGATGGAGCCGCTCCGGCGCTGGGCCGACACGGTCATCGACACCACAGGTCTCGCGGTCAACGATCTCAAGACGCTGGTGCGCGAGCGCTTCGAGGAGGTGCAATCGCGCGGCACCACCCTTTCGGTCACCAGCTTCGGTTTTTCACGCGGCGTGCCACACAATGCCGATCTGATCTTCGATCTGCGCTTCTTGCGCAACCCGCACTGGATCGACAAGCTGCGCCCGCTCACCGGGCTCGACGCGGCGGTGGGCGATTACGTGCGCGCCGATACCGATTTCGACGAAGCGTTCGCCAAGATCCGCGAGCTCGTGCTGTTTCTGCTCCCGCGCTACGAGAGCGAGGGCAAGGCCTATGTCAACATCGCGTTCGGTTGCACCGGCGGGCGTCACCGTTCGGTCTTTTTTGCGGAAAGCTTCGCGCGGATGCTGCAAGAGGAAGGCTATGCGCCGTCGATCGGCCACCGCAACCTGGCATCGCGCCCGGTGGACAGCCTGGAAAATTTCAGGGATGGCGATCGGGCGGGATCGTCGCTGCAAGAGGAAACGATATGATCGGCATGGTCCTGGTTACCCATGGCAATCTGGCGACCGAATTTCTGGTCGCCATGCAGCATGTCGTCGGACGGCAGGAGCAGGTCGCCACGATCTGCATCGGCCCCAATGACGATATGGAGGCTCGCCGCCGCCAGATCGGAGAAGCCGTGGCCGAGGTCGACAGCGGCGACGGCGCGATCGTCCTGAGCGATCTGTTCGGCGGCACCCCGTCGAATCTCGCCATCTCGTTGCTCGAAAAAGGCCGGGTGGAGGTGATCGCGGGAGTCAACCTGCCGATGCTGATCCGGCTCGACACTGCACGGCGCAGCCTGCCGATCGCCGAAGCGGTGGCGGCCGCCAAGGAGGCGGGCCGCAAATATATTTCCGTGGCCTCCGAACTGCTGGATTCCAATAAATGAGCGAGACCGCCCGGCGCACCGTGACGATCGTCAACGACAAGGGGCTCCACGCGCGCGCCAGCGCCAAGTTCGTCGCCATGGTCGCGCGGCTTCCGGATGACATCGCGGTGGAGGTGCTGAAGGACGGGCATGGCGTGCCGGGCGGATCGATCATGGGCCTGATGATGCTCGGCGCCGCCAAAGGCAACGATATCGACATCGCAGTCACCGGACCTGACGCCGAGCGGATCGCGGACAAGCTGGTCGGGCTCGTCATGGACGGCTTCGGCGAATAGAACGTCTTGGAGCACTGCTGAAACCGTGACCGCGCGCCACGTCATCACCGGGTTTTCCAACCCGACCGTCAAGCGCATCAGGAGCTTGCGCGACAAGAAGCATCGCCGCCGCGAGGGACGGTTTCTGACCGAGGGGCTGCGCATCCTCACCGAGGCGCGCGCGGCGGGGCATGTGCCCGAAACGCTGGTGCTGTCCGACCGCGCCGATCCTCACCCGCTCATCGATGCGCTCGAACAGGATGTGTTCGCGCGTGGCGGCGAGGTGATCGAGACCTCGGTCGATATCCTGGAAAAGCTCTCCGGCAAATCCAATCCGCAGACGGTGCTGGGCGTATTCGACGACCTGCCGACATCGCTGGACGCGATCGACCGCAGCGCCGCGCCGATCTGGCTGGTGGCGCAGGAAATCCGCGATCCGGGCAATCTGGGCACCATGCTGCGCACCGGCGACGCGGTGGGCGCGGGCGGGCTGATCCTGTTGGGCGACTGCACCGATCCGTTTTCGGTCGAGGCGGTGCGCGCGAGCATGGGCGCGCTGTTCACGCAGCAAATCGCGCGGGCCAATGGCGCGGATTTCCTGACCTGGCTGCGCGCCGGACCGGGGCAACTGGTCGGCACCAGCCTGCGGACCGACACCGATTATCAGGCGCCTAACTACATGCCTCCGGTGTTCATCCTCACCGGCAACGAAGCGCGTGGGCTGCCCGAAGATTACGAGGCGGCGTGCGACCTAACCGTGCGCATGCCGATGATGGGCAAGGCGGACAGCCTCAACGCCGCGGTGGCGACGGCGGTGATGGCCTATGAGGTGCTCAACCAGCTGCGCCGCACCTGATCGGGCGGGCGGATCGCGGGCTATCCGCGGGAACCCATATCGGTTGCGGAACGTTTTCGGGTCATGACCTGATCGCTCGCCCTGTGGCCGCTCGCCGCCCTCGCCCTGTCCGGCTGCGGGCAGAATTACCTCTACCCGCCGCTCAACTATCCGCCGGTCACGCAGGACCAGGCGCCCCCGGCCGGCGTCGACACCGCCTCCTACCGCGCGCTCGGCACCGAGCCGTTCTGGAACCTGGTCATCGATCCGCAGGCGATGCGCTATGACGGCGCCGATGGCGGTCGCTACACCATTCCCACCCCGCCCGCCTCGCCCAGTTTCAACGGGCTGCGCTATGTCGCCGAGGCAATGACGGTCGACGTCACGTACAGCGAATGCTCGGACGGCATGAGCGACCGGCGCTTTCACGACACAGTGACGGTGCAACTGCCCGACGGCCGCGATCTCAGCGGCTGCGGGGGAAGCATCCTGCCGCCGCAGGACTTGGCTGGCACCAGCTGGCGGATGCTCGACGTCAACGGCCTGCCGGTCGAGAGCACCGACGCGGTGCTGCGCTTCGACGGACAGACGGTGAGCGGATCGACCGGCTGCAACCGCTTCTCGGCGGACTATGCGATCGACGGCATGGCGGTGAGCTTCGGCCCGGCGCGCAGCACGCGCATGGCGTGCGCGCCCGGCACGATGGGCCAAGAACGCGCGCTGCTCGATCTGCTCGCTGCCGCCGAAGCCCAGCCGGTCGGCGACCGCGTCCGCCGGCTGGGCGCGATCCGCTACGCGCCCAACGGCAACATGATTTTGACGGCGCCGGAAGGGCGCGTGGCGGTGCTGAGCCAGGTTTTTTGAGAAGAGCTTTAGGGAGAAGTTGCGTTTTCACGAGCGTTATCGCCTGACCCAATTCACCCACATCCGTTCGTCCTGAGCCTGTCGAAGGACCGCATCCATTAAGTGAGCTCACCCTTGAACAGAGCAGCCCTTCGACAAGCTCAGGGCGAACGGTGTAGGGTAGGCCCGCTGATAATCCGTCTGGTGCGAAAAAAACTCTTGTCATTGCGAGGAGGCCCGGATTTATCCGGGGCGACGAAGCAATCCAGAGTTGGCGCGGCGCTCCACATGATGGCCAGCGCCAATGCGCCCTGGATTGCCGCGTCGCTCCGCTCCTCGCAATGACGGCAGTTCCTACTCCGCCGCCTCCGACCACGCCTCTTCCTCCTGCGCTTCCTCGACATCGCCGTAACGCGGCAGCGCGTCCAGCTCGGGCACCTCGTCCAGTTCCTTCTTGCCGGTATCCACGTTCAGCTCCTTGAAGCGCCGCCCGGTCGCCAGCACGTTGCGCTCGAAGCTGCCGACGAACTTGTTGTAGTTTCCGACCGCCGAATTGAGCCCCGATCCGACGCGCTTCAGATGCTCGGCGGCGACGGCGAGGCGATCGTACATCTCCTTGCCGAGTTGGCCGATCCGCTTGGCCTCGCGCGCCAGGCCTTCCTGCCGCCACACGCTGGCGACGGTCCGCGCGATCGCCACCAGATTGGTGGGCGTGGCCAGCAGCACACGCTTTTCGAACGCATAATCCCACAGGTCCGGCTGGTGTTCGAGCGCCGCGGCGAGAAAATGTTCGCCGGGCACGAACATGACGACATAGTCCGGCGCCTCGTCGAACTGGTCCCAATAGGCCTTGCGGCTCAGCCCGTCGATATGGGTCTTCATCGACCCGCAATGCCGCGTCATGAAGGACTCGCGCGTCACCTCGTCTTCCGCCCCGAACGCGTCCTGATAATCGTTGAGCGACACCTTGGCGTCGATCACCAGCGAGCGGCCGCCGGGCACCTTGACCACCGCGTCGGGACGCAGCCGCCCGTCCGCGGTATCGATGCTCTGTTCGAGCAGGAAATCGGTATGTTCCGCCAGACCACAGGTCTCGAGCACGTTCTTCAGCTGCTGCTCGCCCCAGCGCCCGCGCGCCTTGGGCGCGTTGCGCAGCGAATTGACCAGTTTCGCCGCCTCGGCCTGCACCCGGTCCTGCCCCTCGCGCATCTGCCCGATCAGGCCTTTCAGATCGCCATAGGTCGCCACGCGCTCCTTCTCGATCTTGCCGACCTGCTCCTCATAGGTCTTGAGCCGTTCTCCCACCGGCGCGAGCAGCTGTTTGATCTTCTCCTCGTTGCGGTCGCCCTGCTGGTTGAAGCGCTCGTCGGCGCGCCTCAGGAACCGCTCCTGCGCCTCGCCGAGCAATTTTCCGCCGATCTCGCTGAACTGCGCGCTGAGTGCCTCCTTGGCCTCGCGCAATTCGGTCATGCGCGCCTCGAACGAACGCTCGCGCTCCGCCTGTCCCGCCTTGAGCGAGGCCAGTTCGTGCCGCGCTTCCTCGGCACCGGAGCGCACCGTCGCCAGCTCCGTTTTGGCATCATCGCGCTCCCGGGCGACCGAATCGAGCTGCATCCGCAACATGTCGATCGCGCCGCGTGCGTCATCGCCGCCCCTTCTGGCAACGAACCAGCCAATCGCCAGTCCGAACAGAAGAGCTAAAATTATAAAAATTGATGCTTGTGCCGATTCCATGAGAGGCTCCTACAGGCATAGCACGTCGAACGAATAGGGGTGACGTCACGCGCCACCCCACGCTCGTTCATGCAGGTTCAAGCTTCACAAGTTCCATAAATGATTCAAGGTTTAGCCTTGCCTCGTCCTGCGACCAAAAACCGTCACAAGACATAGCAATCTGTTTCCCATAATCATTCAAAATGAACCAGCGATACAGCCAGTCACCATCTAGATGGACGAGGTAGAACCATGGATTCATGGTACCCTCCAAAATTGGAGGCGTTTCGCAGTCTGAAATCCATCTTATCCGCTAATAAGGCGCAAGCACAACCGGCCGAGCTTATTTTTTCTTATCTCTCGGGACGGGAATTGCGCAGCATTTCCGTTTCGCAGAAGGGAGTCGTTAAAGCGTGCAAAATACCTCAGTTGTTCGATTCAGATAACCGTCGGACACCTCCTATTTTCAATCAGTTGGCGGAACAAACCATGAATTAGCTGGATTGTCCAGTCGTCGGCAATTTAAAATTGTGGATAAAGGATCTCATTCAACCGATCGACTGCCCCGTCGCCTCCCAGTCCTTCAGGAACGCCGCGATGCCCTGGTCGGTCAGCACATGTTTGAACAGACCGCGGATCACGCTCGGCGGCATGGTGGCGACGTCCGCACCGATGCGCGCGCTTTCGAGCAGATGGATCGGATGGCGGATCGAGGCGACCAGGATCTGCGTGTCATAGGCGTAATTGTCGTAGATCAGCCGGATGTCGTCGATCAGCTTCATGCCGTCGAACCCGTTGTCGTCGTGGCGGCCGACGAACGGCGAGACGAATGTCGCGCCCGCCTTGGCCGCGAGCAGCGCCTGATTGGCCGAAAAGCACAAAGTTACGTTGACCATCGTGCCGTCTTCGGTGAGCTTCTTGCAGCTCTTCAGCCCGTCGATCGTCAGCGGCACCTTGATACACACATTGTCGGCGATCCGGCGCAGCGTCTCGGCCTCGCGCATCATGCCGTCATGGTCGAGCGCGACGACCTCGGCGCTGACCGGACCCTCGACGAGTCCGCAAATCTCGGTCACCACCTCCTTGAAATCGCGCCCCGCCTTCATGACCAGCGAAGGGTTGGTGGTGACGCCGTCGAGCAAGCCGGTCTCGGCGAGGTCGGCAATTTCGGCGGTGTCGGCGGTGTCGACGAAGAATTTCATGGGCGGGCGCTTTCGCTGTCGTTATGGAAGGGCTCTCCCTTCCGTCTTAGCCCGTGGCCCCCGCCCTATGCCAGCCCTAGTTCGCCCAGTTCTCCTCGGCGCCGCCGCGCTGATCGCCGCCGCGCCGGTCCATGCCGAACAGGTGGCGCAGGGATGGCTGAACGGCGCGGTCACCGTGCCGGTGGACGATGCCACCGGCTTCACGCTCGATACCAGCCTGCGCTTTTCCGAAGTCGCGGGCGGCCTGCAGCAATATATGATCCGCGGCACCGCGCAGACGCAGATCGCCCCCGATGTCACCATCGGCATCGGCTACGGCCAGTCGTGGAGTTACAGTGACGGCCGCTTCACCGGCGAGGAACAGCGGCCGCATCAGGACCTCGGCATCGGCCTTGGTCGAGTGCTTGGCGGAACGATCGCGACGCGTACGCGGCTGGAGGAACGCATTTTCACCGGCGACGGCGAGGTCGGCTTCCGCTTGCGCGAGCGGGCGCAATATGCCGGGCCCAAGATATCGTCCGGCGGCATCCAGCCCGTCGCGAGCATCGAGGCGTTCTACAATCTTAACGATACCGATCGCGGTGCGCGCCGTGGCTTCGACCAACTCCGGACCACCGCCGGCCTGCGGTTGCCGATCGCCGGTAAACTCACACTCGACGCGTCCTATTTCAACCAATGGATATTTCGCCGGGGCGAGGACCGGATCGGCCATACTGCGCTGCTGGCGTTCGGTTACAAGCTCTAGAGCGCTCCACCAATCCCGAGCGCCCCGATCAGCAGCGGGTCGTTGCTCGCGCGCGGATTGGCGCGGATGTCGGCCTCCTCGCGGCCGATGGCGTTCCAGATGACGTTATCGGCCGAACGCGAGATGCTGGTGGCGATGCCCTGCACATCGACGCCGCTGACCGCGCGGATCGCCTGGGCGACGATATCGTTCTGCTCCAGCCGCAGCGCGCCGCCTATTTCGGGCACCATCGCGCCGATGAGCGCGGTGCCCATGCTGCCGCGCAGGAAATCGGTCGCGGCCCTGGGGCCGCCGCGCAATATGGCGGTGGCGTCCGAGAAGCTGGCGCCGCGAATCGCTTCGGTCACCAGCGGCGCGGCGCGCTCGGCGCCCTGCTCGGCGGCGATGTTGAGTTGGCGCTGGAGCTGGCCGCGAAAGGCGGCGCTGCGCAGCACCGCGCCGACGATTGATCCGGTCGAGCCGAACTGGTCGGGCAGCGGGATGCGGTCGAGCTCATTGTCGTAGAAGCCGCCGGGCCGGAGCAACTGCGCGAACGCGTTTTGCGAGCTCAAAGCGAGCAACCGCCGCACCGCCTCGTTCAGGCTGAAGCCGGGGATCGACTGGCAACCTGGCAAGAGCAGCGCCGCCGACGCCATGACGCCACCGCCGAGAAACGCACGGCGGTGGAGCGGGTTGGCGCGGCTGGTCCGGGCAGTGGACATGGAAAAACGCTCCTGTTCGTTACGCTGCGGCAACGGACGGGGAGCGGGTTGCGTTCCCTGATGAAATCCGTGACCCTTGATCTACGCCGTCATTCCGGACTAGATCCGGAATCCAGAGCCCAGCGGCAATTCCATCCCGCCCTGGATCCCGGGTCAAGCCCGGGATGACGCTGGTTTTAATGCGAGAGCGCGTCCGCGTGCAAACGTCTATTCCGCCTTCTTCGCCACACCCACCAGCGCAGGCCGCAGCAGCCGGTCCTTGATCATGTAACCCGCTTGGATTTCCTGCACGACCGTGCCCGGCTCGGCCTCGTCGCTCGGAATTTCCATCATCGCCTGATGGACGTTGGGATCGAGCGGAAGGCCCTTGGCGGCGACGCGGGTGATCCCATGCTTGCCGAACACGTTCTCCAGCTCGCGCCCGGTCGCCTCGATGCCGGTGATGAGCCCGCGCCATTTCTCCTCGTCGCGCACCTCCGTCGGAATCGCGTCGAGCGCGCGCTGCAGATTGTCGTTCACCGACAGCACATCGCGCGCGAAGCCGGTGGCGGCATAGTTGCGCGCGTCGGCGGCGTCCTTTTCGGCGCGGCGGCGGACGTTCTGCGTTTCGGCCTGCGCGTAGAGCACGTTCTGCCGGGCCTCGGCGAGCTGGCTTTCCAGCTCGGCCAGACGATCATGTTCCTTCAGCTCGGGCGCGGTCTCGGCGGTTTCCTCGCGCAGCGCTTCCGGCACGCCTTTCAGTTCGGCTTCGGCCAGTTCCTTCTCGGCGGCTTCGTCCATTTGCTTGTCGTCGGTCATTCTTGAGTCTTTCGCACAAAAATCGGGGAAGCGCCGCGCCCTCAATCGACCAATCGCGAAAGCGCCCGCGCGGTGAAATCCACCATGGGCACGATCCGCGCATAGTTCAAGCGCGTGGGGCCGATCACGCCGACCACGCCGACGATTGTTCCGGCGCTGTCCTTGTACGGCGCGGCGATGACCGACGATCCGCTGAGCGAGAACAGCTTGTTCTCCGATCCGATGAAGATCTTGGTCGCTTCCGCCTCGCGCGCGCTGTCGATCAGCCGGGCGATTTCTTCCTCGCTCTCGATCTCGTCGAGCAGCTGCCGCACCCGGTCCAGATCGGCCGCGCTGCTTTCGTCGAGCAGCCGCGCCTGTCCGCGCACGATCAGCACCGGCCGGTCGCCCCCGTCGAGGCTCCAGGTGGCGAGGCCTTGGCGTACCAGATCGGCGCTGGCCCGGTCGAGCGCCTGCCTGCGGTCGCGGATCTCGCCGTCGATCTGCGCGAGCGCTGAGGACAAAGTGAGCCCCGCCAGATGCCGCGTGAGATAATTGGACGCCTCCGCCAGCGTCGCGTCGGTCACGCCCGGCGGCGGATCGACGATGCGGTTCTCGACGCTGCCATCCTCGCCGACCAGGATCGCGAGCAATTGCGTGTCCGACAGGCGCACGAACCCGAACTGCTTCAGCCGCGGTTCGCGCTTGGGCACCTGCACGATCCCGGCGCAGCTCGACAGGCCCGACAGCATCGCCGTGGCCGAGGCCAGCGCCTGCTCGATCGGCCCCGAACCGCTGAGCTGCGATTCGATCGCCTGCCGTTCCTCGTCCGAGGGCTCGGCGACCTGCATCAGTCCGTCGACGAACAGCCGCAGCCCGAGATCGGTCGGTAGCCGCCCGGCGCTGGTGTGCGGCGCCGCCAGCAGCCCGATCTCCTCGAGATCCTGCATGACGTTGCGGATCGTCGCGGGCGACAGGCCCAGCACGCTCGCCCGGCTGATCGTGCGCGATCCCACCGGCTGGCCGCTTTCGAGATACGCCTCGACCACGCTGCGAAAGATGTCGCGCGTGCGCTCGGTCAGTTCGGTGATGGGCGGGGTGGTCATATAAAGGAATCTAGGCGGCTTCGCACGCTTTGCCAAATTCCCTCTCCCTCGGGGAGAGGTAGCGCAGCTTGGCGCGCAGCGCCTAGCGAAGCTGGGTGAGGGTGATAGCCAATTCGTCACCCTCACCACTGCGCCCAGCCAGCAAGCTGGCAAGTCTCGTTGCCTCTCCCTAAGGAAGAGGCGTTAACAGCCATCCCACTTAAGGAATTCCCATGCGTCCCTCTTCCCGCGCCGCCGATGAAATGCGCGCGCTCCGCTTCGAAACCGGCTTCACCAAACATGCCGAAGGCTCCTGCCTCGTCAGCTTCGGCGACACGCGGGTGCTGTGCACGGCCAGCGTCGAGGACCGGCTGCCGCCGTGGATGCGCGGCAAGGGCGAGGGCTGGGTGACGGCCGAATATTCGATGCTGCCGCGCGCCACGCATACGCGCGGCATGCGCGAGGCGGCCAAGGGCAGGCAGTCCGGGCGAACGCAGGAAATCCAGCGGCTTATCGGGCGCAGCTTGCGCTCGGTCGTCGACATGAAAAAACTCGGCGAGCATCAGATCACGCTCGATTGCGACGTGATCCAGGCCGATGGCGGCACGCGCACCGCGGCGATCAGCGGCGCCTGGGTGGCGATGCGGCTGGCGGTCGATGGTCTCCTCAAGCGCGGCATGATCGCCGCCGATCCGATCGCGGCTAAGATCGCCGCGGTCAGCTGCGGCATCCATCAGGGCACGCCGGTGCTCGACCTCGATTATGCCGAGGATTCAAGCGCGGACGCCGACGCCAATTTCGTGCTGATCGAGGGCGGCCGCATCGCCGAGGTGCAGGCCACCGCCGAGGGTGCGACCTACGATGAGGAGGGCCTGCTGCGCCTGCTCCGCCTCGCCCAGATCGGCTGCGGCGAGATTTTCAAGGCCCAAGAGGCGGCGGTGAAGGGCTAGGTTTTCTATCTTCAAAACATCGTCATTCCGGGCTTGACCCGGAATCCAGGGCCGTTGCAGCGCTACGCTCACCCTGGATTCCAGCCTCGCCGGAAGGGCGAAAATGAGACAATATACTTATGCCCCGCAAACTCACCCCCGGCGAGCTTATCATCGCCACGCATAATGACGGCAAGCTGCATGAGATAACCGCGCTGCTTGGCCCATATGGCGTCACCCCGGTTTCGGCCGGACAGCTCGGCCTGTCCGAGCCCGCCGAGATCGGCACGACCTTTGCCGAAAACGCGCTGATCAAGGCGCGGGCGGCGGTCGCGGCGACGGGCCGCGTTGCGCTCGCCGACGACAGCGGCCTCGGCGTCGCCGCGCTGGACGGCGCGCCCGGCGTCTACACCGCCGACTGGGCGGAGAAACGCAGCTTCGAGGGGGGGCCGGGCCGCGACTGGTACATGGCGATGGGCAAGGTCGAGGGGAAGCTGGCCGAGCTGGGCGCGGATGTCGACCGATCGGCGCGTTTCTTCAGCACGCTGGCGCTGGTCTGGCCCGACGGACATCACGGGCTGTTCGAGGGCAGCGTGTCCGGCAGCCTGGTCTGGCCGCCGCGCGGGCAAAAAGGCTTCGGCTACGATCCGGTGTTCATGATCGATGGCGATACGCGGACCTTTGCAGAGATGGACCCGGCGCAAAAGCAGAAGATCGACCACCGCGCGGACGCCTTTGCCAAGCTGGTGGCGGCGGTATTTTAGGGCCGGAACCCAGCTTCGCTCCACCAGCTACAAAACGCTTTCCCACACGCCACTTTCCTGATAACCAAATAGGTTGTTAATTGCGAAAGGACCAAACGCCATGAATGCTGTAAACCCATCCTCCGTCAATCGGCGCCTCGGCGGCACGACCTTCGTATGGACGGCTTATTGCGAACGTTTTTTTTAAAAACACGGGTTTCGCGACAAGTTTGACAAGTTAAGCGGCGTTTACCGGGAAGGAACCGATCGCTTCGGCCCGAACCCGTCCACCTGGAAATCACCCATGCCCGCTCCCCTCGCCCTTTATATCCACTGGCCGTTCTGCGTCAGCAAATGCCCCTATTGCGATTTCAACAGCCATGTCCGCGCGTCGTACGACGAGGATGCCATGGGCGTCGCCCTACTCGCGGACATGGCGCATGAGGCGGCGCTGCTGCCGGGGCGCGAGCTCGGCTCGATCTTCTTCGGCGGCGGCACGCCTTCGCTGATGCCGCCCGCGCTCGTGGCGCGGCTGATCGAGGCGGCGACGACGCACTGGCGGCCCGCGCACGATCTCGAGATCACGCTGGAGGCCAATCCCGGATCGGTCGAGGCGGCGCGCTTCGGCGATCTGGCGGCGGCGGGCGTCAACCGCGTGTCGCTGGGCCTGCAGTCGCTCAGCGACGAAGCGCTGCGCTTTCTCGGGCGCGCGCATGACGTCGCCGAAGGCCTGGCGGCGCTGGCCACGGCGCAGCGCCATTTCGGGCGGGTCAGCTTCGATCTGATCTACGCCCTGCCCGGCCGGACGATCGCCGAGTGGGACGCCGAGCTGGCGCGCGCGATCGGGCTCGGCACCGGCCATCTCTCGCTCTACCAGCTGACCATCGAGCCGGGCACCCGCTTCGCCAGCGACGTCCGGCGCGGGGATTTCGCGCCGATGGACGACGATCTGGCGGCGGAGTTCTTCGCGCTCACCCAGGCGCGGACCGCGGCCGACGGCCTGCCCGCCTACGAGACCAGCAACCATGCCCGGCCGGGCCAGGAAAGCCGCCACAACCTGGCTTACTGGCGCTACGGCGACTATGCCGGCATCGGCCCCGGCGCCCACGGGCGGCGGCTCGCCATGGCGACCGAGCGGCACCGCAAGCCGGAGAATTTCCTGAGCGCGGTGGACCGGAACGGCCACGGGGCACGAGCGGAAACCGCGTTGTCACCCGAGGAGCAAGCGATGGAGGCGTTGCTGATGGGCCTGCGCTTGCGCGAGGGTGTCGACCTCGGCGTCATGGGGTCGCGCTTCGGGTTCGTCCAAACCGCGCTGGTCGATTTCGCCGCGGTCGAGCGGCTGGCGGGGCATGGCCTGATCGAACGCGGCGGCGCGCGGCTAAGCCTGACCGAAGCCGGTCGCCCCCTGCTCGACGCGATCCTGGCGGAAATCGTGGCGATCGAACCGGTGGCGGCTTGATGCCCCGCCGTCCTCTCGACGTGCGTAGCTCCGAACCTGTCGAAGCCTCTCCTGAGCGGCTGCTGCAAGCAGGCAACCGAAGGCAGCGCTTCACCTTGTCGGGATACGTCGTTCGACAAGGTCATTACAGCTTTTGCAAATCCGGCTCACTTGCCGTCAAGCCAACCGACATGACTTGCCAATATCCGTTCGTCATGCCTGCGAAAGCTGGCATCTCGGGCGTGCTGGCAATCCGGCTCGAGACCCCAGCTATCCGGGTCCCAACAAAGTACTACTCTGTTGGGTGCCCTTTCGCCGGGGCGACCAGAAAGGCTTGGGGTGACGAGAAAAGGCAGTGGGTTTGCAAGGAAACAATCACCTTCGACAAACTAAGGACTAACGGTTTTTGTAACAAGCTTTACACTGCCGCCATGGCCCATCCGCTCGTCCGCGATTTCGCCGCCTTCCTGAGCGACGACCGCCGTCGTTCGCCGCATACGATACGGGCCTATGTCGCCACGGCCGAACGGCTTGTGGATTTTCTGGGGAGCGAAGCGGGCAGCGCCGATAAAATTTCCCTTTCAGCTATATCCGCGCAACAACTCAGAAGATTTCTAGCCGATCGCCGGGCCGAGGGTATCGGCAACCGGTCGGCCGCGCGCGAGTTTTCGGCGGTCCGTGCATTCCTGAAGTTCGCGAGCGGCGACAATGCCGTGCTGCCGCGCATCAAGGCGCCGCGCGCGCCGCGCACAGTGCCACGCCCGGCCGCACCGGGCGACATCATGGCGCTGGGCGAAGACATGGCCGAGGCGGCACGCGAGCCATGGATCGGCGCGCGCGACTGGGCGGTGCTGCTGCTGCTCTACGGCTGCGGGCTGCGCATATCGGAAGCGCTGTCGCTGACCGGCGGCGACCTGCCCCTGCAGGAAACGCTGCGCGTCACCGGCAAACGCGGCAAGACACGGATCGTGCCGGTGCTGCCCGCCGTGCGCGAGGCGGTCGAACTTTATGCCGCGCTCACCCCCTACCCTGCCGCTAAGGGCGAAGCGCTGTTTCGCGGCACACGCGGCGGCCCGATGGCACCGGCGACGATGCGGGGCGCCGTCATGTACGCCCGCCGCCGGCTGGGGCTGTCCGAACGGCTGACCCCGCACGCGCTGCGCCACAGCTTCGCGACGCATCTGCTGGCGGGCGGGGCCGACTTGCGGTCGCTGCAGGAACTGCTCGGCCATGCCAGCCTGAGTTCGACGCAGATCTATACGGCGGTCGACGCGGCGCATCTGCTCGACGTCTACCGCAGCGCACATCCGCGCGCCTGAGCGAACGAGCGGTCGCTCCGCCCGCCGACGATCGCGACGCATTTGCTTGCTTCTTGTGCCGAAGTTCATTTAGTTAGCGCTAACATCGCCGCCGAGGGCGAGCAACGGGAAGGGATGTCGATGGAGGATGCTTCAGGAGATCGCGCGAATCTGGCGCTGATCATGGCGATCGTGGCGGTGGCGACGATCGGGGGGCTGCTGTTCGGGTACGACAGCGGCGCGGTCAACGGCACGCAGCCGGGTCTGACCGCCGCGTTCGGACTGGACGAGAGCGGGCTGGGCTTCACCGTCGGTTCGCTGCTCATCGGCTGCTTCGTCGGCGCCTTCTTCGCCGGCACGCTGGCCGACAGCATGGGCCGCCGCAACGTCATGCGGCTGGCCGCGGTGCTGTTCCTGATCGGCGCGCTGATCCAGGGGCTGACCGCGGACCACAGCATCTTCGTGCTCGCGCGGATCATGGGCGGGATGGCGGTGGGCGCGGCCAGCGTCTTGTCGCCGGCCTATATCTCCGAGGTGGCGCCGGCGAACATCCGCGGCCGGATGACCACGGTGCAGCAGATCATGATCATCACCGGCCTCACCGCCGCGTTCCTGGTGAACTATGTCCTGGCCGCCGCGGCCGGCGAATCGACCAACGCGTTCTGGCTGGGCATCGCGGCGTGGCGATGGATGTACCTGATGCAGGCGATCCCCGCGGCGGTGTTCCTGGCGGCTCTGTTCTTCATTCCCGAAAGCCCGCGCTTCCTCGTCGCGAAGGGCCGCCACGAGGAGGCGGGCGGCGTGCTCGTCAGACTGTTCGGCGAGGTGGTGGCGCGCGCCAAGCTGCAGGAAATCCGCGACAGCTTCACCGCCGATCACCGCCCGCGGCTGCGCGACGTGCTCGCGCCCGCCGGTACGCGCGGCTTGCTCGGCATGCGCCCGATCGTATGGGTCGGCATCATGTTGGCGGTGTTCCAGCAGCTCGTCGGGATCAACGTAATCTTCTACTACGGCGCCACGCTGTGGCAGCTCGCCGGTTTCACCGAAAACGACAGCCTGCTGATCAACATCGTGTCCGGCGTGGTCTCGATCGCGGCCTGCTTCGTCACCATCGCCGTGATCGACCGGATCGGGCGCAAGCCGCTGCTGCTGATCGGCTCGGCGGGCATGGCGGCGTCGCTGTTCGTCATGGTGTTCGCGTTCAGCCAAGGCACGCTCGATGCGGGCGGCAAGCTGGTCCTTTCCACCGGCATGGGCACGGTCGCGGTGGTGGCGGCGAACCTTTACGTCATCTTCTTCAACGTCAGCTGGGGCCCGGTGATGTGGGTGATGCTGGGCGAGATGTTCCCCAACCAGATCCGCGGCAGCGCGCTGGCGGTGGCGGGGTTCTTCCAGTGGTTCGCCAACTATCTCGTCGCGCAGACGTTCCCGGTGATGGCCACGGGCATCGGCCTGGCCGCCAGCTACAGCTTCTACGCCGTCTGCGCGGTCATCAGCTTCTTCCTGGTGAAGCGGTTCGTCACCGAAACCAAGGGCAAGGAGCTGGAGGCGATGGAAGGATAAGGGGCCGACGCCGCCCGGGACGAATGGTCTCAAGCGGCGCAGTTTTCCGCGATGTAGCGATCGTGGCTGGGCATGTAGTCGGCCGAGTTGGCCATCGCCTGGCGGATGTGCTCCATCCGCGCGGTGAGCTCGTCATAGGACAGGATGTCGGCCAGCGGATCGTAACGCTCCACCTCGACCCCCTGCCCCAGCATCACCGCGAACCAGCTGGTGTCGTTGAACAGCTCCTCATGCTCGCGAAAGGCGCGGCCGGTGCTGCGCCAGATGCGCAGTTTCTCGGCCAGCCGCTCGGGAATCGCCATCGTGCGGCAGTAGTTCCAGAAGTCCGAATCGCCCCGCCGCGTGGCATGATAATGCAGGATCAGGAAATCGCGGATGAACTCGCTCTCCTCGATCATCTGGCGGTTGTAGCGGTCGCGCTCGGCAGCGGCGAAGCGGCGGTCGGGAAAGTTGGACAGCAGGCGAGCGATGCCGGTCTGGATCATCCAGATGCTGGTCGATTCGAGCGGCTCCAGGAACCCGGCGGACAGACCGATCGACACGCAGTTGCGCTCCCAGAACCGCGCGCGGTGCCCGGTGGTGAACTTAAGAAACCGCGGATCGGCCAAGGGTTCGCCGTCCAGGCTGCCGAGCAGCTGCGCCGCCGCCTCGTCGTCGCTGATATAATCGCTGGCATAGACATGGCCGTTGCCGATGCGGTGCTGCAGCGGGATGCGCCACTGCCAGCCGGCGGTGCGTGCGGTGGAGCGCGTGTAGGGCGGAAGGTCCGCCAGCCGTTCGCATGGCACGGCGACGGCGCGGTCGCACGGCAGCCAGCGCGACCAGTCGCGATAGGGCACGCCCAGCGTCTTGCCGATGACGAGCCCGCCGAAGCCCGAGCAGTCGATGAACAGTTCGCCGTCCACGCGCTCCCCGCTCTCCAGCAGGAGATGCGAAATGTTACCGCTCTCTCCATCGCGCTCGACCGCGTTTATACGCCCCTCGGTGCGGGATACGCCCTTCGCCTCGGCATATTCGCGCAAATAGGCGGCGTAGAGGCCGGCGTCGAAATGGAAGGCGTAGGCGATGCCGGACAGCGGCGAATTGCCGGCGTCGATCGGGCGCATGAACTTGCCTCCGCGCGCCGCGCGCGCCATCAGCGAGAAGTCCTCGACATCGGCGAATGCGCCCGATTTGGCCATGCGCATCCAGAAGCTGTGGAAGGACACGCCCTCCATGTCGATGCCGTAATGGCCGAACGGGTGGAAGTAGCGTGTTCCCAAGGCGCCCCAGTCGACGAACTCGATCCCCAGCTTGAAGCTGCCTTTCGTGCGGCGCACGAAGTCGTCTTCGGCAATACCCAGCATGCGGTTGAAGATGTTGATCTGCGGGATCGTCGCCTCGCCCACGCCGACCGTGCCGATGGCGTCCGATTCGATCAGGCGGATGTCGGCATAGTCACGGCCGAGCACCCGGCCGAGCGCGGCGGCGGTCATCCAGCCCGCCGTGCCCCCGCCGACGATGACGACGGATCGGATGCGATTGCTGGTGGTAGGCTGCATAGTCTTTCGGTTCTCGCCCCCAAGGTTGTGGTCATTTTGCACCACCTGATTGCCTAACGTGCAATCGGGGTTGCGCAAGCCGAACATTTGCCATAATGCCAAAAATGTTAGCGCTATCTTTAATGGGCGCGGCAAGGTGACCTCTTCAATGAGGTGCTGACAGGAGGGGAAGAACAGGTGTCCGACGCCAAGACCAACATCGCCGTCCGTAGCAATGTCGCGGCTTCGCTGAAAAGCGGCGTATCCATCATTGCCCTCGGCATTGCGGGCATCGGCCTCACGCCCACGATGGCGCAATCCGCATCAGGTGGCGCACCGGCGCTGGCAACGACGCTGCAGGCCAGCGCACAGGACGATGGCGCGCAGGACGAACAACTCCAGTCGCCTAACGATCAGGCCGCCGAGGACCAGGACGAGGCGGGCGGAGACGATGTGATCGTGGTCACCGGCTTTCGCGAATCGCTGCGCGGCGCGCAGGCGATCAAGAAGAATTCCGACGTGGTGGTCGATTCGATTACCGCGGAGGATATCGGCGCGCTGCCCGACCGTTCCGTCACCGAAGCGCTGCAGCGCGTGCCCGGTGTGACGATCAACCATTTCGCCGCCGGCGTCGATCCGGACCATTTCGCGACCGAAGGTTCGGGTGTGGTGGTGCGCGGCCTCAGTTATGTCGGCTCGCGCTTCAACGGTCGTCAGGCCTTCAGCGCGGGCAATGGCTCCGGCCTCAGTTTCGCCGATGTGCCCTCCGAACTGCTGGGCGGCGTGGATGTGTTCAAGACCCCGTCGGCGGACATGATCGAAGGCGGGATCGGCGGCATCGTCAATCTGCGCACGCGGTTGCCGCTGGATGAGGACGATACGGTGCTCGCCGGTTCGCTGGAACTGAATTATGGCGATTTCGCGGACAAGAGTGCTCCCACCGTATCGGTGCTCGGCAGCAAACGCTGGGACACGGGTATCGGTGAGATCGGCCTGCTCGGCAGCTTCTCCTACTCGCAACTGTTCTCGCGCGCCGACCGCATCGCGATTTCCGCGTTCCGCCCGCGCACGGTCTACTCGGACGGCACGCGGACCGACGTAATCCCGTTCGGCGATGCGACGGAGCAAGGCTCCGCCCTTTTCCCGCGCGGCGCGGTGCTCGGTACGCAGGAGTTCGACCGTGAGCGCTACGGCTATTCGGCCGCCGCGCAATGGCGCAGCAACGATGGCACGCTGGAAGCCACCGCGCAGTTCATCCGCTCCGACGCGCGCCAGACCTGGGGCGAGCACACGGTCGAGGTCACCACGGACAACGTGGCGGCCGCTGGGGATTCGCGCGCGGTTGCGGGCACTTCGCTCGACTTCGACGATAGCGGCCTGTTCGAAAGCGGCTTCCTCACCGGCCCGACCGGATGGCGTGCCGACCAGCAAACCGCCGATGTACGCACCCCGGTGCTCGGATTACAATCGAACAACCAGTATCGCGTGCACAACGACCGGGTCAAAACGGACGATTATTCGGCTCATATCCAGTGGACCCCCAGCGATCGGTTCGCACTGAGCGTCGACTATCAGCACGTCGATTCGACCACGACCGTTGCCGACAACAGCTATCTGGTGTCGACCTATCAGGACGCCTTTTTGCAGCTCAATGGCGACGATCTGCCGACGATCCTCTTCCAGCCGCCGCAGACCTGCGTCGATCCCACCTGTCCCGGACCGGTGGGATCGAACCCCGGCACCGATGGGTTCGACGACGATGATCACCCGTCCTATTACGGACCGGGTCATATGAGCTATCGCGATCCGTTCAACAGCTTCTCTCGCGCGGCGCTCGACCATTTCGAAGACTCGAGAGGAAATGAAGATGCCTTCCGGATCGACGGTGAATTGTCGTTTCCTGATTCGGGTTTCCTGAAAGCCATCAAGGCGGGTGCCCGTTACGCCGACACGGAACAGACGGCGCGCTTCTCGATCTACAACTGGGGCGTGCTCAGCGAGCAATGGGGCAATGGCGGCCCGGTCTGGCTCGACGACAATGTCGACGGCGTAACCGGCGGTAACGGCGGCTCACCGACCGGCGGGTTCGAGTCCTTCGTCTTCGCGGATTTCTTTCGCGGCGATGCGGGCGATCCGCTGCAAGGGCAGCCGCGGCTTTATTATGCCGGCAATCCGGTCGACGATTACGATGAATATGTCGCCTTTGCGAACCAGATCATTCGTGAATGGCAAGGTACGACGACATGCGCGGACGGCCGCGTGGTCAACAATGGCTGGGTCGCGGTGGGAGACCGCTGCGGCAACGTGGCCGGTACGATCTACCAGCCTGGCGAGATCAACCCGCAAGCCAGCGAGAATTATGCCGGTTACCTGCTGGCGCGTCTCGAGCACGACTTTTCCAACGGTTGGAACCTGTCCGGCAATATTGGCGTCCGCTACACGCGTACACATCGCACTTCGGGGGGCTTCCAGCAATTTTCCGGCAACAATTCGGGAATTCCGAGCGAAGCGCAATGTGCCGCCGTGGAAGGAACGCCGACAGGGTTCTGCGCCGACAATATCAGCCCGGAGCAGAGAGCTGCCGCTCGCGCCTATTTGAACGGTGCAACGCTTACCAACGACTTCGATCTCACTTATGATTACTGGCTACCGAACGTGAACTTGAAGCTTGAAGTCGGTGGCGGCATCCAGTTCCGTGCCGGGTATTTCAAGGGCGTTTTCGATCCACAATTCGGCTACACTCGCAATAATTACAACATTCAGGGCCTGGATGCCGTTCCGGTCGTGGATGGAAGCGGCAATGTAACCGGTGACTTCCAAATCCAATCGACCCTCACGGCGGGCAATCCGCTATTGCGGCCGACCGAAGCGGACAATTACGACTTCACTGCGGAATATTATTTCGGCAATGTCGGTCAGTTGACGGCGTCGTTCTTCTACAAGGTGCTGCGTGATGTGGTCACCAACGATACGCAGATCATCGATCTGACGAACAACGGCGCTACGTTCCCTGCCGTGGTAACCACGCCGGTCAACTCGGACGATGTCGGCAAGATCAAGGGTTTCGAGCTGGCGTATCAGCAGACCTATGATTTCCTTCCCGGCTTCCTGTCCGGGCTGGGTCTGCAGGCGGCCTATACCTTCGTTGACTCCGACGGCGTACCGCAGACCACGCTGTCGTCGACCGAACCGGATGTCGCGGCGGGCCGCCAGTCGGCGATTCCGGGCGACGAGTTCCCGCTGCAGGGTCTCTCGAAGCACACCGTAAACGTCACGCCGTTCATCGACATCGGTCCGTTTTCGGCCCGTGCGTCGTATAACTGGCGCTCGCGCTATCTGGTGACGATCCGCGACGTGATCACCCCGTTCGATCCGATCTTCCAGAAGGATTATGGACAGCTCGACGCCTCTATTTCGCTCAATGTGGGCGACCATTTCAAGATCGGCGCGCAGGGCGTTAACCTGCTCAACTCGATCACCAAGACCGAGGCGGCGGTGCTCGACGGCAACGGCGATATCGCCTATGTGCCGCGCCAATGGTACGGTGCCGACCGGCGTTTCACCATCTTTACCCGCCTCAGCTTCTAAGCGAAGCCAGTTGCGATGTAATGAGAGCGTCAGGCCGGACTGTAGCCGATGAAGATATTGGCGGTCAGCCGACCGATCGCCGGATCGGCGGATAGCGCGGCGGGATCGGGAATGTGGCCGCTGTGGAGCGCATTGCTGCGATAGACCAGCATCCGGTCCCAACGGGCATCGAACAAGGCGATCCGCTCATAGGCTTGGTGGCCGTCCGCGATATAGCAGGCCGCCGCCTCGTCGTCCGCCAGGCTGCGACCGCAGGCTTTCTCGTATATCGCCGCGCGTTCGGGCGTAATCGTCTCGAATCCCGTCTCGCGCTGCCGGAAAAAGGCGGTGCCGCCGAAGGGCGGGCCGCATAGGAAATGCAGGACCGCGAAATGCAGCGGGTTCGACGTGTCGATATGGGGAATACGCTGAAACGGGACCAAAGCCGACGGCGGCGTTGTGACCAGCGAATAGACGCAATCGATTTTCACGAGCTTCACCGCGCCGAGGTCGTATATCTCGCGAATCAGCGGATCGAGCCGCCCCACCGCCGCGCGTGCATAATCGAGCGGCAGGGGCGCGCGTAGTCCCGGATAGAGCCCGGCCATGGTATCGGTGAACCCGCCATGGGAGCGGGCGAAATCGACGAGTTTCCCTGCATCTTCCATCACCCCGTCGATCGCGATTAGGGGCTGGTCTTCCCGGCCGACCCGGTGGTGGCCAATGCGCGGATTCGACGCCAAGCGGAAGACGGATGCGGTGCCCATTTTTCAGATCTTAGCAGTTTTGGGCGATCAGGTCGCCTGCGCCAGACGCAAGAGGCCGATCAGCGCGGCACGCATCGGCAACGGGCGGAAGCGGTCGTCATAGGGACAGCAGCGCTGGGGCAAGCCGTCGGCGCGCGGATCGAAGCCTTGCAGCCAGCTGTATCGGCTGGTCATTCCCCACGCCAATATGTCGCGTAGCTGCGGGAAATCGAGCATCGTCTCGAAATAGACGCGGGTGTAATCGGCCACGCCTTGGTCGCGGACCGCGATATCCCCGGGCAAGGCGTTGTCGCGCACGTCGAATTCGGTGACGACGAGATCATAGCCCATGCCGGTCACTTCATTCAGGAATTGCCGCCATGCGGCGCCCTGATAGGGTCCGATGCCGGTGGCGGGGTCGAGCGTCTTCATCTCGATATGCGACTGGATGCCGAGCGCATCGACCGGCACGCCGCGCTTTCTGAAGCCTGCGAGCAGACGCAGCACGCCCGCGCGATGATTCTCGTTGCCCGGCTCCCAGCTCATATAGTCGTTATAGACCAGCTGCGTGCCGGGCGCGTCGGCGCTGGCAGTGTGAAAAGCGAGGTCGAGCAACGGTTCTACGCCGCCCATGGCTTTGGAGAGTACGGTCTCGACGAGCGCGCCGGTTTCGGGATCGACCGCTTCGTTGACGACATCGTAGCTCGCGATCTTGCCAGCATAGCGGCGCGTCAGCGTGTCGATGTGGCCGGTGAGAATGCGCGCCGCCTCGGTGGCGGGGCGCGCGCCGAAATCATGGGCGTTGAGCCAGCCGGGAAACCATTTGGGCCGCTGCCAGAGCAAGGTATGCCCGCGCAGGGCAAAGCCCTGGCGTTCGGCATAATCCACCATGGCATCGAAATGATCGAGGGCGTAGGCGTCCGCGCTCGGTCGGATCGCCTGCCACTTCATCTCGTTTTCGGGCACCAGGATTGCACAATCGCGCCTCAGCAGCCCGGCATAGGCGGGGTTGGCAAAGGAGCCCGTGTCGCTGCCCGCCGCGCCCCAGGCAAAGGCCGAACCGAAGCGTCGGCCGTGTGCTGCGGCGGCGCTTTTCAACGTCTCCGAGGTGCCCGTCCCGGCCATCGGCGCGGCGCAGCCAGCCAGCGCTAAAACCGCACCGCCGCCCAGGATCGCGCGGCGTGACGGGCCCGTCATGGCGTTATCGTGAGCGTCACGGTCTTGAGATTGGCGGAATTATCGCCGGCCATGATCTCGAATTCGCCCGGTTCGATCACGCGTTTCATGTCGATATTCCAGAAGCGGAAGGCCTCGGGGCCGAGCGGCAATGTCACCGTGCGGGTTTCGCCGGGCTTTAGCGTGATGCGCCGGAACGCCTTCAGCTCCTTGACCGGCCGGGTGACCGAGCTGACCTTGTCGCGCACGTAAATCTGGACCACTTCGTCGCCCTCGCGCTCGCCGCTGTTGGTGACGGTGACCGACACGTCGACCGGCTGGCCTGCGACGATGCTGCCCGCCGACAATTTGGGCTCGCCGAGCGTGAAGCGGGTGTAGCTTAGCCCGTAGCCGAAGGGATAAAGCGGGGCGGTCGTGTCGAACAGATAACCGCGCCGCGCCGTGGGTTTGTAATTATAATAGATCGGCAGCTGGCCGCTGCTGCGCGCCACCGACACCGGCAGCTTGCCGCCCGGATTGACCTTGCCGAACAGCGCATCGGCGATGGCATTGCCCTGCTGCTCGCCGCCATACCAGGTCTCCAGCACCGCATTGGCGTGTTCGGCAATTCCCACATAGCTGGGCGGGCGGCCGTTGATCAGCACCGCGGTGATCGGCTTGCCCAGCGCCTTCAGCGCATCGAACAGTTCCTGCTGCTGCCCGACCAGATCGAGCTGCGTGCGGTCGCCCAGATGCTCGTCGCCCCAGCCTTCGCGGCTGGTCTGCTCGGTATCGCCGATGAACAGCAGGATCTGGTCCGCGCCGCGCGCAGCAGCCGCCGCTTCTGCAATCATCCGGCGGTTCGCTTCGGGATCGGCGAGTTCGACCTTGTCCTGCCACCAGTCGTCATCGACGGTGATTCTGACGCCCTCGGAATAGACGATGTCGGCGCGATTGCCGACGAGCGCCTTGATACCTTCGAGCGGCGAGACGGTCTTGGGCGGCTGTCCATAATAGCCGCCGAGCCGCGCCACCGCCGCATTCGGCCCGATGGCCGCGATGGTCGGTTTGCGACCTCCCGCTTTGGGCATCGCAAGCGGTAGCATTCCGTCATTCTTGAGCAGAACCAGCGACTTTTCCGCCATCTTGCGGGCCAGCGCGATCGCCTCGGCATTGTTGGCGACTTCGGTGTCGGCAAGCCTGGCGAACGGCTGTTCGAACAGACCCGCCTTGAACTTCATCGCCAGCATATGGCGCACCGCCTGATCGATCGCGGTCTCGGCCACGCTGCCGTCGCGAACCGCCTCGACCAGCGTGTCATAGGCGGCGCCATTGGGCAGATCGCTGTCGACCCCGGCCGCCAGTGCATATTTCGCCGCGCCGGCGGCGTCCTCGGCGATGTGATGGCGGCTCGCCAGCTCGGCGATCGCGTAATAATCGCTGACCACCGCGCCGCGATACCCCCATTCGCCGCGCAATATGTCGTGCAGCAACCATTTGTTGGCGTGGCTCGGCACGCCGTCGATTTCGTTATAGCTCGCCATCACCGCGTCGATCCCGGTGCGTTTGACCACCTGTTCGAAGGGCGGGAAGAAATCCTCCCGCAGAATGCGCTCGGAGATTTGCGCGGGGCCGACATTGGTGCCGTTTTCGGGCTGGCCGTGGCCGGTCATATGCTTGAGCGTGGCGAGCACTTTTCCGGGTGCCAGCCGCCGGGTTTCGGTACCGGTGCCCTGCAATCCCTCGACCGCGGCGACGCCGAGTTCGCTCACCAGATAGGGATCCTCGCCAAAGGTTTCCTCGATCCGGCCCCAGCGCGGATCGCGCGCCACATCGACCACCGGGGAGAGCGCCAGCGATACGCCGCGCGCGCGGATTTCCCGGGCGATCACGGCGTTGACCTGCCGCAGCAGATCGGGGTCCCAGCTCGACGCCATGGCGATCGATTGCGGGAAGCTGGTGGCACCGAGCGCGGCATAGCCGTGCAGGCCCTCCTCGTGGAAGATGATCGGGATGCCGAGCCGCGTGTCCTGGGTTGCCCAATGCTGCAGCGCGTTGACCAGCCGCACCGTCGCCGCCGCGTCGCGGCCCGGAGTTTCGCGTGGGCTGCCCGGACCGGTGGCGTCGGACGGCCGTGCGAACTGGCCGATGCCATCGGGGAATTTCGCCCGCGCCTTGGCGATGTCGAATTCGTCGGCGTCGTCGAAAATTTCTTTCTTATTGTCCCACATCGAGGTGATCTGGGCGATTTTTTCGCCCAGCGTCATGCGCGCGATGAGATCGTCGATCCGCGCCTCGTCGGTCAGCCCGGCATTGCGATAGGGAGCATCGGCGGGCGGCCTTTGCGGCGCGGCTTCGGCGGACTGCGCAAAGACGGGGGCGGGATAAGCCAGCGGCGACAGCAGGACAGTCGAAGCGGCAAGCGCCGCAGCCAGACGATATGACGACATTATGTTCCCTCTCCGCTCCCGCAATTGCCTTGCGAGGTTCGTTTTGATAGCGCTAACATGATGCAGCCCGGCGACGCTTGTCAATCCCGTTTGGTATCGCGCACTCAACAGGTGGGACCGTTCATGATCGACGCGGAAAGGGCTGGTCTGAAAAGCACGCACATATTAGGCCTTGCAGGCATGACCGATCAAATGCTTCCCACCAAGCGGCGCGGGACCCGGCGACAGGGCAATGCTCCTACGATTACCGACGTCGCGCGGCTGGCGGGCTGCTCATCGATGACGGTGAGCCGCGTGGTCAATGGTGACGGTAACGTGCGCGAAAAGACCCGCGAAAAAGTGCGCGCGGCCATCGAGCAACTCAATTATGCGCCCAACCGGGCGGCGCGAAGTCTGGCGGGCGGGGAACAGATCCGCATTGCCTTGCTGTTCGACAATCCCTCCGCCTCCTATCTCAGCGAGCTTCTGATGGGAGCATTGGAGGAGGCTAACCGCAGCGACATTCATCTGATGGTGCAAAGCTGCGACATTGCCACCGATGTCGGCATGCTGATGCGCAATCTCGCCCGGGGCGGGATCAACGGCTTCATCTTGCCGCCGCCGCTATGCGATGATCAGGATGTGCTCGATCTGGTCGCCAAGCTGGACGCGGTTTCCATTGCCGTGGGGCCGGGCCGCGCCGTGGGCGCGCATGGCTCGGTGATGATCGACGATTTCAAGGCGGCCTATGATATGACCAGCCATATTATCGGGCTCGGCCATCGGCGGATCGGCTTTATTATCGGGAAGCCGGAGCAGATCGCCAGCGTCAACCGGCTGGACGGTTATCGCGCCGCGATGGCGGATGCCGGGCTGGAGGTGTCCGACGAACTGATTGCGCAGGGCAGCTTCACCTACCGTTCCGGCATGGCGGCGACCGAGCGGCTATTGGCGGTGAGACCGCGACCGACCGCCATCTTCGCGTCCAATGACGATATGGCCGCGGCGACCGTCGCGGTGGCGCACCGGCAGCATCTCGATGTGCCCAGCGATATTTCCGTGTGCGGCTTCGACGATACCGAAATGGCCAGCACGATCTGGCCCGAACTGACGACCATCAGGCAGCCTATTCGCGATATGTCGGCCTATGCCGTCAAGGCGATTGCGCGGGTGACGCGGGCGAAGCGGGCGGGCGATGAGCTGCCGGTGGAGCAGGCTACGCTGCCCTATACGCTGGTGCGGCGCCATTCCGATGCCGCGCCGGCGCTGTCGCAGCGCCGTGTCGGCGATATCGGCGTGTCCGAGGATCTATGAGCGAGAACGGCAAGCGCCTGCGCTCGCGCGAATGGTTCGCGAGCGAGGACCGGCCGGACCAGACCGCGCTCTATCTCGAGCGTTTCCTGAATTACGGCATCACGCCGGAGGAGCTGCGCTCGGGCCGCCCGATCATCGGCATCGCGCAATCTGGCAGCGACCTCAGCCCCTGCAACCGCATCCATCTCGATCTGGCCAAGCGCACGCGCGACGGCATCCGCGACGCGGGCGGGGTGCCGATCGAATTCCCGGTCCATCCGATCTTCGAGAACTGCCGCCGTCCCACGGCGGCGCTCGACCGGAACCTGCTCTATCTGGGCCTGGTCGAGCTGCTCTACGGCTATCCGATCGACGGGGTGGTGCTGACCACCGGCTGCGACAAGACCACGCCGGCGCAGATCATGGCCGCCTCCACCGTCGATATCCCGGCGATCGTGCTGTCGGGCGGGCCGATGCTCGACGGCTGGCACAATGGCGAGCTGGTCGGGTCGGGCACGGTGATCTGGCGTAGCAGGCGGAAGCTGGCGGCGGGCGAGATCACGCAGGACGAATTTCTCGACCGCGCGACCGACAGCGCGCCTTCGGCCGGGCATTGCAATTCGATGGGCACGGCATCGACCATGAACGCGGTGGCCGAGGCGCTGGGCCTGTCGCTGACCGGGTGCGCGGCGATCCCCGCGCCCTATCGGGAGCGCGGCCAGATGGCCTATCGCACCGGGCAGAGGATCGTGGAAATGGTGCGCGAGGATATGAAGCCGTCCGATATCCTGACGCGCGAAGCGTTCCTCAACGCGATCGCCACGGTCAGCGTCTGCGGCGGATCGTCCAATGCGCAGCCGCATATCGTAGCGATGGCGCGCCATGCCGGGATCGATCTGGAACCCGGGGTCTGGATGGAGCATGGCTATCACCTGCCGCTGCTCGTCAACATGCAGCCGGCGGGTGCCTATCTCGGCGAGCGCTTTCACCGCGCTGGCGGCGTGCCCGCGGCGATGTGGGAGCTGATGCAGGCGGGCCGGCTGCACGGCGATGGGATGACGGTGACCGGCCGGACGATGCGCGAAAACCTGAAAGGCCGCGAGAGCCGGGACCGCGAAATGATCCACCCCTTTGCAGAGCCGCTGCAGGACAAGGCGGGCTTTCTGGTGCTCAGCGGAAACCTGTTCGATTTCGGTATCTTGAAGACCTCGGTGATCTCCGACGAATTCCGCCAGCGCTACCTGATGCAGCCGGGCCGCGAAGGCGTATTCGAGTCGCGGGCGGTGATTTTCGACGGCGGCGAGGATTATCATCACCGGATCAACGATCCTTCGCTCGATATCGATGAGGACTGTATCCTGATCGCGCGCGGATCGGGCGTGATCGGTTGGCCCGGCTCGGCCGAAGTCGTCAACATGCAGCCGCCCGATGCGATGATCCAGCGCGGCGTCGCCTGGCTTCCGACGCTGGGGGACGGGCGGCAGTCGGGCACGTCGGACAGCCCCTCGATCCTCAATGTCAGCCCGGAAAGCGCGGTCGGCGGCGGGCTGCACTGGCTGCGCGACGGCGACATGATCCGCGTCGATCTCAACGAACGCAGCTGCAACGCGCTGGTGAGTGGGGAGGAAATCGCGCGAAGGCTGGCCGAGACTCCCGTCCCCACAGCTGAGAGCAACACGCCGTGGGAAGAGCTGTTCCGCGAAAAGACCGGCCAGCTGGCCGAGGGCGGAACGATGGATTTCGCGCTCAAATATCTCGGCATCGCCAAAAAGACGCCGCGGCATAATCATTGAAAATATCTAGCCGAGAGCGATTGGCGCGACCGGGCAACCGGGGACATCGGCATCGAAGACGGCCATGCCCTTGATGTCGACGAAGCGCAACAGGCGCTCGCGTGCATCCCATACCGGCCCTCGCCTAGCACGGCGCCGGCTGGCGCGACCGGACGGACATTGCGCGCCATTAACGCCAGCCGGCGTCGACCCAGTAATTATGCGCCGTGCAAAAGCGCGCGTCATCAGAGGCCAGGAACAGCGCCATCGCCGCGATATCGACCGGCTCGACGCGCCCTTCGAGGCATTGCGCCGCGACGATCTCGGCCTCGCCCTCAGGCGTATACCATTTCTCCTGGCGCGGGGTCTTCACATTGCCGGGAACGATAGTGTTCACGCGGATATCGTACCGGCCAAGATCGCGCGCGAGCGATTTGGTCAGCCCCTCGATCCCCGCTTTTGATATCTGGTAGAGCGTCAGATCGGGCAGGCCGAGATGCCAGCTGATCGATCCGAAATTTACGATCGAACCGCCGCCATTCGCTTGCATCGATTTGGCCGCCGCCTTGGCCGCGAAGAACTGGTGCTTCAGGTTCACCGCGATCCGGTCGTCCCAATATTCGGGCGTCACCTCCTCGATATTATGCCGGTCGTCGTTCGCGGCATTGTTCAGCAGCACATCGATCCCGCCAAACGCTTCGGTAACGGAGGCGATAGTGCGTTCCAGCGCGGCGATGTCGGTGATGTCGCAGCGGTGAAATACCGGCGCATGCCACGTGTCGGACAATCGCTCGGCCACCGCCTGCCCCGCCCCGTCGGCAATGTCGACGAACGCTACCTGCGCGCCCTGCGCGGCGAAACCTTCGACCAGCCCCTCACCGATGCCAGACGCCCCCCCGGTGATGAGGACGCGCTTGTCTTTTAGGGACGGATAGCTGGCGCGTTCGCGCGCGGTGGTTTTCAACAGCACCTCAATCCCCCGTATAGACCGTCTTGATCTGCGTATAGAATTCCACCGCAGCGAAACCTTGCTCTCGCGCGCCATAGCTCGACCGACGCATGCCGCCGAACGGAACGTGATAATCGACCCCTGCGGTCGGGAGGTTGAGCATCACCATGCCCGCGCGCACATGTTTGCGGAAATGGCGCGATTTGGCGAGGCTGGTGGTGACGATACCGGCGGACAGCCCGAACTCGCCCTGGTTGGCCAGCGCCAGCGCCGCGTCATAATCCTTGGCGCGCACGGTGGAGACGACGGGGCCGAACACCTCCTCCCTGTTGATCCGCATGTCCGGATCGGTATCGGCGAGGAGTGCGGGGCTCATATAATAGCCGGGCGTGCCGCAAGTGATTTCTTGGCCGCCAGCGACGAGCTTGCCGCCCTCCCCGGTCGCTATTTTTATATAATCGATGTTTTGCGCGAACTGCTGTTCGCTGGAGGCCGGGCCGACCTGCGTGCCATCATCCAGCGCAGGCCCAATGACCAGCGCTTTGGCCTTTTCGGCCAACGCCTCGACGAATTTGTCGTGGATCGCATTCTCCACGATGACGCGGCTCGAGGCGGTACAGCGCTGTCCGGTCTGAAAGAAGCCGCCGTCGAGCGCAATATTTACCGCCTTGTCGAGATCGGCATCGGCGAGCACTACGAGTGGGTTCTTGCCGCCCATTTCCAGCTGCACGCGCGCCTGACGCTTCATCGCCCTCTCGGCAACCTTGGCACCGGTGACCTGCGATCCGGTGAAGGAGATAGCGTCGACATCGGGATGATCGACCAGCGCCTGACCGACATTGCCGCGGCCCAGCACCATATTGAACACGCCCGGCGGCATGCCGCACTCGGCGATGATATCGGCGAGCGCCGCGGCAGTAGCCGGGGTAACGTTCGCCGGCTTCATCACCACCGTATTGCCGAACGCCAGCGCGGGCGCGGCTTTCCAGGCGGGTATCGCGATCGGGAAATTCCACGGCGTGATCAGGCCGATGACGCCGACCGCCTCGCGGTAGGTGGCGACATCGAGGTCGGGGCGCGTCGATTCGAGCGTCTGGCCGTGGCGGCGCAGCGCCTCGCCGCCGAAATAGCGGAAGATGCGCGCGGCGCGCATGACTTCGCCCTTGCCCTCGGCGCGGGTCTTGCCTTCCTCGCGCGAGAGCAGTTCGCCGAGCTGGTCGGCGCGCTCGAAGATGGTCGCGGCGATTTTTTCGAGCAGATCGGCGCGCACCTCGGGCGACGCCATCGACCAAGCCGGAAAAGCGGCACGCGCGGCGGCGGCGGCATCGTCGACCTCCTGCTGTCCGCCCGCGGGGAAGCGCGCGACGACCTCGTCGGTGTTCGAAGGGTTGCGGCTTTCCAGCGAGGCATCGCCTTCGCGGCGTTCGCCGCCGATCATGTGGGTGAGGTTCATTGCTCTTTCCTTATATGCGTTCGGCGAGACCTCGGCTGGCGAGGTTTCGCATAAGTTCGGCAATGCCCATGGTCCAGGGCGAGGCATCACGTGAGCTGGTGACTGTGTTCACCAGCGTACCCAGATGCGGCGAGGATATCGCCACCCGGTCGCCCAGCTTGTGGGTGAAGCCGCGTCCCGGCTCGTCGCGGTCCTGCGTGGGCGCGAACAAAGTGCCCAGAAACAGCACCAGCCCATCGGGATATTGATGCTCGCTCATCGCCTGGCTCGCGATGTCGGCGGGGTCGCGGCTGATCTCGGCCATGCGGTTGGTGCCTTCGAGCCGGTAGCCATCCTCCCCCGCGATCAGCAGTTCGATTGTTTCTTCGCGGACCTGATCCATACCGAAATGCTCGTCGAACAGCCGGATGAACGGACCGATGGAGCAACTGGCAGTGTTGTCCTTCGCCTTGCCGAGCAGCAGCGCGGATCGGCCCTCGAAATCGCGCAGGTTCACATCGTTGCCGAGCGTCGCGCCGACCGCCTCGCCTCGGCTATTCACGACGAGGACGATTTCGGGCTCGGGATTGTTCCAGCTCGAATCGGAGCGCACGCCGATTTCGGCGCCATGGCCGACGGAAGACAGCACGGCGGACTTGGTGAACACTTCCGCGTCCGGGCCGATCGCGACTTCGAGATATTGCGACCACAGGCCGTCCTCGATCAGCGCGGATTTGAGCTGCGCGGCCTCGGGCGATCCGGGCACGACCGAGCGGATGCCTTGGCCGACACGTGCCTCCAGCCGCCCGCGGATCGCGGCCGCCTGCGCGGAATCGCCGCGCGCTCGCTCCTCGATCACGCGCTCGATCGCGGACACGGCGAAGGTCACGCCGGCGGCCTTGATGCATTGCAGGTCGATCGGACTCAGCAACGCCGTGCCCTCGGCAAGCTGCGGCATCTCCGCATCGAGTTCGGCAATGGACTCGAGACCCCCCGGATCGAACGCCCGGCGCTCGATGGTGCCCGATATTGAGGCGGCGCGCGCGGTCAGGTCGAACAGGGTTCCGCCGGCCAGCAGCACCGGGGTCGGTCCTTCGCCGCGGTCGATCCGGCCGAGCCAGCGTCCCTCGCGCCAATCCGCCGGAAGCACGCCTGAAAGCGTTGCCGTCACGATGCTGCCCCTCCGAATTGCTTTTGTCTTGATAGCGCTAACATCATGCCTCTATGGTCGCTGTCAAGACCGGGCGATAGGCTTATGCTATTAGCCGGGCTGCTTTTGTGGTGGGCAAGTTGAGGATCGGGAGGTCGGCGTGAGCCAAGACGCGAGATCGTCGCGGGAAGACGCACGGCGCGACCCTTCGGCCGGCGATCCGATGCGCGTGGTCATCGTGGGTGGCGGCACCGCCGGCTGGATGGCCGCCGCGGCGCTGTCCCGCTTCCTGGGCTCGCAAATCGACATCCGGCTGATCGAATCGGAGGAGATCGGCGTCGTCGGGGTGGGCGAGGCGACGCTGCCGCACCTGCGCGCCTTCATCCAGCGGCTGGGCATCGACGAAGCCGAATTTATGGAAGCGACCGGCGCGACCTTCAAACTGGGCATCGACTTTCGCGATTTCGGCGCGATCGGCGAGAGTTACATCCATCCCTTCGGCGCATACGGGTTCGATCTCGCCGATGTCGGTTTTCACCATTATTGGCTGCGCGGTCGCGCAAACGGCGCGGCGCTACCGATCGACGAATATAGCCTACCGATCACGGCCGCGCGAGCCAACCGGTTCACACGCCCTCCCGCCGTTGGCGACCAACTCGATAGCAGTTTTGGTTATGCCTATCAGTTCGATGCGACCAAGTTCGCGCCGCTCCTGCGCCGCTTTTCCGAAAAGCGGGCCGTGGCGCGCACCGAGGGCAAAGTGGTCGGGGTCGAGCGCGCCGGTGAGACCGGCGACATCGCGGCTGTGACGCTGGAAGACGGACGGCGCATCGCCGCCGATCTGTTCATCGACTGCTCGGGCTTTCGCGCGCTGCTGATCGGCGGCGAGCTCGATAAGGCATGGGAGGACTGGTCCGAATGGCTGCCCTGCAACCGCGCCGCCGCATTGCCCTGCGAAGCGCCCGGGGGGCCGATCGAACCCTATACCCGCGCCACCGCGATGCCCGCGGGCTGGCGCTGGCGCATTCCGCTGCGCCGCCGCATCGGCAATGGCTATGTCTTTTCGAGCGCGCATCTCTCGGAGGACGAGGCCTGCGCGCAAATCCTGGATGCGATCGAGGGCGAGCCTCTGGCCGATCCGCGCGTGCTGCGCTTCCGGGCGGGCCGCCGGCGGCGCAGCTGGGTGCGCAATGTGGTGGCGATCGGGCTCGCGGGCGGCTTTCTCGAGCCGCTCGAATCGACCAGCATCCACCTTGTGCAGATGGCGATCACGCGGCTGATCGAGCTGTTCCCCGACCGAAGCATGTCGGCGCTAGACCGCAATGAATATAATCGCCTCGTCGATCTGGAATATGACCGGGTGCGCGATTTCCTGATCCTGCATTATCACGCCACGCGCCGCGACGATTCGGATTTCTGGAGGCATGTGCGCGGCATGGCCATTCCCGAGACGCTGCGGCGCAAGATGGCGCTGTGGGAAGGCTCGGGCCATGTCGAGCATTACAGCGAAGGCCTGTTTCTCGAGCCGAGCTGGGTGGCGGTGTATCTCGGGCAGGGCATCGTACCCGCTGGCCATGATCCGCGTGCGGACAATCCGCCCGATGCGGCGCTGGCCAAGGCGATGGCCGATCTGTCGGGCGAGATCGCGCGGCGCGTTGCCGCCATGCCCGATCATCGCGAAATGCTCGAGCGCCAGCGTGTCAGGGTAGCGGCATGAGCGGCGCCCATCGCATCCGGGTTTTCGGCGGCGATATCGTCGCGCTTGCCGCCGCGATCGCGTACAAGCGCGCTTTGCCGCGCGCCGAGGTGACGCTGATCGGCGGCGAGGACGATATGGCGCAGCCGCAATACGGCGCCGCGGGACCTATACTCGCCGACTTTCACCGCAAGATCGGGCTCGACGCGCGATTGTTCGAAACGGCGGCGCGCCCGGTCGAAACGCGCGTGAGTCGGTTCGGGAATTGGGGGGGTGCCCGCCTCAGCTTTGGCGTGCCGGAGCGAGGCAGAGAGCCGTTCGCGGACGGCGCGGCATTGCACCAGTTATGGTTGCGGCGGGAGGATGCGGGCGATGCGCCGCAGCCCGAAACGCTGCTGGACGATCGCTCCGCGCCGCCCGGCTATCGCTTCGATGCGGCCGGATATCGCGATCTGCTGCGGCGCATGGCGGGCGCGATCGGGATCGAACAGCCAAGCGAACCGGATGGCGAGGCGTGCGCACTGGAGCTGGATTGTCGCCCATATCCGCAGGCCGATCGGACGACAAGCGATTGGGAGGACTGGTCGGATTTCCTGCCGAGCTTCGATGCCGTCGATCTTCAGGGAGCTCCCACCGTTCAACAAGCGGCCGAGCAGATCAGCGAACAAGGCGGACGATTGCTCCTGCGCATCGGCCAGCAGAGCGCGACATTCGCGCCTGCCGAGCGCCGGTCCGGCCGCGCCGCGCAGCCCTGGCAGGGCAAGCGCATCGCATTCGGCCAGGCCGCGATCGATGTGCCACCGCTCTACGGCCTGGCTCTATCGACCGCGCTTGCCGACATCTTGCGCGCGATCCGGCTCCTTCCGCCGGAGGGTGCGCTGGACGCGGTGCGCGGCGAATATAATCGTCAGACCACCGCCGCGCATGTCGCCACGCTCGAATGGGCGAGCGCGCCCTTCCTGCTCGGCGCGTGGGCGTCCATCATGCCGCCCGGTCTCACCGCCATCGTCGAACAATTCCGCCACCGCGGACGCCTTCCGCTGCGCGAGGGCGATCCCGTATCGCGCGGTCAGTGGCTGGCGCTGCTGATCGGATGCGGCCTGCGGCCCGAACGGATCGATCCCACCGCCCTCCTCCCCACCGATCAAGCCGCGGACAGGATGCTCGCGGCCGCTTTGTCCTGACCCGCCTTCCAAACAATGCCGGAGAATTTGATGAACCGCCCGCTCCTCGCCAGTGCCCTCGCCGTCCTGTTCGCCACCGCCTGCACGACCATGCCGGTCGGTCCTTCGCCCGACACAGCGGCGCTTCCTGCGCCGACGGCGGCGGGCCAGTCGGGCATTGCGCATCCCGCTTTGTGGCCCACGGCCCAATGGCCGCTGGCGCGCCAGCCCGCGACCGAGCAGCGCATCAGCGATCTGATCGGGCGCATGAGCGTGGAGGAAAAGGTCGGCCAGGTGATCCAAGGGGACATTGGCTCGCTAACGCCCGAGGACGTGAAGACCTATCATCTGGGTTCGGTGCTCAACGGCGGCAATAGCGGGCCGGGCAATGACGATCTGGCGCCCAGGGAAGCCTGGCTGGCGCTCGCCGACCAGTTCTATGATGCCTCGATGGACACATCCGACGGCGGGGTGGCGATCCCGATCATATGGGGCATCGACGCGGTCCATGGCCATAGCAATATCGTCGGCGCAACGCTGTTCCCGCACAATATCGGTCTGGGCGCGGCGCATGATCCGGACCTGATCGAGCGCATCGGCGCGGCCACCGCCGTGGAAATCCGCACCACCGGCCAGGAATGGACCTTTGCGCCGACCGTCACCGTGCCGCAGGATTATCGCTGGGGCCGCGCCTATGAAGGCTATTCGAGCAATCCGGCGCTGGTCAGCGCCTATGTCGGCAGGATGATCGACGGGCTGCAGGGCGATCCGAGCGATGGTCCGCTGCTTGCCGGACCGCACGTCATCGCCTCGACCAAGCATTTCCTCGCCGATGGCGGCACCGAGGGCGGCAAGGATCAGGGCGATGCGGTGATCTCCGAAACCGAATTGCGCGACATCCACGGCGCGCCCTATGTCCCCGCGATCGAACAGGGCGTCGCCACCGTCATGGCCAGCTTCTCCAGCTGGAACGGCGTCAAGATGACCGGCAATCATTCGTTGCTCACCGGCGTGCTGAAAGACCGCATGAATTTCGATGGGTTCATCGTCAGTGACTGGAACGCGCATGGGCAGGTTGAAGGGTGCAGCAACACCGATTGCCCGCAGGCGATGCTCGCGGGGCTCGACATGTATATGGCGCCCGACACCTGGAAGCCGCTGTACAAGTCGCTGCTGGCCGAGGTGAAGTCGGGCAGGGTGCCGATGGCACGGCTCGACGATGCGGTGCGGCGGATATTGCGCGTCAAGATGCGGGTCGGCCTGTTCGAGGCGGGCAGGCCCTCCGCGCGGCCGCTGGCGGGCGACTGGAGCCAGCTCGGCAGCACCGAACACCGCGCGCTGGCGCGTGAGGCGGTGCGCAAGTCGCTGGTGCTGCTGAAGAACAGCGAATCGCTGCTGCCGATCAAACCGGGGGCAAAGGTGCTCGTCGCGGGCGGGGCGGCGAACGACATCGCGCAGCAATCGGGCGGCTGGACGCTGACCTGGCAGGGCACCGGCATCGACAATAGCGATTTTCCCGGCGCCACCTCGATCTGGAGCGGGATCGATCAGGCGGTGCGCGAGGCGGGCGGCAATGCAAACTTCTCGCCCGATGGCAGCTATGCGGCCAAGCCCGACGTCGCCATCGTGCTGTTCGGCGAGCAGCCCTATGCCGAGTTCCAGGGCGACCGCAAAACGCTGCAGCTGGCCGACGATCTACGTGCGATCGGGATGATGAAAAAGCTGAAGGCGGACGGGATCGAGGTGGTCGCGGTCATGATCAGCGGGCGTCCGCTGTTCATGAACCCCGAGCTCAACACCGCCGATGCCTTTGTCGCCGCCTGGCTGCCCGGATCGGAAGGCGAGGGCGTGGCCGACATGCTGGTGGCGGGCAAGGACGGGCGCGCGCGCTATGATTTTTCCGGCAAACTGCCGACCGCCTGGCCGATGACCGCCGATGCCAAGGGCGCGAAACTGTTCGACTATGGCTATGGTCTGACGCTCGCCGATCGGGCGGCATGGAAGACATTGCCCGAAGCGACCGGCGTGGCGGAGAATGACAACGGCACCGTGTGGCTGTCCAAGGGTGTTCCATCGCCGTCCTGGTCGCTGATCGTCGGGGATGGCTCCAGCAGCACGACCCGCGTCACCAGCGTGCCGCTCACCACGCTGGACGGACGCATGACGGTGACCGCCGTCAACACCGAGGTGCAGGAGGGCGCGCGCCAGTTCGCGCTGTCCGGCGGCAAGGCGACCATCGCGCTGGAGACGCAGGCGCCGATCGATCTGGACCGCGAGACCAATGCCGATGTGATGCTGGCCTTTGCCATGAAAGTGGACCGTGCGCCCGGAACGTCGCCAACGCTGTCGATGCTGTGCGCGGGCGCGACTTGCGGTGCGTCGGTGCCGCTGAGCGGGCTCGTCGCGGACGGGAAATGGGTGAGCTATGGCATCCCGCTCAAATGCTTCGCGGCCAAGGGCGTCGGGATGGACCGCATCTCCGTGCCGTTCTCGCTCGGACTGACGGGTCCCGTGACGGTGAGTCTTTCGCGCGTCGCGCTCGATACAGCGGTGGACCAAGCGCTGCCCTGCCCTTCATGAGCCCGCCGATACAGCCGGTCGAGGAAATCGAGGGCGTCGACGCCGCGCGGTTCGAACGCGAGTCGATTCCCGCCTATCGGCCCGCGGTGATACGCGGGTTGGCGGCGGATTGGCCGCTGGTCGCCGCCGCACGCGACGGAGCGGAGCAGGCGATCGATTACATCGCCGATTTCGATAGCGGCAAGCCCGCCGATGTGATGATCGCGCCGCCATCCGAGCGCGGCCGCTTCTTTTACCGGGCCGACCGGAGCGGCTTCAATTTCGTGCGTCGCCCCGGCACCGTTTCGCAGGTCGGCCGACGATTGCTGGACGACCGCGCCGCGACCGATCCGCCCGGTCTCTACGCCGGGGCGACCGAGACCGCGCAGCATCTGCCGGGTTTCGACTTGGCCAACCCGTTGCCGCTTGCGATGGGCCGGCCCGGTACCGCCTCGCGCCTCTGGCTGAGCGGCCGCGCTACCATCGCGCCGCATTACGACCTGTCGGACAATATCGCGGTCGTCGCTCTGGGCCGCCGTCGCTTCACCCTGTTTCCCCCCGAGGCGACGGAACATCTCTATGTCGGCCCGCTCGAAAACACACCGGCGGGCCAGCCGGTCAGCATGGTCGATATCGACGCGCCCGATCTCGCGCTCTATCCGGACTATCCCAAAGCCGAAGCGCTGGCGCTCACCGCCGAGCTGGCGCCGGGCGACGCGATCTACGTCCCGAGCTTCTGGTGGCACGGCGTCGCCGCGCTGGATCCCGTCAATATTCTGGTCAATTACTGGTTCGACGCGGCCGGGGACGAGCGGCCGTTCGCCGCGTTCTTGTTGGCACTATCGGAAATCCGCGATCTGCCCGCGCCGCAGCGCGAAGCCTGGCGCCGCTGGTTCGACCATTTCGTGTTCACCGACGATCCCGCCGCGACCACCGCGCATCTGCCCGATCATTTCAAGGGCGTGCAGGGGCCTCCTTCGCCGGGCCGGGCGGAGATGATCCGCGCCTATGTCCGCCGCGCGTTCGGCATCGACTGAGCCAGCACCCGCGCCAGATATTCCTCATGGCGCGGCAACCGCTCGGCGGTGGCGGCCACCGTATCGGCGATCTGCCGCATGGCACCCAGCACGCGGTCATCGTCCATCGCGTCGACCAGTGCATCATAGCCGACCGGCTCGATATGCTGGCCGAGCATCACCATCACCCAGCTCGGCAGCGCGAACAGATCGTGATCGTAGCGCTTCACGCGCCCTTTTTCGCGGAACAGTGCGATCTTGTGGGCCAGGCTGCCGGGTATCTCCATATCGCGCATGCGACGCCAGAACGGCGTGTCGACGCGCTCGGTCGCCTTGTAATGCAGCACGATGAAATCGCGCACATATTCGTAGGCCTCGGTCATCAGCCGGTTGAACTCCAGCCGCTCGATCTCGGCAAATTCGCTGTCCGGAAACAACCAGAACAGTTTCGAAATGGCGGTCTGGATAAGATGAATCGAGGTTGATTCCAGCGGCTCGACGAAACCGGCGGCCAGACCGAGTGCCACGACATTGCCCTCCCATTGCCGCTCGCGGATTCCGGCGGTGAAACGCAGCGCGCGGGGCTCGCCATGCGGCTCCTCTTCCAGATTTCCGAGCAGCACCGCGCGCGCCGCCTCGTCGGACAGATATTCGCCGGCGTAGACGATGCCGTTGCCGGTGCGGTGCTGCAGCGGAATGCGCCATTGCCAGCCCGCCTCCAGCGCGGTGGCGCGGGTCATCGACGGCAGCGGGTCGGCGCGCGCGCTCGGCACCGCCATCGCCCGGTCGCAGGGCAGCCATGCGGACCAGTCGCGATAAGCCACGCCCAGCGCCTCGCCCAGCAGCAGGCTGCGAAAGCCCGAACAATCGATGAACAACTCGCCCTCGGCCACGCGCCCGTCGTCCAGCTTCAGGCCGCTGACATGGCCGCGATCGTCCTTGGCCACCGCGGCGATCTTGCCCTCGATCCGCTGGACGCCACCCGCCTCGGCGCGGCGGCGCAAAAAGGCGGCGTAAAGCCCGGCGTCGAAATGATAGGCATAGGACAGGCCGCCGAGCAGCGAGCGCGGATCGCCCGAATGCGGCGCGAACCGCCCGCGATAGGCGGCCTGCGCGCCGAGGCAGTAATCGGTCAAGGCCCCGACCTCCGGTCGCCCGCGATATTTGGCGTGATATTGGTGAAAGGCCACGCCCTCGAAATCATGGCCCGGCTTGCCGAAGCTGTGAAAATACCGGTCCCCCACCCGCCCCCAATTCACGAATTCGATGCCGAGCTTCATCGTCGCTCCGGTCTCGCGCAGGAACTCGGCCTCCTCGATGCCGAGCAGGCGGTTGAAATCGCGCAGCGGCGGGATCGTCGCCTCGCCCACGCCGACGGTGCCGATCGACTCCGACTCGATCAGCGTAATGCTGCGCCGGCCGTCGTTCAGAAAACGCGCCGCCGCGGCCGCCGCCATCCATCCGGCGGTGCCGCCGCCGACGATGACGAGCGAGCGGATCGGGCGGCGTTCGGTCAACCGCCGCTCGCGCCGAGCATCCGGACCGGACCGATACAGGACTTCGGGACCCTAAACCTGGCGTCTCCTATGAGCGGCCGGTCGAGCCGCGTCTGATAGTTGATCGGCATACCCGGCACGCGTGCCTCGAACGTCTGCAATTCAGACGACATTTCCAGCGCCATCGCCTTATTCCTTTGCGGTCCCCGGCAGCCCCATCGCCGCCAGCATCCCGGGCAGCCAGCGCTGCTTCTCGTGATCGTAAAAGGGAAAGGTGTTGGTATAGGCCCAAGTGCACATGCCGATGCCGAGCGGCGCGAACGCATCGTGCACCGCCCTGGTATAGGCCACGCGCTGATCGAGCGGGATCACCTCATAGGCACCGCTTTCCCCGATAAACGGCGTCTTGCCGGTGCGCACGACATAGGCGCGGACCTTGGCGACATCGTCTTTCAGCCGCTGCACATCCTCCGGCCCGCCATAGATACGGCCGAGCGGCTGCTTGTCCTCTGGCCATTCGGCGCCCTGATGGGTGAAGGCGAAGGGCTCGTAATAATGAAAGGTGGGGAAAATATGCGGATCGTCGGGCAGGTTCAGCGTCGCCAGCGAATCGATCCCGCTCCAGAACTCGCCGCCGACGATCACCGGCCGGTCCGGATTGCTCGTGCGGATGGCGGCAAGCGCGGGCGCGTAAATTTGCGGAAGATTGACGTTGGTCAGCTGATTGTGCGGCTCGTTCTCGATCTCGAACCATAGCCGGCCCACCGGACGGTCGGCGAAGCGCGCGGCGATCTGCGACCAGAGCGCGGCGAGTTCGTCGCGGTTCGCTTCGGGCGCTTCGTGAAGCCCGAGAAAATTATGGCTGTCGAGGATGACGTTGAGCCCCGCCCCCATCGCGCCGTCGACCACCGCCTCCACCCGGTCCAGCCATGCCGGATCGATCGTATAGGGTGCATCGGTGCCGGCATGGCTGTCCCAGCGTATCGGAATGCGCACGGTGTCGAACCCGGCGCCCGCGATGTTGCGGAAGTCCGCCTCACCGATCCGCGCGCCACCCCAGCCATTCTCGTCAGGCGATTCGAGATGATTGCCGATATTGATACACGCGCCGACGGGAAGGCCGTCGTCATTGCCCTGCGCGGCGACAGGAGCGGACGCCAGCAGTAGCGCGGCGGCGGACATGATGGCGAAACGCATGCAAGAGTCTCCTTAGACGGAGATGATAGCGCTATCATATCGGACGATGCAAGTTGCGACAGATCAAGGGGATGCGAGGGAGCCGACTTTCGACGCGTTCGGTCTGCGAGGGCTCGCCGGGACCTGTAAAAGCCGGTGCGACCAGGATGTCGAACGCCTCAAGCGAAATGCAGGCGGCGATATTTACCGCGGAAATAGAGCAGCGGATCGCGCTGCGGCTCGTAGCGCACGCGGCGCACGCGGCCGATCAGGATCTCGTGATCGCCGCCATCGTGCATCGCGAACTTGTCGCATTCGAAGCTGGCGAGCGAACCTTTAAGGATCGGCACCCCGCCCTCCCATGTCTCTACGTCGGTGTCTGCGAACTTGTCCGCGCCGCGGCTGGCAAAGCGGTTCGACACCGGCTGCTGACCGATGTGCAGCACGTTGACCGCGAAACTGTCCGCCGCCTGGAACGCGGGCAAGCTGCCCGCGGACTTGGCGAGACATACGAGCAGCAGCTCCGGGTCTAGCGACACCGAGGTAAAACTGTTGGCGGTCAGACCCACCGGTCCGCCATTCTCGTCGATCGTGGTGACCACGGTGACGCCGGTACCAAAGCAGCCGAGCGCATCGCGCAATGTACGGCTGTCCGATCCCTGACGATATTCGGGCGGCTCGCGCGGCACGCGACGCTCCAAAAATTCGAGCAGCAGGGCGTTGAATGCCTCGCTCTGGTCCGACACCGCGAGATGCCCCGCGCCCTCGACCTCGGCATGTTCGGCATCGGCCATCGATCCGGCGAGTGCCGCGATCGCCTCGGGCGTGCTGAGCGTACTGTTCTGGCCGCGCACGATCAACGTGGGCTGCCGGATACGCGCCGCCGCCGCGGACAGGCGCCGCTCGATATTCTCAAGATCCATATCCGCAAAGGCAAGGGGATCGAAGGCATCGGAAACGCCCATAGGCTCGGACCGTCGCAGCGCTTCGCCCAGTGCCCGAGCGGCTTTTGCATCGATCTGCGGCGGCGCATCCACCAGCACCAGACCGGTGGCGAGATCGGGCTCGCCCTCGCCCAAGGTCGCCATCGCGATCCACCCGCCGAGCGAGGCTCCGACGACCACGGGGCGTGAGGAAAATTGCGCGAGGATCGCGGACAGATCGCGGACATGCGCATCCAGATCGTAGCGCCGGTCGCCAGGCCGCCCGCTCTCGCCATGGCTGCGCAGATCGATGCTCACGGCATAGCGACCCGCGGCGGCGAGCGCGCGGCCGGCATCGTCCCACACGCGGCGCGACTGGCCCCCGCCCGGCAGCAGCAGCAGCGGCGGATCGTCCGGATTGCCAAAGGTGCTGGCGGCGATGGGCACGTCGCCAAACCCCTGAAACTGGCGATCGATCATTCGAAACCTTTTCTGGCACAGCTGTTTCGCGAATTTGCGTGAAGCTGCACCCGCTCTAGCGAACCCGTCCGCCGTTTGTCACCTGCGGCGAACGGGACGGCGCGCTCCGCCCGCCGCCGAGATCGGCACGAAAAAGGGCGCGCCGCCGGTAGCAGCGCGCCCTCAAGGTTCGTTGTCCAGCCGCCGATCAGTACGGACGGCGCGCCGGGTAGCCGTAGGTACCGTAGCAATCGTCGTCGAGCTTGCCCTGGCGATTATAGCCGTCGCAGCCGTCGTTCTTATCGACGAAATAGCCCGCGGCCGCGCCGGCCGCGGCGCCCACGGCGGCACCCGTTACGACGTCCCCGCCGGTCACGGCGGCCACGCCCGCGCCGAGCAGGCCGCCCGCTCCGGCACCCTCGGCCGCGTAATTGTCGGCGCAGCCCGCCAGCGGGATCGCCATGACGACGGCCGCGGGAAGAAGCGCTTTTCTGAGGTTGATCATGATGTCCTACTCCGATCCTTTGATTGCGTAACGATCCCAACAACCCGTTCGCACCTGAACCGTTCCGTAACGAGTCTGGCACGCCGCGATACAAGGTGCTAGTCGGACGGCATAACGCAGTTAAGACTAGGACGGGACTATAATGTTGCATGACCTGAGCCATTACGGGCTTTCGGGCGAGCGGGGCTTTTTGTCCGCGCACGAGATCGACGATGTCGAACTGCCCGCCGCCTTCGCCCCGGTACAAACCGCCGCCGACCGCCTTTCGGCGATGATGACCACGGGGAATATCCGCAACTTTCTGAAGGACATGCCGCTGCCCGATATCGAGGCGTTCGTGGCGAGCGCGACCAAGCCGCAGCTGGTCACCGCGATGGTGCTCTATTCCTTCTTGGTCCAGGCTTATGTCTGGGGCGAGGACGCGCCGCCGACCAGCCTGCCCGCCAATCTCGCGGTGCCGATCGAGGCGCTGACCCGCGCCAACGGCCAGCCGCCGCTGATGCCCTATTCCGCCTATGTGCTCGACAACTGGTACCGGTTCGACAAGGCCGGCCCGATTACCCTCGAAAATATCGGCATGAAGCAGAATTTCTTCGGCGGGATGGACGAGAACTGGTTCGTGCTGGTCCATGTCGCGATCGAGGCGGAGGCGGGCCGCGCGCTGGAGCTGGCGGTCGAGTTGGTGCGCGCCGCCGAGGCCGGCGATGCCGACGCGGTCGAAGCGCAGCTGACCGAAATGAACGGCGTGTGGGACCGGGTGAACGCGATCTTCGACCGGATGACCGAGCGCTGCGATCCCTATGTCTATTTCAACCGCGTACGGCCCTATATCCACGGCTGGAAGAACAATCCCGCGATGCCCGAGGGGCTGATCTACGAAGGCGTGGACGCGTTCGAAGGCAAGCCGCAGGCGTTTCGCGGGCAGACCGGATCGCAAAGCTCGATCGTCCCGGCGATGGACGGCCTGTTCCAGGTAGTGCACCAGAGCGATCCGCTACGCGAATTTCTCGAAGAGCTGCACGCCTATCGCCCGGCCGATCACCGCCGTTTCATCGAGGATGTCGCCGCCAGCAGCAGCCTGCGCGATTTCGCCAAAGGCCAGACGGACAGCCTGAAGGCCGCGTTCAACGCCTGTGTCGAGCAGGTCGCGCGCTTTCGCACCCGCCATCTGGAATATGCCGCGAGCTACATCAACAAGCAGGCGAGCAGCTCCGCGGGCAACGACAGCGATGTCGGCACCGGCGGCACCCCGTTCATGAAATATCTCAAGAAGCACCGCGACGAAAACCGCGCGCAGACCATCTGAATCCTCCAGGAGGATGTCGCTTCTTCCCCCCTCCCCTGAAGGGGAGGGGAACTGAGAGGATTTGTGTTGCGCGCTCCTTCCCGTCCCTGCCACACACCGCAAATCTTAGGCGATTATGTACCTTGCAAACCCGTTTCATTTGTTCGTCACCCCAGCGAAAGTCGGGGTCTCGGGCGGGATCGCCATGAGGCCTGAGATGCCAGCTTTCGGGTCCCAACAAAGTAGTACTTTGTTGGGTGCCCTTTCCGGGTCCCAACAAAGTAGTACTTTGTTGGGTGCCCTTTCGCCGGCATGACGTACAAAGCAAGGCGGAGTTATGCCGTTTCTGAATTTCCATCCGACTGGGTTTGCAAAGCACATAATCGCCAAATCTTAAGGAGAACGCCACATGATCAGCGCCATCGGCCTCGTCGGCGCGCTCGCTCTGCTCATCTGGATGACGATCCGCGGGGTCAACATCCTCATCGCCGGGCCGGTCGCCGCCGCGGTCGTGGCGCTGACCTCGGGCCTCGCCTGGCTGCCGCCGCTCGCGGCCGAAGGCGCGCCGGACTTCGCGACCAGCTACATGGCCGGCTTCGTCGGCTTCTTCGCCGACTGGTTCTTCATCTTCCTCCTCGGCGCAATCTTCGGCGAGACGATGGGCCGCACCGGCGCCGCGGCGAGCATCGCGCATGCGGTGACGGACGCGCTCGGCCCCCGCTTCGCGCTCGCCGCGGTGGTGCTCGCGACCGCGGTCCTGACCTATGGCGGCGTCTCGGTGTTCATCGTCGCCTTTGCGGTCTATCCGCTCGCGGTGCAGCTGTTTCGCACCGCCGATCTGCCGCACCGCTTCATTCCCGGCGCGCTGGCGTTCGGATCGGTCACCTTTACCATGACCAGCGCCGGGAGCCCGGAGATCCAGAACCTCATCCCGATGCAATATCTCGGCACCACCGCCTGGGCGGGCGCGGGCGTCAGTCTGATCGTCGCATTGCTGATGGCGGGCCTGGGTTATGTCATACTGTCGCGCATGATCGCGCGCGCCGTCGCCAAGGGCGAGCGTTTCGAACCGCGCGCCGAGACGGAGGAGGACATGCGCGGTCCGGCCGATCTGCCGCGCTGGTACGCCGCGTTGCTGCCGCTGGTGACCGTGTTCGCGGTCTTCCTCGCCTTCCAGTATCCCGACGATCTGGGGGCACTGTCCGCCGTGCTGCCCGCCGAAAGCCTCGGCAAATGGGCGCTGGTCGTCGCGCTCGGTTCGGGCATCGTCGTGGCGGTGCTGATCGGCCTGCCCTCGCGCGGCCGCCTGCCCGCGGCGTTCTCGGTCGGCGCGACCGGCGCGGTGGTGGCGATCACCAACACCTGCGCGGTGGTCGGCTTCGGCGCGGTCGCGCAGCTGACGCCGGCCTTTCAGGACGCGCTCACCGCGGTGCAGTCCATGCCCGGCGATCCGCTCATCGGCGCGGCGATCGCTGTCACCGTCATCGCCGGGCTCACCGGCTCGGCGTCGGGCGGGCAGAGCATCGCGCTGCCGCTGATCGCGCCGCATTATCTGGCCGCCGGGGCCGATCCGTCCGAGTTGCACCGCGTCGTCGCCATCGCTAGCGGCGCGCTCGATAGCCTGCCGCATAACGGCTATGTCGTCACCACCATCCGCGCGGTCTGCGGCGAGACGCATGCGCGCGCCTATCTCGCGGTGGCGATGACCACCGTGCTGGTGCCGGTGATCGGCACGATCGTGGCGCTGATCCTGTTCGCCATCTTCTGAGGCGCACAGCCCTGTCCTACATCGCCGCCAACGGCTATAATAGCCGCGTGCCCAGGCAATCGAACTCCCCGCAAAGCTCTTCGTTCGTCGATGGTACGGAACGGGTGGGCGGAATTCCGGGCCCCCCGTATAGGGGCTATCGCGAACTTCCGGAACGCGCGGGAATCGACGCCCCCGATCGACAAACCGCGGCTCGCATTGAACGAATATGAACCGCGCCCGCGTTCTCCTGCGCACCGCCGCCGTCGGGCCGCTCGATTACCGGGTGCCGCAAGGCATGGCGGTGGAGCACGGCTCGGTCGTCGAGGTGCCGCTGGGGCCGCGAAGGCTCGTCGGCGTGGTTTGGGAAGAAGAAAAATTCGCCGTCGAGGAGGTCGGCGACAACCGCCTGCGCAACATCCTGTCCGTGCTCGACACCCCGCCGATCAGGCCCGAGCTGCGGCGGCTCGCCGAATGGACGGCGGGCTATTATCTCGCCCCCCTCGCCGCGGTGCTGCGGATGATCCTGCCGAGTTCCTCCGCGCTTGGCCCCGGCGGTACGGTGATCGAATATCGCAGCACCGGCGTAGAGCCCCCCCGCATGACCGCGCAGCGCGAACGGGCGCTGGCCAAGCTCGACGGCGAGCAGGGGCTGGTGCGCGAGCTGGCGGCCAGCGCCGGCGTATCCGACGCGGTGATCCGGGGCCTCGTCAAAGCCGGTTCGTTCGAGGCGGTGGAGGTCAGCAGCGACGCGCCCTTCCCCGCGCTCGATCCTGATTTCGCGCAAGTCGATCTCACGCCCGAACAGGCAATCGCCGCCGAGAGCCTGCGCGCCTCGGTGAGCGCCCGCAGCTTCGCCCCGATCCTGCTCGACGGCGTCACCGGATCGGGCAAGACCGAGGTCTATTTCGAGGCGGTGGCGCAGGCGCTGCGCCAAGGCCGCCAGACGCTGGTGCTGCTCCCCGAAATCGCGCTGACGCAGGCGTTTCTCAAGCGCTTCGCCGCGCGCTTCGGCACCGAACCCGCCTTGTGGCACTCATCGCTGCGCTCGACCGAACGCCGCCGCACCTGGCGCGGCGCGGCGTCGGGCGCGGCCAAGGTGGTGGCCGGCGCGCGCTCGGCCCTGTTCCTGCCGTTCGCGGACCTGGCCTGCATCATCGTCGACGAGGCGCACGAGACCAGCTTCAAGCAGGAAGACGGCGTGCGCTATCATGCGCGCGACGTGGCGGTAATGCGCGGGCTTTACGAAAGCCTGCCGGTGGTGCTTGCTTCGGCCACCCCCGCGCTGGAATCGCGGCACATGGCGGAGATCGGGCGCTACGAGCAGCTCGTGATTCCATCGCGCTACGGCAAGGCGCGCCTGCCCGATATCAAGGCGCTCGACCTGCTGCAGGACCCGCCCGAGCGCGGCCATTGGATCGCGCCGACGCTGATCCGCGCGATCGAGGAGCGGCTGGAGCGCGGCGAACAGTCGCTGTTGTTCCTCAACCGCCGCGGCTATGCCCCGCTCACGCTCTGCCGCCATTGCGGCCACCGCATCCAGTGCCCCAATTGCACCAGCTGGATGGTCGAGCACCGGCTGATGCGCCGCCTCGCCTGCCACCATTGCGGCCATCTGGAAAAACTGCCTGAAAAATGCCCCGAATGCGGCGAGCCGGACAGCCTGGTCGCCTGCGGCCCCGGCGTCGAGCGCATCTGCGAGGAGGTGCAGAAACTGTTTCCCGACGCGCGCACCGTGGTCGCCACATCGGACACCATTTCCAATCCCGCGCATGCCGCCGAATTCGTGGCGCGGGTCGAGGCGGGCGCGATCGACATCATTGTGGGAACGCAGCTCGTCACCAAGGGCTATCATTTCCCGAACCTCACGCTGGTCGGCGTGATCGACGCCGATCTCGGGCTGGAGGGCGGCGATCTGCGCGCCGCCGAACGCACTTTCCAGCAGATCGCGCAGGTCGCGGGCCGCGCGGGCCGCGCCGAGAAGCCGGGCGAGGTCATCGTCCAGACGCGCAGCCCCGGCCATGCGGTGATCGAGGCGCTGGTGGCGGGCGAGCGCGATGCCTTTTACGCTGCGGAAACCGAGGCCCGCCGCCACGCCGGAGCTCCACCCTTCGGGCGGCTGGCGGCGATCATCGTGTCGTCCGAGGACCAGAGCGAGGCCGCCGAGACCGCGCGCCGGATCAAGGCGAGCGCCCCCGAAATGGAGGACGCCGTCGTCTACGGCCCCGCCCCCGCCCCGCTCGCCATGCTGCGCGGCCGCCACCGCCAGCGCCTGCTCGTCCACGCCCGCCGCTCCGCCCCGCTGCAGGACACGATGCGCGAATGGCTCGGCAGCCTCGACTGGCCGCGCGGCGTGCGCGTGACGGTGGACGTCGATCCGTACAGTTTTCTGTGATGGCAAGCGCGCTCTTGAGGCTTTGCGCGGCATCCTCCTATAGCGACACTGAATTTTCCGGAGCGATTTTCCTTATGCGCCATCTCCTGCTTGTGATCGTTCTGGCATTCGCCGCGCTCACTTCTTCGAGTGCCCGCGCCGACCCCGCCGACATCGCCGCCGCCAGCCGGGGCGTGGTGCGGGTGGTGCTGGTGGCGCGGGACGGGGGGCAGGTTTTTTACGTAGGACACGGGTCTGGCGTGGCCATCGCCCCCGACCTGATCCTGACCAACGCGCATGTGGTCGAGCCCGTACAAGGTGACGAATCGATCATCATCGGCGTCGTGCCTTCCGAAGGCGCCAAAAGCTATGGCGCGCAGGTGATCGCCTATAGTCCCGGAAACGATCTGGCGCTGCTCAAGCTTTCCGGGGGCGCGCGGGTGACGCCGGACGCGATCTACACCGGCGCGCCCAGCGACGGCATGGACGTGGTCGCGATCGGCTATCCCAGCACCGTCGACAAGGCGCAGGGGCTGCAGGTCGAGGATCTCATCCGCCCGCAGGCTCCGGTCAAGACGCGCGGATCGGTTTCCGGCGGCCGTTCGGCGCGGCAGTTCGACACGATTCTGCACACCGCCCCCTTGGGCGCAGGCAATAGCGGCGGGCCGCTGGTCGATGCCTGTGGGCGCGTGCTCGGCATCAACAGCTTCGGCTCGGTCTCCGACGGCAACGACGCCGAATTCTTCTTCGCGGTCTCGGCACGCGAGATCACCGGTTTCCTGCGCAAGGCCAAGGTCAAGTTCCAGACCAATGCCGCCCCCTGCCGCTCGGTCGCCGAACTGACCGCCGCGGAGGAGGAGCGTCAGGCGGCGGCCAAGGCGCGGATCGACCGGGAAGAGCGCCAGGCCGCGGTGATGCGCGCCGAGGCCGAGGCGGCGGCGCGGCATAAGGCAGAGTTGGACGTGATCTCCGACCGTGAGGACGGCATGGCGCTCGCCGGCCTGCTGCTGGCGCTGGCGGTGGTGGGGGCCGGCGCGGGCGGTCTGTTCTTTTCGCGCGGGCGGAAATATCCGGCGATCGCGGGCGGCGTGATCGGCGGCGGACTGCTGCTTGGCGCGGTGCTGGTCTATCTCGGCAGACCCAGCATGGGCGATATCGACGACCGGATCGACCTGCCCAAGATCACCGCGCCGAAGGCCGATACCGCCGCCTCCAGCATGACCGGCAAGCTGATCTGCCGGCTCCAGCCCGATCGCAGCCGCGTGACCGTGTCGGGGGAGAATGAAATTCCGCTCGAATGGGTAGCGGGTGGCTGCGTCAACGGGCGCACGCAATATGGTGAAAACGGAAATGTCTACACCCGCATCTTCGTGCCCAATGTCGACAGCAGCGTGTCCCGCAACAGCTACGACCCGGCGAGCGGAGAATATCGCGTCGAGCGCTATCTGCTTGGGCTGGACGCGATGGAGCGGGCGCGATCGGTCCGCCGGAAATTCGACGTGCCGAGCTGCGATGCCGGGGACGATGCGCAGCAGCGGCTCGGCAAAATGCAGAACGCGATCGACGCGGTGCTGCCCGCGCAGCCCAACGAGCTGCTGGTGTACGACTGCGAGAAGGCCGATGGTTAGCAAGGTTGGGAGCCTGAAGGGGGATGGAGGAGTTAGGATAGACCCGGCAAGGAGAACCCATCGCGCTCTAGGTGCGCTCTTTTTCGAGCAGCTTCTTCTTCATTTCGGGTCCATAGGCGTAGCCGCCCAAACTGCCGTCGCTGCGGATGACGCGGTGGCAGGGGACGAGCACGGCGACAGGGTTGCTGGCATTGGCCGATCCGGCCGCGCGGGTCGCCCTGGGACTGCCCGCCGCCGCCGCGATGTCCGAATAGCTGCGCGTTTCACCGACTGGTATCTCGCGCAGCGCTTTCCAGCAGGCCTCCTGAAACGCGGTGCCTTTCACGTCGAGCGGGATATGCGCGAAATCGCCGGGCGCCTCGACCGCGCCCACCACATCCTGCAGCAGGCCCGCGAACGCCGCGCCGCCCGCTTCGAGTTTGGCCTTGGGGAAACGCCGTTCGAGTTCGTCCGCCCCCTCGCCGAAGCACAGCCTGCACACGCCCTTGTCCGTCGCCGCGACCAGCATCTTGCCGTAGCTCGTTCTTACCACTGCCCAGCGCAAAGTCACGCCCTTGCCGCCGTCGTTCCAGATCGAAGGTGCCATGCCCATTCTCCCGTCCATTTGCTCGTAGAACCGCGATGGCGCGTTGAACCCCGCCGTGTAGAGCGCGCCGGTGACGCTGTCCGATCCGTCCAGCGCGCCCTCCGCCCGCTCCATCCGCAGCGCGCGGGCAAATGCCGCGGGCGAAAGCCCCACCTGCCGCTTGAAGATGCGCTGGAAATGACTTGGCGAATAGCCCGCCTGTTCGGCCAGTTCAGCCAGCGGCACCGATTCGTCCGACATCTGCAACCGCTTCAGCGCCGCCGCGATGGCTGCTTCGTCGCGCGTCACATCGTCGGGCAGGCAGCGCTTGCACGGGCGCAGCCCCGCCGCGCGCGCCGCCGCGCCGTCCGGATAAAAGCGCACATTCTTGCGCGCGGGCGTCTTGGCACCGCAGCTCGGCCGGCAATAGATGCCGGTCGAGTGCACGCCGGTGACGAAGCGGCCGTCCAGTTTCCGGTCGCGCCGGAGCACCGCGGCCCAGGCGCTCTCTTCGTCGATTATCGAATCGCGCTGTCTCATGATCATCACTGTGGCGATCAACATGCCTCATCGCATCCCGAAACTTGCGTCCGAATGTCCACGCCGCCACCCCGCCCCCACGGCAGTTCGTCTTACGGACCACAAGGCGCCCCCCTGCCCTTGCAAAGGGCAAATCCGGATGCTAACCGCGCCCCAGAATTGCCGAGGCCGGTTTCCCGGCCCGGTGCCGCATGGCCGATTTCACCTTGCGGATATTCTTTAGAATGGAAGGACATTTCGCGCGTGGAGACATCCAGCGGCATTTCGGCCAGCCTGGCGGGACGCTACGCGACCGCTCTGTTCGAGCTGGCGCGCGACCGCAGTGAGATCGCGGCAGTCGAGCGCTCGCTCGACACGCTGAAGCAGGCGCTCGACGAGGTGCCCGCGTTCAAGGCGGTGACGACCAGCCCGGAGCTGTCGCGCGATCAGGCCGAACGCACCGTGCTCGCCGTCGCCGACCAGCTGGGCGTGGATACCCTCACCCGCAATTTCCTCGGTGTTCTTTCCGAGAACCGGCGCCTCGGACAGCTCGGCCATGTCGCGCGCGATTTCAACATCCTCACCGCTGCGCATCGCGGCGAAGTGACCGCCGAAGTGGTCAGCGCGCACGCGCTGTCGGACGATCAGATGGACGCGCTGCGCAAGCAGCTGCGCGCCCGCGTCGGCCGCGACGTCAATGTTCAATCCCAAGTCGATCCGTCGATCCTCGGCGGGCTGGTCGTCAAGATCGGCAGCCGTATGATCGACAACAGCATCCGTACCCGTCTCAACACGCTCGCCACTGCGATGAAAGGCTAAAAGGCTCAATCCATGGACATCCGCGCCGCAGAAATCTCGAAGGTCATCAAGGATCAGATCGCCAATTTCGGCAACGAGGCCGAAGTCTCCGAAATCGGCACCGTGCTGTCGGTCGGTGACGGTATCGCCCGCGTCCACGGTCTCGATCAGGTGCAGGCCGGCGAGATGGTGGAATTTCCGGGCAACGTTCAGGGCATGGCGCTGAACCTGGAAGCCGACAATGTCGGCGTCGTGATCTTCGGCGCGGACACGCACATCAAGGAAGGCGATCAGGTCAAGCGGACCGGCACCATCGTCGACGTGCCCGTGGGCAAGGGCCTGCTCGGCCGCGTGGTCGACGGGCTCGGCAATCCGATCGATGGCAAAGGCCCGATCCAGGCCGAGAAGCGCATGCGCGTGGAGCAGAAGGCGCCGGGCATCATCCCGCGCAAGTCGGTGCACGAGCCGGTGCAGACCGGCCTGAAGGCGATCGACGCGCTGGTGCCTGTCGGCCGCGGCCAGCGCGAGCTGATCATCGGCGATCGCCAGACCGGCAAGTCCGCCGTCGCGATCGACACCTTCATCAATCAGAAGACCAACAACGCCGGCGATGACGAGAGCAAGAAGCTCTACTGCATCTATGTCGCGATCGGCCAGAAGCGCTCGACCGTGGCGCAGATCGTCCGCCAGCTCGAAGAAAACGGCGCGATGGAATATTCGATCGTGGTCGCCGCGACCGCGTCCGAACCCGCCCCGCTGCAATATCTCGCGCCGTATACCGGCGTAACGATGGGCGAATATTTTCGCGACAACGGCATGCACGCCGTAATCGTCTATGACGATCTATCCAAGCAGGCCGTCGCCTATCGCCAGATGTCGCTGCTGCTGCGCCGCCCGCCGGGCCGCGAAGCCTATCCCGGCGATGTGTTCTATCTCCACTCCCGCCTGCTCGAGCGTGCGGCGAAGATGAACGAGGACAATGGCTCGGGCTCGCTCACCGCGTTGCCGATCATCGAGACGCAGGCGGGCGACGTTTCGGCCTATATCCCGACCAACGTGATCTCGATCACCGACGGCCAGATCTTCCTCGAGACCAACCTGTTCTACCAGGGCATCCGACCGGCGATCAACGTCGGCCTGTCGGTGTCCCGCGTGGGCGGCGCGGCGCAGACCAAGGCGATGAAAAAGGTGTCCGGCTCGATCAAGCTGGAGCTTGCGCAGTACCGCGAGATGGAAGCGTTCGCGCAGTTCGGTTCGGACCTCGACGCCTCGACGCAGAAGCTGCTCAACCGCGGGGCGCGTCTGACGCAGCTTCTGAAACAGCCGCAGTTCAGCCCGCTGCCGTTCGAGGAGCAGACCGCGGTCATCTTCGCCGGCACCAATGGCTATATCGACGATGTCGCGGTCGATCAGGTGTCGCATTACGAGAGCGCGATGCTGAGCCACATGCGCGCCGAGCATCAGGATGTGCTCGACACGATTCGTTCGACCAAGGATCTGGGCGATGAGGTCAAGGGCAAGCTGAAGGACGCTCTGGAATCGTTCGGCAAGTCGTTCGCGTAAAAGCAAATCGGCGTCATTCCGGCGAAAGCCGGAATCCAGGGTCGGATGGCGCTTCCGCTGGGCCCGGGATCCCGGATCGGGTCCGGGATGACGGTTAAATTGGAAGTGGTTTTTGAGGTAGCATGGCCAGTCTTAAAGAACTGAAAGGGCGGATCGGCTCGGTCAAATCGACCCAGAAGATCACCAAGGCCAAGCAGATGGTCGCCGCCGCGAAGCTGCGCAAGGCGCAGGCCGCGGCCGAGGCCGCGCGTCCTTACGCGCAGCGCATGGAAGCGGTGGTATCCTCGCTCGCCGCGCAGGTGACGCCGACCGAAAACTCGCCCAAGCTGCTCGTCGGCACCGGCAAGGACCAGGTCCACCTGCTGGTCGTCCTGACCTCGGATCGCGGGCTGGCGGGCGCGTTCAATGCCAATATCGTCAAGGAAGCGCGCGGTTACGCTCGCCAGCTGGAGAAGGACGGCAAGACCGTCCTCTTCTACCTCGCCGGGCGCAAGGGCCGCAGCGCGATCAACCGCTTCCACCCTGGCCAGACCGAGAAATATTACGACACCACCGCGGTCAAGGAACCGGGCTTCGACGAGGCGCGTGCGATCGCGGGCGACCTGGTCGAGATGCTCGAGGCCGGTACATTTGATGTCGCGCATCTGTTTTATTCGCATTTCAAGAATGCGCTGACGCAGCAACCGACCCGTCAGCAGATCATCCCTGTCAAGGTCGAGGATGAGGCCGAAGCTGCGTCCGGCACCCCCGGTGACGCCCCGCCCGCCGCGGTCGAATATGAGCCCGACGAGGAAGCGATCCTAGCTGACCTGCTGCCAAAGAACCTCAACACGCAGCTGTTCACCGCATTGCTCGAGAACATGGCATCCGAACAGGGCGCCTCGATGACCGCGATGGACAACGCCACGCGCAATGCGGGCGAGCTGATCGACAAGCTCACCATCCAGTACAATCGCAGCCGTCAGGCCGCCATTACAACAGAGCTGGTCGAGATTATATCGGGCGCCGAAGCGTTGTAATTTTTGCATCGTCGCTCCTGCGGAGGCAGGAACCTATCCCGCTTCTACGGATAGAGCCACGACGAGACACGGGATCGATCCCCGCCTTTGCGGGAATGACGAAATAAAGAAGCAGAAGGTAACGAAAACATGGCTACCCAGCTCCAGGAAAAACCCGCCACGACCAACAATGTCGGCCATATCAGCCAAGTCATCGGCGCGGTGGTCGATGTGCAGTTCGACAATGAGCTGCCCGAAATCCTGAACGCGCTCGAAACCGACAACAACGGCAAGCGCCTCGTGCTCGAAGTCGCGCAGCATCTCGGCGAGAACACCGTGCGCTGCATCGCGATGGACGGCACCGACGGCCTCACCCGCGGACAGAGCGTGACCGATACCGGCGCGCAGATCCGTATGCCGGTCGGTCCCGAAACGCTCGGCCGCATCATGAACGTGATCGGCGAGCCGATCGACGAGCGCGGCCCGATCAACGCCACGCAGACTCAGCAGATTCACGCCGAGGCACCGCCCTTTACCGAGCAGTCGACCGAGAACGAGATTCTCGTCACCGGCATCAAGGTGGTCGATCTGCTCGCGCCCTATGCCAAGGGCGGCAAGATCGGCCTGTTCGGTGGCGCCGGGGTGGGCAAGACCGTGCTGATCCAGGAACTGATCAACAATATCGCCAAGGGCCATGGCGGCACCTCGGTGTTCGCCGGCGTCGGCGAGCGTACCCGCGAAGGCAATGATCTCTATCACGAATTCCTCGACGCGGGCGTCATCGCCAAGAACGAGGCCGGGGAGGCGATCTCCGAAGGCTCCAAGGTGGCGCTGGTCTATGGGCAGATGAACGAGCCCCCGGGCGCGCGCGCGCGCGTCGCCCTCTCGGGCCTCACCATCGCCGAATATTTCCGCGACCAGGAGGGCCAGGACGTGCTCTTCTTCGTCGACAATATCTTCCGCTTCACCCAGGCGGGCTCGGAAGTGTCCGCGCTGCTCGGCCGCATCCCTTCGGCCGTGGGTTACCAGCCGACGCTGTCGACCGACATGGGCCAGCTGCAGGAGCGCATCACGTCGACGACGAAAGGCTCGATCACGTCGATCCAGGCGATCTACGTGCCGGCCGACGACTTGACCGATCCGGCTCCGGCGACTTCCTTCGCGCATCTCGACGCCACCACCAACCTCAACCGCGCCATTTCCGAGCTCGGCATCTATCCGGCGGTCGATCCGCTGGATTCCACCAGCCGCGTTCTGGAACCCCGCGTGGTAGGCCAGGAGCATTACGACACCGCCCGCGCCGTCCAGGAGACGCTGCAGAAGTACAAGTCGCTGCAGGACATCATCGCCATTCTCGGCATGGACGAGCTGTCCGAAGAGGATAAGCTCACCGTCGCCCGCGCCCGCAAGATCCAGCGCTTCCTGTCGCAGCCCTTTCACGTCGCCGAGGTGTTCACCAACATCCCGGGCAAGTTCGTGCAGCTCGAGGACACCATCAAGAGCTTCAAGGCGGTGGTCGAAGGCGAATACGACCATCTGCCCGAAAGCGCCTTCTACATGGTCGGCGGCATCGACGAGGCGGTCGCCAAGGGCAAGAAGCTCGCCGAAGAAGCGTAAATCAAAATTCCCCTCCCGCTTGCGGAGGGGTTAGGGGTGGGCCGAGCGTCCGCCCGTCTAGTCCCACCCCCGGCCCCTCCCGCTAACGGGAGGGGGGAGCAGAAACCCATGGCATCGAGCCTTCATTTCGAACTCGTCACCCCTGAAAAGCTCGTCCGCTCGGAGGATGTGTACATGGTCGTCGTGCCGGGCGCCGAGGGCGATTTCGGCGTGCTCGAAGGCCACGCCCCGTTCATGTCCACGGTCCGCGACGGCGACCTGTCGATCTACCGGACCGACGGCGCCACCCCCGAGACGATCCGCATCGAAGGCGGCTTCGCCGAGGTCAACGACAAGGGCCTGACCGTGCTGGCAGAGAAGGCGGGCGAGTAAGTTCTGGCCCAGCTGCAAGTTCCGCTGCTTCGAGATTTTCCGTTTACCAAAAATTAGCCATCTCTTGGCAATCGAGGTTCCTCATAACGGGGATTGTCGATGACCATAATTTATCGCCGGCTGTACCGAAATCGAAACCTTTTCAATTCCATATATAATCGTACGAGCCGTCGGCCATGATCGCGGTGCTGGCACGCCAAGCGCGCGCGCTTGCGCCGAGCTGGAACGATCATTTCAAGTCCAAGATAAAGTTTGGGGAGACGTTCGCCTACGCGCTGATCCTGATCGTCGCCTTGGTGGTGCGCGGTGCTTATCTGGGCGATCCCGCGCCGGATTACGACGAACAGCTGTACCAGTTCATCGGTTCGCGGATGCTCGACGGCCATCTCCCCTACGTCGATCTGTGGGATCGCAAGCCGATCGGGCTCTTCCTCCTCTACGCTTTCGCCAACCTGTTCGGCGCGGATGTGCTCCCCTACCAGATCATGGCGCTGCTTTGTGCCGCAGCCGGCGGCGCGATGGTGTATCGCCTGGCGGTGCGCTTCGGCGACCGAGTGGCCGGGGTCGTAGCTGCCTCGCTCTACATATTGGGACTGTCCGCGTTCGGCGCTGCGATCGGTCAGAGCGAAGTGTTCTACCTGCCGATCGCTATCGGCATGGCGATGATCCTGTTGCGATGCTTCGAATGCGACGATTTGGGCATAGTGGTGCGCTTGGCGGCGCTGTCGATGGCGCTGGGCGGCATCATGTTGCAACTGAAATACACGGCAGCGCCGCAGTGCGTATTCTTCGGCATCGCATCGGTCTGGCGCCTTAGACAACTGGGCGTGCGGTTTCCCAGGCTTCTCGGCTATGCAAGCCTGTTCGGCGCGATCGGGCTGTTGCCGACGATGGCAGCGGGGCTGGCCTATGCCTCCATGGGCCATCTGGACGCGTTCGTATATGCAAACTTCACTTCGATTTTCGCGCGCGGGCATCTCACCGGGCCCTACGAGCATATGTTCAAGGCGAAAGTGGCGCTCATGGCCTTGCCGCTCGTCGGCGTAGCGCTCGTCGCCGTCGTCAGACGCAGGCAGGAGAACGGTGCCGACGAATGGGGCGCCTATGGCCTGATCGCCTGCTGGACGGGCGCGGCCGCCATCGGTTTCCTGATGATCGGAAACATCTATCTCCACTATTTCATCCCCGTCCTTCCCGGCATTCTCGTTCTGGCAGCACCCATGTTGGGCAAGGACTATGGCGGCGCCGTCGTCGCGCCATTGCTGCTGACCTTTTTCTGCTTCGCTGCGAATATATCCGGCGCATCGCAGGTCACCCGAAGCGACCGCAGCGGTATCAGCCGAGCGACGGCCGCCGCCCGCCCTTATGTCACGAGGGAGGGACAGTGCCTCTACGTCTTCGATGGACCGACCGCGCTCTATCGGACGACCGAAAGCTGCCTGCCGACGGCCTATGTCTATCCCGATCATCTCAGCAACAGCATGGAAGCTGCGGCCATCGGAGTAGACCCCGCTGCGGAGGTCGCCAGGATATTGGCCGCGAGACCGAGCGTGATCGTCACCGCGTCGGAGCCGATCGTGCCGCGATATAATTCGGCGACAGAGCGTCTCGTCGATCGCGCCATCGAGCTCCACTATGTTCGCACGGCCACGATCTATTATTTTCAGCGCTATCTGTTCGTCAATGTGCGCAGGGATCTGGTTCCCAAGGAGCGGAGCGGTCGATTGCCCCCCACCTGATCGAGCGAGTTTCAATCCGGCGTGCCCTCCATAGCCGGCACCTCCCGCCGCGGCGCGATCCGGCGTTGGCGCCATAGCCACAGGCCTGCGGCGACGATCAGGGCCGAACCGAGCACTGATACAAAGTCCGGATAATCGCCGTAGAAGGCCATGCCGATGCCGAGCGCCACGATGAGCTGGACATAGACCATCGGTGCCACCGTGGCGGCCGAGGCGCGGGTGGTGGCGGTGTAGACGATCCAGTGCGCGCTGCTGGCGGTGACCGCGACCAGCGCGCAGCGCGCGATCACGCTCCAGTGCGGCCAGGCGACGTGCAGCGGAGCGAAACCGCTGTAATGGCCGATCATAGCCGCCACGATCAGGAACGGCGCGGCGATGCTCGCCACCAAGACCTGCATGAGGAGGCCCGAGCCCGCATCCGAAACCGCGCGGTTGAAGATCATCAGTAACGCCATCCCCAGCGCCGATCCGAGCGGCAGCAAAGCGGCCCAGCCGAGCAAGGCGATATTGGGTCTGAGCACGATCAGCACCCCGGCAAAGGCGACCAATGTCGCGATCCACACCCGCTTCGACGCGCGTTCGCCCAGCAGCAGCGCGGACAACAGCCCGGTCAGCATCGGGCTGGTGAACTGGATCGCGGTCGCTTCGGCCAACGGCATCAGGAAGATCGCCGAGAAGAAACAGACGGTGGCCATCGCGACGAACAAGCCGCGTGCCAGCTGCGTCCGCCACATCGGCAGGCGAAAACCCCCGCGCCCTTCCTTCAACAACAGGAACGTCGCCAGCCCAATCGCGCCGAAGCTGTAACGTAGCGCGGCGACGGCCGTCCCCGGCCATTGCCCCGCGATCGATTTGATGATCCCGTCGCCCACCGACAGCATCGCGAAGCCGCCGAGCGCGAGCAGCATGCCGGTGCGAACATCGTCGCGATTTCCCGATGGGGTGAGAGCCATGGTCCGGCTCCTTAGAGCGGCCGGCGGACGAGGGAAACCCGTCATGCTTTCCGATTTGTTCACCCTTTTCGCCTAGCCCGTGGTCCATGACGCAATCTCCGGGCAATGATCGATGAGCGCATTCGGCAAACGCAGCGGCCCCGGCGGCGGGCGCCCCAGTTTCGGCGTGGCGCGGCCGATGAGCGGCGGCATGCCGGCCCGCAAGGACGAAAGCGGATCGACCAATCTGCCCGAACCCGGCGGCGAGCAGTTCCCGCCGCTCGATGCGATGGACATGCCGGCATCGGCGCCGACCCCGTCCAGCGATGCCATGAACCGGCTGACCGAGCGCGCCGCTTCGATCAACGAGGGCACCAAGCCGGGCGAAGGCTTCGAGGCCTCGGTTCACAGGATCAAGGAACAGGTGCTGCCGCGACTGCTCGAACGGGTCGATCCCGAAGCCGCCTCCACGCTCAACAAGGAAGAGCTGACCGAGGAATTCCGCCCGATCATCCTCGAGGTGCTGGCCGAGCTCAAGCTGACGCTCAACCGACGCGAGCAATTCGCGCTCGAAAAGGTGCTGGTGGACGAGCTGCTCGGTTTCGGCCCGCTCGAGGAACTGCTGTCCGATCCGGATGTCAGCGACATCATGGTCAACGGCCCGTTCCAGACGTACATCGAAAAGAAGGGCAAGCTGACCCTCGCCCCCACCCAGTTCCGCGACGAGGAGCATCTGTTCCAGATCGCCCAGCGCATCGTCAACCAGGTCGGCCGCCGGGTCGATCAGACCACGCCGCTGGCCGACGCGCGCCTGAAAGACGGCTCCCGCGTCAACGTCATCGTGCCGCCGTTGTCCTTGCGCGGCACCGCCATCTCGATACGTAAATTCTCCGAAAAGCCGATCACGCTCGATATGCTCAAGGGCTTCGGCTCGATGAACGAAAAGATGTGCACCACGCTCAAGATCGCCGGCGCCAGCCGCATGAACGTGGTCATCTCGGGCGGTACCGGCTCGGGCAAGACGACCATGCTCAACGCGCTGTCCAAGATGATCGACCCGGGCGAGCGCGTGCTGACGATCGAGGATGCGGCCGAGCTTCGGCTGCAGCAGCCGCACTGGCTGCCGCTGGAAACGCGTCCGCCGAATCTGGAGGGCGACGGCGCGATCACCATCGGCGATCTGGTCAAGAACGCCCTGCGCATGCGCCCAGACCGGATCATCCTGGGCGAGATTCGCGGCAGCGAGTGCTTCGATCTGCTGGCCGCGATGAACACCGGCCATGACGGCTCGATGTGCACGCTTCACTCCAACTCCCCGCGCGAATGTCTGGCGCGCATGGAGAACATGATCCTGATGGGCGACATCAAGATTCCGAAGGAGGCGATCAGCCGCCAGATCGCCGAATCGGTCGATCTGATCGTGCAGGTCAAGCGCCTGCGCGACGGTTCGCGCCGCACCACGCAGATCACCGAGGTGATCGGCATGGAAGGCGATGTCATCGTCACGCAGGACCTGTTCAAGTTCAACTACATGGACGAGGATGCCGAAGGCATGATCGTCGGCGAATATGCCAGCTCGGGTCTGCGCCCCTATACGCTCGACAAGGCCAAGCAGTTCGGGTTCGACCAGCCCTATCTGGAAGCCTGTCTCTAGCGGGCGGCCGCCAGGATCGCGGCTCAGCCGAGCTGAATCGCCAGCGCGGTACCGAACAGAAACACGATCGCGCTCATTACGGTGATGAACGGCCAGGGCATGAAGCCCGTCTGCTCGAGATTGCGCCGCTTGCGCCGCCGGTGATCGCCCAGAATCGAGATCAGCAGCACGATCAGGGCGATGGCGGCGACCGGCGCCCAGGGGTTCCAGCTGAACAGCTCCATGGCTTCCCCAGATGCGCGCCGCGGCGGCCGTTTCAAGACTTGATCGAAGCGCCGCGCGCTCTACGGCAGCGCGGTGGACCCCGCCGCTGCTCCCATCGCCATGCCGCTGGCCGCCGTCGAACCCCCGGAACAGCGCGCGCTGGCCGGCGCGATGCTGCGGCTGCTGTCGATGGCGGCGATCTCGCTGATGCTGGCGCTGGTGAAGCTCGCCCAGACCCGCGGCGTGCACATCCTGGAAAGTGTGTTCTACCGCCAACTCGCGGCGATCCCGGTGATCGCCCTGCTGCTCATGCGCAGTGGCAAGTGGAGCAGCCTGAAGAGCCACCGCCCGCTCGGGCATGGCCTGCGCATGCTGCTCGGCATATCGGCGATGAGCCTCAACTTCTGGACGATGACCCTGCTGCCGCTGGCCGAGGCGACCACGATCTTCTTCGCGGTGCCGATCCTCACCACCGTGCTCGCCGCGCTGATCCTGAAGGAACCCACCGGGCGCCACCGCTGGAGCGCGGTGATCGTCGGCTTCATCGGCGTGCTGATCGTGGTCCGACCGGGCGGCGGAGACTTGCCAGCGATGGGTATCGCGGCGGGCGTGGTCGGCGCGCTGATGACCGCCGCGGTCACCATCCAGATCCGCCAGCTCGGCAAATCGGAGGCGACATTGACCATCGTGTTCTGGTTCAGCCTGACCTCGATACTGCCGCTGGGTATCGCCATGCTGTTCGTCGGCCAGGCGCACGATCCGGCGACCTGGGGCATTATCCTGGCCATCGGGCTGCTCGGCGCCGTCGGCCAGTTCTGCCTCACCGGCGCGCTGCGGCTGGCGCCGGTCGCGCTGGTGCTGCCGATGGACTATTCCAGCCTGATCTGGTCCGCGCTCTACGGCTACTGGCTGTTCGGCGATCTGCCCGCCACCGCGACCTGGATCGGCGCACCGATCATCATCGCCAGCGGGCTCTACATCGTGTGGCGCGAACACCGCCTCGCGCGGCGGGCGTCGGCGCTGCGTCCGCCGCTGCGCTAGCGGCGCGTAAGGTGACACGGGTGACGGCACATACCCCCGGACATTCGGTCGAACCGTTGTCGTGCGTCGATGAATTGATTGCTTGGATAGTTTTGGCGAAACGACCGACATGACGAGGAACATATCAGAAACGGGCGGTGTAGGACAGCGCGACACAGGCCATATCCCTCTCCCGCTTGCGGGAAAGGAGCGAGACTTAATGACCCCGGACTTGCCGGGGAATTTAGTCGCAGCGGTGAGGGGAAGCCCCACAAAGCAGTCTTTGTGGGGACCCCGGTGAGGGGAAGCCCCACAAAGCAGTCTTTGTGGGGACCCCGGTGAGGGCCGCCCCGGCAGCGCCGAGTCATTGCTGGCGCTGACGCGCCACCCACCCTCATCCAACTCCAGCTAGGCGCTAAGCGCCAAGCTTGCGTATCCTTCTCCCGCCCAGGCGGAAGAAGATTAGCCCCCCTTCACGAACCGCAGCATCAGATTGTTCGCCGGCATCTCGCGCCGCTCGGGCGCGCCAAAACCATGCCGCGCGGCCAGCGCCGACACCTCCGCCAGATCGCGCAGGCCCCAGCTTGGATCACGCGCCCTGAGCGAGGCGTCGAACGACAGATTGCTCACCGCAGTCTCCACGCCGTCCTCCACATACGGCCCGTAGAGGATCAGCGGCGCACCGGGCGGAAGTAGATGCCCGGCCCCGGCGAACAGTCCCTCGGTCGCCGCCCACGGGCTGATGTGCACCATGTTGATGCACAGCACCGCCTCGGCGTCGGCCACGTCCCAACGTGGAGCGCGCGCGTCGAGCGCGATCGGCGGCTCGACATTGCCGAGATGCGCCTCGCCGGTCCAGGCGGCGATCGAACGCTGGCCCGCCGCGTCCGGATCGCTCGGTTGCCAGCTGAGATCGGGAAAGGCGCTCGCGAAATAGACGATATGCTCGCCCGATCCGCTGGCGACTTCCAGCACGGTGCCGCCGGCGGGAAGCCAGCCCTTCAGGACTTCGGCGATGGCGGCACGGTTGCGCAGCGTGGCTGGCGCGTGCTGCTTGGCCTGCGCCTGCCCCGGATCGGGCATCCAGGGTTTTGGACCGGCCTCTTCGGTCATTTTTTCACCCTCGGCTGGGCCCGCCGCGCCGCCGGTTCGCGCAAGATGAGCCAGATCAGCAGCCCCAGCGGGCCGGCCATGAAGGTGATCAGCAGGATCGGCGCCTGCCATATCCGCGAAAAGCCCTTGGCGTCGCCGTCGCGCGCGATCCATAGGCCGATGAACAGGTCGAACGCCAGATAATGCGTCCAGCCGATCACCGTGCCGCCCGGGTTCTTGAACATCGCGGTCTGGAGGCCGGTGACGCTGTAATCGCCCAGCGGCGGCGACGGCCCCCCGGGATCGAGAAAGCCCGCGAGCAGCCCGGAAAAGCCGATCACATAGATCAGACACAGCAGCCCCACGCCGATATAGGTGATCGCCGAAAAGGTCAGCGCCTTTCGCGGTGCGAAGATCAGCAGCAGCCAGCCGCCCAGCGCCAGGATATTGGTGATCGAGAAGACCGTATCCCAGCCCATATGCCCTACTCCGCGGCCACCGCTTGGTCCGGTTCCCGATAGGTCAGCACCGGACTGCGCGCCGCCGCAGTCTCGTCGAGCCGTCGCCGCGGCGCATGATAAGGCGCGCCGTGCAGGCTCTCGTCGCCCGCCCTGGCGCGCTCGACCACCGAGCGGAACGCCGTAATGAACTCGTCGATCCCGGCCTTGCTCTCGGTCTCGGTGGGCTCGACCAGCATCGCGCCGTGGACGACCAGCGGGAAATACATCGTCATCGGATGATAGCCCTCGTCGATCAGCCCCTTCGCGATATCCACGGTGGAAAAGCCCTCCGCCAGCCCGCGGTCGCTGAACAGCGCCTCATGCATGCACGGCCCGCTGGCGGCGAACGGCGCCTCGAGCAGGTCCTCCATCGACCGCAGGATGTAGTTCGCGTTCAGCACCGCGTCCTCGGCGACCTGCCGCAGCCCGTCGGCGCCGTGGCTGAGAATATAGGTCAGCGCGCGGCTGAACATGCCCATCTGGCCGTGAAACGCCGTCATCCGGCCGAAGCTGTCGGCGTGATGATCCTCGGCGGTTTCCTCCTCGACCAAGCGGTAATCGCCATCGCCGGTCTTCTCGACGAACGGCAGCGGCGAGAACGGGGCCAGCGCCTCGGAAAACACCACCGGGCCGGAGCCGGGGCCGCCGCCGCCATGCGGCGTGGAAAAGGTCTTGTGCAGATTGATGTGCATCGCGTCGATGCCGAGATCGCCCGGCCGCACGCGCCCGACGATGGCGTTGAAATTGGCGCCGTCGCAATAGACCAGCCCGCCCGCCGCGTGGACCGCGTCCGAGATGCGCTTCATGTCGCGCTCGAACAATCCGCAGGTGTTGGGGTTGGTGATCATCACGCCCGCGACATCGGGGCCGAGCCGGGCCTCCAGCGCCGCCAGATCGACGCGGCCTTCGCTGGTCGCCGGGATATCCTCGACGGCATAACCGGCAAAGGCGGCGGTGGCGGGGTTGGTGCCGTGCGCGCTGGTCGGCACCAGGATCACCTCGCGCGCATCGCCGCGCTTTTCAAGCGCCGCGCGGATCGCAAGGATACCGCACAGCTCGCCGTGCGCGCCGGCCTTGGGGCTCATCGCCACCGCCGGCATGCCGGTCAGCGTCTTCAGCCAGTGCGCGAGTTCGTGGATCACGGCCAGCGCGCCCTGGACGGTGGCGACCGGCTGCAACGGATGGATGTCCGCGAACCCGGGCAGCCGCGCGACCTTTTCGTTGAGGCGCGGGTTGTGTTTCATCGTGCAGCTGCCGAGCGGAAACAGCCCGAGATCGATGCCGTAATTCTGGCGGCTGAGGCGCGTGTAGTGGCGGATCGTTTCGGGCTCGGACAGGCCGGGCAGAGCGATGGGGGCGGTGCGCGCGAGAGTGCCGAGCTTATAAGCCCTCTCTCCTTCAGGGGAGAGGGTTGGGAGAGGGGCAGGAGCACCAGCTTGCTTGACAGCCCCCTCTCCTTCCGCCGCTTCGCGGCTCCCTCCTCTCCCCTGAAGGGGAGAGGGACTGGCAAAATCCACGCCCGTTCGCTCGCTATCGCCGATCTCGAAGATCAGCGGCTCTTCCAGCATCAGCGCGCGGTTGCCGGTGACGGTGGAATGCGGATCGGCGGCACCACTTTCGCGCGGTTGCGTCTGGCGGCCCTGACTGTTCATGCTCATGCCAATGCTCCCTCAAGCGCCACGGCCAGCGCTTCGATATCCTCATCGTCCACCGTTTCGGTGACCGCCACCAGCAGGCCTTTGGAGAGGTCCGGTTCGTCGGCATAGAGGCGGCTGAGCGACACGCCCGCGAGCACGCCCTGCTCGGCGAGATCGCGCACGACATCGCGCGAATCGATCGGAAGTTCGATCGCAAACTCGTTGAAAAAGCTTTCGTTCACCACGCGTACGCCGTCGATCTTGCCGAGCCGGATCGCGGCGGCGATCGCCTTTTCATGATTGATCGCGGCAAGCTGACGAATGCCTTTTTCGCCGAGCAGCGTCATGTGGATCGAAAAGGCCAGCGCACACAGCCCGGAATTGGTGCAAATGTTGCTCGTCGCCTTTTCGCGGCGGATATGCTGCTCGCGGGTCGAGAGCGTCAGCACGAACCCGCGCTTGCCATCCGCATCGACCGTCTCGCCGCACAGGCGGCCGGGCATCTGCCGCACATATTTCTGCTTGCACGCGAACAGCCCGACATAAGGGCCGCCGAATTGCAGGCCGACGCCGATCGACTGCCCTTCGCCCACCACGATGTCCGCGCCCATCTCGCCGGGCGAGCGCAGCGCGCCGAGCGCCACCGGTTCGGTCACCACCGCGATCAGCAGCGCCTTGTGCTCGGCGCATTTCGCCGCAAGCGACGTCATGTCGTCGAGGCGCCCGAGGATGTCGGGATATTGCACCACCACGCAATTGGTGTCGGCGTCGATCTGATCGGCCAATTCCACCCAGTCGGTTTCGGCCGTCAGTCCCGGTGCACGGTGCACGATCCGGTCCTTGGTGAAGCGCGCCATGGTCTTGGCAACCGAGACATAATGCGGATGCACGCCGCTGCTGATCAGCGCCTTGGCCCGCCTGGTCACGCGCCGCGCCATGGTGATCGCCTCCCAGCAGGCGGTCGAACCGTCATACATCGACGCATTGGCGACATCGGTGCCCAGCAGCCGCGCGACCTGCGTCTGGAATTCGAACAGCACCTGTAGCGTGCCTTGTGCGATTTCCGGCTGATAGGGGGTGTAGGCCGTCAGGAACTCGCCGCGCTGGATCAGATGATCGACGCTGGCGGGCACATGGTGGCGATACGCTCCCGCCCCCAGAAAGAATGGCGCGCTGCCCGCCGCGAGGTTCCGCGCCGCGAGCCGCGCCATGTGCCGCTCCACCGCCATTTCGCCGGCGTGCATCGGCAGATCGTGGATCGGCCCATCGAGCCGCGCCGCTTCGGGCACGTCGGCAAACAGATCGTCGATCGAGGACGCACCAATGCGGGCGAGCATCGCCTGCCGGTCATGGTCGGTTTGGGGAAGATAGCGCATATCTTATGCTCCCCCCTCCCGCTTGCGGGAGGGGCCGGGGGTGGGTGAAGACCGGAGCGGCTCGATGCCGCTGCGGGCTTATGAGGCCAGGACGGACGCTCGCTTTGCTCGCGCCCACCCCTAACCCCTCCCGCTTGCAGGAGGGGAATAAAGTTCAAAGGCTTGCGACATATTCCTTATACGCCGCCTCATCCATCAACTCCGCCAGTTCGTCCTTGTCTTCGAGCCGAAGCTTGAAGAACCAGCCCTCGCCTTCGGGGTCGCTGTTGACCAAGCTGGGTTCATCACCGAGCGCGGCATTGCCTTCGAGCACTTCGCAGCTGACGGGAGCGTACACGTCCGATGCCGCCTTCACGGATTCGACCACCGCCGCATCATTGCCCTTTTTCAGCATGGCGCCGCTTTCGGGCACTTCGACGAACACCACGTCGCCCAGCTGCTCCTGCGCATAATCGGTGATGCCGACGGTGCCTTCGTCGCCCTCGACGGCGATCCACTCATGATCCTCGGTAAAATAACGCTTCATCTCAGCTTCCTTTCAATAGTCGGCGATAGCGTGGCGGGACAAACGGCATTTTGGCAACTTTGCCGCGCAAGTCCTTGTTTCGCTGTCTGATTGTCAGTTCGGTTCCCGGCTCGGCCAGCGCGGCGGGCACCATGGCCATCGCGATCGGCGCGCCCAATGTCGGCGCATGCCCCCCGCTGGTAACGTGACCGATCACCGCGCCGCCCCCGTCCACCACTTCGGCGCCCTCGCGCACCGGCTGGCGGCCTTCGATCAGGATACCGACGCGCTTGATGGCGGGGCCGTCGCGATGCTCTCCAAGCACGCGTTCGGCCCCATGAAACCCGCTCTCTTCGCGGCGGCGCCTGGACAGCGCAAAACCGAGATCGCCCGCCATCGGTGTGATCTCCGGCGTCAGATCATGACCATAGAGCGGCAGACCCGCCTCGAGCCGCAGCGAATCGCGCGCGCCGAGGCCGACCGGCCTGACCTCTTCCAGCGCCACCAATGCCTCGGCGAAGCGCTCCGCCTCGCTCGCGGGCAGGCTGATCTCGAAGCCGTCCTCACCGGTGTAGCCGGAACGGCTGATCCACAACGGCACGCCGTTCCAATCGAAGCTCGCCGCCTGCATGAAATAGAGTTGGTCCGTGCCGCTCAGTACCTCAGCCAGTGCCGCCCCCGCCGCCGGGCCCTGCAGCGCCAGCAGCGCCTGATCCTCGAGATGGTTGATCGTGATCTCGTCGGGCAGATGCTCGCGCAGGAAGGCGATATCGTCATATTTCACCGCGCCGTTGACGACGATGTAAAAGGCCTCGCCGTCGCCGCCATCATGGTCGGTGAACGGCACGGTCGAGGGCAACCGCGTGGCCATCAGATCGTCCAGGATTCCGCCATCTTCCGCTAGCAGGAGCGAGTAACGCATCCGGCCCGGCTTCAGCCCGTGCATGTCGCCGGGCAGCAGTTTTTCCAGCGCGCCTGCCACATCGTCGCCGGTCAGCAGCAGCTGACCCATATGACTGACGTCGAACAGCCCGGCTTTCTCGCGGGTCCACAGATGCTCGGCCATGATGCCTTCATATTGCACCGGCATGTGATAGCCCGCGAACGGCACCATCCGCCCGCCCTGGGCGCGGTGCCAGGCATCGAGCGGCAGCGTCTGCGTCTCGATCGGCGTTTCGGCGTCCTGATCCTGCGCGTCTTGTCTGTCGTCGCTCATCGGCCGGCTCCTTGAAATAAGGGGTCAATCGCAGACGCGCGGGATGGGCTCCCGACCACGCCTGCCCCCTCTGTCACGGAACCTGAGAGCTTTCGCGGGCGGCATTGGCCTGTCCCGCTTACCCCTTCGGTGGCGCGCGTGCCGCTGGCCCGCGTGCGCTTTCCAGAGTGCCTATGCCCCGATACGGTCCGACTGACCTGAGAGATTCCGGGGCGGTTGCTCCTTCGGTGACCGGGCCTGTGCCCGATGCTCTCCCGTATCGACGCCCGCTATAAGCGGCAGCAGCGCAGGGATTGGCGCAAGCACGGGATTGAGTCAATCGCGGCCAGACGGCTTATCCCCGAAAATTTGGGCGTGCTGCGTTTCGGCAAAGCGGTCGGTCATTCCCGCCAGATAGTCCGCGATATGTCGGCTGCGCCCGGGTTCAGCGGCGGGCAGCGCGTGCTTCCACTCGCCGGTCATCAGCGAGGGATTGTTTTGATAGGCCGTGAACAAATCCGCCACGATCGCCTGCGCCGCAGCGGCGGCCTCGCGCTGCGATTCGTGATGATAGAGATTGTCATACATGAATGTCTTCAGCGCCCGCTCGCGCCCGCGCATTTCATCCGAGAACAGCGCGAGCGCCCGGCCCGCGCCGCGTATGTCGCCCACCGTCTCGACACGGCTTTCGTCGATATTGGCGCGCGTCTGCTCGATCACATCATTGACCATCGCTCCGATCTGCTGGCGCACCAGCTCGGACACCAACCGGGCGGGCGGAACATCGGCGAATTTGGCGCGAATCGCGGCCCAGCGCTCGGCCACGAACGGCAGTTCGGTAAGCTGATCGATCGTCAATATCCCGGCGCGGATGCCGTCATCGATATCGTGATTGTCATAGGCGATATCGTCGGCGATCGCGGCGACCTGCGCCTCCAGCGACGGCCAGCGGGTAAGATCGAGCATGAAAGCGGCGTCCGCCTCGGCGAGCGCCCAGTTCGGCGCGGTCACCGGCCCATTATGCTTGGCCAAACCCTCCAGCAGCTCCCAGCTTAGGTTGAGGCCGTTCCAGCGCGGATAGGAACGCTCCAGCTGCGTCAGCACGCGGATGGTGTGGGCGTTGTGATCGAAGCCGCCATGCGCGAACAACGCCTCCTGCAGCGCGTCTTCCCCGGCATGGCCGAAGGGCGGATGGCCGATATCGTGCGCCAGGCACAACGCCTCGGTCAGGTCCTCGTTCAGCCCGAGCGCGCGCACGATGGTACGGCCGATCTGCGCCACTTCTAGGCTGTGGGTCAGCCGCACGCGGTAATGATCGCCGTCCGGCGAGATGAATACCTGCGTCTTGTGGCGCAGCCGCCGGAACGCGATCGAATGGACGATGCGGTCCCGGTCGCGCTGGAACACATCGCGCGGACCGCGCAGCAGCCCGCCCTCCTCGGCATGAAGCCGGCCGCGGCTCTGCGCCGGATCGCTCGCAAAGCTGGCACTCGCCATCGGTTCAGCGAAGCGGCGCGACCGCCGTGCCGGCTTCGCTGTTCCAAGCGAAGCCCGCGCCGCCCGCCTCTACATATTTGCCGAGCCAGTCGCGCGCCGCACCGAGGCTGTCGAACGGTCCGACCAGCAGGCGCTGCTGTGTGCGCCACGGCGAGGTCCAGCCCTTCTGACCCTTGAACAGCTCGGTCTTGCCGCGCGCCAGCCTACGATATTCGCTGTTCATCACATCGCTCGCGCCGGTGGCGATCTGCACCCAGTTGCGCGCGGGCTCATCCTTGGCGGAGGCGGTTTTGGCGGACGCGGCATCGGCTTTCACGGCTTTGGTCGGCTGCTGGGAAACCGCGGCAGCGGCATCGAGCGGTTTGGCGCCTTTGGGCAATGTCGTGACGGAGAAGGGCGATGCCTCGGCCGTCTCCTCCTGTGCCGGGGCAAGCGGCTTGGCGTCCTTATATTGTTCGAGCCGGGCGAGATCGACCGCGAACACATTGCCTTGCTTTTCCTCGGGCGGGATATCGATCGCCCGGACGATCGCCCCGAGGCTGGGCACCGCATCGGCGGATGTGGACCGGCTTGCCGTGGCGGAAGGCACAGTCGCCGCGCTGGCGGGAGGACCGAATTGCGGCGCTGCGGGCGTAGGCACGCCGGCGGCGATCGATGCCGCGACAATCGGTTTGTCATCGGGCGCAACGGCGGCTGACGACGACGCCGACATGGAGGCGGGCGCTTGTGCGGCGGTAAATTGCTGCAAGACCTCCGGGTTACCGAGCGTCTCGAACCCCGGGCCGATATCCGCGGCGGCAGTCGCGGCGTCGCCCGGCACATCATTGGCCGCAACCGCCTGCTGCGCAGCGACCGGAACCGGCGGTGAGGCGGCAGCAAGTTCAGTGGCGGTCGACATGGAGGAGGAGGGCGGCACGGCCGATGTCACTTGCCGCTCGGCGAAGCCGGCGAACGGCGGCGATACAGCGGGCAGCTCGTCCTGCGGGGCCGGCGCTGCCGCGGCGATCTGCACCGTTCCGCCCGAAACCGCGCTCGCCGCAGGAACGCTGGCGGCGGCGGCGTTTTGCGCGGCGACCTGCGTGGCCGGAGCCTGCACGGCGGCGCGGCTGGCCTGTGCGGCCGCGCGCCGTGCGGAACGGTCCGGGCGTTCGGTCGGCATGCGCATGGCGCGGGCCTGGCGAGTGCTGCCCGCCGCCGGGTCCGCTCTCGCCTGACTGCGGCGGCCGAGCGGTTCGCCGGCCGGGATTAGGCCCTGGTCCTGCGTGCCGGTCGCGGCGCGCCCGACATAGCCGCGCGCGGCGATGGCGCGCACCGCCTCGCTGTCACGCCCGACCTGCGCCTCGGCCGGGAAATGCCCGTAATGAATCACCGCGGCCTGCTGCGCCCTGGTGAGATCGCGCATGCGTTCGAGATAGGCCTGCATCGCCGTGGTCGAGCGCGCGTCGAGGAAACCGCGCACGATCCGCGTCGCCTCCCGCACATCGCCATTGGCGGCGAGGATGAATGCGCGCGCGCGCCAGGCCGGCGGTTTGTTCTGCGACAGCAGCGGGTTGAGCAGGGCATCGGCGCGTTTCTGGTCGCCGGACAGGCCGAAGGACACCGCTTGCCGGATGATCAGATCGTCGGTGCTGACCGCCGTCGAACCGAGCGCATATTCGGTCTGCGCGAGAGCGTTGTTGCCGACGAGATCATAAGCTAGCCCGCGATCGGCGGCGATCGAGCGCTCGTTGACGCCCAGGGCGATCGCCTGATCGTAAAGCTTAAGCGCCTCGACCGGATTCTCGCTGTAGAGCTGCGCCGTGCCGAGCCCGGCCTTGACCCGGCCGCTAGACGGCTGCAGCGCCTCGGCCCGGGTGAAAAACCCCAGCGCGCTGCCATAATCGCGCAGGATCAGGGCGGCGTTGCCCGCATCGAGCAGCGCATCGGTATCGGTCGGGGCCTTGGCGAGCCGTTCGATCGCGTGGCGAAGCTCGCTGGCAGCGGCCTGGTCTCCGCCGTAATTCTGTGCCGGCGATGGCGCCGACGCCGCCGCGATCGCCACCGCCGCCGAAATCATTAATGTTCTCATGTGACGCTGTATCGCGCGTTGCGGCGCGCCATGCAAATCATCCCGGGCGCTAAGACGACGGAGCGACGGGCGCACCGGCTGAACCGCTGCGCCCGCCTGACGTCCGAGGTCAGCGCTGGTTGTTCTGGCGACCCAGGAAACGCGGGATGTTGAGCGGATCGCCATCCTCCCCATCCGATTCGTCTGCGGCTTCGTCCTTGCCGAGGCCGCGCGACAGATTGGACATTCGCTCGAACAGGGTGCCGCCACCGCTGGCGATGCGCGGAGCGGGCCTGGTCGGGGCATCGGCCTTTTCGGCGGAACCGGGTTTCAACGTCGGGCGGCTTTCGAGGTCCTTATCGGCCTCCGGCGCGGTCCCGCCGCTGAGTTCCAGCGTGTCCTCTTCGGGGGAAGCTTCGGCGGATACCGGTTCGTCCTTGTGTCCGAACCGGGGCTTGCGCTGAAATGGCGGCGGTGCAGGCTGGGGCTTGGGCGCCTCGATCTCGGCTGCTTCGGATTCCTCCACGGCTGCAGCCTCGGGCAGGTCGAGCGGCTCCGCTGGCCTCGCGTCCTCATCTGGCTGCGGAATATCGGCAATCGTCTCGTCCTCGGGCAAGGCGCTTTCCTCCTTGATCACCGGTTCGGGCGCGGCTTGGGGAGCGGGGCGCGAGGCCGGAAAGGCGAAGCCCCGGCTCGGCGCGGCGCTGTGCGACGCGCCGTCGGTATCGATCCCGGTGGCGACCACCGACACGCGAATCTTGCCTTCGAGATTCTCGTTAAACGCCGAGCCCCAGATGATGTTCGCGTCCGGATCGACCAGCTCGCGAATATGGTTCGCCGCCTCGTCGACCTCCATCAGGCGCATGTCCTCGCCGCCGGTAATCGAGACGATGACGCCCTTGGCGCCCTGCATCGATACGCCGTCGAGCAGCGGGTTGGCGATGGCCTTTTCGGCGGCCTCGAGCGCGCGTCCGTCACCCTCGGCCTCGCCGGTGCCCATCATCGCCTTGCCCATCTCGTGCATCACCGAACGGACGTCGGCGAAATCGAGGTTGATGAGGCCGGGCATGACCATCAGGTCGGTGATCCCGCGCACGCCCTGCTGCAGCACTTCGTCGGCCAGCAGGAACGCTTCCTTGAAGGTGGTGTTCGGGTTGGCGACCAGAAACAGGTTCTGGTTGGGAATGACGATCAGCGTGTCGACGTTCTTCTGGAGTTCGTCGATTCCGGCATCGGCCGAGCGCATGCGGCGCGTGCCCTCGAACGTGAACGGCTTGGTCACCACGCCGACGGTGAGGATGTTCATCTCGCGCGCGGCCTGCGCTATCACCGGCGCGGCGCCGGTGCCGGTGCCGCCGCCCATGCCGGCCGCGATGAAGCACATATGCGCGCCGTCGAGCGCGGCCTTGACCTGGTCCAACGTCTCCTCGGCGGCGGCGCGGCCGACCTCGGGGCGCGATCCCGCGCCGAGCCCCTGCGTGATGTCCGGCCCGAGCTGGATGCGATGCTCGGCGACCGAACTGTTGAGCGACTGCGCATCGGTGTTGGCGACGATGAAATCGACGCCCTCGACATTGGCGGCGATCATGTTGGCGATGGCGTTGCCGCCCGCGCCGCCCACGCCGATCACGGCGATCTTCGGCTTCAACTCATCCACGGAGGGCGGTCCGATATTGATACTCATCGATTTAATCCCCTCGGCCGTGACGGCCATGTAATGACATTGCTGTTACTTGGCATAAAAGCACCTCGCCCGCATCCCCTTATTAACCCTGACGCGAAGCGCCACCCCTAAAAATTGGCGCGAAAGGCGTGGACAAGTCGCTTGACCAGTCCGGGCGAGGCATAGCGGTGGCTTTCCTGCGTCACCGCGCTGAGCGAGCGCAGGTCCAGCGGTTCATTGACGGCATACAGGATCAGCCCCGCCAGCGTCCCGAAGGCGGGGCCGGCATGCGCCTCGGGCAGGCCCCGGAGCCCGGCGGGTTTGCCGATGCGCACCGTACGGCCCAGCGCCGACTGCGCATAATCGGCCAGACCCTTCAGCTCCGCGCCGCCGCCGGTCAGCACCACCTGCCGCCCGACCGGGCCGGAAAAGCCGAGCTCCTTGAGCGCGGTGCGAATCTCGCCGATCAGATGGTCCAGCCGCTGGCGGATCACGCCGTTGAGCTGCGCCTTGGTGATGCGCCCGCCCTCGGCTTCCTCGTCGTCGGACTGCGCGGCGCGCTCGACATCGATCACATCATGATTGTCGCGCGGATTGGTGAGCGCCGAGCCGTGGAAGCATTTCATGCGCTCGGCCTGCATCCGGCGGATACCGAACGCGCTGGCGATGTCGTCGGTAATATCCGCCGCGCCATAAGGGATGGTGCACAGATCGAGCAGCATGCCACCCGCGAACAGAGCGACATTGGTGACCGACGCGCCCATTTCGACCAGCGCCACGCCCAGCTCGCGCTCCTCCTCGGTCAGCACGGCCATGCCCGCGGCGATCGGCGCGGCGACCACCGCGTCGACCTCGAGATGCGCGGCGCGCACCGTCATGTCGATATTGCGCACCGGCGCGGGATCGCCGAGCAGCACATGGATATCGACGCTGAGCTGGTCGGCGTGCAGCCCCTTGGGATTGCGAATGCCCTCCACACCGTCGAGCGTGTAGAGCGCTGGCTGGGCGTGAAGAATCAGCTTGCCTTCGGGGTCGATCCCCTGGCGGCCGCTGTCGAGCAGATAGTCGATATGCTCCTGCCCCACGCGGTGGCCGGACAGGTCTACCTCCATGGTGGTGACGCGGCTGGTGAGCCCGCCCGCGCTGAACGCGACATGCACCCGGTCGATGTTGACGCCAGCCATGCGCTCGGCCTGCTCGACCGCGGTGCGCACCGCGAGTTCCGCCGCCTGCACGTCGGTGACGTAGCCGCGCTTGACCCCGCGGCTCTCACGCTGGCCGGTGCCGAGCACGGTCAGCTTGCCCTCCTCGGTCACGCCCGCGATCAATGCGGACACTTTCGACGATCCGATATCCAGCGCGGTGATCAACCGCTCAACCTTTGGTGTGGCCATCAGCCCTTCTCCCCGTTGGAGCCAGCGGCCCCCGCCTCACCCGTAACCACTTGTGCGGACAATCCCGAGTCCGGGCGCGGGCGCAGATAGCCCTTGGTCGGATCGCGGAAATCGAAATAGATATAGCGGTCGCCGAGCAGCCGGTTGACCCCGTCCATCTTGGCGAACTTTATCAACGCCTCGGCGGAAACGTCGCGGCCCTCGGGCAGCGCCAGCGTCTCGCCGGTCTTGAAGTTGAGGTTCCAGCGGCGATTGCCGATCCATTCGGCCCCGGCGATCCGCGGCTTCAGCGCGGGCGCGGCGCTCAGCAGATCGGCCAGCGCGACCGCCTTGCGGTTGGCGTCCGGACCGACCAGCATCGGCAGATTGGGTTTATGCTCAGAACTGATCTCTTCAAGCACATGACCCTCGGCATCGATCAGCGCGAGCGCATCGCCATGGCTCCAGACGGCGGCGGGCTGGCGCTCCTTGATCTCCACCACCAAGGTATCGGGCAGGCGGCGCGAAACCCGCGCCTCGCCGATCCAGCCATATTGCATCAAATCCTGGCGGATGCGCGACACATCGACCAGCGGCATGGCGCGGTCCTTTTCGGCCAGCACCAGATCATAGACCTTGAGCTCGTCGACCCGCCTGATCCCGCTGACCTCGACATTCTTCACCTCGAACCCGGCTTTGGAGGCGAGATGGGCATATTGGGCGTGCGCCTCGGTCGTCATTCCGGTGAGGTTGGCGGTAACGATCAGACCGATCGCGACGATCCCGACGATCGCCCAGGTCAGCACGCGCTGCATCTGGGTCTGCGTGAACGGCAGCGCCTTGATCAGCTTGTCGAGCGCGGAGACGCGCTTGACCTTGCGCGATCCGGTCTGGCGTTTGCGCGCCTTGACCGGCGTGGCTCCGCGCTTGATGCTCGACTTGGAGGTCGGCGCGCGGCTCATGCGAGCGCCTCCGTCACGCTGCTGTTTTGGAGCGCCTCCCTCACGATGCGTTCCACCAGTTCGGCATAATCGATGCCCGCCACCTTGGCCTGTTCGGGCACCAGGCTGAACGGTGTCATGCCGGGCTGGGTGTTGACTTCCAGCAGGTACAAACCATCGCGGCCACGCTCGTCGTCCCAGCGGAAATCGGAACGCGACGGGCCTTTGCAGCCGAGAATGCGGTGCGCGCTCAACGCCAGTTCTTCACAATAATCGGCGATGTCCTGCGGAATATCCGCCGGGCATATATGCTGCGTCATCCCTTCGGTATATTTAGCGTCGTAATCGTAAAAGCCGCTCGAGGTGACCAGTTCGGTGACCATCAGCGGCGCGCCGCCGACCACCGCCGTGGTCAGCTCGCGGCCCTTGATGAAGGGCTCGGCCAGCAGCGTATCGAATTCCTGCCACGGCCCGGCGACATCACGGCCGATGGGATTGCCGTAATTGCCCTCCGCCCGGACGATGGCGACGCCGACCGAGCTGCCCTCATTGACCGGTTTCAGCACATAGGGGCGTGGGAACGGATCGGCGCTGTAGAGGCTCTCGCAATCCACGATCTTGCCGTCGGGCATCGGGATGCCATGCGGCAGCAGCTCGTTCTTGGTTAGCTGCTTATCGATCGCGATGACCGATGTGGTCATGCCGCTGTGGGTATAGGGGAACTGCATCAGATCGAGCATGCCCTGCACGCGCCCGTCCTCGCCCGGTGTGCCGTGCAGCGCGTTGAACACGACGTCGGGGCGCACGCCCGCGATCACCGCGGCGACATTGCGATCCATGTCGATCCGCGTGACCGTGTGCCCACGTGATTCCAGCGCCTCAGCCACGCCCTTGCCGCTCATCAGCGACACTTCGCGCTCGGCGGACCATCCGCCCATCAGGACGGCGACATGCAGGGATTTGGTCATAGATCCTTCCCGTTCATGGGGAGGGGGACCGCGATGCGAAGCATCGTGGTGGAGGGGAGGCGCGGGCACGAACGAGGCTCGATCCGGAGAGCCCCCTCCGTCAGCGCTTCGCGCTGCCACCTCCCCGTGAACGGGGAGGATTTTGCCAATGCCATCATTCCGCCCTCCCGACACGCTGGATTTCCCATTCGAGATCGATGCCGCTGTCGGCCTTGACGCGGCGCCGCACTTCCTCGCCCAGCGCTTCGATATCCGCGCTGGTCGCCTCACCTGTGTTGAGCAGGAAATTGGTGTGCTTTTCGCTGACCTGCGCATCGCCGATCATCAGCCCGCGGCACCCGGCCTTGTCGACCAGCGCCCAGGCCTTTTCGCCCGGCGGATTCTTGAAGGTGGAGCCGCCGGTGCGGCTGCGCAGCGGCTGCGATGCCTCGCGCTCGTCGGCGATGCGGTCCATCTTCGCGCCGATTTCGGTGGGATCGCCGGGCGTGCCCTCGAACAGCGCCTCGACCACGATCGCGCCCTTCGGCAGCGCGCTGTGGCGATAGGTGAAGGCGAAGCGTTTGGCGGGCCAAGTTTCCACCGTTCCATCGCGCAAAATCACGCTGGCTTCGATCAATATGTCCGCAACCTCGCGGCCATAGGCGCCCGCGTTCATCCGCACCGCGCCGCCCGCCGTGCCGGGAATGCCGCGCAGGAATTCGAGGCCCGCGATCCCGGCATCACGCGCCGCGCTGGCCACGCTGATCCCCATTGCCGCCGCGCCCGCGCGCACGCGGGTTTCGCCCTCGATCACCACCTTGCCCATTGCCTTGGGGAGCCGCACGACCACGCCGGGCACGCCGCCGTCGCGCACGATCAGGTTGGAGCCGACGCCGACCGGCATGACCGGGATGGCTGGATCGAGATCGGCCAGAAAGCGTGACAGATCGGCCGCGCTGTCCGGACGCGCCAGCCAGTCGGCCGGGCCGCCGGTGCGGAACCAGATGAAGTCGGCGAGGCTGCCTTTTCGGGTAAGCTTGCCGTTCAGCGCGGGCATGGTCGCTGTCTCAGACATGCGCCCGCTCCAGCCGGTCGGTGATCGCGGAGGCCAGTTCGGCGGCCCAGACGGTGATGTCGCCCGCGCCCAGACACACGATCATGTCGCCGGGCCGCACGATCCCGGCCAGCTTTGCCGCAAGCTGCGTCTCGTCCTCGACCAGTTGCACGTCGCGGTGCCCGCGATCGCGTGTTCCGGCGACCAAGGCAGCGGAGTCCACGCCGTCGATCGGGCTCTCGTTGGCGGCGTAGACCGGCGTGATCAGCACCGCGTCGGCGTCGTTGAAACTGCTCTGGAAGGCGTCCATATGGTCCGCCAGCCGCGTGTAGCGATGCGGCTGCATCACCGCGATCACCTTGCCTTCCGCGCCCTCGCGCGCGGCGCTCAGCACCGCGCGGATTTCGACCGGATGGTGGCCGTAATCGTCGATCACGATCACGTCGCCGCCGTCCATCTCGATCGTGCCGACCTTGGTGAAGCGCCGCCGCACGCCGGTGAACTGTTCGAACCCCTTCGCGATCGCGCCGTCGTCCATCTCCATCTCGACCGCGACGGCCACCGCGGCGAGCGCGTTCTGGACATTGTGGCGGCCGGACATCGGCAGATCGATATCCTGCACCTGGCGCACCGCGCCGCCCTGCTGGCGGATCGCCACGTCGAACCGGTTGCCGCCGGGATAGGGCCGCACATTCTCGCCGCGCACATCGGCTTGCGCGCTGAACCCGTAGGTCACCGTGCGCCGGTCGCGGATCTTGGGCAGGATCGCCTGCACCTCGTCATGATCGACGCACAGGATCGCCGCGCCGTAGAAGGGGACGTTCTCGATGAACTCGACGAACGCCGCCTTGATCGCGTCGAAATCGCCATAATGATCGAGATGCTCGGGATCGATATTGGTGACGATCGCATAGGTGCCGTCGAGCCGCAGGAAGCTGCCGTCGCTCTCGTCGGCCTCCACCACCATCCAGTCGCCCCCGCCGATCCGCGCGTTGGAGCCGTAGCGGTTGATGATGCCGCCGTTGATCACGGTCGGGTCGATCCCGCCGGCGTCGAGCAGGCAGGCGACCAGCGACGTGGTGGTGGTCTTGCCATGCGTGCCCGCAACGGCGACGCAATATTTGAGGCGCATCAGCTCGGCCAGCATCTCGGCGCGGCGTACCACCGGGATCCGCGCGTCGATCGCGGCGCGAACCTCGGGATTGTCGCGCTTCACCGCCGTCGAGATCACCACGACCGCGGCGCCCGCGACGTTCCCGGGCGCATGGCCGATGGCGACGGGGATGCCGATCGAGCGCAGCCGCTTGACCGTCGAGCCGTCCGAAATGTCCGAACCCTGCACGGCATAGCCGAGATCGCTCATCACCTCGGCGATGCCCGACATGCCGATGCCTCCGATACCGACGAAATGGACCGTCCCGATATCCCTCGGCACTTCGCGCATCAGCCGGCGTCCCTGGCAAAGGCGGGACCGGCCACTGCACCGCCGCGCGCGGGCGCGCTACTCTTGACCTTCATTGGTTCGACCAGCGGCGCGCCGCCGAAGCTTTCGACCAGATCGGCAAGCTCCTGCACCGCCTTGGGCCGCCCGCAGCTTCGGGCCGCGCGCGCCGCGTTTTCCAGACTGCCGGGCTTCAGCGCCATCTTCTGTATCTGCTTGGCGACCTCCTTGGGCGTGAAGCGCGTCTGCGCGATCGAACGCGCGCCGCCCGCTGCGACCATCTCGCGCACGTTATAGCTCTGATGATCGTCGGTCGCGATCGGCAGCGGCACCAGGATCGCGGGCCGGCCGGCGGCGGTCAGCTCGGCGATGGTCGAGGCGCCCGCGCGTCCGATGACGAGATGCGCCCAGCCCAGCCTATCGGGCAGATCGGGCAGATAGGTGGCGAGCTCCGCCGGAATCTCGTTTTCTGCATAATCGGCGCGCACCTGCTCGATATCCTCGGCGCGGCATTGCTGCGTCACCTGCAAACGGCGGCGCAGCGGCGGCGGCAGCATGGCGAGCGCCTTGGGCACGACGTCGGACAGCACGGTCGCGCCCTGGCTGCCGCCGGTCACCAGCACACGGAAGATGCCGTCCTCGAACAGCGGTGGAAACGGCTCCTCGCGGATCGCCAATACTTCCTCGCGCACCGGATTGCCGACCAGATGGACCTTGGCCTTCTGGCCATCGGGCAGACGCTTGATATCGGGATAGCTGGTGGCGATGGCGTTCACCTTGCGCGCGGCCAGCCGGTTGACGCGGCCAAGCACGGCATTCTGTTCGTGGATCACGGTGGGGATATCGTCCGCGAACGCTCCGAGCAGCGCGGGAAATGCAGGGTAGCCGCCGAAGCCGACCACGCTGGTCGGGCGGAAGGTGGAATAGAGCTGGCGCGCCATCGCCCGGCCCTTCCAGATCGCGCTCAGCGCGCCGGGCCAGCTCAGCGGGTTCCTGGTCAGGCGTCCGGCGGGCAGCACATGAATCTCGGCATCGTCGAAGATGCCGGGAATCCTGGCACCGCGTTCGTCGGTGACCAAGGCCACGCGGTGGCCGCGCTGTTCGAGTTCCCGGGCCAGCGCGTGCGCGGGGACCATATGTCCGCCGGTGCCGCCGGCGGCGAGGACGAAATGTTTCGTGATGCTCATCCCCGCGCGCCCTTCATGATATAGCGCGAGCGGTCAAGATAGGGGTTGCGCTTGGTGAAGGCGAGCAGCAGCCCCGTACCCACCCCGATCGCGATCAGCGAGGATCCGCCATAGCTGATGAACGGCAGGGTCATGCCCTTGGACGGGAACAGCTGCAGGTTCACCGCCATGTTGATCAGCGCCTGTCCGCCAAATTGCGCGACCAGCCCGGTGGCGGCGAGAATGACGAAACGATCTTCCTCGTCGAGCAACCGAACCAGCACGCGGATGATGATCGCCAGGAACACCATGGCGATGGCGATGCAGGGCAGGATGCCGAACTCCTCGCCGATCACCGAGAAGATATAATCGGTATGCGCCTCGGGCAGATGAAATTTTTCGACGCCGAGACCGGGACCGACACCGATCAGCCCGCCCGCGGTGATCGTGCGGTAGGCGAGCATGATCTGATCGTTGGTCTCGCCGCCGAACAGCCAGGTGTCGATCCGCTGCGTGGCGACGGGATAGAAGACATAGGCCGCGAGCAGCAGCGCGAGACCGCCGATCACCAGCCCGGCCAGCAGGCGCACGGACAATCCTCCCACCAGCATCAGCGTGAACCAGATGCCGCAGAAGATGATCGTCTGGCCGAGATCGGGCTGGTTCATCAGCAGAAGGGCAATCAATCCGGTAATGCCCAGCGTCAGCGGGATCACCGGGATATGGGGCTCCTTCGCCTTCCAACTCAGGATCCAGGCCATGGTGACGGCGTAAAAGGGCTTGAGGAATTCGCTCGGCTGCAGTTTCGCGAACCCATGGCCGATCCAGCGCTTCGATCCGTTCACCTCACCGCCCAAGATCGGCACCAGCAGCAGCAACACGAAGAAGATGGCAAAAGCGATGATCGCGAAGCGCCGCGCCTCTTCCTTGGGCAGCATCGAAACCAGCAGCATGATGGGGACCGCGAGCGTCACCCACATCAGCTGTCGATAGAAGAAATAGAGCGGATCGAGCGTGACGCTGCTGCTCGACAGCCGCTGCGCGGTGGCGGGCGAGGCCGCGGCGACTGCGAGAAGACCGATCGCGATCAGCACCACGATCAGGCTCAGCAGCACCCGGTCCAGCTCCCAGAACCACACGCCGATGGCCGAACGGTCGGCGCGGCCGAGCCGGTTTTCCATCGTCTCGCGCCCGCGCGCGGCGATGGCGCCGGCCAGCTGCTTGGGTCCATGCTCAGCCATTCGCGCCCCCCGCATAGATGGATACCGCCTCGCGGAAACACTCCCCGCGCGCCTCGAAATCGCGAAACTGGTCGAAGCTGGCGCAGGCCGGCGACAGCAGCACAGTGTCGCCCGGCTCGGCGTCGCGCACGGCCCGGCGCACGGCGGTGGTCAGCATCTCGCTTTCGTCCACTTCCATATATTGCGCAAGCTGGCGCGCGTAGACGGGGCCGGCATCGCCGATCGTATAAGCCTTGACGACATGGCCGAAATTGGGCGCGCATTCGTCGAGATTGTCGTCCTTGGGCAGGCCGCCGACGATCCAGCGGATGCGGTCGAACGCAGCCAGCGCGGGCGCGGTGGAAGCCGGATTGGTCGCCTTGCTGTCGTTGACGAAAGATACGCCGTCATGCTCGCCCAGCCGCTCGAGCCGATGCGGCAGGCCGCGGAAGCTGGCGAGCGCGCGGTCGATTGTTTCGTTCTCGACGCCCAGCGCCTCGCACACCGCGATCGCCGCCAGCGCGTTCTGCGCGTTGTGCGGCCCCTGGAGCGAGGGCCAGCGCGACTGGTCCATGCACACGCCCGGCGCGATCTTGGTGATCCGGCGCGAGGGACGCTTGAGGTTGCGGGCGATAAGCGCGGACGGCGTGTCGCCGATACCGATCACCGCCTCGCCCTCGCCATGCTGCATCTCGAACAAACGCGCCTTGGACGCGGCATAGGCTTCGAAGCCGGCATAACGATCGAGATGGTCGGGCGTGATGTTGAGCAGCACCGCGATGTCGCAAGCGAGGCTCTGGGTAAGGTCAATCTGGTAGCTCGACAGTTCGAGCACATAGACGCCCTCGCCTGCCTGATTGGGTTGCAGCGGATCGCGCGAGAGGATCGGCAGGCCGATATTGCCCGCCATCAGGCTGGGGCGCCCGGCGGACTTCAGGATGTGATCGACCAGCGCGGTGGTGGTCGACTTGCCGTTGGTGCCGGTGATGCCGACCACCTTGTGCGGCGGCAGGCTGGCGCGCGCCTGCGCGAACAGCTCGACATCGCCGATGATCGGCAGGCCTGCGTCGCGCGCCCTGGCGGCGATCGGGTTGCTGCCCAGCGGCACGCCGGGCGAAACCACGATCGCATCGAAGCGCGCAAGGTCCGCCTCCATCAGATCGTCGATCTCCGCCTTGCCTTCCGCCCGCGCTCTGGCGTCGGGCTGACCGTCCCAGGCGGTCACCTTTGCCCCGCTCGCCACCAACGCGTTCAGCGCCGCCATGCCGGATCGCGCCAGCCCGAGCAGCGCATAATGCTTGTCCGAAAAGGCGGGGCTGGTGATCATCTGAGCTTCAACGTCGAAAGTCCTGCCAGCGCGAGCACCAGGCTGACGATCCAGAAGCGGATCACCACCGTCGGCTCGGACCAGCCCAATTGTTCGAAATGATGGTGTATCGGCGCCATCTTGAACACCCGCTTGCCGGTGCGCTTGAAGAAGAACACCTGAATGATGACCGACAGCGCCTCGATCACGAACAGCCCGCCGACCACGCCGAGCACCAACTCGTGATGCACCGACACCGCCAGCGCGCCGAGCGCGCCGCCCAATGCCAGGCTGCCGGTATCGCCCATGAACACCGCGGCCGGAGGCGCGTTGTACCACAGGAATGCTAGCCCCGCACCGATGATCGCCCCGCATAATATGGTGAGTTCGCCCGCGCCCGGCACATGCGGAATGCCCAGATAATTGGCGTAGATCGCGTTGCCGACCAGATAGACGATGATGAAGAACGCCACCGCCGCGATCACCACCGGCATGGTGGCAAGGCCGTCCAGCCCGTCGGTGAGGTTCACCGCATTGCCCGCGCCGACCATCACGAACATGGCGAAGACGATGTAGAACCAGCCGAGATCGATCGAAACGCCGCTCAGAAACGGCAGATAGAGATGCGTGCCGTTCTGATCGGTGATCAACCATGCGGCGACCCCGGCGACCGCGAACTCGGCGAGCAACCGGACGCGTCCGGGAACGCCCTTGTGGCTGGATTTCGAGACCTTGTCGTAATCGTCGAGGAAGCCGATGATGGCGAAGCCGAAAGTGACGAACAGGCAGGCCCAGACATAGATATTGCGCAGGTCCATCCACAGGAGCACCGCCACCGCCATCGAGGACAGGATGAGCAGCCCGCCCATGGTTGGGGTGCCGACCTTGGCGAGATGCGTCTGCGGGCCATCTAATCGGATCGGCTGGCCCTTACCCTGCCGCATGCGCAGCATAAGGATGAAGCGGGGGCCGATGATGAGGCCCAGCAGCAACGCCGTCGCCACCGCCGCGCCCGAGCGGACGCTCTGATAGCGCAGCAGGTTGAACGGTCCTTCGAAATCGAACCATTCGGCGAGCAAGTAGAACATTCAGTTTTCTCCGTCGACGAAGGAGCTCACCAGCCTGGAAAGTCCCACGGAGTTGGAACCCTTCACGAGCACGGCCTCGCCGCCCTTGATATGCGCACGCAGAAGCTCGGTCGCCTCCGCGGCGGTTTCGCAATGGGCGAAGCGGGCCGGTCCCTCAAGCCCGGTCCCCAGCTTTTCCACCAGATTTTCGAACTCGGGGCCGACGAAAATCGCCTCATCGACTTGTGCCGCGGCCAGAAGCGGCGCGATATCAGCGTGATAGCCCGCTGACTTTTCGCCCAGCTCCTTCATCGCGCCGAGCACCGCGACGCGCCGTTCGTGGGGGGTGTTTGCCAACCCCTCGATCGCGGCGCGCATCGAAGCCGGGTTGGCGTTGTAGCTTTCATCGATCAGCAGGATCGCCCCGCCCGGATGCGCGATCTGATGCCGCGCGCCGCGCCCGGCCAAGCCCGGCAATTCGGCGAGCGCAAGCCCGGCCGAAGCGAGATCGCCGCCAACCGCCTCGACCGCGGCGAGCACCGCCAGCGAGTTGGCGACGATATGGCGGCCCGGCTGCGATATACGGTAGCATAGCATGGCACCGCCGACACGGGCTGTGACCAGCGATCCGCCTGGACGATCCAGCGTTTCGGCGGCGCGCACATCGGCCTCCTCATGGAAGCCGAAGCTGACGATCGTGGCGCCATGCTGCATCGCGGCGTCGCGCAGCAATTGGAAATGCGGGCTATCGCGCGGGATGATCGCGGTGCCGCCATCGCTCAAACCTTCGAATATCTCCGACTTGGCGCGCGCAATGGCGGTTTCGTCGGGGAAGAATTCGACATGGGCGGGGGCGATGGTGGTGACGATGGCGACATCCGGTCGCACCAATTGCGTTAAGTCGGACAATTCGCCGGGATGGTTCATGCCCATCTCAAAGATGCCAAAGGCGGTGCCGCGTGGCATACGCGCGAGGCTCAGCGGCACCCCGACATGGTTGTTATAGCTTTTGAGCGAGCGATGCGACTGACCGCGCGAGGATCGGTCCAGTGCGGCGAACAGCATTTCCTTGGTGCCGGTTTTTCCCGCCGATCCGGTAACACCGATGATTTTCGCATTGGCGCGGGCGAGCGAAGCACGGCCCAATGCGCGCAGCGCCTCGGCCGTATCAGCAACCCGCACATGCGGATGGCCAACCGCACGCTCGGTCACAGCGCCAGCAGCGCCATTGGCGAATGCACCGTCCAGGAATTTGTGGCCGTCGGTCATCTCGCCGGAAAGCGCAACGAACAGATCCCCCGTGCTCACTTCACGCGAGTCGAACGCGACGCCGTCCACCGCGAAATCGCCATGCGCCTCGCCGCCGGTCGCATCGGCAATTTCCGAAGCGGTCCAGAGCGCCGTCATGCCGCCGCCTCCCTTGCGACCTCGACATCGTCGAACGGCAGCACCCGATCGCCCACGATCTGGCCCTGTTCATGCCCCTTGCCCGCCAGCAGCACGATATCGTCCGCCTTGGCCATGGCGATGGCCACCGCAATGGCCTCGCGCCGATCGCCGATCTCGCGCGCACTGGGTGCGCCTTCAAGCACCGCCTCGCGGATCGCCGCCGGATCCTCGCCGCGCGGATTGTCGTCGGTGACGATCACATCGTCCGACAGTTTCGTGGCCATCGCGCCCATGTCCACGCGCTTGCCCGTGTCGCGGTCGCCGCCCGCGCCGAACACGGTGATGAGGCGGCCCCGGCAATGCGCGCGCAGCGCCTCGCAAGCCGCCTTGAGTGCATCGGGCGTGTGTGCGTAATCGACATAGACCGGCGCGCCCGAGCGGCTGATGACCGCACGCTCGAGCCGCCCGCGCACCGGCTGGACGCGCGGCAACAAGCCCTTGACCTCTTCCCAGTCGCCGCCGGTCGCAATGACGAGCCCGGCGGCGGTTAGCGCGTTGTTCGCCTGGTAGGCACCGATCAGCGGCAGGTTGATCCGGGACATCCGGCCCTGCACTTCAACATCGAGCGTCTGGCCGAGCTGCGTCGGCGTCTGGCCCACAAGACGTACGCCCTCGCCGCGCCGTCCCACAGTGATCCGCCTCAACGAGCGCAGTGCCACACGGTCGAACACCGCGTCGCTATGGTCGTCGTCGGTCCAGATCACTGCCGTGCCGTTTTCGTCCAGCACCTCGTCGAACAGCCGCATCTTGGCCTCGAAATAGGCGTCCATGCTGCCATGATAATCGAGATGATCGCGACTGAGATTGGTGAACGCGGCGGCACGGATCGGCAGGCCTTCGCTGCGATACTGGTCTAGCCCATGGCTGGACGCCTCGAACGCGGCATGGGTCACGCCCTCGCGCGCCAGCCCCGCCATGTTGGACAGAAAGGTGACGATGTCGGGCGAGGTCAGCCCCGTGCGGACATTTTCCGAGCCGGTGGTGATGCCCAAGGTGCCGATCGAGGCCGAGCTGTGCCCCGCCAGACGCCACAGCTGGCGGGTGAGTTCGACGGTAGAGGTCTTGCCGTTGGTGCCGGTGACCGCGACGGTCTTTTCCGGAAACGGCCGATAATATTGCGCGGCAATGCGCGCGAAGCGGCGGCGTGGGTTATCGTCGGCAATCAGTGCCGCGCCTCGGGCCGCAACGCCGGGCCGCGCGACCACACCGATCGCGCCCGCCGCGATCGCCTGAGGGATCACATCCTCGGCGTTGAACTTCTCACCCAAGAATGCGCCGAAGATATTGCCCGGGGCGACCTTGCGGTGGTCGATCGCGAAGCCGGTGACGGGCTGCAGGGCGGCTTCGCCGGAGAGATGCTCCAGAAAATCTCCCAGCCGCATCAATGGCCCCCGCCCGAGCGCCACAGCAGCGGCATCAGTTCGCTGACGTCGACGTCGCGCCGCGTGTCGGGCAGCACGCCCAGCATCGGGCCGATCCGCGGGACCAGTTTCTTGACGACCGGCGCGGCGACCCAGCCGGCCGTGCGCTGGAAGGAGGTGGCGGCGGTGCCCTGCGGCTCGTCGAGCGAAACCACCACCACGTAGCGCGGATTATCCATCGGGAACGCGGCGGCAAAGGTCGAGATGAGCGCGTTATGGGCATAGCCGCCCGCGCGCGGCTTTTCGGCCGACCCGGTCTTGCCGCCGATGCGATAGCCCTCGGCATCGGCATTGCGGCCGGTTCCGTCGAGCACGATCATACGCAGGAGCTGGCGCATGCGCGCGCTGGTCGCGGCGCTGAACACGCGGCGGCCCTCGGGTGCCTTGTCGGGGTCGATCTTGAGCAGCGTGCTCTTGCGAAAGATGCCGCCGTTGACGAGCGCGGCATAGGCGCTGGCGAGGTGCAGCGGCGTCACCGCGATGCCATGACCATAGCCGATCGTCATGGTGGTCAGCCGGCCCCAGTCGCTCGGCCAGATCGGCAGTCCCTTCTCGGCCAGTTCGATCTCCGGGCGCCGGTCGAAACCAAGGCTGCGCAGCGTGGTTTCCATGCGTTTCCGGCCGAGATCGTCGGCGATGCGCGCGGTGACGATGTTGGAGCTGTTGACCAGCGCCTCGGGCACGTTGATCCACCGGCCCATCGGATGATCGTCATGGATTTTGAAGCCCGCGATATGCAGCGGCGCGGTCGCATCGTAACGGCGCGAAAGATCGCGCACGGTACCAGCATCCAGCGCGGCGGCGACGGTGATCGGCTTGAAGGTGGAGCCCAGTTCGAACACGCTCTGCGTGACGCCATTGGCCTCGTTCTTCATGCCCGCGGCATCGAGCTTGTTGGGGTTGAAGCTGGGCAGCGAGCTCAGCGCCACGATCTCGCCGGTGTTCACGTCGAGGATTACGCCCGAGGCGCCGATCGCGTGGGTCGACGCCATGGCGTGCGACAGTTCGTTGCGAAGGGCCCCCTGCACGCGGCTGTCGATCGAGAGCGCGACCGGCTCGGCGCGCAGCGTGGGATCGGTCAGGCGGTGCTCGAGCACGCGCTCCATGCCCATCCGGCCCACGCCGCCGAGATCGGTAAAACCCAGCACATGCGCGGCCAGCTCATATTCGGGATAAAGCCGTTCGGGCTCGCGCGGAAATTCGATGCCGATTTCGCCCAGCGCGTGCACTTCGCTCACTTCGCGCGGCAGCGCGCGGCGGCGCAGATAGGTCGGCTTGTCGCCGGTCAGTTTGGCATAGAATTCGCCCGTGGGCTCATCCGGAAAAATCGCCTGCAGCGCGGCGGCGAGTTGGCGCTTGTCGCCGCGAATCTCATCGGGCTTCAGCCAGATCGCATAGGCGGCGATGGTGCGCGCCAGCGGCACGCCGTTGCGATCGACGATATCGCCGCGTTCGGGGACATAGGAAGCCGAGACGGTGCGGAAGCTTTTCTGATCCTCGAACATCGCAAAACTGGCGAGCCGCAGCACGATCAGCGCGACCGCCGCGGTGAAGATCACTACGAGGATCATCAGCCGCTGATAAGTCGACGTGCCGACCCCGCCACCATATTCACCAAGGCGCATCCGATGGGGCATGGCGGCGATCGCGGTCATTGCCTGGCCCTTTCGGCGGCGGCGCGAAGCTGGATATCGCGCAGCGCCGACGGGCCGAGCAGGCTCGATTCGAGCTTTGCCACGCGCTGTTCATGGGCAACGGTGCGCGCAACGGACGGGGTACCATTGGAAGCGCTGGCGGATGCAATCGAAGCGGCCCCGGGCTTTGGCGCCTTGGCACTCGCCTCATCGGTATCGCGCGCGGCGACTTGCGTTGCCTTCGCATCACCAGGCGCCTTGTCTTCGGCCGAACGCATGCGGCCACCATTGCCGATCGTTCCCATCGGCGCAGTGTTCAGGCCATAGCTCGCCGAAACCATGACCGGCATCTGCGGTCCCAGATCATCGCCCTGCAAATCGGCCAAGGCGCGCTCGCTGCCGAGATATTGCGAGGGGCGCGGCGCGTCGTAGCCATAAAGCAGGTCGTTCCATTTCTCGAGCTGATCGAGGCTGGCGCGGGCGCGAAGTTCGGCCTGTAAATAGCTGATTTCCTTGTGAGTCTGTACGATCTGGCTGTCGACGCGCACGAGCTTGGCGTGCATCGCGCCGACATTCAGCGACAGCGGATACAGCGAGATCGCGACCAGGAACACCAGCGCAACCCAGCCCAGACCCTGCATCCGTTTCAGACCCCTGCTCATGCCGCCTGCTCCCGCCATGGCGATGCGGTGGTGCGTTCGGCGCAACGCAGCACCGCCGAGCGCGCGCGCGGATTGCGGTCCAGTTCCTCGTTTCCGGCGCGGATTGCCTTGAAGGGCTTGGCGAAACTTGGCGCGGGCCCCTGATCCTGCACCGGCAGATGGCGCGAACCGCCCGATGCCTGCCCGCTGCGGGTGCGCAGGAACTGCTTGACGATGCGGTCCTCGAGGCTGTGAAAACTGACCACGACCAGCCGTCCGCCCGGGCGCAACAATATCTCGGCCGCGGCGAGGCCGTCGCGCAATTCGTCGAGTTCGGCGTTCACATGGATGCGGATTGCTTGAAAAGTCCGCGTCGCCGGATCCTTGGGCGCGCCCTCGCGGTGGCCCAGCGCCTTGCGCACCACCTGCGCCAGCTCGCCCGTACGCGTGAGCGGGCGCGCGGCGACGATGGCCTTGGCGATACGGCGCGATCGGCGCTCCTCGCCATAAAGATAGAGGATGTCGGCGATCTCTTCCTCGTCCGCCGCATTGAGGAAATCGGCGGCGCTGGGACCGTCCTGCCCCATGCGCATGTCGAGCGGACCGTCCGCGCGGAAGGAAAAGCCGCGCGCGGCCTCGTCCAGCTGCATCGAGGAAACGCCGATATCGAGCACGACCGCATCGACCCTCTCGATCCCCGCAGCGGCGAGCACCGAAGCCATGGCTGAAAAGCGGGCGGGGAAGAGGCTGAGACGCCCCTCGCTCCCGCCCGCCAGTTCGGCGCCCTGCGCGATTGCCGAGGGGTCGCGATCGAACGCATAGACGTTCGCCCCCTGGGCCAGGAAGGCGGCGCTATAGCCGCCGGCGCCGAAAGTACCGTCCACGATCCGTCCGCCAGGGGTAATGGCGGCGGCGCGGATGACTTCTTCGAGAAGGACCGGAACATGGGAAGGCTGAGGGGCGGCGTTCATTTGCGCTTCCTTTCCGCCTCGGCCAGGAAATATTCCGCGATCTCCTTCTGCATTTCAAAGTCCGCTTCCTGCCGCAGCAGGATCGACGGGTTCCAGATGTAGAAATTGGTGATGTTGCCGTGAAAAAATGCCTGGCCTTCCAATTTGCCGAAATGGCGCAGCATCGGCGGCATGACGAAGCGCCCGCTCGCTTCGAACCCGATTTCCATCAACGAGGAGGCGATCGGTCCGCCGGCGACCTGCCGGTCGAACTGCTCGCCGCGCTGCTGCGCATAGTCCCATTGTTTGTCGAGGTCGGTGGCAAGTCGGTCGCGTTCGGCGGTGCCGAAGCCCATCAGGCAGGGCAGATCGGGATGACGCGCAAGGCAGACGACATTGCCGTTACTGGATATCTCTACGGTCGAGCGCAGCTCGGAGGGAATCGTGCAACGGCCCTTCCCGTCGATCGTCGACAGGCCCGAGCCGCCATATACGAAGCTCCCTGCCACCGCTCGTCCCACCCTTCCTCGACGGAGCAATATGCGTCCAGCGCCGGAATCGCGCGGATCCAGCGGCGGTCTTTGCAACGGCAAAGCTGACACCCCGATTGCCATGGGCATAGCATGGGATTTCATGGGATAACAAGGGAATTTTTAGGACAAAAACGGGAATGAAATGTCAATCATTGGAATTCTCGCCAAAATTATTTCGAAACCTGTTGATCTTCCACCGACGAGTTGCTCATTTGTTCTCCTACTTATCCGTTGCCTTCGCGGGTAGTCTCTTAGTTGAATTAGCGCCCGTCACTCCGCTTCCAATTGCGTCATTGCGAGCCGCAGGCGAAGCAATTCAAAAGATAATATTTTCAAACTGAGACACTATCCTTTTGCGGAGACGCTAGCATCTCTCTCGGTTATCCCATATCGATCCGGAAATTAATCGAGCTTCATTTCGACAGTGTCGCCAGCATCGACTCGATCAGCTCGATGTTTGCTCGCCGATCGCCAGCCAGGCCGAGCGGTCCATCCCGCGACCAGAAGCGTTCGTGCAGCAAATCGGCATCGGCGAGCAGGATCGCCTGCCCCTCGCCAATGGTGCAACGGGCCACCATCCCCATTGCATGGCAATTGGCGGCGGGCGTATCGGCGCTTTGCAGGTTCACGAATGCGCCCGGTGTCACCGTTTCGATCGCCCGGCCGTCCACCGTCAGATCGACGCGCTTCGTCGACTGGTCCATCGGCTGCACCAGCTCGATCCCCCAATGCGTGAACAAGGGGGAGAGCAGCGAGGTAAACAACGGCCGCCGCGGATCGCCGATCTGGTAATCGCTCGGCCATCGCAGCGCCGGGTCCGCCAGTATGAGCGCCCGGCCGCCGCCGCGAAGCCAGTTATCGAGCGCGACCAGTTCGGTTGGTGCAAAGGCCCTGGGCTGGGCGAGCAGCAGGATGGCGCCGGGCTTTCCATCAAGTCGATTCAGATCGTCGAGCGACCGGATCGCAAACCGTTTCTCCAGCCGCCCATACACGACCGCAGGCGCGCCGCCGCCTTGCAACCGCTCCTTCATCGTCGTTTCGCCGAAGCGCAACGGCAGGCTCGTCATCAACAGCAGTTCAGGCTGGTCGGTATGCGCCACCGGCGGCGCGCACCCTGCCATCAGAAACGAGCTGGCCGAGAACATTGCCGCTGAGCGCAATCGCCACCTCATCGCGCGCGTCACTGCGCCTTGGGTGCTGGCGTTTCCTCGGGCGCCGGAACCGCACCGAGTTCGGCGAGCGGCTCCTTGGGAGTCTCGGCTTTGTCCGTCTCGGCGCCGCCAGGCAGGCCGGTATCCGCGATTTCCTCGGTCACGGGCACCTCGTTGCTCGCCCGATTGTTGGCGACGCTCGCGAGTCCCACGAGCAGCACCACCGCGAACAGGCCCAGACCGCCGATCTGCAGCCGCTGCATATTTTCCCGTCGTTGGGTCATGAAGCGTCCTCGCTTGCGATCTGCCACGGCATCGGCGACAGTCCCTTTGAACGCATCCAAACCGGGCTGTAGAGCGTCGATAGATAGCGAAAGCCGGTATCGCACAGGATCGTGGCGATGCGCTTGCCGGGGCCGAGCCGCTTGCCCAGCGCCACCGCGCCCGCGACATTGATTCCGGACGACAACCCGAGGCAAAGCCCTTCCTCGGCGAGCAGGCGGCGCACCCAGTCCACCCCCTCTTCGTCGGATATGCGGAATTGCGTGTCGATCGGCGCCCCTTCCAGATTGGCGGTGATGCGCCCCTGCCCGATCCCCTCGGCCACCGAACTGCCCTCGGACTTCAGTTCGCCATGCGCGTAATATTCGTAGAGTGCCGCGCCGTGCGGATCGCTGAGCGCGATGGTGACGCTCTCGTCCTTTTGCTTCAGCCCCATGCCGACTCCCGCGATGGTTCCGCCCGTGCCCGCGGCGCAGGTGAAACCGTCGATGCGCCCGTCCATCTGCGCCCAGATTTCCTCGGCGGTGGTCTCGATATGCGCGCGCCGATTGGCGATATTGTCGAACTGGTTCGCCCAGATCGCGTTTTCGGTCTCCTCGGCGATGCGGCGCGAGGTGTGGACGAAATGCCCGGGGTTCGAAAACGGCGCGGCCGGCACGGTAACCAGTTCGGCGCCCAGCGCGCGCAGCGTGTCCATCTTCTCCCGGCTCTGCGTTTCGGGCATGACGATGATCGTGCCATAACCCAGCGCATTGCCGACCAGCGCCAGGCCGATGCCGGTATTGCCCGCGGTCCCCTCGACGATCGTTCCGCCGGGCTTCAGCGCCCCGCGCCGCTCGGCATCGCGCACGATATAGAGCGCCGCCCGGTCCTTAACCGACGCGCCGGGGTTTGCGAATTCACATTTGCCGAAAATTTCGCACCCGCTTTCCCGGCTCGGCCCTTCCAGCTTCACGAGCGGCGTATTGCCGATAAGGTCGAGCGAGGGGGGCCGGGCGGTCATCATATCTGTTTAAGATCGCCAGCGCGGCGCGACAACCGTCATCGACCGTTGATCGACTGCCGTCCTAGACGAATATCCAAATATTTTCTTTTGGATAAACAAAGGCTTGTAACTTTTTTTCTTATTAATCGTCGAACGAGGAAACCCTTTTTCAAAAGGGCCGTTCTGATTTGCAGAGCAGCGGAACTCCCTCCCCCCTTTGCCGCTGCTTGGTATTAAGGCCCGGATGTGCTCCTCCCAACCCAGCCATCCGGGCCTCATTTTATTCAGAATTTGGAGGATAAACATGCGTAAATATGTTCTGATCGGCCTGGTAGCCGCCACCTTCCTCGTTTCGGCGTGCAACACCGTCAAGGGCGTGGGCCGGGATATAGAATCCGTGGGACAAGCCGGCGACGACGCGATCAACTGATCGCAGCGCCCGATTTCCCGGCACCATTATATAGGCGATCGAAGCTTTTCGGTCGCCTTTTCCTTTGCCTTTTTGCGGTCCGTCATCAGCATCAGGATCAGCGACACCTCATAGAGAAGCACCAGCGGCACGCCGAGCATGAACTGCGAGATGATGTCCGGCGGCGTCAGCACCGCGGCGACAAGAAAGCTGATCACCAGCATATAGCGACGAAAGCCGACCAGTTGCTCGCGGGTGACGATGCCCGCGCGGTGCAGCAGCAACAGCAGGATCGGCAACTGGAACGCCACGCCGAACGCGAGCACGAAGCGCATCACCAGATCGAGATAGTCGCCGACCGCGGGCAGGGCCTGCACGTCGAGCCCACCGGCCGTACCCGCGTAACCGAGGAAAAACTGGAAGGCGAGCGGCATCACCACGAAGTAGGCGAGCGACGCACCGGCGGTGAACAGAATCGGCGAGGCGAACAGGAACGGCAGAAAGGCGCGCTTTTCCTGCGCGTACAGACCCGGCGCGACGAACCGCCACAGCTGCAGCGCGATGACCGGAAAGGCGAGGAGGAAGGCAGTGAACAATGCCACCTTAATCTCCACGAAAAACGCCTCGTACAATTTGGTATAGATCAGCCTGCCCTGCCCCGGGGGGAAAGCTTCGGTCAGCGGGCGCACCAGCACCGCGAAAATATCCTCGGCGAAATAGGCGCCGATCGCAAAGGCCACGACCAGCGCGAGCAGGCATTTGATCAACCGGCTGCGCAGCTCGATCAGATGGTCGAGCAGCGGGGCCTTGCTGTCGTCGATCTCGCTCATGCCTTGCCGGCCTCGGGGCTCTGCTCGGACGGCTCGGCTGCGGCGCCGGGCACAGCCGCCGGTTCCTCGAGCGGTCCCTTCATCATCGGCGCGCTGTTATCGGCGGGAAGAGACGAACTCGGCTCGGCGGGCGGCGGCAGCGGGCGCATCTGCCCTTCGTCAGCGGTTAGCGCGCCTGCGGGATGCTCGCGCATGATCCGGGCATTCTCGTCGGCCCACTTCTTTTCCATGTCCTTGAGCTCGGCCTCGCGCACCATATCGTCGAAGCCCTCGCGCACCTGCCGCATCACGCCGCGGATCCGCGCGACCCAGCGGCCTGCGGTCATCATTGCCTCGGGCAGTTGCTTGGGTCCGATGGCGACGATCGCGATCACCGCGATGACCGCCATTTCGGAAATGCCGAGATCGAACATCGATGCTCCGCCGGCGCGGCCGGTCAGTTGGAATTATTGTCCCGGTCGTGCTCACGCTGATGTTCGCGATCGCGCTCGACTTCGCGGGTTGCATCGACGGGAGGCGGCGTGCCTTCGATCCGGCGCGGCGGCTCTGCCGCACGTTCACGCACGCGTTCGCGCTCCTGCTCTTCGTCGGTGATACCGTTTTTAAAGCTTTTGATGCCCTTGCCGACATCGCCCATCATTTCGGAGATGCGGCCGCGGCCGAACAGGATCAGCACCAGCGCGGCGACGATCAGAAGTTGCCAGATACTCGGTTGCATGAAGGGTCTCCGGTATAATGTACGTCCTATCTAGGCGTTGTCGGCGCCGCTTTCCAGCAGATCGTCGTTGCGCCGCTCCGAATCCTCTACGCCGTCCCGATCCGGATCGTCAAAATCGAGCGCATCGAACGCTTCATCGACGGGATCGAGCAGGCCCGCCGCCTTCAGTTCATCGATCCCGGGCAGGTCGCGGCGGCTCTCCAACCCGAAATAGACGAGAAATTCCGGCGTGGTGGCGTAGATCAGCGGGCGCCCCGGCACCTCGCGCCGCCCCGTCGGCCGCACCCAGCCCGCCTCCATCAGCACATCGAGCGTGCCCTTGCTGATCTGCACGCCGCGGATCGCCTCGATCTCGGCGCGGCTGACCGGCTCGTGATAGGCGATGATCGCCAGCGTCTCGACACCCGCGCGGCTGAGGCGCCGCAACTGCTTGCGCTCGCGCCTGAGCAGCCGCCCCAGATCGGGGGCGGTCTGGAACCGCCAAGCTTGGCCGCGCCGTACCAGCTCGATACCGCGCCCGACATAATGCGCTTCCAGCACGGCCAGTGCCGCCGGGATATCGATCGCATCGCCGACATAGGCGCGAATCTGCTCGGCCGTCATCGCATGCTCGGCGGCAAACAAGGTCGCTTCGACCGCGCGCAGCTCATCGGCGAGCCCGCTCATCGCCGCGCCTTCAGCATCAGCGGCGCGAAAATGCCATCCTGACCGAGCTCGACCTTGCCCTGCCGCGCCAGCTCAAGCGCCGCCACGAATCCCGACGCGAGCGATGACTTGCGCAGTTCCGGACTGTCCGACTTGGCGAGAAATCGCTCGATCCGCGTCCATTCGACGGCGTGCCCCATCATGCGCGACAGCCGGTCGATCGCCTCTTCCAGCGTCACGACCGCGCGGCGTTTGACGATGTGCAGCGCGGGCTCGCTACGCGCGCGAAGCTGGCCATAGCCGCTCACCAGCGTGAAATAATCGCAGTCCCATATGCGCTCATCGATCACCCGCAGCCCTTCGGGATCGCCGCGGGGAAAGACATCGCGCCCGTCGCGGTCGCGCGCCATCAGCCGCGCGCCCGCATCGCGCATCGCGTTGAGTCGTTCCAGGCGCAGCTGCAGCCGCAGCGCCAGCTCTTCAGGCGAAGGATCGGCCTGTTCGTCCCTGGGCAGCAGCAGCGCCGATTTGAGAAAGGCGAGCCAGGCGGCCATGACGAGATAATCGGCGGCAAGCTCCAGCTTCAGCGAGCGCGCATTCTCTACATAAACGAGATATTGCTCGGCCAGTTCGAGGATCGAAATCTGCCGCAGATCGACCTTTTGCCCACGCGCGAGCGAGAGCAGCAGATCAAGCGGCCCCTCCCAGCCGTCGATGTCGAGCGTCAGCTGTTCGGGCTCGCGCCCCGGGCGCCCCGGCGGCAGACCCTCGAAATCGTCATGGACGAGCGCGTTCACACCAGCGCCAGCAACTCGTCGCGCCTGGCGACCAGCTCTTCCGAATGCTCGGGGGGCGCGGCCGCGCCAAGGCTGACGCAGGCCGCTTCGAGCCGCCGCTTCGCCTCGGGTCCGATGGTCCCCAGCCGGTTGGCTATCCCGGCCATATCATCCATTTTCGCCCAGCAGTTGAGCGCGATGTCGCAGCCCGCCCTGACCGCCGCCTCGGCGCGCTGCGGAACGGTCCCGTCGAGCGCTTCCATGTCGAGATCGTCGCTGAAGAGCAGCCCGTCGAAACCGATCTTTCGCCGAATCACGTCTTCGATCACAACGGGTGAGAGCGTGGCGGGGCGGGTCGCATCCCAAGCGGTGAAAACGATATGCGCGGTCATCGCCATCGGCGCGTGTGACAATGTGCGGAACGGCTCGATGTCGCGCTCCAGCTGTTCGGCGCTCGCCTCCACCACGGGCAGCGATTTGTGACTGTCGACCGCCGCGCGTCCGTGTCCCGGGATATGCTTGACGATCCCCCCCACGCCCGCGCGGCCGAGACCGTCCAGCACCGCGCGGCCCAGGGCGGCCACCTGCATGGGTTCTTCGCCGAGCGCGCGGTCGCCGATCACGTCGCTCGCGCCGGGCTGGCGCACGTCGAGCAAGGGCAGGCAATCGATGGTGATGCCGACCTCGGCGAGCGAAGCGCCGAGCGCCTGCGCGTTGAGCCGCGCCGCCTCGATCCCGGCGATGGGCGACAGACGGTAAAGATCGGCGAAGCGCCGGCCAGCGGGAAATTCGGGCCAGACCGGGGGCTTCATCCGCTGCACACGGCCGCCTTCCTGATCAACCATGATCGGCAGGTCGCCCCGCCCGTGCAGCGCGCGCAGGCTATCGGTAAGCGCGCGGGTCTGCGCCTTGTCCGAAAAATTGCGCCCGAACAGGATATAGCCCGCCGGCTCGGCCTCGCGCAGAAAATCGCGTTCTGAGGGGATCAGTTCCAGCCCGGATATGCCGAATATGGCAGCGATCATCGATGCGCGTCCCAACCGAGTTCAGTTGAACGCGATCCTAGACTCCCGGCGATTCGCGAGCAAGCAAGCGGTGGAAAAGTCTGTGGATGGACGGGGGAAAGCTGTAGGATTTTTGTTGGCGGATAAATCTCAGTTCACATCGCTTCTTCCGTCATTGCGAGCCGCAGGCGAAGCAATCCAGAGCCATTGCAGCACTGTATCGCTTCGTCGCCTACGGCTCCTCGCAATGACGAAAGGGATCATATCAAAATCATCCCACCAGCGGTTTTACCGTCAGGCGCTCATTTGGCGATCAGGCAGCTGCCGCCGTCGCTCTTGATCCGCTGGCAGAGGCCGTCGGCGTTCGCCCGGTCGGACGAGACCGCGCTCAGCCGATAGACCGTGCGCCCCTCGACCTGCGCGGACACCACGCGATGGCGCATGTCCTTGAGATAGTCATATTGACCGATCAGCGTGGTCCATTGCCGTTCGGCGGCGGTTTCGCTGGCCAGCGCAGCCAATTGCACCAGCACACCCCCGCTTGCCGGAGCAACGGGCGCAGTTCCCTTCCCTGCGGCGGCGGGTGTCCTGGTCGATTTGGGCGGCGCCGCCGCCTTGGCCGGAACCACGTTACTTTCGCGCGACTTGCCTTCGCTCGCGGCGAAGGCGGCGTCGCCTTCACCTTCGAAGATCTTGCCTTGCGGATCCGCGGGGGCGACCTTGTAGTCGCCTTCCTGCGCGGCAATCAGATCGCCATTGCCCGCGCTGTCGTTCTCACCGCTTTGAAACGCATAAATACCGCCGATGACGAGCGCGATCACGACCAATCCGGCAAGCACCAGACCCACCACCTTGCCGGTGGAAGGACCATCGGACCGATCATACTCGTCCGCCGTCTCGAGCCAGGGCAGACTATCGTCATCACCCAAATCCAGATCGCGCCTAACATCGTCGCTCATTGCACTCGTCCCCTATTCGCGCACGGACCCTCTTGCGATCCGGTACGCTACATGCTTTCGGCGGCTTCAACCCCCATCAAAGCGAGCCCGTTGCGGATAATTTGCCCGATTTGCGCGGCAAGATAAAGCCTCGCTGCGGTGGCATCCGCATCCTGTGTCATAATGATGCGCTTATCGGGACGATCATTGCCGAGATTCCAGAACGCGTGAAACGCCGCTGCGAGGTCGCCGAGATAGAAGGCGATGCGGTGCGGTTCGCGCGCCGAAGCGGCGGATTCGACGATCCGGGGGAACTGCGCAGCGAGCCGGATCAGCGCGTTCTCTTCCTCGCCAAGCAGGGCGAGATGCGCGTCCGACGGTGTGACGCCCAGCTCCGCCTCGGCCTTGCGCAGCGTCGACCGGATGCGGGCATGGGCATATTGTACGTAGAACACCGGATTGTCCTTCGATGCCTCGACCACAGCCAGGAAATCGAAATCCATCTGCGCATCGGCCTTGCGGGTGAGCATGGTGAAGCGGACCGCATCCTTGCCGACCTCCTCGACCACCTCGGCCAGCGTCACGAACGAGCCCGAGCGCTTGGACATCTTGACCGGCGCGCCGCCGCGCAGCAGCTTGACCATCTGAACCAGCTTCACGTCGAACGGCGTCGCGCCGCCGGTCAGGGCCGCCACCGCCGCCCTGGTGCGCTTGACCGTGCCCGCATGGTCGGCGCCCCATATGTCGATCAATTCGTCCGAGGCCTCGATCTTCCGGAGATGATAGGCGGAATCGGAGGCGAAGTAGGTCCACTCTCCATTGGCCTTTTGCAACGGGCGGTCCTGATCGTCGCCGAACCGTGTCGAGCGGAACAGGAGCAGCTCGGTCGGCTCCCAATCCTCCACGACCTTGCCCTTGGGCGGTTCGAGCGTGCCGCGATAGACGAGGCCCTTTTCTTCCAGCGCCTGCAGCAAGCGGTCGACCGCGCCGCTCGCCTGGACCGCGGCTTCGGAGGCGAACACGTCGTGATGCACGCCCAGCAGGGCGAGGTCGGCGCGGATCAGCGCCATCATGTCCGTCACCGTCTCGCGGCCGAACAGCGCCAACCATTCGCTTTCCGGCGCGGCGGCAAAGCGACCGCCATAGTCGTCTGCCAGTCGCAGCGCGGTGGGAATCAGATAGTCGCCGGGATAGAGACCTTCGGGGACGGTACCGACATCCTCGCCCAGCGCCTCGCGGTAGCGCAAATGGACCGAGCGGGCGAGCGTATCGATCTGGCCGCCGGCATCGTTGATATAATATTCTCGCGTAACCTGATGCCCGGCGAACTCCAGCACACTGGCCAGCGCATCGCCGACCACGGCGCCGCGGCAATGGCCCATATGCATCGGGCCGGTGGGGTTGGCCGAGACATATTCGATATTGACCGACACGCCCTCGCCCATGTCCGAGCGCCCGTAATCGGCCCCCCGCGCCGCGATCTCGCGCAGTTCGGCCTGCCAGATCGCATCGTCGAGACGCAGGTTGAGAAAGCCCGGCCCGGCGATTTCGACCGAACGGACGTGATCGACCGCGCGCAGCTTTTCGGCAAGCTTCTCGGCCAGATCACGCGGATTCACGCCGGCGGGCTTCGCCAGCACCATCGCCGCGTTGCAGGCGAGATCGCCATGCGACGGATCGCGCGGAGGCTCGACCGTCATCCTGTCACGGGACAGACCGGCGGGCAGCACGTCCTCGGCAGTCAGCGCGTCGAGCGCCTCGCTCACGAGCGCGGAATAGGTCTGGTAGATCGTCATCGGGGTCAACTCGTTTGAAAGCGTCTGGCGAAAGCCTCAGACCGCCGCCTTGGCATCCCGGCGCAGCGAAAGCCAGATCAGCAGCGCGAAGATCGCCGCGATCCCACCATAGAGCGCAATCGCCGCCGTCCACGACCAGTCGAACCACTGGATCGGAACCGCGCGAATATTGCCGTCCATGAACCGGGCATAGATTTCCACCCGCAGCGTATCCGCCTCGCCGGCATAAGCGGTGACGTTGGCCGAGGCGATCATCAGGCCGATGAACGCGCTGACGGCGAACAGCGCCGCCGCCAGCAGCTTCCAAGCCGGGTGCCGCGCGATCGCCCAGAAACCGGTGAGCGCCAGCCCCAGAAACGCCATGGCCGGCATGGCGTGTCGTGGCCCGGTACTGTTGCCGCCGTCCCAATAGATATAAGCCGCGTTGAGCAGGAAATAGATGACCGCGCCGGCGATGCACAGCCATGCGGCGGAGCGCTGCTCCTCCCGCCGGGTCATCCAGACCAGGCCGACCGGCGCCAGCACCAGCAGCGGCGAGAGCCACAATATCCCGCGGCGCGCGCCGAACAGGATTTCCCACAGCACATCGGGCTTGGGATAGGTCAGGCCCATCACGCCCTGATCCATGCCCTCGAACCCGACCACGCCCTCATAGCCGACGCGCAAGATCGTATCGAACGCCACCAGATTGTAGATCGCCAACGGCGCCAGCGCGATCAGCCCCGCGACCACGCCCACCGCCAGCAGCCGCAGCCGCAACGCGGCCGACAGCTGCCGAGTCGCCCACAAACCGTAGACCAGCATGGCGAACACGGCGAACACCGCCTGATGCTCGACCACCAGCGCCCAGCCGAGCGCGAAAGCGGCAAGCGCCGCCGCCCCATCGACGCTCCGGTCACGCGGCGATTCGTCCAGCTCGGGCGATACCGCGATGTAACGCAATCCCGCCAAGCCGATCAGAAGCAGCGCGCCGACGCTGGCATGGCCGAAGATCGTCGTCGCCCAGCCCCAAGTCGGAGTAGCGAACGCATAGGCCAGCGCACCGAACAGCGCCGCGCCGCGGTTGCCGGTGAGCGACAGCCCGGTCCAGAACAGGGCCACGGTGCCGAGCGCCACCAACAGCGCGGAGGACATGAACGCGGCGAGCCAGGTCCTCAGGATCATATATTTGTTGAAGCCGATGTCCCCCTGACTGGGAGGAAAATAGATCGACTGCTCGCCGGTGAGCTTGTCGGCGATCCACACCGCGGGCATCGCCATGATCGTCATGCCCGGCGCCTTGTCGGTGTAATAATGATCGCCGAACCGGGCGTGGTCCATCGACAGATGCTGGAACTGGTCGATCGTCGCATCGCCCTCCTCGACCAGCGAAATCGCGGCGAACAGGCGCGTGGTATTGTTCGGATTGAACGCCCAGGAGCCGAAATAGCCGCAGCTCAGCCAGACGAACGCGAACAGGAGCAGTGCCGTGCGCCCGCCCGTTGGCCAGACTTTTCCCCCACCGGTCACCGCAAAAGCCGCAGCTCTAGCGCGTCACGTTGTAGCGCAGCTGATCTTCGGTCAGCTGAAAGCCGACGAAATGCTCGAACGTCGCCCGCGCGATGGCGGCGCGCACATCGGGCTGGGCGAGCGGATCGAGCGCGGCGTCGGCATCGCCCGCCTTGCGCGGCCGGGTGATGCGCCGCCGAATATCCTCGGGCAGGTTGGCCGCGGCGGCATCGACATAGGCCGTCGCGCTGGCGCGGGTCGAAGCGCGTTCCTGGCCGGCTGCGAAGCGGAGCGTCACTTCGCCGACCCGCTTGGCGACCACCGCGCTGCCGCCCTGCGTCACCACCGAGAAATAGGGCAGACTCACCTCCCGCGCCGCGCGTGTGTCGTAACGGCGCGCCTGCACGTCGAAATCGACCTGACTGAAGATTTTAGCGCCGCTGTCGTTGCAGCTGCCGCGCACCTCGGTAATATTCGCGACCACGTCCAGATCCGAGAAATTCTGCGCCCCGCCGGCGCGAAAAATGGTGATGTCGCCCAGCCCCTCCGGCACGCCGACGATCGGACAGCCCGAACGCACGACATTGACGCCCACGCCGCTCGACAGATCGAGGTCGCCTTGTTTGGAACAGCCACCCAGAACGAAGGCGAGGCCGGTAGCGACGAAGAGGAATTTTTTCAAGGATCGGTCCTTTCATAGCGGCGCGCAACAGGATTCGCGCCACTCCGGGGTTCACGATCCCATATCCCGCCAATATATGGGGTGCAACCGTGCTGGCCGACTGGCCGGCCGAACCCCGTGCGATCATTCGAGGACGCCTGCCATGACGATATCTCCCGAACGCCTGCCGCCCCGACTGCCCCTGCGCCTGCTCGTCGCCGCGCCGCGCGGCTTTTGCGCCGGGGTGGACCGCGCGATCACGATCGTCGAACGCGCGCTCGAAATATACGGCAAGCCGGTCTATGTCCGCCACGAAATCGTCCACAACAAATATGTCGTCGACGCATTGAAGGAAAAGGGCGCGGTCTTCGTGGAAACGCTCGACGATGTCCCCGACGACGTGCCGGTGGTGTTTTCCGCGCACGGCGTTCCGAAGGCGGTTCCGGACAAGGCCGCGGAGCGCGGTCTCGATTATATCGACGCGACCTGCCCGCTGGTGTCCAAGGTGCACCGCCAGGCCGAGCGGCAGGTTCAGTCCGGGCGGCACATCGTCTTCATCGGCCACAAGGGTCATCCGGAGGTGATCGGCACGTTCGGCCAGGTGCCGGAAGGCAATATGACCCTGGTGGAGACCAAGGAGGACGCCGAGCAACTGTCGCCCCGCGATCCCGCCAACCTCGCCTTTCTCACCCAGACGACCTTGTCGGTCGACGATACCAAGGCGATCATCGCCGTGCTCGAGCGACGCTTTCCTTCGATCATCGGCCCGCGCGGCGAGGATATCTGCTACGCGACATCGAACCGCCAGGAAGCGGTCAAGGCGATCGCCGCGGCCTGCGACCTGATGCTGGTAATCGGCGCGCCGAACAGCTCCAACTCGCTGCGGCTGGTCGAAGTGGCCGAGCGCGAAGGCATCGACGCCAAATTGGTGCAACGTGGCGGCGATATCGATTTCGCCTGGTTGGAAGGGGTCGGCACGCTCGGCCTCACCGCCGGGGCCTCTGCGCCGGAACTGCTGGTGCGCGAAGTGGTCGACCGGCTTGCGGAGCGCTTCGACGTCGAGGAACAGGTGATCGAAAGCGTCAAGGAGCGGATGGTCTTCAAACTGCCGCGGAGCCTCGAGGCGGCCTGACGCCTTGGCCGTCTACACCCATGTGTCGCCGGACGATCTGGCCGCGCTGCTGGCGCGCTACGACGTCGGCGCCCCGCGCGCCTGCAAGGGCATCGCGGAAGGGGTGGAGAACAGCAATTTCCTGGTCGAGACGAGCAAGGATCGGTTCATCCTGACGCTCTATGAAAACCGCGTCGACGCAGGCGACCTGCCCTTTTTCATCGATCTGGTCGGCCATCTGGCCGCTGCCGATTTGCCGGTCCCGGCGTTTATTCCCGATCGCGAGGGCCGTTTCGTGCAGCCGGTCGCGGGGCGCCCCGCCGCTCTGATCGCCTTTTTGAACGGTATTTCGCCGGATCGTCCCGATGCGGCACAGGCCGCCGCCATCGGCAAGGCACTGGCGAGAATGCACGCGGCTCTGGCCGATTTCGAAGGGTCGCGACCCAACAGCATGAACCGCCGGGCCTGGCGCGTACTGGCAGAGCGCTGCGATGCCGCCGATCTCAATGCAATCCGGCCAGGCCTGGCCAAACGGATCGATGAGGAGCTCGATCTTGCCGATCGGTCATGGCCCGATACGCTACCGCACGCGCCGATTCATGCCGATTTGTTTCCCGACAATGTCCTGATGCTGGACGGCGAGGTTACCGGGATCATCGATTTCTACTTCGCCTGCCGCGATATTCGCGTTTATGATCTGGCCGTCACCCACGCCGCATGGTGCTTCGCGCCCGATGGCATGGGCTTCGACGAAACCGTCTCCGAGGCCCTGATTACGGCCTATCGCACGGGTTTCGGACTGACCGGCGAGGAACAGACGGCGCTGCCGATGCTGGCGCGCGGCGCGTGTTTGCGCTTCCTACTCACCCGCGCCCATGACTGGATCGCCACGCCGCCGGACGCGCTCGTGACGCGCAAAGACCCCCTTGCGTTCCTGCGTCGGCTGGACTTTTATCGCGCGATCATGGACGGCGAAGCGGTCGATCCCTTCGCCGCGAACAATTTTTCAGGAGATCGATCGACATGAAGACGGTCGAGATTTTTACCGACGGCGCCTGCAAGGGCAATCCCGGCCCCGGTGGCTGGGGTGCGGTCATGCGCTTCAAGGGCCGTGAAAAGGAGCTCTCCGGCGGCGAGGCGGATACGACCAACAATCGCATGGAACTGACCGCGGCGATCGAGGCGCTCAAGCTGCTGATCGAGCCCTGTCAGGTCGTCGTCACCACCGACAGCAAATATGTGCTCGACGGTATCACCCGCTGGGTGATCGGCTGGCAGAAGAACGGGTGGAAGAACAGCCAGAAGAAGCCGGTGCGCAACGAGGATCTGTGGCGCGCGCTGCTCGATGCGTGTGAAACCCACCAGATCGAATGGGTTTGGGTGAAAGGCCATGACGGCCATGCCGACAACGAACGGGCCGACCGGTTGGCGAGCGACGCCGCGAACGAAGCGGCCGGACCGCCCAAGCCCGATTACGACGCGCTGGATTGAGCGGCCGGGGACGAGTTGATCTTCAAGAAAGATATGCGGGAACGAAATTTCTCATTCGAAGGAATATATGACGATTTGATCCAACACTACCTATCCTTTCCCGCCCGAGCGGGAGGAGGCGATGGAAGCTGCAAGTTGAAACCGAGGCACTGACGATAGCTGAAAAGGCTGTCATATGCAGAATGTTTCTGCTATGTTCCGGTTTACGATGTTCGAAACCAAGCCGGTCCTCCACTATATCACCGCACCGCTCGTCGCTCACAACTCACGGTTCGACCCAATTCCCCGGATACGCATTGTCACCTCTGTCACCTTTCGTTTTGCGCTCCGCCGTGACGATGAAAGCGGTTAGGCGCATAGAGCCGCGGATCGACTCCGGGGGGCAGTTCGGCATCGGGTCCTGGCAGGATCAGGCCCGCCGCCAGCGCCGCCGCCGCAGGCGCGGTCTGGATGCCGAAGCCGCCCTGCCCCGCGAACCAGAAAAACGCGGGCGCATCGGGCGCGAAACCGATGACCGGAAGCCGGTCCGGCGCGAAGCTCCTGAGACCCGCCCAGCGGTGCTCGACCGCCGCGACGCGCCAATCGACCACCGTGCCCAACCGCTGGATCGCGCGTGCGATATCCATTTCCTCCGGTGCCGCATCGCCCGGCGGTGCGAGGGTTTCGTCATGCGGGCTGAGCCAGAGCCGCCCGCCCGGCTCGGGCTTGAAGTAGAAGCTCCCATCGAGCCCCAGCACCAGTGGCAGATCGGCGGGCGCGTCAGGGATTATCCGCAGCTGTGCAATACTGCGGCGATAGGGCCGAATCTCGCAAGGGCGCACCGAACTGCGCAGCGCCACCTCGTCCGCCCAGGCACCGGCCGCATTGATCAGCAAAGCAGCCTCGAACGAACCGGCGGGGGTCTCGATCCACCAACGGCCACGCGACCACTTCGCCTCGAGCAAAGCGGCGCGGCACTGCAGCGCCGCCGCGGCCGCCCTGGCCTGCCTCAAATAGGAGGCGTGGAGGGCGGCGACGTCGATATCGTGGCAATCGGGCTCCCATACGCCCTCGCTCCAGCCGGGGCGGATGCCGGGCACGCGGCGCTCCAGATCCGCGCGATCGAGCCGCGTCAGCCGCACACCGCTGCCGGCGAATTGGCCGACAAAACGGTCCACCGAACCGCCGTCCGCGGCCTCCGCCAGATGCAGCGCGCCGCGCGGTTTCAGAAACCCCCCTTCCGAAAGCGCTTCGAACGACGCGCTGGTGAGCGGCTGGATGCCGGGTCCGCCATAGCTTTCGGTCCAGAACGCCGCCGACCGCCCGGTGCTGTGATAGCCGGGCCGGTCTTCCGCCTCGAGCAGCAGCACCGAGCGGTGCGGCGCCAGCGCGGCGGCGAGGCTGGCCCCGGCAATCCCGGCGCCGACGATCGCGACGTCGTATCGACTCACTTCAGCCGTCGCTCCAGGAAATCGTCGATCGCCGCGATCACCTGGCCGCGCACCGGATCGGCTTCGCGCAGGAGCTCGTGCGCGGCTTCATCGCCGAACAGCTTCAACTCGGCGTCGGGAAGCCGCGCGGCGTCGGCGACGATGCGTTTGGTATCGACCAGCTGGTCGGCGGTGGTGGCGAGGATCAGGATCGGCGTGTCGATCGCTTCGAGCATACCCGGCCGTTCGAGCCGCCGCGTGGAAGCCATCGCGCGCTCGACCCAGCCCCAGCTGGCCGGACCCATTTTCAGCTCGGGGCGCAACTCCCACCAGCCCGGCTCGTCGTCGTAGCGCGCCTTGTCATGGGTCAAGAGCTTGTGGCGCAGCGTGGCCGACGCGCCCGGCTTCTCACTCACCTTCCACGCCGCGCGCGTCGGATCGCCCATGCGGTTCATAAGCCAGGCATAGGCATGGCCGATCCAGCTCGGCACGCCGCCGGCACGAATGCCCAGCATCGGCGCGCTCAGGATCGCCGCGTCGGGATCGACCGCGCGTTCGGCCAGTGCGCGCAGCGCCAGATGGCCGCCCATGCTGTGGCCGATCAGCACATGCGGCGCGCTCGTTTCGGCCTTCCAGCGCTTCCAGAAACCGGCGAGATCGGCGATCCAGGTCGCGAAATCGTCGACATGACCGATATGGGCTTCGTCCGAAAAGCGCCCCGACCCGCCCTGCCCGCGCCAGTCGCTCGCAGTAACGCTCCAGCCGTCCGCCCAGAATCCGTGCAGGGTCTCGAGATATTTCTCATAGATGTCGCCGCGCCCAGGCAGGAACAGGATCGAGCCCTTGGGGCTATCCGCGCGCCAGTCGATCCGGCGGATGTCCCAGCCATCGGCAGCTTGCCAGCGGCTTTCCACGGCGGCGTCGGGGATGGCTCTGCGATCGATGGTTACCATTTGGCAAGCAGTGCTGGTTAATGCGTGGGAAATGACAGGGGAAGTCTTCGCTTACGGTCTGCTCGCAGCCTTGGCAATCGCGCTGCTGGTGACGATCGTCACCGACATCCGCGATCGCAAGATCTACAACAAGATCGTGCTGCCGATCGCCGTGGGCGCGCCACTATGGTGGATCGCCACCGGTCAGCAGCTGTGGCCGGACATGGTCGTCCATCTGATCGCGGCCATATTGGTGTTCCTCCTGTTCTCCGTCTTTTTCTATCTGCGCGTAATGGGCGGCGGCGACGTGAAATTGTTCACCGCGCTGGCTTTGTGGTTCGACTGGGTGATCACCACCCGCATGCTGCTCTACGCGACATTGCTGGGCGTGGCGGTGACCGCAATTTTCTGGTTCGAACATCGTCTGCGCGAGCGGCCGGGCCAGGCACGCATACCCTATGGAGTCGCCATCGCGATGGCCGGTCTGATCATATGCGGTGAACGATATTTTAACCAGTTTGGCTGATGGGTCCAAGCTGACCGAAAGGGGCCTTCAGGGAGACACTAGGCGTCATGGACAAGAGAAAACTGATTTTGCTCGTCGGCGCGCTGTTCGTTGCAGCCATCGCCGCGTTCATGGCACGAAGCCTTTTCATGGGATCGGCGGCGCCGGAAACGCAGGCGGCCGCGCAGCCGACCGGACCCAAGGTGCTCGTCGCCACCCGCGCCATGCCGGTCGGCACGATCATCACCGCCGACAGTTTTCGTTATCAGCCCTGGCCCGCGGAGATGGTGACCGAGGCTTATTTCGTCGAAGGTGCCGAGGGCGGTGTGGATATCAGCTCGCTGCCGGGCACCGTGGTTCGCCATGCGATTACCGCCGGCGAACCGATCACCCAGGGCGCGCTGGTTTCGCCCGGCGACCGCGGGTTCCTCGCCGCGGCGCTCGGCCCCGGCATGCGGGCGGTCACGGTCCCCGTGTCCGGCCTGACCGGAGTCGCTGGCTTCATCTTTCCCGGCGACCGCGTGGACCTCGTCCTGACGCAGAATGTCGACGGCGTGGCGGTCGAGAATTCGACCAACAAGCCGCTCAAGGTGTCCGAGACGATCATCCGGAACCTGCGCGTGCTCGCCACCGATCAGCGCACCGAACCGACCGTCGACGAAAACGGCAAGACCATCGCGACCGGTTATCAGCTGGTAACGCTCGAGGCGACGCCGCGCATCGCGGAAAAGGTCACGGTGGCCCAGACCATCGGCACGATCAGCCTGTCGTTGCGCTCGCTCGCCGACAGTTCCGCCGATCTGGAGGAAGCGATCGCGTCCGGCTCGATCAAGGTACCGGCCACCAACGATCCGGAGGAAGAGGAGCGCGTGCTTCGCAGCCTCGCCCAGCGGCCGATCGACGGCAAGTCGAGCTATTCGACCGGTGGCGACGTGTCGCGCTTCCAGCGCCGCAGCATCCCGCCGCAGACCGCGCCGGAGAAGAAAGAGATCGAGAAAGAGGCCGAGGAGGCCAAGGGCCCGGTCGTCAATGTCGCTCGCGGCAACAGCTCCACCACCGTCACGTTCGAGCGGAGATAAGCAGATGATCACGTTTCTTCGCATGGGATCCGGCTCGGCGCTGCTCGCGCTCGCCGCGGCCGCCATCGCCGCGCCGGCCTTGCTGGCTTCGGCCCCAGCCGCCGCCCAGCAAACCGACCGGCCGACCCGAACGGTCACGCTTTCGGTGGGACGCGGCGAGCAGGTGAACCTGCCCTCCAGCATTACCGACGTTTTCGTCGCCGATCCGAGCATCGCCGACGTGCAGGTCACCAACCCGCGCCAGCTCTATCTGTTCGGCAAGGCGACTGGCGAAACCACATTTTACGCCACCAATGCCGCGGGCAAGACCGTCTACAGCGCCATCATCCGTACCGGCCGCAACATCGAGACGATCGATCAGATGCTTCAGCTGGCGATGCCGGAGGCGACGCTCCAGACCAACAGTCTGAACGGCGTGACGCTGCTCACCGGCACCGTCGCCAATCCCGAGGATGCGGCCGAGGCCGAGCGCCTCGTCCAGGCGTTCGTCGGCGACACCAGCCAGGTCGTCAGCCGCATCCGCACCAAGACGCCGCTGCAGGTCAATCTGCGCGTGCGCATCGCCGAAGTCAGCCGTTCGCTCGCCAAGCAGATCAACGGCAACCTCGCCACCCGCGATACCAGTGGCGGCTTCCTGTTCGGCGTGACGCGTGGACGCGATTTCGTCGATATCGGCGACTCCTCGACAGCGGGCCTCCCCGTGCTGGATGCCTCTTCGCAATTCGGCCTTCCGGCGGGCAGCATCAGCCTGCCCTTCGATCCATCGACCGGCAGGTTCGTGACCGGCGGGGGCACCAATTACAATTTCAAGATCCCGAGCGGCACCAATGTGCTCCAGGCGGCGGGCCGGTTGTTCGGCCTCGACGTCGCCGCCGCGCTCGACCTGTCGGAAACGGCAGGATTGATCTCCACCCTCGCCGAGCCGAACCTCACCACGGTTTCGGGGGAAACCGCCGAGTTTCTTGCCGGCGGCGAGTTTCCGATCCCGATCAGCAACGGCCTCGGATCGACCAGCGTGGAATTCCGCAACTACGGCGTCCAGCTCCAGTATACGCCGACGGTGCTCGCCAACGGCCGCATCTCGCTGCGCGTCCGCCCGGAAGTGTCCGACATTTCCAGCGTCGGCGCCGTGCGCTTCGGCGGCACCGAGATACCCGCGATCATCACCCGGCGTGCGGAAACGACGGTCGAACTGGGTTCGGGCCAAAGCTTCATGATCGCGGGCCTTCTCAGCAACAGCTCGACCAGTTCGGTTGAAAAGCTGCCGGGCGCAGGCGACATTCCGATCCTCGGCAATCTGTTCAAATCGAATGGCTGGCGGCGCAACGAGACCGAATTGATGATCATCGTCACGCCCTATCTCGTCGAGCCGGTCTCCGATCACGAGATCGTGCTGCCCACCGATGGCTATCAGAGCCCGAACGACGCGCAGCGTCTGCTGCTCAACCGGCAATCCGATGGCGTCAGCGGCGCCACCCGCCCGATGCCGACGATCGCACCCGAGGCGCCGGCCGGTCCGGTCGTCGGAGACTCCGCGCCGCCATCATCGGCGCGAGCCGGCAACGATGACTCCGGCGCCGCACCCGGCTTCAGCTTCGAATGATTTCGGACAGGCAAAAAGGCTTTTACCACATGCACATCATGCCCAAGCTCACCATCGCCGCGCTCGGTCTGTCGCTCGCCGCCTGCAGCGGAAATCACATCAATCGCACGGTGTATTCGGTCCATCAGCCGGTGGTCACGCGCGCCAATTACGCAATCGACCTCAACGCCGGGGGCGGATTGGCCCCCGCCGAACGCCAACGTCTCGGTGAATGGATGACCTCGCTCGGCGCCGGCTATGGCGACCGCGTGGCGATCGATTACGGATCGGGCTATGGCGATGCATCGACCGAGGCCGCGGTGGCCGACGTCGCGGCGGACTTTGACGTGCAGGTGGCGCAAACGGCTCCGGTGACGGCCGGCGCCGTGGTGCCCGGCACCGTCCGCGTCGTGCTTACCCGCTCGACCGCGAGCGTTCCCTCCTGCCCCGACTGGAGCAAGAAGAGCGAGGCCAATTATGACGGCGGCAATCACAGCAATTATGGCTGCGCCACCAACAGCAACCTCGCCGCGATGATCGCGGACCCCGAGGATTTGGTTCGCGGGCAGGACGATCATGGCCATGACAGTTCGCGGGCCGTCCGCCCCGTCGAGGCCTGGCGCAATGGCAATGCCGGCAGCTCGGGAGGAAACTGATGAACGCACCTTGGAAAGCCGGTGGGGGCGCGCGCGATGCGTTCGCTGCCTTCGTCTGCGATGACAACACTTATGATATCGTCCGCTCGGTCTGCGAAGATATGGGCTGGGCACCGGAAAAGGTGAACAAGGGCGGATTGCGCAACGCGATCCAGTCGTTGTCTGTTTCGGCCAGCCCCAATATCCTGCTGGTCGACCTGTCCGAATCGGGTGATCCGCTCAACGATATCAACGGCCTCGCCGAGGTATGCGAACCCGGTACGGTGGTAATCGCCGTGGGTCAGATCAACGATGTGCGGCTCTATCGCGATCTGATGGTCAGCGGCCTGCACGATTATCTGCTGAAGCCGTTCAGCCCGGATGCGATGCGCGATTCGATCACGCAGGCACAGACCATGCTGAACGCGCCCAAGGCCGAGGATGACGGCGCCGCGCACAGCCACATCTCGACCGCGATCATCGGCACGCGCGGCGGCGTGGGTGCATCGACCATCGCCACTTCGCTCGCCTGGTTGCTGAGCGACCGAATCGGGCGGCTTACCGCTCTCCTGGATCTTGACGTACATTTCGGCACCGGCGCGCTATCGCTCGATCTCGAGCCGGGCCGCGGCCTGACCGACGCGATCGACAATCCCAGCCGCATCGACGGTCTGTTCATCGAGCGCGCCATGATCAAGGCGAACGACAAGCTGTCGCTGCTTTCGGCCGAAGCGCCGATCAGCAATCCGATCATGACCGACGGCACCGCCTTTTTCCAGCTGCAGGAAGAATTTCGGGGCGCATTCGAGGCGACGATCATCGATCTGCCACGGAGCATGCTGATAAACTATCCGCATCTGGTGCATGACGTACAGGTCAATGTCGTGGTCACCGAGCTTACACTTGCGGCAGCGCGCGACACCATCAGGCTGCTCGCCTGGCTAAAATCCAATGCGCCGCAGAGCCGCCTGATCCTGGTCGCCAACAAGGTGCATAGCTCGGCGCTGGAAATCAGCAAAAAGGACTTTGAATCCTCGGTCGAACACAAGATCGACTTCATCGTGCCGTCCGATCCCAAAGCTGCCGCGCAGGCCTCCAAGCTTGGCAAGCCGATCGTCGAGGCGGTCCGTGCCAGCAAGGCGTCGAGCGCGATCAAGGGAATCGCCGATCATTTGGTCGGTCAGGCCCAGGAACTCGATCAGGCCGAAGCGGAACCTGTGAAGGGTAAAAAGCAAAAGGGCGCGAGCAAGAGCGGCTTCTCGTTCGCCTCGCTGCTGCCATCGAAGACCAAGGCCTGAGCCAATTCGGGTGCGGTTCCGGTCGCGCCCATCGAACGCAACCTAGCGGGACCGCAAGATGAGCACACAGATGATGATGTTCGCCGCGACCATGGTGATCATGCTGGGCATGGTTGCGATGGCATTTGCGGGTCCCAGCATCGGCAAAGCCACCTCGCGCCGGCTGACGGCGGTCAAGCTTCGCCACAGCAACAGCGATGAAGCACTCTTAGAAAAGCAGATGCGCAAAGCCGTTGCGGCGCAACGCCGCCCGAAAGGGGGCAAGGGCAGCAGCCGCATCGACAAGCTGATCCTCCGGCTCCAGCAGACCGGCAAGAATATTACCCTTCAAAAATATCTGCTGGTTTGTGGCGCGCTGTTCGCGGCCACCTTTCTATTGCTGATGCTGCGCGGAGCTCCGGCCTTTTTGAGCCTGTTTCTGGGTGTGATCGCAGGTCTCGGAGCGCCCCATTTCGTAATCGGGCGAATGATCAAGAAGCGCATCACCAAATTCACCACCAATTTTCCGGACGCGCTCGAATTGCTCGTTCGCGGGTTGAAATCCGGCCTGCCGATCGGCGAGACGCTGACCGTTGTCGCCAAGGAAATTCCCGGTCCGGTGGGCGAGGAATTCAAGCTGGTTACCGAGAAGATGCGCATCGGCCACACCATGGAGGACGCGTTGCAGGATGTCGCCTCGCGCCTCGGCACGGCCGAATTCCAGTTCTTTGTCATCACTTTGGCCATCCAGCGCGAAACCGGCGGCAACCTTGCGGAAACCCTCGGCAATCTGGCCGATGTGCTGCGCAAGCGTGCCCAGATGAAGCTGAAAATTCGGGCGATGAGCTCCGAATCGAAAGCTTCGGCCTATATCGTCGGTTCGCTGCCCTTTTTCGTGTTCGGCATCGTGTACTGGATGAACCCGGGCTACCTCGAGGGCTTCTTCTACGAAGATCGCCTCATCGTCGCCGGGATCGGCGGCCTGATCTGGATGTCCATCGGTGCCTTTATCATGGGCAAGATGGTCAGCTTCGAAATTTGAGGATCGACTGACGATGGAACCTACCTCCGCTCCAACGCTGCTCGGCGTCGACATATTCTACGTCGCGACGATTTTGGCCGGGGTGGCCACGCTGGCGGTGTTCTTCGCGATCTATGCCGCGGTGACGGTCAGCGATCCCATGGCCAAGCGGGTCAAGGCGCTGAACGAACGGCGCGAGCAGCTGAAGGCCGGCATCACCGCTTCGACCGCCAAGAAGCGCGCCTCGCTCGTCAAGAAGAACGAGACCACCGATCAGATGCGCGCGATCCTGTCGCGGCTCAAAGTATTGCAGGATAGCCAGCTCAAGGAAGTTCAGCAGAAGCTGGCGCAGGCCGGGTGGCGCTCGAAGGAACTCGCCGTTGCGGTGATCTTCGCGCGCATGGTGCTGCCGATCGTGATCGGCGGCGGCGCGGCGCTGTTCATCTACGGCTTCGGCGGGCTGGCCGACTGGTCGGAACTGAAACGCTTCGGCACCTTTGCCATCGCCTTGATCGGAAGCTACAAGGCGCCGGATATCTTCCTCAAAAATGCCATCAACAAACGTTCCGACGCGATCCGCAAGGGTCTTCCCGACGCGCTCGATCTGCTCGTGATCTGCGCCGAGGCGGGCCTGACCGTCGATGCGGCATTCGGCCGCGTCGCGCGCGAATTGGGCCGCGGCTACCCCGAACTGGGCGACGAATTCTCCCTCACCGCGATCGAATTGGGGTTCCTCACCGAACGGCGCATGGCGTTCGAGAACCTCGCCTATCGCGTCAACCTCGACGCGGTGAAGGGCGTGGTGACGACCATGATCCAGACCGAGAAATACGGCACGCCCCTCGCGTCCGCGCTCCGGGTCCTCTCGGCCGAGTTCCGCAACGAGCGCATGATGCGCGCCGAGGAAAAGGCCGCGCGCCTACCAGCGATCATGACGGTTCCGCTGATCCTGTTCATCCTGCCGGTGCTGTTCATCGTCATCCTGGGTCCGGCGGCCTGTTCGATCTCCGACGCCTTCCATCTGTGAAACCGACGGGAACAGGCGTTCGCCGGCTCCGTTCATCCCTAAGACATTGGGCATTCGCTAGAAATCATGCGGAATTCGAACGGAGTGGACGCGATGAAGAATTTGAAAGCCCTCGCCGCCATCGCGCTGATCGCGGTCACCGCCCCGGCTTTCGCCGCCCAACCGGTCACCGGCAAATGGGTTACCGAAGACAAGGATGCGGTGATCGAAATCGCTCCGTGCGGACAGAGCCTATGCGGCAAGCTCGTGAAATTTATCAAGACCCCGCCGCAGGGCGTCGATCAGCGCGATGTCCACAATCCGGATAGGTCGAAGCGTAGCCGCAAGCTGCTCGGCCTCCCGGTGCTCACCGGTTTCAAGGAAGACGGCGACGAGTGGCGCGGCGAAATCTACGATCCCAAGAAGGGCAAGACCTACCGCTCGCTGCTCCAGCGTCAGTCTTCCGGCAAACTTCAGGTGAAAGGCTGCATCGGACCGTTCTGCAAATCGCAGACTTGGACGCGCCTGGGCTGATCTTCGAAGCGCCCCGGGGGGCTCTTCTATCGCTCCAATATCCAGTCCACCGCCGCATCGGCGTGGATCTTCGTGCTGTCGTAGATCGGCAGGATATTGGCATTGGTGTCGACGATCAGATCAAGCTCGGTACATCCCAGCACGATCGCCTTCACACCGGTCTTGTCGATATTGGTGATGAACGTCTTGAGCGTGCGCTCGGCATCCCGCTTGACCACGCCTTTCATCAACTCGTCATAGATGATCCGGTCGATTTCATCGACGCGCGCCATGTCGGGCGGCAGCAGCGAAACGCCATGTTCGATCAGGCGCTGACGATACCAAGGCTCGATCATGACGTTGCGGGTACCGATCAACGCGGCGCTCCGCACCCCGTCGGCCTTCATCTTGACCCCGATCACATCGGCGATATGGATCACCGGCACGGACACCGCCTCGGCAACCTCATCGTAAACCTTGTGCATGGAATTGGCGCCGATCAGGATCGCCGTTGCGCCTGACCCTTCGAGACGCTTGGCAGCATCGCTCAGGATTTCGGCCGCCTGTTTCCACGCTTCCTTATCGGTGGTGCGGATCAGCCCGTTGAAGTCCAGGCTTTCCACGACCATCGGCGCGGAGAAATCATGCCCCCGCGCGATCTGCACGCGGCTGTTGATGCGGCGATAATAGGTTTCGGTGGAAACCCAGCTCATCCCACCGATGAGACCGATTTTACGCATAATATTCCAACCCCGTACGCCCGCTGTTTCAGCCCAGCGCCTTTACGATCTCCTCGCACATCTTCTTCGCGTCGGAGAGCAACATCATCGTGTTGTCGCGGTAGAATACCTCGTTGTCCACCCCCGCATAGCCCACGCCGCCCATCGACCGCTTGATGAACAGCACGGTCTTGGCCTTTTCCACGTCGAGCACCGGCATGCCGTAGATCGGCGATGTCTTGTCGGTCTTGGCGGCGGGGTTGGTGACGTCGTTCGCGCCGATCACGAAGGCGACGTCGGCCTGGGCAAACTCGCTGTTGATGTCCTCCAGCTCGAACACATCGTCATAGGGCACGTTCGCTTCGGCCAGCAGCACGTTCATATGGCCCGGCATGCGGCCCGCGACCGGATGGATGGCGAATTTGACCGAAACCCCCTTCTCCTTCAGCATATCGGTCATTTCGCGCAGCGCGTGCTGCGCCTGCGCCACCGCCATGCCGTATCCGGGCACGATGATTACGGTCTCGGCCTGCTGCATCAGAAAGGCGGCGTCTTCCGCGCTGCCGCGTTTCCACGGCCGGTCGATCTTTTCGCCGCCACTGCCATCGCCGCCGCTTTCCGCACCGAAGCCGCCCGCGATCACGCTGATGAAGCTGCGGTTCATCGCGCGGCACATGATGTAGCTGAGAATCGCGCCCGAGCTGCCGACCAGCGCGCCGGTGATGATCATCGCGGTATTGCCGAGCGTGAAGCCCATCGCCGCCGCGGCCCAGCCCGAATAGCTGTTGAGCATCGACACGACGACCGGCATGTCCGCGCCGCCGATCGGGACGATCAGCAGGAAGCCAATGGCAAAGGCGAGCAGTACGACGAGGGGGAAGTAGAAGCCGTCGCCCGCGCCCATTCCCGGCGCCGCGGTGTAGAGCGCCACGAGGACGAGGATCGCGAGCAGCACGCCGAGATTGATGATGTGCCGCGCGGGCAGCAGGATCGGCGAGCCGGACATATTGCCGTTGAGCTTCAGGAACGCGATCACCGAGCCGGAAAAGGTGATCGCGCCGATCGCCGCGCCGAGCGCCATCTCGATCCGGCTGACGCCGAGGATTTCTCCGTTCGCGCCCAAAATGCCGAAGCTGTCCGGGTTCATAAACGCCGCGCCCGCAACCAGTACGGCGGCGAGGCCGACGAGGCTGTGGAAGGCGGCGACGAGCTGCGGCATCGCCGTCATGGCGATGCGCCGCGCGGTGACGATGCCGATGACCGCGCCGATCGCGATCGCGACGGCGATTTCCCAGATATCGGCGGTGAAGTGCGTTGCCAGCGTGGTAACGACGGCGATGGCCATCCCCGCCATGCCATAACGGTTGCCCCTGCGCGCGCTCACCGGCGAACTGAGGCCACGCAGCGCGAGGATGAAGCACACGCCGGCCACCAGATAGGCGAGCGCCACCCACGGGTTCACCGAACCGTGCGCGGCGGCGGCGGACGTCAGGAGCGCGCCCATCACTTGCGCTCCTTCTTCTTGTACATCGCGAGCATGCGTTCGGTCACCGCGAAACCGCCGAAGATGTTGATGCTGGCGAGCACGACCGCGGCAAGCCCGAGCCATTTGGCGCCCGGCACCGCCGCCGCGGCGCTGGCGATCAGCGCGCCGACCACGATCACCGAGGAGATCGCATTGGTCACCGCCATCAGCGGGGTATGCAGCGCCGGGGTGACCGACCATACGACGTAATAGCCGACGAAGCAGGCCAATATGAAAATCGACAGGATAGAAATGAAATCCATGAGACGCCCCGCTATCGGCTTTCGAAGTCCCGCCTTGTTGCAAAGCGCGCGTGCCCTGTCGAGCAGCGATATGGACCAATGAAAACGCCCGGTCCTTTCGAACCGGGCGCTCTTGCGCGGACAGGAGGGGACGTCGCTGTCCGTGAAGCCTGTTACATCGTGGGCAGCAGCACGCCGTTGACCACATGGATCACGCCGTTGGACTGGATCACATCGGCCTGCGTCACGGTGGCCGAACCACCGCCGACGCCGCTCGCGACAACCGCGCTGCCGTTCATGCGGAAGGTCAGCCGTTCGCCTTCGACCGTAGTGTAAGTGGCGGTGCCGCCGCCAGCCTTGATCTTCGCGGCAATATCGGCGGCGGTGATCCGGCCGGGCACGACATGGTAGGTCAGCACCTTGGTCAGCTTGGCTTTGTTGGCCGGCTGCAGCAAGCTATCCACCGTGCCGGCGGGCAGCGCATCGAACGCGGCGTTGGTCGGCGCGAACACGGTGAACGGTCCGGGGCCGGACAGCGTATCGACGAGCCCGGCAGCCTTGACCGCGGCCACCAGCGTGGTGTGGACCTTGCTGTTGACGGCATTTTCGATGATGTTGCGCGTGGGATACATCGCGGCGCCGCCGACCATCACGGTGCTGGTAGCGCCGGCATTGGTAGAAGTCGACATGCCGTCTTCCATGCCCATGTTCTGACAACCGACGAGAGCTAGGGCCGATGCGGCGGTGGCGGCGAGTAAAGTCCTGTTATTCATAGGAAAGCTCCGTTCGATTGTTTCCAACTTGTGCCAGGTTTACGGAGCCCGGCCGCCTAAAGTTGCGGACAATATTATTTATACCGGAGCCGGATCGATTTGCGCCGCCGCGCGTAGAGTCTCTCCGCGCGACGCTCAGGCGGTCGCCAGTCTTTCGTTCACGATCTTGCCATTCCTGGTTACCCGAACGCCCTGCACGATCTCGTCGTCGTCGGGAAAGACGGGCGTTTGCGCACCCTCGGCCCAGAAGGCGTTGATGAAATTATACAGGTTGCGCGCAAACAGCGCCGAGGTATCGGCCGCCATGGTCGAGGCCATGTCCTTTGCGCCGACGATGCGCACGCCATGCAGCTCCACCACCTGCCCCGCGACGGCGCCCTCGACATTGCCGCCCTGTTCGGCAGCAAGATCCACGATCACGCTGCCGGGCCGCATACTGGCGATCTGCGCGTCGCCGATCAGGCGCGGCGCGGCCCGGCCCGGGATCAGCGCGGTGGTGATGACGATATCCTGCCTGGCGATATGATCGGACACCAGTTCGGCCTGCGCCTGTTTATACGCGTCCGACATCTCGGTGGCGTAGCCGCCCGCCCCCTCGCCCTCGATCCCCGCGACCGTCTCTACGAACACGGGTTTGGCGCCGAGCGACTTGATCTGCTCCTTCGTGGCCGAGCGCACGTCGGTGGCACTGACCTGCGCGCCCAGCCGTTTGGCGGTGGCGATCGCCTGCAGTCCCGCCACGCCCACGCCCATCACGAACAGGCGCGCCGCCGAAACCGTGCCCGCCGCGGTCATCATCATCGGAAAGGCGCGGCCGTAATAGCGTGCGGCTTCGAGCACCGACTTGTAGCCGCTCAGGTTCGATTGCGACGATAGGATATCCATCGATTGCGCGCGGGTGATCCGCGGCATGAACTCCATCGCCAGCGCGTCGATCCCGGCGGCGGCATAGGCCGCGATCCGATCGCGCCGGCCGAACGGATCCAGCGAGGCGGCCAGCATCGCGCCCGGCTTCGCGCCCGCCAGATCGCCCGCCTCGGGTCCCTGCACCGCCAGCACGAGATCCGCATCCTCGACGGCCGCCGCGCGGGCGGCGACATCGGCCCCGGCCCCGCGGTAGTCTTCGTCGCTCACCGTGGCACCCACGCCCGCGCCGCTTTCGACCGCCACCGTGGCGCCCAGCGCCGCCAGCTTCTTCACCGTCTCCGGCACCGCGGCGACGCGCCGCTCGCCGGGAGCGGTTTCCTTCAGGACGGCGATCTTGAAAGCCATGCCCCAGCCTCAGCTGATCAGCAGCACGACGATCACCACCACGATCGCCACGACGACGATCGCGATCTTGGTCATGCCGAGGAAACGGGTGTAATTTTCGGACGCCTTGTTGATATCGGTCTTGGGATGTTCGGTACCGCCAGCCATGATTGCCCTCGAAGTTGCGGGTTGCATCGACATCCTCCGTATCGGCAACGATCCTACATCTCAAGCGCCTCGCTGCGCCGATACCCGGCCGGCATGTTTAATCGGCCCTTTACCGCTTTGGCTTAACGCCGTTCGTCATGGGTGTTGACCAACCAATTGCCGTAGCGGCAGTCGAAGACGGGCGCGTGCGCCTGCTCATGCTGGTGGACGACGAGCCGGCGCAATGCCGCCTGGTGTCGGCGATCGCTTCCAGAGCCGGCTGGCGGACCGTGTTCGCGCGCGATTCGGAGATGGCCATCGCGATGCTCGGCACGCAGGACGGCATGATGCTCGACGCGATCCTGCTCGACCAGTGGGCGCCCGGCTCCGACAGCGCCGAGTTGATCGTCGAGCTCAAGGCGCGCCGCCCGGCCCTGCCCATCCTGCTGCTCACCAGCTTCGGATCGACCGAGGGCGCCGTCGCCGCGATGCGCGCGGGCGCCACCGACTATCTGATCAAGCCGGTCGCGCCCGACCGCCTGATGACCGCGCTCGACCAGGCGGTCGACCTCGCCAGTCACGCCGGCGAACTCCAGCCGCTGACCGAGAAACTGGGGCAGGACCTGGCGTTCGAGGAGATCGTCGGCGCCGCGCCGGGCTTTCGCACCGCGCTGGCCATCGCCGCCAAGGCCGCCCGCAGCAAGGTGCCCGTGTTCATCGAGGGCGAGAGCGGCGTGGGCAAGGAAACCCTGGCCGATGCCATCCACGCCGCGTCCCCGCGCGCCAAACAGCCCTTTGTCAAGGTCGCCTGCGGATCGATCGCGGAAAACCTGCTCGATTCGGTGCTGTTCGGCCATGAGAAGAATGCGTTTACGGGCGCGTTCGACCGGCGCATCGGGCTGCTGCAGCAGGCCGACGGCGGCACCATCTTCCTCGACGAGATCGACCGGATGCCGAGCGCCACCCAGATCCGCCTCGTGCGCCTCGTCACCGACAACGAGATCCAGCCGCTCGGCAGCCCGCACAGCTACCGCGTCGATATACGCCTGATCACCGCCGCCGACGAACCGCTCGAGCCGATGCTGGCGAGCGGCAGCTTCCGCGAGGACCTGTTCTACCGCATCAACGTCGTCCAGCTTGCGATCCCGCCGTTGCGCGAGCGGACCGGCGATCTCAGCGCGCTGGCCCGCCATTTCCTCGCCCGCCTCGCCGGCCAGCCGGGCCTGCGCAGCCTCGGCATCACCGACGAGGCGCTGGCGCTGCTGCGCGCCTATGACTGGCCGGGCAACGTCCGCCAACTACAGGACGTGCTGTTTCGCGCCTCCGTCCTGTGCGACGGCGATGCGCTGACCGCCGGCGAGTTCCCGACCATCGCCGCGGCGGTCGAAGAAGCCGGCCCCGGCGACGGCGCCGCCGCACGGCATGCCGACGGCATCGGCGTCACCCTCTACGAGCCCGACGGCAATCTGCGCCCGCTGGAACAGATCGAGGCCGACGTGATCCGCCTCGCCATCGGCCATTATCGCGGGCGCATGACCGAAGTGGCCCGCCGCCTCGGCATCGGCCGCTCGACGCTCTACCGCAAGCTCAGCGATCTGGGCATCGATAATGCCGCTTGACCGCCTGGGGGAATCAACAACGAGGCCTGACCGTTTGGGGCATCGACAACGCGGCCTGAGGGCCGACGCCGCGGCGCGCTTAACCTGTCAAAACTTCCCGTAACCCCCCTCTAACTAAAAATCTTTCGCAACAAGCTGTAATTTTTAGCGCTCAGCTCGACACGCCCTTCCGGTCCCGACAGGCTCGGCGGCGCGCCACGCCGATGCTCCGCCCGGTCCGCCGCCGCGAGCAGGCCGAGCAGCATCCGCCGGTCGAACCGGCGGCGATGACCGATCAGGCGGCCATGATAATAAAGCGGCTCCAGCGCGCCGTGAATGGCGATGTCGTGCACGATGTCCGAAGCGTCCCCGCGCGCCATGTCGAGCGCCAAATCCCAGGCTTCCGCGAAGCTTTCCGCGCCAGGTCGCCCACGCAGTTGCAGCGCGGTCTGACGCGAAAGGCCCACTGATCGCGCCGCCCTGCTCACCGAACCGAAGTTTCGCAGCGCCGCCACGAACGCGCGCTGGCGCTCGGCCGTCCAGCCGCGCCGGCGCGTCATCGGCACCGGATCGAAGGCGGGCGGCTCGGGCGCTTCGGGGTCGGACGCGTCGGTAAGCGTGCGCCGCGCCGCGCCATGGGGCAGGCGAATCCTATGCATCCGTCCAATGTTCCACATTTGTTCCTTCCAAGCAAGCGAAAAATAACGCCGGTAGTGTCTCGATTTGAATTTCCTCCCGCTCTTCATATAGCATTTTCGTCATTGCGAGGCCGCAGGCCGCGGCAATCCAGGGCCATAGCAGCGCTGCATCCGCCCTGGATTGCCACGTCGCCTCCGGCTCCTTGCAATGACGAAAAGAGTATATGACCCAAGCGAAGAAAAACGGTCGAAATCTCGAGGTTCAAACGAATACGGGCAGATACCGGATTTACCAGTCGGGCCAGATCGACGGGGAGCCGAGCTATTGCAATTGCGACAAGCCGTTCAAGCAGGTCTGGGCCATTCGCACGGTCAACCGTGCCGTCAAGACGGGCAGCGACACCGCGACGATCAATTTCAGCGTCCTGAAGAACGCCATGGACGATTACGGATATTTCATGGCCAAATCCGCATATCTCGTCGTGGGCGCCGAGGGCGGCAAGAATTCGTCGGGCCATATCCGCATTCAGGTCAACAAGAGCTGAATAAGGGCCAATTCCGATCGATCCGCTTAAGACCTTCTTCCGCCCCCGGCGGGAAAAGGCCTGTTTCTTTCCCTCTCCCGCCTGCGGGAGAGGAGCGAGACTTATGACCCCGGACTTGATCCGGGGGAATTAGTCGCAGCGGTGAGCGGCAGCCCACAAAATAATATTTTGCGGGAACCCCGGTGAGGGCCGCTCCAGCAGCGCCGACCCATCGACGGCGCTCACGCGCCACCCACCCTCTTCCAACTCCAGCTAGGCGCTTCGCGCCAAGCTTGCGTATCCTTCTCCCGCCCGGGCGGGAGAAGGGTTCTCTTTTCTTCTCTCTGGCTCGCGGGAGAGGAGCGAGCCCCGGACATGGGCACCCGCCTTGTTATGCCCGGCGCGCGGTCGTATCTACGGGGGCATAGTCGCTTGGGGCCGCGACCTCATATGTCGAAATCGAGGTTTCTTGTCCCAGCCCCTGCCCTATCCGGACCAGCCCCAGCTCTATCCCGAAACGGGCCTGAGCGAGCGCTTTCGCGGCGCTTTCGGCCAGCGCGCGCGCGGGGTCGTGCTGACATTGCTGCTCGAGGGGCTGCTGGTGGTTCTGCTGCTGAGCTTCGGCCCGCGGATCGCCGGTCCGGAGAAGGCGCCGGAGACGACCACGGTGCTCAACATCGACGCGCCGCCCGCGCCGCAACCGGTGCCCGCCCCGCCCGAATCCAAGGCGACCGATCCGGCGGCGGACGCGCCCGCCCCGCCCGAACCGGCACCGGTCGAGCCGCAGGCCTCGGCCGCCGCCCCCGCCGCGCCGTCTCAGCCCTCGTCGATGTTCCGCAAACCCAATCTGATGCAGCCCGAAGTGCAGGTGACGCGTCCGCCCGCGGTGATCCCGCTGACGCCCAATCAGATGGCCGCCGCCGATCTTTCGAACCTGCCCGCGAAGGCCGCCGCGCCCGCCGCCGCCAGGCCGACGATGGGGCCGGTCGGATCGGCGCGCTCGGGCGACACCGCGCGCGTCGGCACCGCGCCCAATGGCGAGCCGCTCTACGCCGCCGCCTGGTACCGCGAGCCGACCGACGCCGAACTGGGCGGCTATCTGTCGACCGCCAGCGGCCCTGGCTGGGGGCTGATCGCCTGCCGCACCGTCGCCGATTTCCGCGTCGAGGACTGCGTGGGCCTGGGCGAATCGCCGCAAGGATCGCAGATCGAGCGCGCGGTCCTCGCCGCCGCGTGGCAGTTCCGCGTGCGCCCGCCGCGCATCGGCGGACAGAGCCAGGTGGGCAGCTGGGTGCGCATCCGCATCGATTATGGAAAGGGATGAGGACGGCGCGGCGATGCCGGCTTGCCATCGCTCGCGCGCCGTCTATGCTGGCGCCGACGACCTTATGGGAGCCTATCCATGCGCCTCATCCACGCCGCCGCCCTCGCCATCCTGTCCACCGCCGCCGCCGCCGCGCAGGCGCCGATGGCCGCGCCCGGCTCGCCCGATCCGTCGGCGATTTCAGGCGGGACCTATGCCGCCGATCCAAACCATATGCTGGTCGTGTGGACGCTCGATCATATGGGGATCTCGCCCTATACCGGCATCTTCGGCGGGGTGACCGGCAGCCTGACGCTCGACCCCGCCGATCCCGGCGCGGCGTCGGTCGACGTCACGATTCCGGTATCCCAGGTTACCACCGCCAGCGCCGGGCTGGCCGATCACCTGCTGCGCGCGGGCAAGGACGGCGCGAAGCCTGACTTTTTCGGCGCCGACCCGATGGACGCGCATTTCGTATCGACCGCGGTCGCCGTGGATGGCCAGTCGGCCAAGGTGACCGGCGACCTGACGCTGAACGGCCGGACGCATCCGGTGACGCTGGACGCGACATTCTACGGCGCGGGCACGATGCCCGAGCAGATGGGCGGCGGCGAGGGCGTGGGCTTCCGCGCCACCGGATCGATCATGCGCAGCGAGTTCGGGCTGGGCTTCGGCGTGCCGGTGGTGGGCGATCAGGTCGATCTCAAGATCGAGGCCGCGTTCATGAAAGAGAGCTGACGGCGGGTCGTAGGGCGCGCGCGGTCAGGCCCTTGCGGTCAGGGGCGCGCGCGGTCAGGCCCTTGCGGTCAGGGCCGCGTCGCGCAGGCCGCGCCAGACGCGCACCGCCTGCACCGTCTCGGGCACGTCGTGGACGCGGAGGAACTGCGCGCCCGCCTCCACCGCCTTCATCGCCAGGAACAGCGAGCCGCCCAGCCGTGCATCCGCCGGAGCCTCGTTCGACAGCGCGCCGATCATGCGTTTGCGGCTCGCCCCGATCAGCAGCGGGCAGCCGAGCCCGTGATAGAGCGTCAGATTGTTCAGGATCGCGGCGTTGTCGGCCACCGATTTGCCGAAGCCCAGGCCCGGATCGACGATCAGGCGCGCGCGGTCGATGCCCGCCGCGGTCACCGCATCGACGCGGCGTTCGAGCCAGTCGTACACATCCAGCGCGGCGTCTTCATACGCTCCGCCCTCGTGCGGATCGCTGCCCTGGCTCGGCGCGTGCATGATGCAGATGGGAACATCGCTCGCCTTCGCCGCTTCCAGCGCGCGCGGATCGTGCAGCAGCGCGGAGATATCGTTGATCATATGGGCGCCGGCGGCGAGCGCGGCCTCCATCACCGCGGCCTTGCGCGTGTCCACCGAGACCGGCGTGCCCGAGCGCGCGAGCCGCTCGATCACCGGCTGGACCCGCGCGATCTCGTCGCCTTCCCACACGCTTGCTGCGCCGGGGCGGGTGGATTCGCCGCCGACATCGATGAGCGAGGCCCCCGCTCGCGCCATCGCCACGCCCGCTTCGGCGGCCCCGGCGGGGTCGTCGGCGAAACGCCCGCCGTCGGAAAAGCTGTCCGGGGTGATGTTGAGGATGCCCATGACGTGCGGCTGATCGAGCCGCAGCACGCGCTCGCCGAGCGTGAGCGGCGCGCGAGGGGTGGTGAGATTGCGCCATGTCCGCTCGGCCCGAATCCGCGTCTCGCCCATCAGCCTCGCGATCTCGCCCGGCATGTCCGGCGTGGCCACCAGCCGCCGCCCGCCGTCCGCGATCCATTCGACCTGCCCGAACCACAGCATCGTGCCGGCCAGCCGCTCGGCCGCGCCATCATGGCGCTGCGGGCTGTCGATGAAGGCGGTGGGGCGCAGGTGGAGGGTCATGGGGTGGTCCTTTTCCCCTCCCGCTTGCGGGAGGGGCCGGGGGTGGGCCTTCTCCCCTCCCGCTTGCGGGAGGGGCCGGGGGTGGGCCTGGATATCTCGAGCCTCTGGATATCTCGAGGCAGCAGGCTCGCTTCGCTCGCTCCCACCCCTAACCCCTCCCGCAAGCGGGAGGGGAAGATTTTATGACTCCGTTGCCAGCAAATAGGTCTGCCTCAGCGCATCGACCGGTTTCAGCGCGCCGCCGTCCGCCTCGTAATGCCAGAAGGTCCAGCCGTTGCAGCTCGGCGCGCCCTGCAGCGCCGCGCCCATTTTGTGCAGGCTGGCGGTCTCGCCGTCGCTTTCGAGCGAGCCGTCGGCGCGCACCGTGGCGGTCCATTTGCGCTTCCTGCAATAGAGCCGCGCGCCCGCCTTCAGATAGCCGGTTTCGACCAGCGTCCCGAACGGCACCTTGGGCTGCGACCTTGGACTCTGCATCGTCTTCAGCGCGCTTTCGTCGAGCGGCAGCGCAGCGGCGATGCGTGCCTCGGCGACCTCGCAGTAACCGTCCTCACGCTCGATCCCGATCCATTGCCGCCCCAGCCGCTTGGCCACCGCGCCGGTGGTGCCGGTGCCGAAGAACGGATCGAGCACCACGTCGCCGGGATTGGTGGTGGCGAGCAGCAGCCGGTAGAGCAACGCCTCGGGCTTTTGCGTGGGGTGCGCTTTGTGCCCGTCCTTTTTCAGCCGTTCCTGTCCGCCGCAGATCGGAAAGGTCCAGTCGCTGCGCATCTGCAACTCGTCGTTCAGCGTCTTCATCGCGCGGTAGTTGAAGGTGTATTTCGCCTTGTCCGACCGCGCCGCCCAGATCAGCGTCTCGTGCGCGTTGGTGAAGCGGGTGCCGCGGAAATTGGGCATCGGGTTGGACTTGCGCCAGACGATGTCGTTGAGGATCCAGTAGCCGAGGTCTTGAACCGCCGCGCCCACCCGGAAGATGTTGTGATAGCTGCCGATCACCCACAGCGATCCCGACGGCTTCAGGATGCGCCGCGCCTCGGCGAGCCAGGCGCGGGTGAACTTGTCATAGGCGGCGTAGCTGTCGAACTGGTCCCAGTGATCGGTGACCGCGTCGACATGGCTGCCGTCGGGCCGGTGCAGCTCGCCGCCGAGCTGAAGGTTGTAAGGCGGATCGGCGAAGATCATGTCGATGCAGGCGTCGGGCAGCGCGCGCATCGCTTCGATACAGTCGCCGCGCAGGATTTGCTCGAGCGGCAGCGTGATCGGCGGCGCGGCTTTCCGTACGCGCGGCGCAATCTTCGTGATCGCCTCGCCCATGATCATGTCGGTGGCCCCCATGGTCTCCCTTTCCCCTCCAGAGATGGCGGGCAGAGTGAGTCCAGCCGCGATCGAGGTCAAGCGGCTTAACCCTGCGCGCCAAGCCCTAAGCGATGGTTAACGGACCGGGAACGCATCGAGTCCGCCACGAGATATGGGGGCTGTGGATATGTGAGCCGTCCAGATATGGGGTGTGGCTGAAAGGACTCTGGACGGGGGAAATTTGAACAAATCAGCCTTCTTCCGCCCGGGCGGGAGAAGGATACGCAGCCCCGGATTTAATCCGGGGCGGAGTTGCCTGCCCCCGCGAAAGCGGGGGATGAGGGTGGGTGGCGCGCCAGCGCCAGCGATGGGTCGGCGCTACTGGGCGATCCCCTCACCCGGGTCCCCGCAAAGTGGTACTTTGTGGGGTTTCCCCTCACCGGGGTCCCCACAAAGTGGTACTTTGTGGGGTTTCCCTTCACCGCTGCGACCAATTCCCCCGGATCAAGTCCGGGGTCATAAGTCTCGCTCCTCTCCCGCGAGCGGGAGAGGGTTCTGGAACTCAAATCAACACCAGCTGTGCCACCGGCGCGAAACTGCGGCGGTGCAGCGGCGTCGGACCATGTTCGCGCAGCGCGGCCAGATGCGCGGCGGTGCCGTAACCCTTGTTCCGGTCCCAGGCGTAATGCGGATAAGCCTCCGCCGCTTCCCGCATGATCGCGTCGCGATGCTCCTTGGCGACGATCGAGGCGGCGGAGATGCAGCGTTCGGTCGCGTCGCCCTTCACGATCGCGCGGGCGGGCCAGCGCCATTCGGGGCGGCGGCCGTGCGGCGTCAGATTGCCGTCGACCAGCACCTGCACGGGATCGCAGCCATGCGTCCGACACAGCGCCTCGACCGCGCGGGTCATCGCCAGCATGGTCGCCTGGAAGATGTTGATCGCGTCGATCTCCGCGACGCTGGCGAGCCCGACGCCGAAGGCGCAGCGCGCGCGGATACGCGCCGCCAGCAGCGCGCGCTTCTCGGCACTCAGCACCTTGCTGTCGGCGAGCCCCCGGATCGTCTTCGGACACAGCACGACCGCGGCCGCCACCACCGGCCCCGCCAGCGGCCCGCGCCCGGCCTCATCGACGCCCGCGATCACAGTTGGTCCACCCGCACCGTCTGATGCCCCATCGGGCCATTCTCGGCCACGAAATCCGGCGCGGCGCGCAAGGCCGCGCGGACGAAGGCGCGCGCGCGCGCGATGGCCTCGGGCAGGGCCCTGCCCTCGGCCAGACCCATGGCGATGGCGCTGGCCAAGGTGCAGCCGGTGCCGTGATCGTGCGGCGTATCGATGCGCGGCTCGGTCCAGCAGGTTTCGCGGCCGTCCGTATCGACCAGCCGGTCGGTGATCTCGTTCCCCCCGCCATGGCCACCCTTCATCAGCAGCGCGGTGCCATGCGCCAGCACCGCCGCCTCGCCGCCGAGCGCGTCCAACTCGGGCAGGTTCGGGGTGGTGAGCGTGGCGACGTCCATCAGCGCTCCGAACGCCGCGATGGTGGCCTCGTCCGCCAGCACCGCGCCGCTGGTGGCGACCATGACGGGATCGAGGACGATGGGGATGGTGACGCCTTTCTCTCCAATCTCGTCATCCCAGCGAAAGCTGGGATCTCCAGCGTCGCGCTTTTTCGCCCGAGACCCCAGCTTTCGCTGGGGTGACGAAAGCAGAGTTTTCAGCCGCTCCGCCACCGCCATCGCGGTCTCGGCGCTGCCGATCATGCCGATCTTGACCGCGTCCACCCCGATATCGTCCACGCAGGCCGCGATCTGATCCAGCACCATCTGCGCCGGGATCGGATGCACGCCGCTGACGCCGCGCGTATTCTGCGCGGTGACGGCGGTGATCGCGGTCATCGCATGGCCGCCGAGCATGGTGACGGTCTTGATGTCCGCCTGAATGCCCGCCCCGCCCGAACTGTCGGAGCCCGCGATGATGAGGATGCGCGGCGTGGTCATTCCGTATCTCCCCCCTCTCGCTTGCGGGAGGGGCCGGGGGGTGGGACTTTCTTATAGAAGAGCTATGCCCACCCCTAGCCCCTCCCGCAAGCGGGAGGGGGATTTACGCCGCAGCCTTCACCGCCTCGCAGATGCGGTCCACGACCGTCCCGACCTGGCCTTCGTCGTCGCCCTCGGCCATGACGCGGATGAGCGGTTCGGTGCCGGACTTGCGAATGACGAGGCGGCCCTTGCCGTTCAGCTCGCCCTCGGCGTCGGCGATGCATTGCTGCACCGTCTTGTCCTCCAACGGAGAGCCGCCCGCATAGCGCACGTTCTTCAGCAGCTGCGGCACGCGTTCGAACAGATGCAGCAGCTCGCTGGCGGGCTTCTGGTGCGCCACCAGTTCGGCCAGCACCTGCAGCGCGGCGATGGTGCCGTCTCCGGTGGTGGCATGATCGAGCAGGATCATGTGGCCCGATTGCTCGCCGCCGACATTCATCCCGCGCTTGCGCATCATTTCGAGCACATAGCGATCCCCAACCTGCGCGCGAACCAGCTCCAGCCCCTCGCCCTCCAGAAAGCGCTCGAGCCCCAGATTGCTCATCACGGTGGCGACGATGCCGTCGCCGCGCAGCAGGCCATTGCGGCTCCAGCTGCGCCCGATCAGCGCCATGATCTGATCGCCGTCGACCTGCCGCCCCTGCTCGTCGACCACGATCAGCCGGTCGGCATCGCCGTCCAGCGCGATGCCGATATCGGCGCCTGCGGCGACCACGGTGTCCTGAAGCGCCTCGATATGGGTGGAGCCGCACGCGTCGTTGATGTTTTTGCCGTTCGGCTCGACGCCCAGCGTCGTCACCTTGGCACCCAGCTCCCACAGCGCGGACGGCGCGACCTGATAGGCCGCGCCGTTCGCGCAATCGACCACGATATGCAGACCGTCGAGCCGCACATCCTGCGGCAGCGAAGCCTTGACCGCATGGATATAGCGTCCGCGCGCGTCCTCGACCCGGCGGGCGCGACCGATATCGGGGGCATCGGCTAGCGCGATATCGCCGCCCGTCAGCAGCGCCTCGATCGCCGCCTCGTCCCGGTCGGAGAGCTTGAACCCGTCCGGCCCGAACAATTTGATGCCGTTGTCCTCATAAGGATTGTGGCTGGCCGAGATCATCACCCCCAGGTCCGCGCGCATCGAGGCGGTCAGCATGGCCACGGCCGGCGTCGGGATCGGGCCGAACTGGATGACGTCCATGCCCACGCTGGTAAACCCGGCGACCAGCGCGTTCTCCATCATGTAACCCGACAATCGCGTATCCTTGCCAATCACGACGCGATGCTTGTGATCGCCGCGCAGGAAATGCATGCCCGCGGCCTGGCCGACCTTCATCGCGATTTCGGGCGTCATCGGCGCCCGATTGGTGCGGCCGCGGATGCCGTCGGTGCCGAAATAACTGCCTGGCATATACGCTCCCATTGGCTGGCGGGCTTGTCGGTAGGTGACGCTCTTACAGACAGAATCCCGTCATTGCGAGGCCGGAGACGGCAATGATCTCCCCTCCCCTTCAGGGGGGGGCCGGGGGTGGGGGCCATCGATCAAGCGATGTGCTTTGGTGATAATCCCCACCCCTAACCCCTCCCCTGGAGGGGAGGGGGACAAAAGCTCGCCTCGACCTCGCGCGCCCGCCGCTCTAGGGCGGGCTATCCAGCGGGGAAAATTGCACGCATGTTAACGATACTCAACCAGGCGATCGACGGCCTGTCGACGCTCGTCTTCACCCAGATCACCCTGTTCGGGATATCGATCGAGCTGGTGGTGCTGTGGCTCGCCGTCCCGATGGTGTTTTTCACCGCCTATCTGGGCTTCGTCAATGTCCGCCATCTGGGCACCGGCTTTACGATCGTGCGCGGGCGGCTGGGGCAGAAGGACGAACCGGGGCAGATGAGCCAGTTCTCCGCGCTCACCACCGCGCTGTCGGCCACCGTGGGCCTGGGCAATATCGCGGGCGTCGCGATCGCCATCACCACCGGCGGGCCGGGCGCGGTGTTCTGGATGTTCGTGATCGGCTGGTTCGCGATGACGCTGAAATGCGCCGAGGTGACGCTGGGCCTGAAATATCGCGAGGTCGATGCCGACGGCGAAGTGCGCGGCGGGCCGATGTATTCGATGAAGAATGGGCTGAAGGGCCGCGGCTGGGCCAAGACAGGCCTCGTCATGGGCGGGGTCTATGCGGTTTGCGCGCTGCTCGGCGCGATCCCGCTGATCCAGGTCAACCAGAGCTACGTCGCGGTGGCCGACGTGTTCGGCTTCGCCCAGACCGACGGCAACGCGTGGATCTACGGAGGCGTCATGGCCGCGCTGGTCGGGCTGGTCGTGATCGGCGGCGTCGGCTGGCTGAGCCGCGTCACCTCGCTCGTGGTGCCCGCCATGGGCGCGATCTACCTGATCGGCGTGCTGGCGATCCTCGTCCTCGGGTTCGAGCGGATACCCGGCGCGCTCGCCCTGATCGTGAGCGACGCGTTCACCGGCCAGGCGGTGGCGGGCGGAGCGGTCGGGGTGTTCGTGATCGGCATGCGCCGCGCGGTCTATTCGTCCGAGGCGGGGATCGGCAGCGCGGTCATGGCCCACGCACAGGCGCGCACCAAGGAACCCGCATCCGAGGGACTGGTGGCGCTGATCGAACCGTTCATCGACACCGTCGTGATCTGCTCGCTGGGCGCGCTGGCGATGGTCGTCGCGGGCACGTATACGGGCGATCTGGAGGGCATCGAGGTGACCGTCGCCGCCTTTGCCACCGTGGCCCCGTGGCTGGTCTATCTCCTCGCGGCCGCGGTGTTCCTGTTCGGCTATTCGACGCTGTGCGCCTGGGGCTTTTACGGGCAGCAGGCCTGGGCCTATCTGTTCGGCCACGGCGCGGCGGCGCGGCGCATCTACAAGGCGATCTACATCATCGGGCTTCCCGTGGGCGCGGTGCTCGATCTCGGTCAGGTCGTCAAACTGGTCGACAGCGCATTCCTGTTGATGGCCCTTCCCAACATTCTTGCGTTATATCTGTTCGCACCGGAAATCAGGCACGAGATCACCGGCTATCTCGCGCGCAGGAAGGAACTCACGGCATGAAGACCCGCACCCTCGGACAGGACCTCGAAGTGTCGGCCCTCGGCCTCGGCTGCATGCCGATGAACGGCATCGGCGCGGGCATGTACGGGCAGGCCGACCGCAAGGAAAGCTTCGCGACGATCGACCGTGCGATCGAACTGGGCGTCACTTTTTTCGACACCGCCGAGGTCTATGGACCGTACACCAACGAGGAACTGCTCGGCGAGGCGATCCGGGGCCGGCGCGACCGGCTGGTGATCGCCACCAAGTTCGGCTTCGACATCCAGGACGGCGAGACCAGGGGCACCGACAGCCGCCCCGAAAATGTCCGCGCCGCGGCCGAGGGCTGCCTCAAGCGGCTCGGCATCGACGTGATCGACCTCTATTACCAGCACCGCGTCGATCCCGACGTGCCGATCGAGGAGACGGTCGGCGCGATGGCGCGGCTGGTCGAAGAGGGCAAAGTGCGCCACCTGGGGCTGTCCGAGGCGAGCGCGGACAGCATCCGCCGTGCGCACGGCGTCCACCCGATCACCGCGCTGCAGAGCGAATATTCGCTGTGGGAGCGCACGATCGAGGAGGAAATCCTCCCGCTGGTGCAGGACCTGGGCATCGGTTTCGTACCCTACAGCCCGCTAGGGCGCGGTTTCCTGACCGGCCAGATCAAGCGCTTCGACGATCTCGGCGAGGACGATTATCGCCGCAAGGACCCGCGCTATCAGGGCGAAAATTTCGACAAGAACCTGGAGCTGGTGAAGGTGGTCGAGGGTGTGGCCGCGCGGCACAAGCGCTCGGCCGCGCAGATCGCGCTGTCATGGCTGCTGCACCAGGGCGATTTCATCGTGCCCATCCCGGGCAGCAAACGCCGCGCGACGCTGGAGGATTCGATGGCGGCGGTCGATATCGAACTGACCGACGAGGATTTGCTCGAGCTCGACGAAGCCGCGCCCGTCGGTGGTACTGCCGGTCCGCGATACGGCGAACGCATGATGAGAATGGTGCGGAAATGACATACCCCTCTCCCGCTTGCGGGAGAGGAGCGAGACTTAACGAACGCAGTGAGTTTAGTCGCAGCGGCGAGGGCGACTGCACAGAGCGAACTCAGTCGATGGCGCTGACGCGCCACCCACCCTCATCCAACTTCGCCTAGCGAGCAAGCTCGCAAGGCTTCGTATCCTTCTCCCGCCGAAGCGGGAGAAGGTTTAACACTAAACCCACCGAAAAATCCCCGCGCCCGCAATCCCGAACCAGCGGTGCCCGTACATCGCCACCAGCCACAGCAGCGTGCCGCCGATCAGCGCCACGCCGCCCGGCATCGCGAAGCCGCGCGCGAACGGCACGAAACTCGTCTTCGAGACCCAAGCCTTCCAGTCCGCTCCCATCAGCCGTTTCTTCTTGCCGTCCTGCAGCGCCGCGCCGGCCAGCGCGAGCAGGATGATCGCGCCGCACAGAATGAAATTTTCGGCGCGCGGCGCGATAAGGATATGGACCAGGCCCCACAGGGCGAAGGACCACATCATCGGATGGCGGGTGATCCGGAACACGCCGCGGGGCTGCTTCGCCGCCAGCCGGTTCGCGCCCGATGCGGGCAGCGCCGGGTTGCCGATCAGCGATCCGGCCAGCAGCACCGAGGCGATCCACATCAGGATCGTCGCGGCGATCCAGACACCGTCACCGGCATCCCATGCGGCAAGGCCATAGGGCACGGCGCGATAGGCGATCACCATCCAGACGAAGGTGGCGATGGAAATCAGCGAATAGACGCCGAGAAAACCCCGCTCCCCCAAAGCCCCGACCATCGGACGGCGCAGCGGGTGGCTCATCAGGAAATGCGTGCCGACGAAGGCGATGGCGGCGATCCAGAGCATGGTCATCCTCGCATTCTCCCTTCGCCGCCCGTCCGATCTAACGTTCGTACGCCTTGGGCAGCGCCCCCTCCTGCGGCGTGCGATAGCGTTCGCGCAGCCGTGCCTGGCGGTTGTCGAGCGATTGCTCCACGCCGTCGATCCACACCCGCTCGGGCGCCGAACTGAGCTCGAGCGGATCGCCGGACCATAGCACGACATCGCCCGCCGCACCGCTGCGCAAATGGCCGAGACGATCGCCCACGCCCATGATATCGGCGACATCGCCGCTAATGGCCGCGAACGCCTCGTCCCAGGTCAGGCCGTCGGCGCCCGGCACCCGCTGCAGCCCGACCAGATTGCCGGCATATTGCGGCGCATAGCGCAGCTGGTGCGCGTCGTTGTCGTCGATCATGCCGATCGCCACCTTGACGCCGGCACCCCGCATCCGGCCGATGTTCGATTGCGTCGCCGCCAGCCGCTCGAACGAGGCCGGCAGATCGTTGAGCGCGGAAGCGATCACCGGCACGCCCGCCGCGGCGATCCGGTCGGCCACGCGCCAGCCCTCGCTCGCGCCGACGAGCACCAGCCGCAGGTTCGGGAATTCCTGCCGCAGCTCCAGCGTGCGCAATATGTCGTTGGCGCTCTCGACATGGACCAGAAGTCTCTGACGTCCCTGCACCACCGGCACCAGCGCGGCGGCGTCGAAGCGCGTCAGCAGCACGTCCTGCGGCCGGTCGACGTTCGATTCGAGCATCCGCAGATCGGGCGATTCCTGCGCCAGTTGCTGTCCGTCCGGCGCTTCGGACGCGGCGCCGCCGCGGATGTTCAGCCGGCCGCCATAACCCTGCGCCTCGCGCAGCGCGTTACGGAACAGCGCGTGCGTCGCGGCGCGGCTGCCGCCGGCCTCGCGCGCGCCGTTCTCGCCCATCTCGACGAACTGGAACGCCCGGCGCACCGTGACCGCGTCGAAATCCTCGCCCAGATCGACCAGCGCGCCCTGGCCCGCAAAAATGCTGGTGGCGGCGGCCGGCGAGACCACCGCGCGGGTGACCCCGGCGGCGCGGCTCACGGCAAAGGCGCTGTCCGACGGGTTGATGGCGGGCGCGACGTCGATCGACGCGTTGAACGGCGAATTGCCGGCCTCGGTGTCGTTGGTGCCCGAAACCGCGTCGACCTCGACCAGCCCGACGCGGCTGAAGCCGGCGAAAATGCCGGGCGTCACATATTTGCCGCCCGCATCGATGCGCTCGGCCCCGGCGGGCACCGTTACGTTCCGTCCGGCGGCGACGATCCTGCCGTTCTCGATGACGACGGTGCCGTTGTCGACCGGCGCGCTGCCGTCCCCGGTGACCAGTTTGGCGCCCGTGATGGCATAGGTTTGCGCCGCGAGGGGAGCGGCGGCGAGCAACGACAACGATAATATCGCTGCGAATCCAAAAACCCGTCGGAAGTTGTTTGTAACCCGCAGACCGCTCATTTCACGTCTCCCGCGCCGGGCTGGCCGAGTTCGAAATCGCTGACCGGGCGGCGCGCCGGATCGTCGGCATCGTATAGCAGCGCCCCGTCCACCCAGACCTTTTCGGGCCGCGAATAGACGCTCAAGGGATCGCCGTTCCACAGCACGACGTCGGCCATCTTGCCGGGCTTCAGGCTGCCGGTCATCTTTTCGATGCCCAGCGCCTTGGCCGCGTTGTAGGTCAGCCAGCGGATCGCCTGCGCGTCGGAAATCTCGATGCCCATGCGCCGCCCGTCGGCGAGCGCTTTTGCCGCCTCCTGGTTGAGACGCTGGATGCCGTTCTCGTCGTCCGAATGGATGATCACGCAGGCGCCGGCGTTCTCCAGCAGCGCGGCGTTTTCCGGGATCGCGTCATAGGCCTCCATCTTGAAACCCCACCAGTCCGCCCAGACCGCCGAGCAGATGTCGTTTTCGCGCAGCAGATCGGCGATCTTGTAGCTTTCGACCGCATGGTGGAAGGCGGTGACCTTGTAGCCGGCCTCCTTGGCCATATCGATCACCTGCGCCATCTCGTCGGCGCGGTAGCAATGGTTGTGGACCAGGATCCTGCCGTCCAGCACACCCGCCAGCGTCTCCTTGCCGAGATCATATTTATGCTTGTCGTCATCGCGATAGGCGCGCGCGTCGGCCCAGGTCTGGCGGTTGACCGCGAAATTGCCCATACGGGTGGACGGCTTGCGGCCGCGACCGCCATAGACCCGCTTGGGATTTTCGCCGCACGCCATCTTGAAGCCGTAGGGCGCGCCGGGAAATTTCATGCCCTGCACGGTGCGCGAATAGACGTTCTTCAGCACCACCGAGCGCCCGCCCATCAGGTTGGCCGATCCCGGCAGGATCTGCAGCGCGGTGATGCCGCCATTTGCCATCGCGCGGCTGAAGCCGGGGTCCTGCGGCCAGACGCTGTGCTCGGCCCAGACGTCCGGCGTGGTCGGATCGGTCGCCTCGTTGCCGTCCGAATGCGCCTCGACGCTGGGGCTCGGATAGACGCCGAGATGGCTGTGCACGTCGATGATGCCCGGCGTCACGAACTTGCCGGTGCCGTCGATCTCGACCGCGCCCGACGGCGCCGCCAGATCGCCGTCGCCGACCGCGATGATCTCGCCGCCGCTCATCACCACCGAAGCATTGTCGAAGCGCGCGCCCTCGCCGTCATAGACGGTGACATTGCGCACCACCGTCGGGTTCGACGGATAGGCGTGGTAGGTGGAGGCGAACGCCGCCTCCCCTTCGGCCAGTGCCGTCGGCGCGCTATCGTCCTTGTCCGATGCGTTGCCCGGCCGGTCGCCCGATGCCGCGCAGCCGCCCAGCGCGATCAGCAATGCCGCCGCGATCCCCTGTATTTTCATAGACCTGCCCTCAAGCGCCGCGGGTGGTGGGATGGATGCCGGCCGCCTGCGGTTCGCCCGCCTCGCGCTGGCCTTCCAGATCGTCGCCGACATCGTCGTCGGTCAGCTTGTCGAGATGCATCAGCTTCTTGACCAGCGGGCTGACCAGCACGACGACCACGCCGATGCCGATCGCCAGGAGGCCGATCGACCAGTAGACGTCGAGCGCGGCTTCGCGCGTCATCTCGCCCCCCTCGCCTTCGCCCATGATCGAACCGAGCAGCCCCGCGACGAAATTGCCGCCCGCGGTGCCGAAGAACCAGCCGGCCATCATCAGGCTGGCCATATGGGTGACCGACAGCCGGTTCATCGCGGACAGGCCGACCGGGCTGAGGCACAACTCGCCGGTGGTCGAGAAGAGATAGAAGAGGAAGATGAACAGCACCGGCACCAGCGCCGATGCGCCGATCGAATTGGCCCCCCAGACGAGCACGACGAAAGCGAAGCCCATCTGGAAGATGCCGAAGCCCATTTTGGCGGGCGTCGACGGCTCCCAGCCCTTCCTGGCTAGAAACGGCCAGAGCGCACCGAAGATCGGTCCGAGCAGGATGATGTAGATCGGGTTGATCGACTGGAACAGCGATGTCGGCACGCCCGCCCGGTCGACGAAGCGCTCGGTGAACAGGTTGATCGACCCGCCCGCCTGTTCGAACAGGCCCCAGAACACCGGCTGCAGCAGGATGAAGAAGATCATCGCGAACACGCGGTCGCGCGCGTCCTTGTCGAGCTTGAACGCTTCCTTCAGGACATAGATCAGCAGCGCCGCTCCGGACAGGAGCATCAGCCAGCCGACCACCGACTGATACTGGATCAGCGCCCAGATGATCGCGATCCCGACGAAGCCGAGAACGTACAGGAACCACTCCAGCTTCAGGCCCATCACCGACTGCTTCAGCCTGGACGGCACCGGCGGTTCGCCGCGCCCGAGCAGCAGCGGCTTGCCGACCACGAAGACGACGAGGCCGAGCAGCATGCCGATGCCCGCCGCGCCGAAGCCGTAGGACCAGCCGATCGTCTCGCCGAGATAGCCGGCGATGATCGTGCCGACTGCGGCACCGACGTTGATGCCCATGTAGAAGATGGTGTAGGCGCCGTCGCGGCGGATGTCGGTGCGCGGATAGAGCTGCCCCACGATCACGGAGATGTTGGCCTTGAGGAAACCCGAACCGACGATGATGAAGCTGAGTGCCAGCCAGAAGACGTTGAGCGCGGGATCGTTCTGATAGCCCGTGCCATTGCCCTCGAACGCCATCAGGAAATGGCCCATGGTGAGGAGCACGGCGCCGAACAGCACCGCCTTGCGCTGCCCCAGATAACGGTCCGCCAGCCAGCCGCCGAGCACCGGCGTGATATAGACCAGCGAGGTATAGGCGCCGTAGATGAAATTGGCGTCGCCGTCGCTGTAGAGCCAGTGCTTGACCAGATAGAGCGTGAGCAGCGCGCGCATGCCGTAATAGGAGAAACGCTCCCACATCTCGGCGAAGAACAGGATGTAGAGCCCTTTGGGATGGCCGGCGAACTCTTGCCTGGGCTGGGTGACCGCATAGGCGCCCACGCACAGGAAGAAGATCAACGCGGTCGAGCCGCAAGCGGCGATCCAGTCGCCTTCGTTCCACAGACCGATATCTTTCAAGCCCACGCAAAACCCCTCTTCTGATGTCTGTCCGCCCGCGCTTGTCGCGGGTCATATGGCGGCGCAACCTAACGTAAAAATTGCGGCTGTGAAGAAGATTGTTGCCGAAGCGCGCTCGCGTCTCCACCTTCGGGTCATGACGTTCAACGATCTTTCCTCCCCGCTCAGCTACTTGACCACCCGCCGTTCGGCCAAGCCGCGCGAGCTGGCCGGACGGCGTCCGGACGCCTCGGAAATGCGCGACTTCGCGAGGATCGCGGCGCGGTCGCCCGATCATGGCAAGCTGGCGCCTTGGCGCTTTACGATCGTGCCGGAGGAACAACGCCGGGCCTTTCGCGCCCTACTCGAAAGCGCTTTCCTCGGCGCCAATCCGGATGCGCGACCCGCTTCGGTCGAGGCCGCGTGCCAATTCGCCGATTACGACGCCGCGCTGATGATCGCGAGCTTCGAACCCGTCGACAGCGCCAAAATCCCGCGGTGGGAGCAGGAGCTCAGCTGCGGCGCGGCGGTGATGAACCTGTGCCACGCGGCCCATGCGTCGGGCTATGTCTGCGGCTGGGTCACCGGCTGGGCGAGCACCGATCCGATCGTGACCACGGAATTTTGCGGGGATAGCGGGCGGATTGCGGGGATCGTCTTCATCGGCTCGCCGGGCGCGCCGCTGGAGGAACGGCCGCGGCCGGAGTTGGACGAGGTGGCGCGGGTTTGGGAAGCAAAAACAGCTCCGCCTCACAGTTGATCGTCATTGCGAGGCCGCAGGCCGAAGCAATCCAGGGCCGCTGCAGCGCTGCATCCGCTCTGGATTGTCGCGTCGCCCCGGATCAAGTCCGGGGCTCCTCGCAATGACGGGTTGAGCAACAAAGAAACCAACATCCTTCCCCCTTGACCCGACCCACTGTGTTATGGCACTGATCCAGTCATGGCCGAACCGCAAAAACCCGTCTATCTTCGCCTGCGCGACGTGATCGCCGCTTCGATCCTGGACGGCAGCTTCGGTGATGGCGACGCGCTCCCCTCGGTGCGCAGCTTCGCCGCCGATCAGGGCGCCAATCCTTTGACCGTGGCCAAGGCCTATCAGACGTTTCAGGATCAGAACCTCATCGAGGTGAAGCGGGGCATTGGGTTGTTCGTGGCGCGCGGCGCGCGCGCGCGGCTGCGCCAGATCGAGCGCGCGCGGTTCCTCAGCGAGACCTGGCCTCCGGTGAAAGCGCAGATGGACCTGCTCGAGATCGATTTCGCCGACCTGCCGGAGCGCGAGCGCGCCTGATCGGTTCAGGAGGGGTTCTCGGCCGCCGTTTTCGCCAATGCCAGATGCTGCCGCGCAAGCGCGTTGCCCGGTAACATCGCCACCGCCTTTTCCAATATTTCCACCGCCTCGTCGGCCTCGCCCACTTCGAGCGCGATATAGCCATAGACGTTGACCGCGACGGGATTGCCCGGCTGCACGCGATAGGCCATGCGGGCATGAGAGAGCGCCTTGGCGGTATCGCCGTTCGCCAGCAAGGCGCGGGCGTAATCGGTCTGCAGCAACGCGTCGTTCGGTCCCAGCACCGCGATCAGATCGCCGTAAAGCGCGGCCGCCGCATCATTCGCTCCCATATTGAGATAATAGCCCGCGAGCATCCTGCGCGCGGACAGGTCCGCCGGATTGAAGCGCAGGAAGCGCGTCAGCACGTCGCGCACGGTCGCCAGATCGTTGGCGCGCTGCGCCAGCTGCACCATCCGCATCATCAGGGGCGGCGAGAAATCGAGCGCTTCGGCGCGCGCATAGGCGTCCATCGCCCCGCCTGCGTCCCCGGTCTCGGCGAGCAGATCGCCGACCAACACATGCGCATCGGCGACGCCCGGATTACGAAGCTGCAGGTCGCGCGCCAGCGCCAGCGCGCCGTCACGATCACCCTCGGCCAGGCGCGCGCGCACCGCCGCCGCCGGGCCATCGCCCGCCGCGGAAGCTATGGCCGAAGCCGCTTCGCCCGAAATCTGCGAGCGATCGAGCATCGTCATGGCATCGTCACGCTCGCCCATCGCCTCGAACGCGCGCGCCAACAGCAATTCGCCATAGCTGCCGCTGTCCGACGCCGTATCGCCGGGAAGCTTGCCGGCCGCGCCATGGGCATCGCCCGCACGGTATAGCGCGCGCGCCGCAAGCACCCGCGCGCGCGGGTTGAGCGGCTGCATCTCCGACAGGCGCGACCACAGCCCCGCCGCGATCAGATCATTGCCGAGACCATATTCCACGCCGCCGCTCAGGAGCAGCATCGCGGGCAAATCGTCCATCCGCCCCCCTGTCTTGGCGATCAGCCGCTGGGCCAGCGCGAACTGGTGCGCGCGCGCCGCGATCACCGCCTGCATGTAGTAGCTGCGCGGATTGTCCGGCTCGAGCGCGGCGATCCTGCGCGCCACCTTGAGCATGTCGGCATGCCGCCCGAGATCGCCCAGCGTCGATCCATATTCGACCAGCAGCGGCACATCGTCCGGTGCCTCGGCCAGCCCCTGTTCGAACCAGGGCAGCGCGGCCGCCAGGCCATATTGAGACCGCACGAGGCGCCCGCGGAACTCCAGCGCGCGGACGTTGCGCCCGTCGCTGGCGATCGCGCGGTCGGCGGCCTCGATCGCGCCGCCCATATCGCCCGCCACCAGCCGGAAGCGGCCGACATCGGTCCACAGCAGCGCGTCGTCGCCGCGCTCGGCCAGCGCCCTGTCGAACGCGGCGCGCGCGGCGTCCATATCGCCTTTGTCGAGATAGACGCGGCCCGCGATACGCGCGGCATAAGCGCGATGTTCAGGCGTCACGTCGTCCGCTTCGAGCTGCGCCAGCGCATCATCGTAACGCCCCTGCAGCCAGTAGGATTCGCCAAGCAAATGGCGCAATTCGCCGACCTCGATGCCGAGCTTGGCCGCCTTGTGCAGCTCCGTCTCGGCGCCGACCGGATCGAACAGGCGCAGATCGCTGATCGCCAGCGCGACATGCGCGGGCGCCCAGTCCGGGTCCTGTTCGATGGCGTTCATCAGTTCGATGCGCGCGGCGCGGTGATTCTGCGCATCGGCAAAGCTTTGCGCGCGGGCAAAGGCGGGCGGCGCCGCAGACGCGTTGTCCGCGGCGGCGAGCGGTAGCCCCGTGGCCAGCAGCCCGAGCGCCGCCAGCCACAGGACTAGGGCGCGGCGGGGCCGGTGTTCAGCCCTGCAGCTCATATTGCTTCAGCAGATCGTAAAGCGTGGGGCGGCTGATGCCGAGCAGCTTGGCCGCGTTCGAGATGTTGCCCCCGGTGCGCGCGATGGCGCGGCGGATCGCCTTGCGATCGGCGATTTCGCGCACCGTCTTCAGATTGATGAGGTCCCGGTCGTCATCCGCTTCGGGCGCGTCGAGGTCGAGATCGGCGGCACGGACACGCTTGCCCTCGGCCATGATCACCGCGCGCTTCATGCGGTTTTCCAGCTCGCGCACATTGCCCGGCCAGGCATGCGCCTCCAGCGCGGCGACCGCATCGGGCGCGAAACCGGCCACGCGCGGGTTCATCTCGGCGGCGAACCGGCCGAGGAAATGCCGGGCGAGCAGCGCGGCGTCGCCGGTGCGTTCGGCCAGGGTCGGGATCGGGACGACGATCTCGGCGAGCCGATAATAGAGGTCTTCGCGAAAGCTTTCCTCGGCGATCATTGCCGCCAGATCGCGGTGCGTGGCGGTGACGATGCGCACATCGACGGGGATCGCCTTGCGTCCCCCCACCCGCTCGATCACCCGCTCCTGCACGAAGCGCAGCAATTTGACCTGTAGCGCCAGCGGGATGTCGCCGACCTCGTCCAGAAACAGCGTGCCGCCCCCGGCCAGCTCGATCTTGCCCTCGACGGTCTTGACCGCGCCGGTGAACGCGCCTTTTTCATGGCCGAACAGTTCCGCCTCGAGCAGCGTCTCGGGGATCGCGGCGCAGTTGATCGCCACGAACGGTCCGTCCGCACGGTCGCTCGCGGCGTGCAATCCCTTGGCGAGCAGTTCCTTGCCGGTGCCGCTGGCGCCCTGCAGCATCACCGACACCTGCGTGGCGGCAACACGTTCGAGCGTGCGCAGGGTCTTGGTCATTTCCGGCGCTGCGGTCATCAGCCCGCCGAACGGCCCGCCCTCGGCCGTTCCCGCTTCGCTGAGCCGCCGATTTTCCTGTTCGAGCGCACGCACGTGGAAGGCGCGGCGAACGATCAGATGAAGCTCGTCGATATCGATCGGCTTCTGATAAAAATCCCACGCGCCGCCCGCGATCGCGGCCTGCGCGCTTTCGCGGCGGCCATGGCCGGAAGCGACGACGACCTTGAGGTCGGGCTTCAATCGCAGCATCTCGGCGAGGGTGGCGAAGCCCTCGCTGGTCCCGTCCGGGTCCGGCGGCAGGCCGAGATCTAGCGTCGCCACCTGCGGCTCTTCCGAACGCAGCAGCGCGATCGCTTCCGCCCGGTTGCCGGCGGCGACCACGTCCCAATCCTCATAGGCCCATTTGAGCTGGCGCTGCAGCCCCTCGTCGTCCTCGATGACGAGCAATTTGGCTTTGGGCTCGGCCATCAGGCGGCTTCCTTTCGGGCATGGTGGTCGGCCAGCGGCAGCGACAGCGTGAAGGTCGAGCCATGGCCCGGACGGCTGATCGCGGTTACCTCGCCGCCCATCGAGCGCGCCAGCGTGCGCGCCTCATGGGCGCCGATGCCGAAGCCGCCTTCCTTGCTCGACTGGAACGGGCGGAACAGCGCCTCGCTCATGAACGCTTCGTCCATGCCGCAGCCACGGTCGATCAGATCGAGCCGCACCTGTCCGCCGCCCAGATGGCTGCGAAAACATATCGGCGAGCCCGCCGAACTTGCATCGACCGCGTTCTGCAGCAGATGCGTCAGGATGGTGCGCAGCCGGTCCGGGTCGGCGCTCACCGCCAGGCCGCGTCCGACTTCGCTGAGGTCGACCGGGTGCCGGGTGCCCGCGATGGGCACCAGATCGCGGACGATCTCGGTCAGCAGTATCGGGCGAAGCTCTGCGGCGGGTGCGGTGCCCTTGCCGTCGAGCCGCGCGAGCAGATCCTGCATCTTGGCCGAAGAGCTTTTCAGCGTGGCGATCATGTCGGCGCGAAATTCGGGATTTTCGGCATGGCGCTCGGCATTGCGGGCGAGCAGGGCGAGCTGGCTGACGACATTCTTGATGTCGTGCATCACAAAGGCGAAGCGGCGGTTGAACTCGTCGAACTGGCGCGTTTCGACCAGCCGTGCCTGCCCCTCTGCCTCGGCCAGATAGCTCGCCGCCTGGCGCCCCGCGGCGCGCAGGATATCGAAATCCTCCCAGTCGAGCGAGCGCGCCTGCTGCGGACGACCGAGCAGCGCCAGCCCGACCAGCCGGCCGAGATGGACGAGCGGAACGATCGCGAAGATGCGCCCCTCCAGCGTTACCGCGTCGGGCAGCCAATCGGCTTCGATCCGCCCGTCGACGCCCGCCCGGATCGCATCGCAATCGGCGATATAGCCGCTGCTCTCGAACAACGCGGTCGCCGCTTCGGCGAAGGGTCCGGGGATGTCGCCATCCCAATTCCAGCGGCCCCCGGCGCAAAATCCGTTGGCGCCGGAGCGCAGCAGCAACAGGCCCTCGGGCGCGCCGAGCACGTCGGCGAGCGCCTTGGCCACGCGCGCGCCCATTGCAAGATCGGTGCCGCCGGGCGCGCCCACCGTATCGGCGAAGCGCATCCATTCGGTGCGATAATCATAGCGGTGGCGGAAGAAATGCTTGGCGATGTGCACCTTGATCGAGGCGCGCAAACGGTCGGACGGGATCGCCGGCAGCGCGGCGAGCGACATCACGAACATAATCAGCAGACCCGCCGCCCCGGACAGCTTGCCCACGACCGCCGCCAGCAGCATCGCCGCGCCCAAATAAAGAGCGATCACGCCGATCGAGGCGAAACGGAACGCCGCCTGATGCGACAGCGCGAAACGCCAGCGCGCGCTGTCGCGCAAGGCGTAGGCGAGCAGGGGCGCCATCATCGCCAGCGCCAGGCCGCGCGCAGACAGCAGCAGGCCGGGGCCATAGCCGGGCAGCATCGCGAACAGATACATCCCCAGATCATAGGTCCAGATCGCCGCCAGAGTCGCGAGCGCCAGCGCCATCCCGCTTTGCCTGCGAGCGCCCGCCAGATGATAGAGATTGTGCACCAGCACCAGCGCACCGACCGCGAACAGCATCCGCAGCGACGCCTCCAGCGGGCCGATCGGCTGATCGCGAATGAGGTCCCAGATCGCCAGACCCATGAGGACATAGAGCAGCACGCCGATCAGCGCGCCGATCGTGGCCGGGGCTTTGCCGGTGCGGCGCACGATCGTGTAGAGAAAGGCGAGCCAGCCCAGATTGCGCAGCGTCTCGCCCAGCGACGCGGCGAGCGAAGCGGGTCCGGCGAGCGCGACCGAAATGCTCCAGCTCGCGGTCAGCAGCAATGCGGCAATCAGCGCCTTGTCGGGCGCGCGTCGCCCTTTACCGCGATGATGCAGCCAGATCGCCAGCGCGGTAAAGGCGAAGGCGGATAGCCCCCCGCTCCAGAAGGCGAGATCGTTCACCGCGCGCCGTCCGGCCACAGCACCACGCGCAGCGTCTGGAGCAGGATCAGCAGGTCCAGGAAGGGCGTATAATTCTTGGCGTAATACAGGTCATATTCCAGTTTTTGCCTGGCATCCTCGACACTGGCGCCATAGGGATAGTTGATCTGCGCCCAGCCGGTGATGCCCGGCTTCACCATGTGGCGTTCGGCATAATAGGGCATTTCGCGTTCCAGCTCGGACACGAATTCGGGGCGTTCGGGGCGCGGACCGACGAAGCTCATCTCGCCCTTCAAAACGCTCCACGCCTGGGGCAGTTCGTCGATGCGCACCTTGCGGATCAGCCGGCCGATGCGGGTGATGCGCGGATCGTTCTCGCTCGCCCAGATCGCCTTGCCGTCCACCTCGGCATCGCTGCGCATCGAGCGTAGTTTAAGGATCTGGAAGCTTTCGCCAAACAGGCCGACACGGCTCTGACGGAAGAAGGCCGGGCCCTTGCTCTCCAGCTTCACCAGCAATGCGAACAGCAGGATCAGCGGGCCGGTCAGCAACAGCAGCGCGCCGCTCGCGGCCACATCGAAGCCCCGCTTGGCGATGGTCGAGAGCCGGCGGCCCGAGGAGAAGCCGTCGGAAAAGATCAGCCAGCTCGGATTGACGCTGTCGAGATCGACCCGGCCGGTCTCGCGCTCCAAAAAGGTCGACAGATCGTTGACGTGCACGCCGGTGGTCTTGATGCGCAGGAGATCGTCGAGCGGCAACGCGTTGCGGCGCTCCTCCAGCGCCAGCACCACCTCGCTGGCATTCATCTTGACCACGAATTTCTTGAGATTCTTGATCGCGCCGCGGGCGATCGCTTCCTCGACCACCTGTTCGCCCTCGCTCATCGCGATATAGCTGACGACGGTGAAACCGCTGCCGGTGCGTTCTTCGAGCAAGCGGATACGATCGGCGCGCTTGCCCGCGCCGAGCACGATCATGCGCCGCTTGAACGCTTCGCCGCCGATCAGGCTGCTGAGCAGCACGCGGTTGGTGAAGATCAGCAGGAACGAAATGACCATCGCGTAGAGCGAGATCGAGCGCCACAGCGTTATGCCGGGAAAAGCGAACGCCAGGATCGCGAGAAGGATGATGCCGAGCGACACCGCGACCAGCCAGCGCGCGGTGGCGAAGCGAACCGATTGCAGAGCCTGCGGACTATAAGCGCCGACACCCACCGCGGCGAGTTCGAGCGCGAGACCAAAGCTGAACAGAGAAGCCGCGCGATCGCCGATATGGCTGAGTTCCATACCGATTTGATGGGCGCGCAGCGCCCAGCCGATCTCCGCCGCCGCGATCAGCAGGACGAAGTCGATGAGACTCAGAAACAGCACCGCATGCGGCACATAATGTTTGAACAACCTGACCACGGATGCCGATCGACCTTTCTTGTGGTCCGGCAGCGTTATACGCCAGGCGTGAAATGTCGGTTAACTTTACAGCGGGCGTCGAAACCACCGACATCTTCGGGGCGGACCCATTGGCCCGCCCCGGATAAGCCTATTTGCTTAAATTATCGGCCGCGTCCTGAGCCGCGTCGCCGACATTCTGTGCAGCGTCACCGACATCGCTTGCGGCTGAGCTGACGGCGTCGTTCTTGGCCGCGTTGCTGTTGCTCATCTGCATGAGAAAATAACCGCCGACGACCAATGCGATCAGTAAAATGGCACCGATCAATATGCCGCTTCCGCCGCCGCGGCGAGTCTCCACGCCGTCGCGCTCGATCACCGTGGTGGTGTGCGTCGAGCCGTCTTCGAACTTTTCGGTACGTCGTTCTTCAGTGGTCATAATCATCACCCTAAATAGTTTCGCTTCCACAACAACCTTCGCATCCTTGGAAGGTTCCACCGCGGAATTCTCGGGTCTTCCGGCTCAATCGTCGAGGAAATCGAAAGCGACGATCTTGCGTTCTCGCACGTTGGACCGCAGGACCCGGCCCTGTGGCGGTTGCGAGCGCTGCGCGCAGTCGGTGCGGTAACAGATAGTGCAGCCGAGCCCGATCGCCGTGCCGACATTGCCGGTCAGATCGGCCGGGCGGGCATGGCGCAGCGGTCGCGCCAACTCGGCCGAGAGGCCAAAAACCAGCGCGAATTCCGGATCGGGCCGATCAGCATCGAGCGCCCTGCCGCGCACCGCGCCGGACAGCGTGAACCAGGCGCTACCGTCCTCCAGCGTCACCAGCTGCGCGATGAGATCGCCCGGCCGGTCGAAGGCGCGGTGGACCGACCACAAGGGACAGCGCCCCTCGGCCAGCGCCAGCGGCGACTCGCTGCCGCCGGCAAACCGCTTGGAAACGATACCGGCGCGGTCGATGCGCATCATGAAGAAGGGCAGCCCGCGCTGTCCGACCCGCTGCAAGGTGGTGAGGCGATGCGCAACCTGCTCGAAACTGGCGCCGAAGCGCCGTTCGAGCAGCCGGACGTCATAGCCGCTGGCATCGCAGGCGCGCAGGAAGCGGCCATAGGGCATCATCAGCGCCGCGGCGAAATAACCGACCAGATGGCGCCGGTACAGGATATCGGCCGAGCGATCGTCGAACCCGGCGGCCTTTATCAGATTTTCGATCGCCCGGCCCTGTTCGAGCAGCGCCAGTTGGCAGGCCGCATGAAAAGTGCGCGCCTGCGGTGCCAGCCATTCGCTCAGCTGCAATTGCCGCGCGTGCAGATCGAGCCGCCGCAGCGTCCCGGGCAGCACATCCGACGGCAGGATGCGGATCGACAATTCGTGACGGCTGCGCAGACGCTCGGCCAGCGCGGCATAGAGATCGGCGGCCTGCAAACGCAATTCGTCGGCCAGCTCCTCCGCCGCGACATCGAGATCGGCGAAATGGTTGCGCCAACGCGACACCTCGGCGGCAACCTTGGCGGTCGCGTTTGCCTGTCCGCCCGGCACCGCGGTGTTACCGCGCGGTCCTTGATCGAACAGCCGCGCAAAGGCTTCAGCCATTGACGGGGCGTAGGACAGCAGATCCTCGATCTCTCGCCGGTCGACATCGATTTCGGCGAACAGCGGATCGGCCAGCCGCCGCCGCAGCGCATCGACCCCGCCGCCCGGCTCGCCGCGCTGCAAGGCCGACGGCGCGATATCGAAGCGCTCCGCCAGCTTCATCAGCAAGGGCGCGGTCAGCGGACGCTGGTTGCGTTCGATCAGGTTGAGATAGCTGGCCGAGATATCGAGCCCCTCGGCCAGCGCGATCTGGGTCAGGTCGCGCTCGCGGCGCAAGCGGCGGATCGCGGGTCCGGCGAAGAGCTTTGCATCGGCCATGACGTGCGGTGTGCGACAAATACCGATTTGTCAATATTTTACTACTTTATCGATTGGAGAGCTATTTAGCATGTCATTGACCCAAATTAGCTGTAAATTGTTTTCGATTTTCGGCGTGGTGAGATTACAGTCTAGGCATATTCACAAAGGAAATTCCCATGACCGATTTCAACGCGCTGTTCACAGACCTGCCCGAGGGTCGCTTCGACGGGATCGAGCGCCCCTACAGCCCCGAGGACGTGCAGAAGCTGCGCGGGTCGGTGCTGGTCGAGAATACGCTGGCCAAGCGCGGCGCGGCCACGCTGTGGAAGCTGCTCAAGAGTGAGGATTATATCAACGCGCTGGGCGCCATGTCCGGCAATCAGGCGATGCAGATGGTGCGCGCGGGCTTGAAGGCGATCTATCTGTCCGGCTGGCAGGTCGCGGCGGACGCCAACACCGCGGGCGCGATGTATCCCGACCAATCGCTCTATCCCGCCAATGCCGGGCCGGAGCTCGCCCGCAAGATCAACAATGCGCTGCAGCGCGCCGACCAGATCGAACATAGCGAAGGCGGTAGCCAACGCGACTGGTTCGCGCCGATCGTCGCCGACGCGGAGGCCGGTTTCGGCGGCCCGCTCAACTGCTTCGAGATCATGAAGGCCTATATTGCGGCCGGTGCGGCGGGCGTGCATTACGAGGACCAGCTCGCAAGCGAAAAGAAATGCGGCCATCTGGGCGGCAAGGTGCTGATCCCGACGCAGGCGCATATCCGCAACCTGGATGCCGCGCGCCTGGCCGCCGACGTCATGGGCGTGCCCACCGTCATCTGCGCGCGCACCGATGCCGAAAGCGCCAAGCTGCTCACCAGCGATATCGACGAGCGCGACCATGAGTTCATCACCGGCGAGCGCACGCCCGAAGGCTTCTTCCGCCTGAAGGACGGCACCGGCGTCGATCATTGCATCAAGCGCGGCCTCGCCTTTGCCGCCCATGCCGATCTGTTGTGGTGGGAAACGTCCAAGCCCAATCTGGACGACGCCCGCCGCTTCGCCGAAGCGATCAAACGCGAATATCCGAACAAGATGCTGGCCTATAACTGCTCGCCCAGCTTCAACTGGGAAGCCAATCTGGACAAGGACACCATCGCCAAATATCAGCGCGAGCTCGGCGCGATGGGGTACAAGTTCCAGTTCGTCACCCTGGCCGGTTTCCACCAGCTCAATTACGGCATGTTCGAGCTGGCCCGCGGCTACAAGGACCGCGGCATGGCCGCCTATTCGGAACTGCAGCAGGCCGAATTCGGCGCCGAGCAACACGGCTACACCGCCACCCGCCACCAGCGCGAAGTCGGCACCGGCTATTTCGACATGGTGGCGAACGCTCTCACCGGCGGCACCAGCTCGACCACGGCGCTGGCCGAATCGACCGAGGCCGATCAGTTCGCCGAAGCCGCGGAATAAGGAGAGGCGATCGCGGGCAGGAGCAATAGCGATCGGCACAGTCGGGCCGGTCCTTCTGCGGAAGGGCCGGCCCTTTCTCATCAACAGATCCTTAATTCAGCCGGCCTAATCCGGCAGTCTTATGGATCGAAACACCAAATTGCTGTGGGGCGTGATCGGCTTTGCCGTGCTGATGGGATTCGTCCTACCATCACCCGACGGTCCCGCCTCCGATCGGCCCGATGCCGCCGAACTCCAGCCCCCCCCGCAAGAACCCGCCGCCGTGCCGCCTCCACGGGCACCGATGGTCGACATGACCGCCGAAATGCCGACCGATTTCACGATCGATGCACAGCCGACCTTCAGCGGGTCGCCCGGCGGGATCGATGGATCGCCGACCTCCTTCGATGCCTCCACGCCCGCGCCGAGCCCACCGCCTGCGCCGCAACCACTAGCGCCGCCTCAAGCTCTAGCCGGCGCTCCGGTTGCCGGTAACGTCGACGTCGGTCCGCCGCTGAACCCGACCCAGTTGCGCTGACCTGTTCGAGGACTCGCGATCTCGTCATTCCACGCGATCGTTCGGCGTTTCATATGGACAACCCGCCCCTCTGCGCGCCGCCGAAACGGAGCGAAGAAGGGCGGGTCGGTCTCGCAAGAACCGCTGGGCTGACCGGTCGCCTCAGACGAGGTCGTAACGGTCCGCGTTCATCACCTTGGTCCAGACCTTGACGAAGTCCTTGACGAACTTCTCTTCATGGCCGTTTTCGGCATAGACCTCGGAAATCGCGCGCAGCTGCGAGTTCGAGCCGAAGATCAGATCGGTGCGTGTGGCGCGCCATTTCTCTTCGTTGCTCGCCCGGTCGGAACCGACAAACTCCTCGTCGCCGCTCTCGTCGACCACCTTCCACGCGGTCTTCATGTCGAGCAGGTTGACGAAGAAATCGTTGGTCAGCTGACCCGGACGATCCGTCAGCACGCCCTGCTTGCTGTTGCCCTGATTGGCACCGAGCACGCGAAGCCCACCGACCAGCACCGTCATTTCGGGTGCCGAGAGGCCGAGCAGCTGCGCGCGGTCGAGCATCAGCTCTTCGGTCTTCACGCTGTGCTTGGTCGACAGATAGTTGCGGAAACCATCGGCCTTGGGCTCGAGCGGCTCGAAGCTTTCGCCATCGGTCTGCTCGTCGGTCGCGTCGCCGCGGCCGCTGGTGAACGGCACCGCGATATTGAAACCGGCATCCTTCGCCGCCTTCTCGACCGCGGCCGTACCGCCCAGCACGATGAGATCGGCCAGCGAGATGGACTTGTCGCCCCTGATCTCTTCCAGCTTGGACAGGACCTTGGACAGTTCGTCCGGATCGTTGACCGCCCAACCCTTTTGCGGGGCGAGACGTACGCGCGCGCCATTGGCACCGCCGCGATAGTCCGATTTGCGGAAGGTCGAGGCCGACGCCCAGGCCGCCTTGACCAGTTCGGCGATGGTGAGGCCGCTGTCCAAGATCGCCTTCTTCAACTCGGCGACATCACCGTCCGCAATCTGCGTTCCGGCGGGAATCGGGTCCTGCCAGATGAGATCTTCGGAAGGAACCTCGGGGCCGTGATAGCGGACCTTCGGGCCCATATCGCGGTGCGTCAGCTTGAACCACGCACGGGCAAAGGCGTCGGCGAAATAGGCCGGATCGTCGCGGAATTTCTGCATGATCTTGCGATATTCCGGATCGACCTTCATCGCCATGTCGGCGGTGGTCATCATCGTCGGCACGCGCTTCGAAGCGTCGTGCGCGGCGGGGGCCAGCTCGTCATCGCCGTCGACCTTGGGCTGCCACTGCTGCGCGCCCGCCGGGCTCATCACGATCTCGTAATCATGATCGAGCAGCATGTCGAAATAATCCATGTCCCACTGGATCGGCGTGGTCGTCCACGCGCCTTCGAGACCCGAGGTGATGGCATGCTCGCCCATCCCGGTTTCGAAACCGCTGGTCCAGCCGAGGCCCTGGAAGGCGACGTCCGCGCCCTCCGGCTCCGCGCCGACCAGATTGGCGTCGCCCGCGCCGTGGCATTTGCCGAACGTGTGGCCACCGGCGGTGAGCGCGACGGTTTCCTCGTCGTTCATCGCCATGCGCGCGAAGGTCTCGCGAATGTCTCGCGCCGAGCCCTGCGGATCGGGATTGCCACCGGGGCCTTCCGGATTGACATAGATCAATCCCATCTGGATCGCGGCCAGCGGGTTCTCTAGCGCCATTTCCTTGTCGGGCTGGATACGGGTTTCCTCGCCCCCGACCCAATTTTCCTCGGTGCCCCAATAGACACCGGTTTCCGGCTCGAAATCGTCCTTGCGTCCGCCGCCGAATCCGAAAACCGGGCCGCCCATCGATTCGATCGCGACATTGCCGGTGAGGATGAGCAGATCGGCCCAGCTGATATGCTTCCCGTATTTCTGCTTGATCGGCCACAGCAGGCGCCGGGCCTTGTCCAGATTGGCGTTGTCGGGCCAGCTGCTGAGCGGCGCGAAACGCTGCTGCCCGGTCGATGCGCCGCCGCGGCCGTCGGCCGTGCGGTAGGTGCCTGCCGCATGCCATGCCATGCGGACGAAGAACGGGCCGTAATGTCCGTAATCGGCCGGCCACCAAGGCTGGCTGTCGGTCATGAGCGCATGCAGATCCTGCTTGAGCGCCTGGTAATCGAGCTTCTTGAACGCTTCGACATAATCGAAATCCTCGCCCATCGGATCGGGCGAGGTGCCGCCATGGTGGAGGATTTCGAGCTGGAGCGCATCGGGCCACCAGTCGCGGTTCTGGCGGCCGAGCAGGCCGCGCACGCCGCCGCCGAATCCCAGCGGGCAGCCTTCGGGTGAACCGGTTGTCTTCATGTCCATTGTGATTCTCCTGAATTTCAAAGATTTGCGTCAATCATAGCATAGGCCACGGCATTAATCGATCGAAGCGATAAAAATCGGTCAGCAAGAGTGGAAAAGTCGATCTTTCGCTATCCGAACACCCTCGGTCTTGTTCGAGTTTAGCCTTGGGGTTTCCACATATACCCATCCCGTCGTTGCGAGCCGTAGGCGAGGCGATCCAGGCCAACTGTAGCGTTACACGCCCTGAATTGCTTCCTCCGGATCAAGTCGGGGATCGCAATGACGACAGATGATAATGACCGAGACCCCGCCGCCTATTCGGCCGTCCAGCCGCCGTCGATCGACAGGTTGGCGCCGGTAATCTGCGCGGCTTCGTCGCGGCACAGATAGAGCGCGAGCGCGGCGACCTGTTCGGGCGTGACGAACTGCTTGGTCGGCTGGCCCTCAAGCAGCACCTTGTTGATCACGTCCTCGCGGCTCATGCCGCGCGCCTTCATCGTGTCGGGAATCTGGTTTTCGACCAGCGACGTCCAGACATAGCCCGGGCTGATCGCGTTTGCAGTGATGCCATGTTCGGCCAGTTCCAGCGCGATCGTCTTGGTGAACCCGGCGAGCCCGTGCTTGGCGGTGACGTAAGCCGTCTTGAACGGCGACGCGGCTTTGCTGTGGGCCGAGGCGGTGGCGATGATCCGGCCCCATCTCCGTTCCTTCATATAGGGTACAGCATGGCGCACCGTGTGGAAGGAGGAGGTGAGGTTGAGCGCGATGATCAGGTCCCATTTGTCGACCGGGAAATCCTCGATCGGATCGACATGTTGGGTGCCGGCGTTGTTGATCAGGATATCGACCCCGCCAAACTCCTGGGCCGCCAGTTTCATCATCTCCTCGATCCGCTCGGGCTTGGTCAGGTCCGCATCGGAATAGACCGCCTTCGCGCCGCTGGTCTCCTCCAGCGCCTTGCGCTCGGCCTCGATCGCGTCCGCGTCACCGAAACCGTTGATGACGATGTTCGCGCCCTCGACTGCAAGCGCCTTGGCATAGGCCAAGCCGATGCCCGAAGTGGAGCCGGTGACCAGCGCGGTCTTGCCTTTGAGAAACATGGGGGAGATCTCCTTTTTTCTATCGGTTCAAAACTACGTCATTGCGAGGAGCCGTCAGGCGACGAAGCAATCCAGAACGGCCAAGCGCTGCAATAGCTCTGGATTGCCGCGTCGCTTCGCTTCTCGCAATGACGGCAGAGCGGGAAGCCGCAGCCCATCAGTCGATCAGATCGAACGCGGCGGTCTTTCCGTCGGCGATGTTGCGGGCGAGGATGTCGCCCTTGTCGATCGACTTGCACAGCGCCTCGTGGCCCTGGTGCCAGTGATCGAGCATCGCAGAGCGCGAGAATTCGAAATCCTTGGCCCCGGTTTCCCAAGCGCGGCTGCGGTAGACGAGTTGCACGACGTTGACCGCGCTTTCGGCGACCCGCGCGCGCAGCGCCTTCACTTCCGGCTCATCCTGCAGCTTCCCGGGCAGACGATCGATCAGCTTGCGGATCGCCTCATGGTCCCGGCGCAGCCGCAGATATTGATCGGTGACCGAACGCGTCCGGCTGGAAAAGCGGATGTCCTTTTCGCGGCTCCAAACGTCGCTCATCCGGCGCGGCAGCTTCCCGCGCGCGGGGAACAGATCGACCTGGAAAATCAGGATATCCTCGCTGCCCTGCGTATCGAGAATATAGCCCAACGGCGTGTTGGAGACGAGGCCGCCATCCCAATAATGGCGTCCGTCGATCTCCACCGGGGGCAGGCCCGGCGGCAGCGCGCCCGAGGCCATGATATGCCGCGCGTCGATGCGCACCGGACATTCCTCGCTGCGGGTGTCGAAATATTGGAAATTGCCGGTCTCGACATCGACCGCGCCCACCGCGACCCGCATCGGCCCATCGTTGAGCAAATCCCAGTCGACCATCTCGTTCAGCGTTTCGATGAGCGGCGCGCTGTCATAATAGCTGATCGCGGCCTCGCTGCCGGGCGGGGCCCAGTCCGGCATGATCCAATGCGGGCGGAAGAAGCCGGGCACGCCGAAGCTGGCGACGGTGGCGGCGGCCGCGATGTGCGCCCCCTCGCGCACATGGTTATTCTCCGGCAGCACGAAATTGGGCATCCCGCCCGACACCATGTCCCAGAATGTCTTGAGCGCCGCGATCCGCTTTCCGGGCGGATTGCCCGCGATCAGCGCCGCGTTCACGGCGCCGATCGATATGCCCGCCACGCAGGTGAGCGGGATCGCCATGCCGTCGAGCGCCTCGAACACGCCGGCCTGGAACGATCCCAGCGCACCGCCGCCCTGGAGCAGCAGGACGGTCTGCTCGGGCAAGGGCAGCGCCGCGCCGCTCGCACGTTTCGGTTCTGCTTCGATATCCGCCATTTCCCGCCTTTGAATCGTTGCCAGGGGAACCGGCGGCGGCGGGCGATGGTTCCCACCACGAAACAGTGCTAGCGTCGGGCTCCTGCTGCTTGAGTAAAGGAATATTGCAATGCGCCTCGACGATCTGGAACCCAGCGACAACGCGCATGACCTCGGCCGGGGAGGCGGCGGCTTTGGTGGCGGCGGGGGCGGATTGGGAGGGCTGCTCGGGCTGCTCCCGATGCTGCTGGGCCGGAAGATGGGCATCGGCACCATCGTGATCATTGCCATCGTCGGATTTTTCCTGTTTTCCGGCGGCGGAATGAGTTTTCTCGGCGGCGGTGGGCCGGGCGGCCAGGCAGCCCAGGATCAATCGGCCAAGACCTACGACACGGACGCCGAAGTCTTTTCCGGCCGCGTGCTGACCTCGCTCGAGCAGACCTGGAGCCAGCTTCTCCCGGGTTATCGCCCGGCCAGTCTCTATTTCTACGACCAGCAGCAGCAATCGGGCTGCGGCGCGGCGCAATCGGCGATGGGGCCGTTCTACTGCCCGACCGATCAGGGCGTCTATCTCGACACCAGCTTTTTCAATCAGATGCGCGAACAGATGGGCGCGGGGGGCGATTTTGCCGAGGCCTATGTCATCGCGCACGAAGTCGGCCACCACATCCAGAAGCTGAGCGGCATCGCCGACGAGGTGCGCCAGCGCCAGGCGCGCGCCGGCCAGGCTGCGGGCAACGAGCTGCAGGTGCGCATGGAGTTGCAGGCCGATTGCTATGCCGGCGTCTGGGCCGGCCAGAACAAGGACCGGCTCGATCCGGGCGATGTCGAGGAAGGCATGACCGCGGCGCACGCGATCGGCGACGACACGCTGATGCGCGAGGCGGGCCAGGCCCCGGTCGAGAGCATGTTCACCCACGGCACCAGCGAGCAGCGCATGCGCTGGCTGAAGCGCGGGATCGAAACCGGCGATCCGCAGCAATGCGATACGTTCGCGGCGCGGACGCTGTGAGATTGTCGGACGATTTCGAATAGAAAGGCAAGCCGAGCCGAGCTTCCCCTCTCCCGCTCGCGGGAGAGGAGCGACACTTACGAACTTGTTCGTTAGTCGCAGCGGTGAGGGGCATTCCGCAGCACCGTGCTGTCGATGGCGCTCACGCGCCGCCCACCCTCATCCAACTGCGTCTAGGGTTCTGCGAGCCAAGACTTCGTATCCTTCTCCCGCCCGGGCGGGAGAAGGTCATGGAAGCTGCGAATTCAAACCTGACTCATTGGCGGATTGCCGTTTCTTTCGCCCTCACTCCTTAACCGGCTCGGAACCCCGCACCCCCGACCAGTCGATCCGCCGCGTAGCCCACATCACCGCGGCCAGCGCGACGAACAGCAGCACCGATCCGATCAGGAGCGACAGCGCCTCGAGGCTGAGCAGCACGAACAGCACCGCATAGAGCCCGGCGAGCAGCCCGGCAATCATCTGCGCGCGCTTCCAGCTGCCGAGCACCGCCGCCGAATAGGCGGTCAGGAGCACGGTGATCGCGCCCGCGGCGACCAGATAGGCAATGGTGAAGCCCACCACCTCGGCAAAGGCGAGCAGCAGCACGAAGAACAGGACCAACCCCGATCCGACGAGCAGATATTCAGCCGCCGCGACCACCGCTCCGCCGACCAGATCGAACATCAGAAACGCCAGAAAGGTAAAGCCGATAAACAGAAAGCCATATTTCACTGCGCGGTTGACCTGGCTGTAGAGATCGACCGTCTCGACCAGATTGACGCTGGCAGCCTGCGTTGCGCCCGCCGTCGGCTGATCGCTGCTATAGACTTCGATCATCCGGCCAGGCGCCGCAAGCTCCGGGGCTGCGAAGTCCTCGCGGCTCGCCAGCGCCTGGCCAAGCGCCAGATTGCTGATCGCATAGCGCGCCTGGAACCCATCATCGCCGATCTTGTGTGTATCGGGCAGGAAATTGCCGACGAAGCTGGGATGCGGCCAAGGCGACCGGATCGTCCAGACGCTTTCGCCGCCGCGCGGGACAAAGGACAGCCCGCCGCTGCCGTTCAGCGCATAGTGATAGGCGACATCGAGCGCGCCCTCGCCGTTCCAGTCGGCAAAGGCGAAGAAGCCGGCCCCGCCCGTCGCGAGCAGGCCCTTGCCGGGCTCCGGCATCAGACGCCGGCCATTCGCGATGATGCGTGCGTCGGGCTGCAACCCGCGTGAATCCCCGACCCCGAAACGCAGTTCGGCGCGCGGCAGATCGAGCTTCGCACGATCGACGCCGTAACGCGCCAGGTCCTGCGGGATCGCGAAGCGCGCCCTTCCCTGGTTGGCGGCCCGGTAGACCACCGACTCGTAGATCGAAATCTGACGTCGCTGCGGATCGATGTCGGTCTGCATGCTCTGACTGGCGGGCGAGAGATAGAGCAGCTGGCCGGTTTCGACCGTGCGCGTGTGCGGCCGGCCGTTTTCGGTCACCGTCTCGGTCGATGTCTCGGTAAATGGGATGACCAGCACCGGTCCGGCCAGCAACTGCGGTCCACCCCAACCTTGCGCCACCGAAGCGCGCGCGATATCCGACTGGTCCTGCCGGTCATAGACCAGCGCGTAGATCGCCAGCAACGGTACGGCGAGCAACGCCGCCACCAAAATCGTGAGACCGAGCTTACGGCCCGGCGTGCGCTCTGAATGCATATGAGTTCTCCAACGTTTCGTCGACAATGGAGAACGTTTCGTCGCTATTTTGGCATGAATGACCGATGAATGGTTGTTTATAAGCGATGAGTTGATTTGCTGTCAGCGTCAAACGATATCAAGTATTAGTCCCAGCTGCTTGGCTTCCTCGGCCTCGATATACCAGTTTTCCGGCGCGCGATTACGGATCGTCTCGAAATCGGTGTGCGTGCCCTCGGCCAGCGCGCGAAAGCCCTCTTCCTCGATATGGATGCTGTGCTCGATCTCGTGCAGCTTGGCCTTCAGCGTGGCGATGCACATCCGCAGCGGTCCGTTCAGATTGACGGTGGCGTGCATCTGCCGCTCGTGAATCATCAGCCGCGTCTGGCGCGTCAGGAAGCGGTGCTCGCGCGGGAAATAGCTCATAAAGGTGGCGCCCGCCGAATAGACCGCCTGCTTGCCCAGGAAAAGCAGCTCGCGCCCGTCATATTCGCGCAGCAGCCGCACATCGTCGCCCATCGTCCGCGCGATCTCCGGATCGCCGCCCAGCGTGGTGACCGCGACGACGATGCTGCCGTCCTTCGGCGCATTCTCCAGACAGTGGCGAAACTGGTGATACATGTTCTGGTCGACGGGACCGGTCAGCCGGACATGCGGATTGGCGAGCAGCGGGTATTGCTTGGTATCGGTCATCGCGGAGGGAACGGCGAGCCCGCGGGGTTGTTCCGGTCGTTAAACGATAGCGGGGAAACAGTGGCGTGATATCGGACGGAGCGAAATCTTTCCACTCGACCTCGGCCCGGCCGCGTGGAACCTTGCTTCAAAAACAGGTAGAAGCTCATTTAGACACGCATATTTAAATGGATCAGCGCCGCAAATCCAAATTGCGAGACCACCGAAACATTATTGCCGCTGACATGCTGGTAACTGGTGGCCGCTCACTTGGCTGTAATAGCTCCCCGCCGGACTTGGCCGAAAACCGTCCCCGGCGGGGTTTATTTTTGGCGATTATGTACTTTGCAAACCCTGTCGGATGGAAATTCAGAAACGGCATAGCTTCGCCTTTCTTTGTTCGTCATGCCAGCGAAGGCTGGCATCTCAGGCCTCGGCCAAAGTCATGACTTCAAACTTAGCACCTGTCCTACACGCCCCCTTTGTGCTATTGCACCTGCGGCTCTTTCCCATCGTCGATCTCGCATCCGACACTGCCCCGCCGTGGCGTCCACTGCACGAACGGGCGATCCGGGCCTAGAAAAACCGGCTTATTGAGAATCGTTTTTCTTTAAAGCGCCCTTTTCCGACAAGTTTGACAAGTTAAGCCGCTCGCCCTGCCTCCGCGCTTGCCCCCCGTCCTTGCCCCTGTCCCGATATTGCAATCATTATGCCCGCGCCACACATGGCTCCGCATGACCAAGCTTTCTTTGCTCGATCTCGTCCCCGTCACCGAAGGCGGGTCCGTATCCCAATCTCTGGCCAACGCCGCCGACATGGCGCGTCACGCCGAACACCTCGGCTTCACCCGCTACTGGACCGCCGAGCATCATGGCATGGAGGGTATCGCCAGTGCGGCCACGTCGGTCGTGATCGGCCATGTCGCCGCCGCGACCGCGACGATCCGCGTGGGCGCGGGCGGCATCATGCTGCCCAATCACGCACCGCTGGTGATCGCCGAGCAGTTCGGCACGCTCGACGCGCTGTTCCCGGGGCGGATCGATCTCGGGCTCGGCCGCGCGCCGGGATCGGACCAGCGCGTCGCCGCGGCCCTACGCCGCACGCTGGACAGCGATCCCAATGCCTTTCCGCGCGATGTGGTGGAACTACAGAGCTATTTTGCGGGCGCTGATAGCTCCGGGGGCAGGACCGGCATTCGCGCGACGCCCGGTGCGGGCGCGGATGTGCGAATCTACATTCTCGGCTCCAGCCTGTTCGGCGCGCAGCTCGCCGCCGCGCTGGGACTGCCTTATGCCTTTGCCAGCCATTTCGCCCCGGCCGCGCTGGACGAGGCGCTGGCGATCTACCGTGAGCGGTTCGAGCCGTCCGAGGTGCTGGACGAGCCCTATGCGATCTGCGGTTTCAACGTCTTCGCCGCCGACAGCGAGGAGGAGGCCGAGTATCTCGCCAGCTCGATGCAGCAGAGCTTCGTCGCGCTGCGCAGCGGCCATCCCGGCAAGCTAAAGCCGCCGGTGCGCGGCTATCGCGAAAGCCTGCCGCCGCAATATGGCCAGATGCTGGACGGCGTGCTCGCCGCCACCGCAACCGGCACCGCCGACCAGGTGCAGGGCAAGGTGGCCGCCTTCGTCGATCGCACAAGGGCCGACGAGCTGATCCTGACCAGCGCGATCTTCGATCACGAGGCGCGCAAGAAAAGCCTGACAATCGCCGCCGAAGCCTTTAGCGATACCCCACGCATCGCGCCATAGCGGTTGATCCACCCGCAAACGCCTTTCATCGATCAGCCTGCTGCCCTAGGCGTTTTATCCTTATAATACAGCTTCGATATCGATCCGATCAAGGCACGGAGCGGAAACGTCTGGCCGACAGGGAGACCCATTTGCCCAAGGCTCTGCTCATTGGCTTGCTGCTTGCCGGCACCAGCCTGGTACCGTTCGCGGCGGCTGGCGCGCAGGAGGCCGATCCGGTGCCGGCAAGCGAGCCGGAACCGGGCGCGGCCGGTGCGCGCGTGTTTCCGCCCACCTATTTCACCCAATATGCGCCGCAGACCGCGCTCGACATGGTCCGCCGCGTCCCCGGCTTCCAGATCGATCAAGGCGAGAACCGCCGGGGCCTGGGCCAGGGCGGCGCGAACGTGCTGCTGAACGGCGAGCGCTTCTCGGCCAAATCAACCGACATCTTCACCGCGCTCGGCCGCATCGGCGCGGCCAGCGTCACTCGGATCGAGCTGCTCGACGCCGCCTCGCTCGATATTCCGGGTCTGTCGGGGCAGGTTGCAAACGTGATCTATGAAGCCGGCGGCGGCGCGGGCCAGTTCCGCTATAGCCCGCAGGTGCGCACGCGCGGCACCGATCCGGTGCTATACAATGGCGAGATCAGCTATTCGGGCAAGCTTGGTAAGGTCGAATACACGCTGGGCTACGCCAATGGCTCCTACCGGCAGGGCAATGACGGGCCGGAGCTGGTGTCGGACGGCGACGGCGCGCTGATCGACCGGCGCGAGGAGTTCCTGCGAATCGAAGGCGAACAGCCCAAGCTCAGCGCGGCGCTCAAGCATCGTGACGATGCAGGCAATATCGCCAATCTCAACCTGGCGTTCGAACGTCCGCGCAGAACCGAACGGGAGCTCAGCTTCACGCCGCAACGCACCCGCCGGTTCTTTACGACCGAGCAAGAGTATAATTACGAAATCAGCGGCGATTACGAATTCGCGCTCGGCCGGGGGCGGCTCAAGCTGATCGGCCTCAACCGGTTCGAGCACAGCCCGTTCCGCAACGACCTGCGCACCGATTATGTCGACGGCCGGCCCGCCGCCGGCACGCTGCAGGACCTGTTCATCGACGAGGGCGAGACCATCGCCCGCGCGGAATATCGCTGGAAGGGCGGAAGCAATGACTGGCAGGTCTCGCTGGAGGGCGCGCTCAACGATCTCGATACCGACACGCTATTGTCCGAGTTGCAGCCCGACGGAAGCTTCGCCCCGATCGATCTGCCGGGCGCGGCGGCGACGATCCGCGAGCAGCGCGGCGAGGCCGATCTCAGCTGGGGCCGCCCGCTCACCTCCAAGCTCACCATACAGACCTCGCTCGGCGCGGAATATTCACGGCTGTCGCAGAGCGGCGCGCGCGGCCTCGTCCGGCAATTCGTGCGCTCCAAGGGCTTCGTCTCGCTCGCCTGGAAACCGCTGCCAACGCTCGATGTGCGGTTCAGGGCGGAGCGTTCGGTAGGCCAGTTGAACTTCTTCGATTTCGCGGCGCAGACCGATCTAGGCTCCGGCAATCAGGACGCCGGCAACCCCGATCTGGTGCCGCAGCAGAGCTGGGATTTCGAGCTTGAGGCGACCAAGACGCTCGGCCCGTGGGGATCGGCGACGTTGACGGCCGACTATCGCCGGATATCTGATCTGGTCGCGCAGGTGCCGATCGGCGCCTTCGGCGAAGCGCCCGGTAATGTGGATCTGGCCATCGTCTACGGTTTGAAAGCCACGGGGACGCTGAAATTCGAACCGCTCGGCTGGACCGGCGCGCAGCTCGAATTTTCCGGCCGCTACCGCCATGCCCGGCTCGACGATCCGCTTACCGGCGCGCGCATTCCGGTGAGCAACAATCTGAAATATGACATCGACCTTAATCTGCGCCAGGACATTCCCGAGAGCGATTGGGCTTATGGCGCGGGCTATTTCAAATTCGCCGAGGAACCGGGCTTCCGGCTGAACCAGATATCGCAGTTCACCTTTGCGAACGGCGATGCCTATCTCTATGTCGAGAACAAGGACGTGCTTGGCCTGAAGGTCCGCCTGACGGCGGGCAACCTGCTCGACACCGGCGAGAATTTCAGGCGCATTCTGTTCGTCAATCGCCGCGACGGGCCGATCGCTTTCGACGAAGCGCGCGAGCGCACCGCGGGCAAAGTCTTGACGCTGGATATCAGCGGGACGTTCTAGCCTGGCTTGCCGCAGTCTCGGCTGCGCTCAATACACCCGTTTCTTCGGCTCGATATAATCGACCTCGTCGGTCAGCGTGAACTCATGCACCGGACGGTAGCTAAGCTTCACGCCGTCGTTCGCCCCCGCGCCGGTCTTGCCGCCCCAGCCGTCATACCAGCTGACAGTGTGCTTCATCCATTCGGCGTCGTTGCGATCAGGAAAATCCTCATGGCTGTGCGCGCCGCGGCTTTCGTGGCGGTTGCCGGCGCTGGTGATCGTCACCATCGCCTGCGCCATCAGATTGTCGAGCTCCATCGTTTCGACCAGATCGGTGTTCCAGATCAGTGAGCGGTCCGATACCTGGATGTCCTGCAAGCGCGCATTGACCGTCTTCATCTTGTCCAGCCCTTCGGCCAGCGTCGCGGTGTCGCGGAACACGGCGCAATGCTTCTGCATCGTCTTCTGCATGTCCATCCGCACATCGGCCGTGGGCGAGCCCCCCTTGGCGTTGCGGAAATGGTCGAGCCGCTCGAGCGAGAATTCTTCCGATCCCTTGGCCAGCGGCCTGTGCGCGGAGCCGAGCTCGATCGTCGCGGCAAGCCGCTTGCCGATCGCGCGGCCGAACACGACGAGATCGATCAGGCTGTTCGAGCCCAGACGGTTGGCGCCGTGGACCGAAACGCAGCCCGCTTCGCCCGCCGCATAGAGGCCCTTGACCGTCGCGTCGGGATCGCCGGTGGTCGGGTTCAGCACCTCGCCATGATAATTGGTCGGGATACCGCCCATGTTGTAATGGACTGTGGGCACCACGGGGAGCGGCTTGCGGGACAGGTCGACACCAGCGAAAATCTTGCCGGTCTCGGTGATGCCGGGCAAGCGCTCGGCCAAGATCGCGGGATCGATATGGTCGAGATGCAGATACATATGATCGGCTTCCTTGCCGACGCCGCGCCCTTCGCGGATTTCGGCGGCCATCGCGCGGCTGACGACGTCGCGGCTGGCCAGATCCTTCGCGCTGGGCGCATAGCGCTCCATGAAGCGCTCGCCCTCGGAATTGGTGAGGTAACCGCCCTCGCCGCGCGCGCCCTCGGTGATCAGCACGCCGGCGCCGTAAATGCCGGTCGGGTGGAACTGCACGAACTCCATGTCCTGCAGCGGCAAGCCGGCGCGCATCACCATGCCGCCGCCGTCGCCGGTGCAGGTGTGGGCGCTGGTGGCGCTCTGGAACACGCGGCCGCAGCCGCCCGTCGCCAGCACTACGGCATGGCTGCGGAAGCGGTGGATCGAGCCGTCCTCGAGGCACAGCGCGATCACGCCGCGGCATTCGGGTCCATCGGCGCCATCTTCCATGATCAGGTCGATCGCGAAATATTCGATGAAGAAATCCGCGTCATATTTCAGGCTCTGCTGATAGAGCGCGTGAAGCATGGCGTGGCCGGTGCGGTCGGCCGCGGCGCAGGTGCGTTGCACCGGCGGGCCCTTGCCCATATTCTGCATATGGCCGCCGAACGGGCGCTGATAGATCTTGCCCTCATCGGTGCGGCTGAACGGCACGCCGGCATGTTCCAGCTCATAGACGGCGGCAGGCGCTTCGCGGCACAGATATTCGATCGCGTCCTGATCGCCCAGCCAGTCCGATCCTTTCACCGTGTCATACATGTGCCAGGTCCAGTGGTCCGGCCCCATATTGCCGAGCGACGCGGCGATGCCACCCTGCGCGGCAACGGTGTGCGAGCGTGTGGGAAACACCTTGGTGATACACGCGGTGCGAAGGCCCGCCTCGGCGCTGCCCATGGTCGCGCGCAGGCCCGAACCGCCCGCGCCGACGACGACCGCGTCATAGCTGTGATCGATGATCTGATAGGCAGGCTGGGTCGATGCGTTGGTATCGCTGGCGGCGGTATCTGAGGCCATTATGCGGCAGCTCCGGTGAAGGCGAGTTTGAGAACTGCAAAGGTGCCGAGCGCGGCGGCGGCGATCGCATAGAAATTAAGTAGGATGAGGAGCGGCAGTTTGCCACGCGCCTCATGCACATAATCCTCGATGAACACCTGCAGCCCCAGACGCAGGTGCCAGCAGGTGCTGACCAGCAGCAGGATCATCGGCACCGCGGCGAGCGACGAGGACAGCCACATGCTGACTATCTGGTAATCCAGCGAAGGCAACAGCAGCAACGATCCGACGAACCACAGCAGCAGCAGCAGATTGGCGATCGCGGTCAGCCGCTGGCCGATCCAGTGATGGGCGCCTTCCTTGGCGGAGCCCAGGCCGCGGACGCGGCCGATCTCGGTTCCATTACCCATGGTTCAGTTCCCCAATCCGCGCATAGCGACGTAAACGACCAGCAACAATGTCAGCAGGATCGATCCGACGAAAGTCAGGACCGCGACGGTGCGGTTGGTCTTCAATTCGTACCCTGCGCCCATGTCCATGACCAGATGGCGCAAGCCCGACAGCATATGCTGGAAGAAGGACCAGGCGACGACGATCGCGGCGAGCTTGAACAACACCGTGGTGATGGCGGCGAAACCGCCCGCGTCGCCCGCGTCGATCACCCATTTGCTGAAGCTGGCATAGGCATCGGCGCCGGACGCGGCGGCGAGCAGCCACCAGACCAACACCGGAATGCCGACCAGCGCCAATATGGTGCCCGTCGCCCGGTGCGCGATCGAGGCGGCCATATGCGGTCCCCATTTCCAGATCTGCAGATGCGGAGAGAGCGGACGATCGGCTCCGGCCATGATGGCTCCTTCGAGAGAAAGCTTTGGATTGGCCCGCCTTCTAGCCGAACCACGGGGCGATGCAACATGGCGCGCGCGATCGGCGATGCGTGGACCAAGCCTGCTAACCGAAGATTAACCACCTTGCCATAGAGAACCGAGCCCGAGGCTGTTGTACGCATCCTCTGTGCCCATCAGCAGGACATGACCCAATGACCCTCGCCGTATCTCTCGATCAACTTAGCGATCCGGAAGAGGCGATCATGCGACGCCTGAACAATTTGAACAAGGATGCCGCCCTGTTGGAGGAGCTGAAGAATTTAAGCGACGCAATTCGAGGTTCGGAGCGCCGCATCGCGGAAGTCTTCTGGAATGATTTCGCCGCCGACAATACCCCGGTCGCCAGACTGGATAAGAAAACGCAGGATCGGATGATCGACAAGGCCGAACGCTATATCATCGCGAAATATCATCGACCGTCCGATAACGAGTGGGTGAAGATCGCCCGCGAAAATGCCTTGAACACCATCAACTCCGGCATCGAACCGAGCCAGCTCTATGCGGCATTGACCGAAGCTCATCGCGAAACCCTGCGCGTCGTCGCGCAACGCTGCGATGGCGATTTCGATCGTCTCCAGCGGTTGGTCGATTGCCAGTTGCGCATCAGTGGGTTCGAAATGGAGGTCAGTTCAGCCTTTATGCACGAGGTGGTGCGCGGGCAGGATCGCATCGCTCGCCAAAACGGGCTGGACGCGTTTCGCGAGCAGATCGAAACCGCGGTGCGCAACGCCAGCGAGCGCCGCAATTCAGTGAGCACGACCGCCGCCGACGCCAAGCATTCCGCGCACAGCATGCTCGGCAAGAGTTCCGAGGTCGCGGCCGCGTCCGAACAGTCCGCCGTGGCGATGCGTGAAGCGGCGCAGACCGCCGCCGGTCTGATTCGGGCTATCGAGGAAGCGCGCGAAGAGGTCGAGCAGTCGGTCGATGTCACCTCGCGCGCCGCCGCGCAGTCCGAGGAAGCGGTCAGCGTCAGCCAGGCTTTGTCCGAACACACCCAATCGATCGAATCGATTTTGGGGTTGATCCGCGACATCGCCGGACAGACCAATTTGCTTGCGCTCAACGCCACCATCGAGGCCGCCCGCGCCGGGGAAGCGGGCCGCGGCTTCGCCGTCGTCGCACAGGAAGTGAAGAGCTTGGCCAACCAGACCGCCAAGGCCACCGATGAAATCGACCAGAAGATCAGCGCGATCCAGGCCGCCACCGTGCGAACGGTGGAAATGAACGGCTCGATTCGCGAAACCGTGGGTGAAGTCAAATCGTCGGCGGAGCGCATCCGCCAGGCCATGGAAACGCAGGCCCAGACCGTCACCATGATCACCAGCGCGGTCGACGAAACCGCTTTGGCCGCGGATTCGATGTCGAGCACCATCTCCTCGATCCGCCGCGATAGCGAGAACGTCACCGACGAGATCGACCGGGTGAGCCAGGCCTTTGCAGAAATGGACGGGCATCTGGCCCAACTCGACGGTGCGGCCGAAGATTTCGTGAAGCGATTCGCCAACGGCTGATCGCGCGCATCGCCGAAGGAAGTGACGCTCGGCCTCGTTCCCGAAGCCTTCTGCTCTTTCGAATCGGCTCCCTATCCTCTACGTCCGGGCCATGACCCAGACCGCCCACATCCTGCTCACCGGCGCCAGCCGCGGCATCGGCAAGGCCGTTCACGAAGCGCTCGGCATGGCCGGAGCCCGCAACATCGGCCATGCCAGCACGTCACGCGGAGACCTGATCGGCGCTGACCTTTCGACGCCCGGTGCCGCCGCCGACCTCTGGAACGATGCGCTGGAACGGCTGCACGGGCGCATCGACGTGCTGGTCAACAATGCCGGCATCTTCGAAGCCAATCCGCTCGACGCCTCCGATATCCAATGGCTGGATGGGTGGGAACGGACCATGCGCATCAACCTGACCGCGTCGGCGGAACTCAGCCGCTATGCCGTGCGCCACTGGCAGGAGACCGGCAGCGGCGGCCGGATCGTCAACGTCGCCAGCCGCGCGGCTTATCGCGGCGACAGCCCGGCGCATTGGCATTATGCCGCGTCCAAGGCGGGCATGGTCGCGATGACCAAATCGATCGCGCGCGGTTACGGCGCCGATGGCATTCTCGCTTTCGCCGTCTGCCCCGGCTTCACCATGACCGGCATGGCGGAAGACTATCTGGCGAGCCGTGGCGGCGAGCGATTGCTAGAGGACATCCCGCTCGGCCGCGTCGCCGAGACGTCCGAAATCGCGGACATCGTGAAATTCTGCGCGCTCGACGCTCCGCCATCGATGACCGGCGCGGTGATCGACGCGAACGGCGCGAGCTTCGTGCGCTGACAAACGGCCCCCTCCTTTGTCATTGCGAGGAGCCGCAGGAAACAGTGCTGCAACCATTCTGGATTGCCGCGGCCTGCGGCCTCGCAATGACGAGTTTTTGATCATGCCGAGCTACAAACTCACCCTCCCCTGCACTCGCGCCGAAGCGGACCGGCTCGCAGGCGACATCTCCGCCTTCGTCGAGCTTGATCCGATGCCCGCTCTGGTGGCGCACGAACGGGGCGAGGATAGCGGTGAATGGCTGGTCGAGGCCTATTTCGAACAGCGGCCCGACGAGACCACCGCCAACGCCCTGCGCGCGCTGATCCCGAGCGCACAGGACGCGGACGCGGCGATCGAGCAACTGGACGACGAGGACTGGGTCACTGCCAGCCAAGCGGGGCTCGACCCGTTTCGGGTCGGGCGCTTTTACATACGTCTCAGCGGCGAACTCGCGCCGGACGACTCTTCGCTGATCGACCTGCAGGTCGACGCCAGCCGCGCCTTTGGCACCGGGCATCATCCGACGACCCATGGCTGCCTTTCCGCGCTCGATGCTCTGAAATCGGAAGGCAAGCGCTTCCGCCGCATCGCGGATATCGGCACCGGCACCGGCCTGCTCGCCTTTGCCGCCGCGCGGTTGTGGCCGCAGGCGCGGATCGTAGCGAGCGACATCGATCCGGTCGCGGTCGAGTTGGCCGCCGAGTTCGCCGCTATGAACGGCATCGCCGCCGGTCGGGAGCCGGAGGCGCTGGTGCTGGTCGCCGCGCCGGGCACCGATCATCCGCTGATCCGCCGGCGCGCGCCTTATGATCTGGTGATGGCCAACATCCTTGCCGGTCCGCTGATCGCGCTCGCTCCCGATCTCGCGGCGCTCCAGCAGGGCGGCGGCACTCTGATCCTCGCCGGTCTGATACGTGATCAGGCCGAGGGCGTTGCCGCCGCCTATCGCCGCGAGGGCTATCGTCTCGTCGAGCGCCGCGACCGCGAAAACTGGCCCACGCTGGTTCTGCGCAAGCGTACCCGCAAGGGCTATCGACGCAAGCAACGGCGCGCGCTTCCCAAGCCGATCGGCACGAGCGAGTGGTAGCTCACGCGTCGCGCTCGACTTCGAGACTCTTGGCCATCGCGTAAGTCTGCGTGCCCCGAGTAATGACATCGTCGCCCTCAACCAGCTCGGCCACCTCGATATCGCGCTGGTCTGCCAGCCGCTCGTACACCGGCGCGAAATCGGTTTCCACGGTGACGTTGAGCAGGCTCTCGAAGCTGTCGATCACGAAATAATTCTGCTGATAATCGTCGATCCGGTATTTGGTGCGCATTACGCGTTCAAGGCCGAAGCCGATACGGTTGGGGCTGTCGCTGTCCAGCGCGAACTCGCTCTCGCCGAAGCTGGAAACGATGCCCGCGCCGTAGATGCGGAGCCCCTCGGCCTCGCGCACCAGCCCGAATTCCACCGTATACCAGTAGAGCCGCGCCAGCTTCTCCAGCGCGCCCAGCTTCAGCGCGCGCTTGCCCCCGCGCCCATAGGCCGCCATGTAATCGCCGAAGGTCGGGTCGGCGAGCATCGGCACATGGCCGAACACGTCGTGGAAGATATCCGGCTCTTGCAGATAATCGAGCTGGTCCGGCCGGCGGATGAAGTTGCCCGAGACGAAGCGGCGGTTGGCGAGATGATCGAAGAACACGTCGTCCGGCACCAGCCCCGGCACCGCCACCACCTGCCAGCCGGTCGCCGCCGTCAGCCGCTCGTTGAGCTCGGCGAAGTCCGGGATGCCGGGCTTGGACAGTTGCAGCACGTCGAGACCCTTGAGGAATTCGCTCGACGCGCGGCCGGGCAGCATGTCGCGCTGGCGGGCAAACAGCTTGTCCCAGGTGGCGTGCTCTTGCGGCGTATAGCGGTCCCAACCCTGCGGGATGGTCCAGTCGGGCGCGGCGCCCTCCGGGGGCGTTTCGAAGACGTGACTTTCTGCGTTCATGAGCCGATCATAGCATGATGCGAGGGGAAAACGGAAGAGCGCGAACTTTGCTTTCGTGGCGGCTGGCCAGATCGGGACTCGCCTGGCTGATTCTGGCGATCGGCCTTTATTTCGGAGCCGCGCTGGCCGGCTCGTTGATCGCTGTCAATCCCGGTTGGCGGCAGCCCAAGCGCGGCGTTGAGATCTGGGTCGAAACCAACGGCGTCCACACCGGCATCGTCATGCCGCTCGCCAACGGCCTCGCCGATTGGCGCGACCTGCTGCGGCCAGAGGACATTCGCGATCCGCGCTATTACAGCACGCATATCCTGGTCGGCTGGGGCGAAGCGCGCTTCTACCGCGAGACTCCGAACTGGACCGACCTGACCCCCGCCGTCGCCTGGCACGCCGCCGCCGGATCGGACGAGGTGCTGATGCATGTCGATTTCCTCTACAATCCCGGCGCCCAATCCTTCCGCCGCCGAGTGGTGGTGAGCGAAGCGCAATATCGCCGCCTCGCCGCCGCGATCCGCGCGCAGTTCAGCCCCGGCGCCGATGGCCGCGCGCCGTCCAGCTTCGGCTACGGCCCCAACGACGCCTTCTATGCGGCGCACGGCCATTACAGCGCTTTCACCACCTGTAACGCCTGGACCGGCCGCATCCTGCGCGACGCTGGGATCGCGGTAGGGGTATGGACGCCGATGGCGGGCGGCGTGATGCGCTGGTTTCCGCAACCGAGACAGACCGTTAACTGACGGTTCAGCGGGCAAGCGACATTTCGTTCCGATCCATCGCATCCAGGGAGGTTCATATGCGCCAATGGAAATATACCGCGGCCATTGCAATGCTTTGCGCCTCGACGGCCGCCATGGCGATGGATGCGCAGACATTCTACGCACGCGGACAGGCCCTGCAGAAAAAGGGTGTGATGGCGATGCTGTCGAGCGATTTCAAACCGCTGATGAACGAGATGAAAGCCGCGGGCAAGTCGGTCAAGGCGGAAAACGATGCCGCCAAGAAGAACGGCGCGCCGCTATATTGCCCGCCGGCCAAGGGTAAAGGAATGAGCGCCGAGGAGGTACTCGAGGAATTCGGTACGGTTCCGGAGGCGCAGCGCAGGACATTGTCCGTGCGGGATGCCTGGAAGCGCATCCTGATCCGCAAATATCCCTGCTGATGTCGCAGATGCCTTGCTAGGTTTATGCCGTCATTGCGAGCCCGCAGGGTGAAGCAATCCAGGGCAGTTGCAGCGCTGTAGCCACTCTGGATTGCCCTTCGACTGACTGCTTGCAGCAGTCGCTGAGGACAGGCTTCGTCGCCTCCGGCTCCTCGCAATGACGGAAAGTATAAGCGCACCCCCTACCCCGCCTTCGCCACGATCGCCGCCCAGCCGGCCTCGTCGATCACCTCGACCCCCAGTTCCGTCGCCTTTTTGAGCTTCGATCCCGCGCCCGGCCCGGCCACCAGCAGATCGGTCTTGGCGCTGATCGAGCCGCTCGCCTTGGCGCCCAGCCGTTCGGCCTGCGCCTTGGCCTCGTCGCGGCTCATCGTCTCCAGCTTGCCGGTGAACACCACCGTCTTGCCGGCGACCTCGCTGGCCAGCGTTTCGGTAACATAGGGTTCGGGATCCACCTCGGACATCAGGTCGTCCCACGCTTCGCGGTTGTGCTTCTCGTGGAAGAAATCGGCGAGCGCTAGACCGACTGCGGGGCCGATCCCGTCGGTCCGCACTTCGAGGATCGCCTTGATCGCCTCGTCCATCCGGCCGATATATTTGCCATCGCTTTCGTCTTGCGATCTGGGATGCTCTTCGCGGTATTTGTAAAATTCCGCCGCCTTGCCGGGCAGTCTTTCGAGCTTGCCCAGCCCCTTCATCAGATCGCGCGCGGTCACGCTTCCGACATGGCGGATGCCAAGCCCGAACAGCAGCCGCGCGGCATCGGGCCGGCGCTTCGCCTCGATCGCCGCCAGCAGATTGTCGACCGACTTGTCCTGCCAGCCCTCGCGCTCCAGGATGTCGGCACGGTGCTGGCGTAACCGGAAAATATCGGCAGGCCCGTGGATCAGCCCGGCTTCCAGGAATTCCGCGATGCTCTTCTCGCCCAGCCCGTCGATATCCAGCGCGCCGCGCGAGACGAAATGGGCGAGCCGCTGAAAGCGCTGCGCGGGGCAGATCAGCCCGCCGGTGCAGCGCACATCGACCTCGCCCTCCTCGGCCACCGCCTCGGACCCGCATTCGGGACAGGTCTCGGGAAAATGGAATGCGGGGCGCTTTGCGTCGCGCGTGAGGTTTTCGACCACCTGCGGGATCACATCGCCGGCGCGCTGGATGCGGACGCGGTCGCCCGGCCGCACGCCCAGCCGCGCGATCTCGTCGCGGTTGTGCAACGTGACGTTCGAAACCACCACGCCGCCCACCGTCACCGGGGTCAGCCGCCCGACCGGGGTCAGCTTGCCGGTGCGCCCGACCTGGATGTCGATCGCCTCCAGCGTCGTCTCCGCCCGTTCGGCGGGGAACTTGTGCGCGATCGCCCAGCGCGGCGCCTTGGCGACGAAGCCCAACCGCGCCTGCCAGTCCAGCCGGTCGACCTTGTAGACCACGCCGTCGATATCGTAAGGCATGTCGGCGCGCTGCGCCTCGATCGCGCGGTAATGCGCGAGCAGCGCGTCCAGCGTATCGAAGCGCTTCAGATGCTCGGACACCGGGAAACCCCAGCTTGCGATCGCGCGCATCACCTGCGTCTGCGTCTCGCCCGGCACCCTCGAAGCTTCGCCCCAGCCATGGGCAAGGAAGCGCAGGGGCCGCGCCTCGGTCACCGATGCATCCTTCTGCCGCAGCGACCCGGCGGCGGCGTTGCGCGGATTGGCGAAGATCTTTTCATCCGCCTTTTGCTGCGCAGCATTGAGCGCGGCGAAATCGGCCTTCGCCATATAAACCTCGCCGCGCACCTCGAACAGATCGGGGACCTGCTTGTCCCCCTCCCCTTCAGGGGAGGGGTTAGGGGTGGGGGCTTGCCTCGAATGTCGCGTTTGATTGATAGTCCCCACCCCCGGCCCCTCCCCTGAAGGGGAGGGGAGAAATTGCGGGATATCCGCAATCGTCCGCGCATTGGGCGTCACATCCTCGCCCACCTGCCCGTCGCCGCGCGTGGCGGCGCGCACCAGCCGGCCCTGCTCGTAGCGCAGCGAGAGCGACAGCCCGTCGATCTTGTCCTCGGCGGTCAGGCAGAGCGGTTCGTCCTCGGCCAGGCTCAGGAAGCGCCGGACGCGCGCCAGGAATTCGGCGATGTCCTCATCGGAAAAGCCATTGTCGAGCGAGTAGAGCCGCTGCTCGTGCCGCACCTTGGCCAGCGGCGAACCCGCCACCGCCGCGCCGACCGCCGCGTTCGGGCTGTCCGCGCGCACCAGGTGCGGGAATGCCGCCTCCAGTGCATTGTTGCGCTTGATCAGCGCGTCATAGTCCGCGTCCGATATCTCGGGCGCGTCCTCGGCATGATAGAGCCGGTTGTGATTCGCGATCGTCTTGGCAAGCTTCATCAATTCATTGGCGGCCTCGGCCTCGGTTTCAGGCAAATCGCTCACGCGGACTGCTCGCTTGATTCGCGGCGCCCGTGAAAGGATATTGCGCGGAAGTTCACAATGGGCCGTATACGTCCCCCCCCTGTTGCCCCCCGCGCGAGGATATTATGTAAAGTGGCGGATGGGGAAGAGGCAGGCGATCGCATGGCACGCAGGATAGCCGATGCGGCGTGCTGTAGGACAGCGAGAAATGGCGATCGCAACTGGAGGGTTTACACCCCCTCCAGCAAACGGTCCGCCTGTGCCCTCGCCTCGTCGGTCACCTCCGCACCGGACAGCATCCTCGCGATTTCCTGCCGCCGTTCGCTCGCGTCGAGCTGATGCACGCCGGTCCTCGTCACCGTACCGTCATTCGACTTGGCGATGACAAAATGATGCGTGCCGGTGGCAGCGACTTGCGGGCTGTGGGTAACGGCGAGGAGCTGTCGGCTGGACGCTAGCCGCGCCAGTCGCTCGCCGATCGCGCTGGCGACGGCGCCCCCGACGCCGCGATCGATCTCGTCGAAGATGATCGTGGCCGCCCCGCCCTCTTCGGCCAGCGCCACCTTGAGCGCGAGGATGAAGCGCGAGAGTTCGCCGCCGCTGGCGATCTTGGCGAGCGGCGCAAACGGAGCGCCCGGATTGGTCGATATGAGAAATTCGATGCGGTCCTTGCCGCGCGGCCCCCATTGTTCGGGCGGCATATCCTCCAGCGCCGTGCGGAAGCGCGCGGCGTCGAGCTTCAGCGGTGCGAGCTCGCCCGCCACCGCGGCGTCGAGCCGGGCACCCGCCTGCGCGCGCGCATCGGTCAGCGCCTGCGCGGCCGTTGCATAGGCCCCCGCCGCCGCCTTTTCGGCGCGTTCGAGCGCAGCGATGCTCGCGGCGCCGCCCTCCAGCGCATCGAGCCTGGCCGCCAGCCGATCCAGCAGATCGGCCAGCGCATCGGGCTCGACCTGATGCTTGCGCGCCACCGCGCGGAGTTCGAACAATCGCGTCTCGACCGAATCGAGCCGCGCGGGTTCGAACGCCAGCGCCTCGGCGGCGGCGCCCAGCTTGTCCTCGGCCTCGCCGGCCTCGAGCAATGCGCGGTCGAGCGCTGCGAGCGCCTCCCCCAGCAGCTTGTGTCCCTCCGACACGCGGTCCAGCCGCCGCGCGGCACCGCGCAATTGCGCCAGGCCGCCGTCGGAGCCTTCGAACACCGCGCGGATCGCGTCGAGATCCTCGGCGATCCGCTCGCCCGCCTGCATCGATGCGCGTTCCTCGGCGAGCGTCTGCTCCTCGCCGGGCTCGGGCGAGAGCGCTTCGAGTTCGCCCACCGCATGGTCCAGCCATTCGCGGTCGCGCTCGGCCTCGTCGCGTTCGGCGCGCGCGGTTTGCAGCTGCTCGCGGGCCGTGATCCAAGCCTTGTGCGCGGCGGCCACGGGCGCGGGGTCGCAGCGACCAAAAGCGTCCAGCAAGGCGCGGTGGCCGCGTGGGTTGAGGAGGCCACGATCGTCATGCTGGCCGTGGATTTCGACGAGATGGCGCCCGACCTCGCGCAGCAGCGCCGCGCTCACCGGCTGATCGGCGAGATACGCGCGGCTGCCGCCATCGGCTTTCACCGTACGGCGAATGACCAACGGCTCGCCGGGCTCATATTCGATCTCGTTGTCTACGAGCAGCGCAGCGAGCTTCGATCCGGGTGCGGGCGCGGCGAAGCTGGCGGTAACCTTTGCGCGCTCTGTCCCCTGTCGCACCAGCCCGCTATCGGCGCGCGCGCCCAGAGCGAGGCCGAGCGAATCGAGCAGGATCGACTTGCCCGCGCCGGTCGCGCCGGTCAGCACGCTGAGCCCACCCTCGAACTCGAGGTCGAGCGCTTCGATCAGCACGACGTCGCGGATGGAAAGCGCGGTGAGCATGACGACCCCCTCAGGTCGTCACCCCAGCGAAAGGGAACCCAGCAAAGTAGTACTTTGCTGGGACCCGAGCGAAAGCTGGGGTCTCGGGCGTGCAGGCTTTGCCGGTGCGCTGGAGATTCCAGCTTTCGCTGGAATGACGATATGAGAGCTGTTCGCTGTCATGAAACCTGCGTCGGGGCCTTGTCCTGCATCAGCTCATAGGCGCGTTCATACCATTTGCTGCCGGGATAATTGGCGCCGAGCACGGCGGCGGCTTTCTTGGCTTCCACGGGGATGCCGAGCGAGAGATAGGATTCGACCAGCCGGTACAAAGCCTCGGGCGCGTGCGTCGTCGTCTGATATTTGTCGACTACTTCGCGGAAGCGCAGCGTGGCGGCGAGCCACTGGTTGCGGCGCTGATAGAAGCGGCCGATCTCCATTTCCTTGCCGGCCAGATGGTCGTTGACCAAATCGATCTTGAGCGCGGCATCGGCGGCATAGCGCGTTTCGGGATAGCGGCGCTGTACCTCGCCCAGCGCGGCGAGCGCCTGCTCGGTCGTGCTCTGGTCGCGCCGCACATCGGCGATCTGCTCGTAATAGCTGACCCCGATCAGATAATAGGCGTAGGGCGCGTCCTTGTTGCCTGGATGGATCGACAGGAAACGCTGCGACGATGCGATCGCCTTGGGATAATCGCCCTCGCTATAATAGCTGAACGCGCTCATCAGCTGCGCGCGGCGGGCCCAGGGCGAATAGGGGTGCTGCCGCTCGACCTCGTCGAACAGGGCCGCGGCGAGCTTGTACTGGCCCTTATCGAGGCGATCCTTGGCGGCGTTGTAGAGCGTGCCGACGTCGCGCGCGACATAGGCCGTATCCTCGCCCTTGTTGCCGCCGCCGATACCCAAGGTGGAGCATCCCGCGAGCAGGACGGGCGCAAGCGCCAGCGCGCCGCTGCGAATATAAATGCGTGTCATGGCGCGATCCCTAGCCTGCGTAACTCTCCACGCCAAGCCGTAAGCGCGTCTGGCTGTATCGCGGATGAAGGCACGCCGCGGCATGATCGCTCCCACATGCTTGGGTTAATAGCGGTTAACCATGTCTGGCGTGCATTTCTTTTCATCTCCTTCCTATCCGATGACGTGGAAGCCGAACCAGTGGCGCGATGTTTGAAACGATCAGGATAGGCGTGATGCACCCTTCTTCCAGCGAACCGACCCCCCTCTCCGAACAAGCCCGCCTCGAGGCGCTATACGCGCTGAACCAGCTCGATACCGGGGAGGACTCCGAACTGCAGGCGATCGTCACCGAAGCCGCCGGCTTCTTCAACGCGCCGATCGCGCTCGTTTCGCTGGTCGATCGCAACCGCCAGTGGTTTCGCGCCCGCCATGGGCTCGACGTCCGCGAGACCGCGCGCGGCTGCTCCTTCTGCACCCACGCGATCCGGGGGGAGATGGTCTACGAAGTCATCGATCCGCTGAAACATCAACTGTTTGCGGACAATCCGCTCGTCCTGGGCGATCCGAACATTCGTTATTATTGCGGCGCCCCCCTCCGGCTGGAAAACGGACGCCGCGTCGGCACCTTATGCGTGATCGACGACCGAACGCGCGGCCCCGCCAGTGAAATGCAGAAAAGCCATCTCGAAAAACTGGCCCAGGACGTCGTCTCGCGCTTCTACGAACTCGGCGAGACGGCACGCACGCAGCCAGCTTCCCGTCGAGCCGTCAGCGCCCGATAAGCAAAGGGTGGCGCCGGATCGACCGGCGCCACCCATTTGTCCGGCGCGATAACGACTTATCAGTCGTTCGTGATGAAATCGGGCAAGGGGGCGTTCTCGCCCTTGGCACCGTCGTCACTTCCGCCATCGCGGCCACCGCCGCGCGGACCGCGCCCACGACCGCCACGGCCCCGGCCACCGCCATCGCCGCGTCCACCGCCGTCACGGTCGCCCCGCGGCTTGCGGTCACCGCGATCGCCCCGACTCTCACGTGGCGGACGGCTGTCCTCCAGCTCCTCGCCGGTTTCCTGATCGACGACGCGCATCGACAGGCGGACCTTGCCGCGCTGGTCGATCTCGAGCACCTTGACCTTGACCTCCTGCCCTTCGGACAGAACGTCGGAGACCTTTTCGACGCGCTCATTCTTGATCTCGGACACGTGAACCAAACCGTCCTTGCCGCCCATGAAGTTCACGAACGCCCCGAAATCGACCAGGTTGACGACCTTGCCGCTGTAGACCTTGCCGACTTCGGCCTCTTCCACAATGCCTTCGATCCACTTCTTCGCGGCTTCGATCTGGCTGACGTCGGAAGACGAGATCTTGATCACGCCGTCATCGTCGATATCCACCTTGGCGCCGGTTTCCGCGACGATCTCGCGGATGACCTTGCCGCCCGTGCCGATGATGTCACGGATCTTGGTCTTGTCGATCTGCATCGTCTCGATCCGCGGCGCGAAGTCCGACAGTTCCTGGCGGGTGCCGCCGAGCGCTTCGTTCATCTTGCCCAGGATGTGCGCACGGCCGTCCTTGGCTTGGCGCAAAGCGGTCTTCATGATCTCCTCGGTGATCCCGGCGACCTTGATGTCCATCTGCAGCGAGGTGATGCCCTGCTCGGTGCCGGCCACCTTGAAGTCCATGTCGCCCAGATGATCCTCGTCACCCAGAATGTCGGACAGCACGGTGAAGTCCTTGCCCTCGAGAATGAGACCCATGGCGATGCCCGACACCGGACGCTTCAGCGGCACGCCCGCGTCCATCATCGCCAGCGAACCGCCGCAAACGGTCGCCATCGAGGACGAACCATTGCTCTCGGTAATGTCGCTGAGCACGCGGATGGTGTACGGAAATTCGTCCATGTCGGGCAGCACGGGACGCAGCGCGCGCCATGCCAGCTTGCCATGGCCGGTCTCGCGGCGGCTGGTGAAGCCGAAGCGGCCCACTTCGCCGACCGAATAGGGCGGGAAGTTATAGTGCAGCATGAAGCGCTCGTAGCTGAGCCCTTCCAGACCGTCGATCATCTGCTCGGCGTCCTTGGTGCCCAGCGTGGTGGTGCAGATCGCCTGCGTCTCGCCGCGCGTGAACAGCGCCGAACCATGGGCGCGGGGCAGGAAGTGCACCATCGCCTCGATCGGGCGGATCTCGGTGGTCTTGCGGCCATCGATACGGCTGCCGTCCTTTAGGATGGCACCGCGCACGATCTCGGCTTCCAGCTTCTTGACCATTTTGTTCGCGGTCATCTGCTGCTGGCCGTCGGCGTCGGCATAATGCGCCTTGGCCTTGTCGCGCGCCTGGTTGAGCGCGTTCGAACGCTCGGACTTGTCGGTCAGCTTGTAGGCGGCGGCGATGTCCTTGCCGACGATGCCGCGCAGCTCTTCCTTGACCGCGTCGTTACCGTCCGCGCTCTTGACTTCCCACGGCTCCTTGGCGGCCTTTTCGGCCAGATCGATGATCGCGTTGATCACCGGCTTGATGTGCTGATGCGCGAACATGACCGCGCCGAGCATGACGTCCTCGTCCAGTTCCTTGGCCTCGGACTCCACCATCATCACGGCGTCGCCGGTGGCGGCGATGACGAGGTCGAGTTCGCCGTCTTCCTTGATCGTGGAAAGGCTGGGATTGAGAATATATTCGCCGTCCTGATAGCCGACGCGCGCGCCGCCAATGGGTCCCATGAAAGGCAGACCGGAGATGGTCAGCGCAGCCGAGGCCGCGATCATCGCCAGGATATCGGGCTCGGTCTCACCGTCAAAGCTCAGCACCTGACAGATCACGTTGATTTCGTTGTAGAAACCTTCGGGGAACAGCGGGCGCACCGGACGATCGATGAGACGGCTGGTGAGCGTCTCCTTTTCGGTGGCGCGGCCTTCGCGCTTGAAGAAGCCGCCCGGAATGCGTCCGGCGGCCGAGAATTTTTCCTGATAGTGGACGGTGAGCGGGAAGAAGTCCTGCCCCTCGCGCACGCTCTTTGCGGCGGTCACGGCGCACAGCACCACGGTATCGCCGTAAGTTGCCAGCACGGCACCATCAGCCTGACGGGCAATGCGGCCGGTTTCCAGAACGAGGGTCTTGCCGCCCCATTCCAGTTCTACTTTTTTCGTATCGAACATGTATTTTCCTTATGAACCTTTCGGCCAGATTGCGCGAAGGGACCTCTATTTCCGCACGGGTCCGGTGCGGATCGGATCGGGGCCCATTGGCACCCTTTATGGCCACCCGCCTCATTGCGGGGAGCCCGTTATTGTTCGCCTTACCCGATCCCCGGCGAAAGCCGGGGTCCATCGGGTGAGGTTCGGTGATGGATCCCGGCTTTCGCCGGGATGACGCAATACGTAAACGGCCCGCCAATGGCGGGCCGAACGATTGCGTCACTTACGCAGGCCGAGCTTCTTGATCAGGTCGGCATAACGCTGCTCGTCTTTCTTGCGGAGATAATCCAGCAAGCTGCGGCGCTTGTTGACCATGGCCAGCAGGCCGCGGCGCGAGTGATTGTCCTTGTGGTTGTTCTTGAAGTGATCGGTCAGGTTGTTGATGCGGTCGGTAAGGATCGCGACCTGCACCTCCGGCGAACCGGTATCGCCCTTTTCGCGGGCGTGATCGTTGATGACTTCCTGCTTGCGTTCGGCAGTGATCGACATAAAATTCTTCTTTCTTCGAACATCATAGATTGAAACCGCGGACGATGCGGAGGTCTCCGCCGGTAATTTCGACCAGCGCGACGGGGATATTCTCCTCGTCCCGCGCCAGCTTCAAACCGTCGTCTGCGGCGATCCCGGATAGAAGACGGCCCTGGCGGACCGCGATTGCCTCCCCGGGGGTGAGGGGAAGAGCCGGGATGTCGTCCAGCCCTGCCTCGATCGGCAAAAGTGCTTCCTCAAGCGCGGCCCCATGACCGAGTTCGGCCAGCCTGTCCAGCGAAATCGCGGAATCGAGCGCGAACGGGCCCGCTCGCAGCCTCCTCAACATGGTGACGTGGCCGAAACAATCAAGGGCGCGCGCGATGTCGCGGGCCAGGCTGCGGATATAGGTGCCCTTGGAAACGTGGGCCTGGAGGGTGATCTCCTGAAGATCCTCCCCGGCACGGGGAGGGGGACCGCCGACGAAGTCGGTGGTGGAGGGGGCGGCGGTGCAACCGCCGCTGCGCGGCGGCCCCTCCACCACTTGGCTGTCGCCAAGCGGTCCCCCTCCCCCCGCTGCGCGCGGAGAGGATTTTGTAAACAGCCCATGCACCGTCACCCCGCGCGTCGTCATCTCCACCGGCTCCCCGGCCCGCGCCAGATCGTAAGCGCGGCGCCCGTCGATCTTCAGCGCGGAATATTTGGGCGGAATCTGCTCGATCGGGCCGGTGAAGCGCGGCAGCACCGCTTCAATCGCCGCCAGCGTCGGCCGCGCATCGCTGCGCTCGGCTACCGCCCCTTCGCCGTCCAGCGTAGCGGTCTCCACGCCAAAGCCGATGGTGAATTCATACACCTTGCTGGCATCGAGCATCCGCCCGGCCAGCTTGGTCGCCTCGCCCAGCGCGATCGGCAGCACGCCGGTCGCCAGCGGATCGAGCGTGCCGCCATGGCCGACCTTGGTCTTGGCATAGCCGCCCGAGCGCAATGCCCGCTTCACCGCCCCCACCGCCTGCGTGGAGCCGAGGCCCAGGGGTTTGTCGAGGATCAGCCAACCGGAAATAGGTTGGAATCGGTCATGATCCTCACCTAAACCGTTCGCCCTGAGCTTGTCGAAGGGCTGTCCTGTTTTTCGCTAGGTTCCAGCAAGAGAAGAACGATCCTTCGACAGGCTCAGGACGAACGGTCTTGATGGCCAGGTTCAATCTGATCGCAGCCGTTCCATGAAATGCCGCCGGCACAGCGCGACATAGCGCTCCTCGCCGCCGATCTCGGTCTGAGCACCCTCGCGCACCGCTTGCCCACGCGCATCCACACGCAGGTTCATCGTCGCCTTGCGTCCGCATTCGCACACGGCTTTCAGCTCTATGAGCGCGTCGGCGATGCCGAGCAGCGCCGCAGCGCCGGGGAAGAGCGCGGCCTGAAAATCGGTCCGCAGACCATAGCACAGTACCGGGATATCGCGCTCGTCGGCGAGCCGCGCGCATTGAAACACCTGCTCGCGCGAGAGGAACTGTGCCTCGTCGATCAACAGGCAGGCGAGGGGCGTATCCGCATGCTGGCGCATCACCGCTTCAAACATATCGGTGGCGGCATGGAATCGGTGCGCATCGCTCGACAAGCCGATCCGCGAACTGATTGCGCCGAAGCCCAACCGATCGTCGATCGCCGCGGTCCATAGCATCACGTTCATTCCGCGCTCGCCATAATTGAACGCGGTCTGCAACAACGTGGAGGATTTGCCCGCGTTCATGCTGGCATAATAGAAATAAAGCTTCGCCACTGCGCCTAGACGATCAGTCGCCTTCGCCAAGATCCTGCGCCACCTTGGGGTCGCGCAGCAGCCTGTCGATATGGTCGCCCTCTTCAAAGCTTTCGTCGATGAGGAATTTGAGCTCGGCGGCATATTTCATCCGCACGCGCTTGGCGACTTCGCCCTTCAGATAGCCGGCATTGTCCTTCAGCGCCGCGCCGATCTCAACCTGATTCTGGCCGAGCAGCGGCTTGAAGAACACGGTGGCATGGCGCAGGTCCGGCGACATGCGCACTTCGGTGACCGAGATGGTCTCGCCCGCCAACCGCGGGTCGTGCACCTCGCCGCGCACCAGCAGTTCGCTTAGAATGTGGCGCATTTGCTCGCCGACCCGCAAAGTGCGGATCGAGCGGCCTTCGGGGCTGGTGTCGTTATATTTGGCCATCTCGATGCTCCAACCCTCTTCCGCTTGCGGGAGAGGAGCGAGCCCCGGACTTGATCCGGGGCGCAGCGGTGACGGCTGCCCCCGCAGTGTCATCCTGTCGACGGTGCCAAGGCACCGCCCACCCTCATCCAACTTCGCCTAGCCGGTGAACCGGCAAGGCTGCGTATCCTTCTCCCGCCCAGGCGGGAGAAGGTTTTGCAGTTACAGCGTCCGTTCGCGTTCCTCGACCTCGAACACCTCGAGCATGTCGCCCGCCTTGATGTCGTTGGTGTCTTCCAGAACCACGCCGCATTCGAGGCCCGCGCGGACCTCGGCGACATCGTCCTTGAAGCGCCGCAGCGAGGCGATGACCGTCTTCGATACGATGACATCGTCGCGGTTGAGGCGCGAGCGCAGGCCCTTGCGCAGGAACCCGTCGGTGACGAGCAGACCCGCCGCCTTGTCGCGCTTGCCTGCGGGAAACACCTCTTTCACCTCGGCCCGGCCGACGACCGTCTCGATGATCTCCGGCCCCAGCTCACCGGCCATTTCCTTGCGGATATCGTCGGTCAGATCGTAGATCACGTCGAAATATTTGAACCGCACCTTTTCGCGCTCGGCGATCTGGCGGGCCTTGGCGTTGGGCCGGACGTGGAAGCCGATGATCGGCGCGCCCGAGGCGGCCGCCAGCGTCACGTCGCTCTCGGTGATGCCGCCGACGCCCTGGTGCAACACACGCACCTTGATGTCGTCGGTCGAAATCTTGTTCAAAGCCTGGACGATCGCCTGGGCGGTGCCCTGCACATCGGCCTTGATCACCACCGGATATTCGATCGCCGCTTCGGTGCCCATCGCCGAGAACATGTTCTCCAGCGACGTCGGCGCCTGCGTGGTGCGCTGCTTGCGCGCCTGCTCAGACCGATAGGCCGCCACTTCACGGGCACGCTGCTCGTTCTCGACCACGGTGAGCATGTCGCCCGCGTTCGGCACGCCGGACAGGCCGAGGACCTCGACCGGCACCGATGGCCCGGCTTCCTTCACCTGCTTGCCCTTGTCGTCGATCAGCGCGCGGACCTTGCCGCTCTCGCCGCCGACCACGAAGATGTCGCCGCGCTTCAATGTTCCGCGATTGACGAGCACGGTGGCGACCGCGCCGCGGCCCTTGTCCAGCTTGGCCTCGATCACGATACCCTCGGCATCGCGGTCCGGCCGCGCCTTCAGCTCCATCAATTCGGCCTGCAGCGACAGCTTTTCGAGCAGATCGTCCAAACCGGTCTTCTTGAGTGCGGACACTTCCACGTCCTGCACGTCGCCGCCCATATCCTCGACGATGACCTCATGTTCCAGCAGACGCTCGCGCACCTTCTGGGCATTGGCGCCTTCCTTGTCGATCTTGTTGATCGCCACGATCATCGGCACGTCGGCCGACTTGGCGTGGTTGATCGCCTCGATCGTCTGCGGCATCAGCCCGTCGTCCGCCGCGACCACCAGGATCACGATATCGGTGACGTTGGCGCCGCGCGCGCGCATTTCGGTGAACGCCTCATGCCCAGGCGTATCCAGGAAGGTGATCAGATCGCCATTCTTGGTCTTCACCTGATAGGCGCCGATGTGCTGCGTGATACCGCCCGCTTCGCCAGAGGTGACGCTGGTGCCGCGGATGGCGTCGAGCAGGCTGGTCTTGCCGTGATCGACATGGCCCATGACCGTGACGACGGCCGAACGCGGCTTCTGCGTATCTTCCGGATCGACGTCGGTGGCGGTATCGATCTCGATATCGGCTTCGGACACGCGTTTGATCTTGTGGCCGAATTCCTCGACCAGCAGCTCGGCGGTGTCATGGTCGATGGTCTGGTTGACCGTGACCACCAGATCCATGTTGAACAGCGCCTTGACCAGGTCCGCGCCCTTTTCGGCCATGCGGTTGGCGAGTTCCTGCACGGTGATCGCGTCGGGCACCACCACTTCGCGGCTCTGCTTGGGCTGCGCCTCGCGCTTGCGGCCCGTCATCTGGGCACGCTTTTCCTTGTCGCGCGCACGCTTCAGCGCGGCGAGCGAGCGGGCGCGGGCGCCATCGTCTTCGTTGAGCGCGGTCTTGACCGACAGCTTACCCGAACGGCGTCGATCTTCTTGCCCGACCTTGGCGCGGGCGGGCTTTTTGTCCTTTTCCGGCTTGGCCGCGCGCTCGGGGCGCTCGACCGGGGTGAACCGGCGCGGCGGCGGGGCATCGGCGCTGGGCTGCACGGCCTCGGGCTGCGCATCGGCGGCGGGCTGCGAGCTATTCTCGGCCGAAGTCTCGGCCGACTGCGCGGGCACAACGGTTTCGGCGGGAGCCTCGGCAATCTTGTCCTCGGCGGCACGATTTTCCTCGGCGCGGCGACGCTCGTCATCAAGCGCCTTGGTCTTGGCCTCTTCCTCGCGGCGGCGGCTGTCCTCGGCCTGATTGAGGCGGGCCTCTTCCGCCTCGCGCAGCAATTTTGCCTGCACTTCCTGCCGGGTCAGATTGTCGATCGGCGGCTTGCGCGGCGCTTGGGCCGGCGGCGGTGACTTCGCAGCGGGCGCTGAGCGCGGCGCGGGGGCGGGTGGCGGCGGCGCGAGCGCCTCTTCCTTGGCCTTGTCAGCCGCGGCAGCCTGACCGGGCTTGCCGACCAGCTTCTTGCGCTTGACCTCGACCTCGACCTTATGGGTGCGGCCATGGCTGAAGCGCTGCTCGACCTGGCCTGCGTCGACCGACCGTTTCAGGGTCAGCGGCTTGCGGGTCAGTGTCGGCTTGTCTTGTGTATCATCACTCATCGAACAGCAGTCTTCCTAAAGTCTTCTTCATGTGTCGCAGCTTGACCGTCCCTGTACGCGGGGGCGGCACCGTTACGGCATCCGGTGTAATTTAACCAGCGGGCGAGATGGCGCAGCACGCGTGCCGCTGCTTCCTCCCCCAGAATCGCGGCGTGGACCGCATTATCGCGTCCCAATGCCATAGATAGGGCATCGCGGTCCACCGGCAAGACGAGTCCGGTCTCGCCGGAGCCTTCGCGCCCGGTCCCGACGCGCAGCGCCTGATCGAGCTTGCGGCGGCCATCGGGCCGGGAATCGCAGGCGTGCAGCAGCAGCGATACCCGGCCAGACCGCGCCCGCTCGGCAATTTTTTCCGATCCGGTGAGCAGGTTCGACGCACGCGCCTCCAGCCCCAGCCGGTCGAGCGTTGCCTGCCTCAGCTGCGCCTCGATCCATTCGGGCAGATTGTCCGGCACGGTGACGCCGCCGGTCTTGCCCCCTGTCTTGAAAGCCCGCGCGAGCGCGCCCTTCATCCGGCCTTTGGCGATGGCGTCTTCCAGTTCCCCGCGCGAGACGCCGAGCCACGCGCCGCGTCCGGGTGCCCTGGCGCCCACATCGGGTGCCAGCTCGCCATCGGGCGAGACCGCGAGCCGGATCAGCAAATGCTGCGGCGCGCGCTCACCCGACAGGATGCAGCGGCGAATGGGATCGCTCATAAACTCCCCTCCCGCTTGTGGGAGGGGCCGGGGGTGGGATCAGACGGTCGGGGGCTCGATGCCCCCGATCGGCTCTTCGAGCCGAACGTCTCGCCACAGCGAGCCGCCCCCACCCCTCGATCCCCCCCCCTGAAGGGGAGGGGGAAATAAGCAGCGCTACCTAAGCGGCGCGTGTCATTGGGAAGCTTCCGCATCGGCGGCCTCCCCTTCTTCTGCGGACGCGGCGTCGGCGGCACCCTCATCCTCGTCCTCGAACCAGTGCGCGCGCGCGGCCATGATGATCTCGTTGCCCTGCTCTTCGGACAGGCTGTACGAGGCCAGTACGCCGGGCTTCACCTCGACACGGCGGCGGTCGCTGTTCGAGCGGCGCGGTTCCTGGCGCGGCTTGAAGATCAGCTCGTCGGTGGCGAGATCGGCCAGATCGTCGAGCGTCTTGATGCCCGCCTTGCCCAGCGTCACCAGCATGCCCTCGGTCAGGATCGGCAGCTCGGACAGGGCATCTTCCACACCGAGTTCGCGGCGTTCGGTGCGCGCGGCTTCCTCGCGCCGTTCCAGCGCTTCCATCGCGCGGCTCTGCAGCTCCTCGGCCAGTTCGTCGTCGAAACCCTCGATGCCGGAGATTTCCTCCAGCGCGACATAGGCGACCTCTTCCAGCTCGCTAAAGCCCTCGGCCACCAGCAGCTGCGACAGCGTCTCGTCGACGTCGAGCTCTTCCTGGAACAGTTCGGTGCGCTCGGCAAATTCCTTCTGCCGCTTCTCGGAGCTTTCCTCCTCGGTCATGATGTCGATGCCATGGCCGGTGAGCTGGCTGGCGAGCCGCACATTCTGCCCGCGCCGTCCGATAGCGAGGCTGAGCTGATCGTCGGGCACCACCACCTCGATGCGGGTCTCTTCCTCGTCGATTACGACGCGGCTGACCGTGGCCGGCTGCAGCGCGTTGACCACGAACGTGGCGGTGTCCTCGCTCCAGGGAATGATATCGATCTTCTCGCCCTGCATTTCCTGCACGACGGCCTGCACGCGGCTGCCCTTCATGCCGACGCAGGCGCCGACCGGATCGATCGAGCCGTCGTAGCTGATCACGCCGATTTTCGCGCGGCTGCCCGGATCGCGGGCGGCCGCCTTGATCTCGATGATGCCGTCATAGATTTCGGGCACTTCCTGCGCGAACAGCTTTTTCATGAAATCGGGATGCGCGCGGCTGAGCAGGATCTGGGGCCCGCGATTTTCGCGCTGGACCTTCAGGATCAGCGAGCGGATGCGGTCGCCGGTGCGCACCATTTCGCGCGGGATCTGCTGGTCGCGGCGGATGACGCCCTCGGCGCGGCCCAGATCGACCACGATATGACCGAACTCGACCGACTTGATGACGCCGGTGATGATCTCGCCCGCGCGGTCCTTGAATTCCTCGAACTGGCGCTCGCGCTCGGCGTCGCGAACCTTCTGGAAGATCACCTGCTTGGCCGACTGGGCGTCGATGCGGCCGAGATCGACCGGGGGCAGCGGATCGACGATGAAATCGCCGACGCCCGCGTCTTTCTGCAGCTTCTGACCCTGCTTCAGGTCGACCTCTTTGAAATGATCCTCGACCTCTTCGACCACCTCGACCACGCGCCACAGTTGCAAATCGCCGGTCTGCATGTCGAGCTTGGCACGAATGTCGTTCTCGGCGCCGTAGCGCGAGCGCGCGGCGCGCTGGATCGCTTCCTCGAGCGCTTCGACGACGATCGCCTTGTCGATCATCTTCTCCTGCGCCACCGCATTGGCGATCGCGAGCAGTTCTGCCTTGTTGGCGGAAATCGGGCTGGGCATGATTGTCTCTCTCGTCTCTCTTCTACGTTTTACCACCGCATGCGCTTCTGCGAAAGCAGGAGCCCAGGGTTATCTAGTTCTACCGCACCCTGGGCTCCTGCTTTCGCAGGAGCGCCTAGCGTTCGGTTCAGTCCTCGCTCTCGCCGTCGTCTTCGATCTCTTCGATTTCGTCCGCGCCGCCGGCATCGATCGGCGCGGTGGCGGCGATCAGGCGGTCGGTCAGCATCAGCTTGGCCGAATGCAGATGCTCCGGATCGAACATCAGCTTGCCGGACTTGCGATCCTGAATCGCGATCATCCCGTCCTCGACCCCGATCAGATCGCCGCGCAGCTGCTTACGGCCATCGACGCCGACGGTAAGATTAACCCGCGCTTCGTGCCCCTCCCAATCGGAAAAGTCTTTCAGGCGCGTCAACGGCCGATCGATGCCGGGCGAGCTGACCTCGAGCCGGTAGGCGCCGTCGATCGGGTCCTTGCCCGCCTCTTCCAGCGCATCGAATTTCCGCGATATGCGGCGCGAAAGCTTCGCGCAATCGTCGATCCCGAGCTGGCGGGTGTCGGGCCGCTCGGCCATGATCTGCAGGATGCGCTCATCCCCGCCGAGCCAGGCCACGCGCACCAGATCGAATCCGAGCGCCTCGGCCTCGGGTGCGATAAGAGCGGTCAGGACTTCGAGATCGGGCATTGGGCTCCTTGAATATCAGGTTCCCCGAACAGGCAAAGCCGGTCGCCGCCGCGCCCTTTCGGAGGCGGCCCCGCAATCGTCTTCGCAATGTCGGGAACGAGTGAGGATATAGATGGCGATGACGCGCGATGCAACCGCCAAAGCGCGCACCGCGTTAGCCCTTCACCCCATCTACCGCCACGCCGGTGCCAAACGACTCGAGGACATCCCATGAAAGCCATGCTTGCCATCGCCGCCCTGCCCTTCATCCTGGCCGCGTGCAACGGTTCGACCGACAAGGCCGTCGCCAGTGATACGAGCGCTCAGGAACCCGGTGCGCTGAACACCGGAAAACCGTTTCAGGAAACCGCCGTGGCCGATTTCAACGAGCCCTGGGCTATGACGTTTCTGCCCGATGGCAAGCTGCTGGTGACCGAGAAGAAGGGCATGCTCAAGATCGTCGACCCGCAAAGCGGGAAGATCGCCGATGTCGGCGGCGCGCCGAAGGTCGATTTTGGTGGTCAGGGCGGCCTTGGCGATGTCGTGCTCGGCCCCGATTTCGCCCGTGACAAGATGGTTTACCTGAGCTGGATCGAAGCCGGACAGGGGGATACGCGCGGCGCCGTGGTCGGGCGCGGTGCGCTCAATTGCAGCCAGCCCATGGCCTGTTCGATCGACGGGCTGAGCATCATCTGGCGGCAGGACCCCAAGGTCACCGGGCGCGGCCATTTCTCGCACCGCATCGCCTTCTCGCTCGACGGCCAATATATGTTCCTCTCTTCGGGCGAGCGGCAGAAGGGCGCCCCGGCACAGGATCTGTCGAACAATCTCGGCTCGGTCCTGCGGCTGAAACCGGACGGCAGCGTGCCCGCCGACAATCCCTTCGCCGGCAAGGGCGGCTCCGGCGCGCAGGTCTGGTCCTACGGTCACCGCAATATCCTCGGCCTCGCCTTTGCCCCCAATGGCAATCTGTGGGAAAATGAGATGGGTCCCAAGGGCGGTGACGAGGTCAACCTGATCAAGCGCGGCGAGAATTACGGCTGGCCCAACGCCTCCAACGGCAGCGACTATGACGACACCGATATCCCCGATCACAAGCCGGGTGATGGCTATCAACCGCCGAAAGTCTTCTGGAACCCGTCCATCTCGCCTGCCAGCCTGGTCTATTATACCGGCAGCCTGTTCCCCCAATGGAAGGATTCGCTGTTCCTCGGCGGACTATCCGGCAAGGCGCTGATCCGCCTGAAAGTCAGCGACCAGACGGCGACCAAGGGCGATCAGTGGGACATGGGCGCGCGCATTCGCGAGGTCGAGCAGGGCCCGCAAGGCGCGCTGTGGCTGCTGGAAGATGGTAGCGACGGCTCGCGCGGCCGACTGCTGAAGCTGACCCCCGCCCCGGCCGCCGCGTCCTGAGCCGACGCACCCATGCGCGAACTGGAGACGATCGGCTATTACCGGCGCGAACTGGGCGCAGGCATCGAGCGTCTGTTCGAGAATGCGCTCGACTGGGAGCATTTGCCCCATCTGCACGACAGCAGCTTCGAAGCGATCGAGGTGATCGACGCGGACGAAACCGGCTGGACCGCGGACGCGCGGCTCGCGGGCGGGATGAAGGTGGCGCTCGATCTGCGGCTCGACCGCGAGGAAGCGAGCTGGGTCACCCGCACCCGCGTGGCGGGCGAGGTCGCCAGCGAGATCGTTTCGCTGGCCAGCACACGCGGGCCGGACCGATGCCACGTCGCGGTGGAATTCCGCATGGCGGACGTGCCCGAGGACAAGCGCGCGGCGATGGCGGACTATTACCGCGCGCTCTACGCCAGGCTCTATGACGAGGACGAGGCGATGATGATCGCGCGGGCCGAAGCCTTGGCGGCAGGCGCGCAAGGCTTGCGCGAGCGGAAGACGGTGACCATGGCCGACGGCAGCGAGACCGACATTCCGCTGCGCTGCCCGCATTGGGGTCTGCCACTCACCGCCGAGCCCGATGACGCCGGGATCGTCACCTGCCCCTGGCACGGCTATCGCTTCGACGCGCGCACCGGTGTCTGCGTCAGCGGACAAAGCTGCCGCTGGCAGGTCAGCTAGGTATATATCGATCAAGGTTTTGTGGAGCGGGCGGCGGGAATCGAACCCGCACGATCAGCATGGGAAGCTGACAGGCTACCACTACATCACGCCCGCATCAGCGCCCCAATAACGCGGCTGCCGCGACCTGACAAGCATGGGAAATGCGCGCGTCTCAGCGGCAAGCGCGCCAGCCCATCTCGCCGCGATCGGCTTGGTCGAGGTGAAAATGATTGGCATGGGCGGCGTTGTAATCGGGCGATAGCACCGTCGCGAATAGGTCGCAGGCCCCGTCTCGCACCGCGCGCAGAAACGCCTGCTCGTCGGCGCTGCCCTCGTTCCAGTCCGCCAGCACACTCACCGTTCGCCCGTTTTCCAGCGTGAAGCCGGCGATGTCGATGGCATTGCCGGTCGCGTGCTCGCTCCACTGCCCCTCGGACGCGCCGTACATGCGGCGGCAGCTATAGGCGCCGAAATGGCCGATGCTCTTGACGCCGGAACCCAGATATTGGCGCGCGGCGGGCTGCACCACCTGCCATTCCCACAGCGCCAGCCCGGTCACCACGGGGCAGCTCGGCGCAACCGAAGCGGGGTTGTAGCGGATCGCGGTCGCGCCGCCGGGCTTCGGGATCAGCCCATTCTCCTCGACGCATTGCCCCTCCCCGCGTGGCGGTCTGACGCTGTAATCCACCCCGGCGCGGTCGAGCAGCGCGCGGCATTGCGGGAAATCCCCGTTCAGCGCGGCCAGCTTGCGGCCCGTGAACGCGCCGATCGGCTGGCTCAGATCGAGCTCGGTCCAAGGCACATCCTGCGGCCGATCGCGCACGACCACATAGCCGGTCAGTGCCAGCCCGGCGATGATGGCGAGAAGGATGCCGCTGCGGACGAGGCGTTTGATCGTCCGCGGCAAGGCTCGCTCAGCGGGTCGTGGCGGTCGTCGTGCCCGACAGATCCGACAGGAAGCTGCGCACACGCTCGGCATTCACACCCAGATCGCTCTGCCCGACGCGGCTGACCGAGCGCATGTCGATGATCGAGCCCTGCCCGCCCGCGGCCGGACGCACGCGCAGCACGATATCGTCCTTGAAGCGGAAGGCGGACACGGTGGCGGTCGCCTCCAGCCTGCCGCGCGCCTGATCGGCCGCCACGATATCCCAGCCGCGGTCCTCCGCCAGCCGGTCGGCCGCCGCGATCACATCGGCAACCGGCACATTGACCCTCACCGAGCGGATGTCGGCATAGCCCTTCTGGTGGAGCAGCGCCCAGCGCTGGCGCGGCGAGAGCCCCGTCATGTCGCTATCGTCCGCACCCGGAATCGCATCCCAATTGTCGGCGCGAACCTTCAGCGCGGTGAACTGCGGCGGATCGGCCAGATCGGTCGAGATGTCGTGGATCGCGGGGAGCGAACTGCCCACCATCAGCCAGTAGCCGATGTAGCCCGCAAAGATCGCCGCCGAGAGCGCGCCGATGATGAGCCGGGGCATCCGGTTGCGCATACCCTTGCGGCGGCGCCAGAAGAACACGGCGATGGCGATCACCAGCGTGAAAATCGCGAGGAAGAAGGCGTATTTCACCCCGGTCAGACCCGAGACATAATCCCAGAATCCCCAACCAGTGCCGACCGCCGAGAACAGCCCCCATAACCCTGCGCCCGCGCCGAGGATCAGCACCAGCAGCCCGAACGGATCGCGCTTGATGAGCGCGGGCTTGCCGGCGGCGCTTTTGGGAGTGCTGCCGGCGGTGCTCGCTGCGCTCTCCTGATTGCTGTCGTCCATGGGCTCTTCCCCTTGCCTGCTTCCGTCGAAGTTTCAACGCCCTTGGCATCGCTCCGGTTTCACGCGCAGCTTGTCCGCCAGCGGCGGCGCATTGGCAAGCCGCATCTCGCGCTCTATCTGACCAGCCATGCCCTATGATGCGCCCGATCTTGCCAGCCTGAGCCCCGACGCCATCGCCCGGCTCGCCGAAGGCCGCGATCTGCCGCCGGTGCAGGACTGGCATCCGGACGCCGCGTCGGACAGCCTGATGCGGATCGACAGCGAGGGGGGCTGGTATCATGATGGCGCGCCGATCGGCCGCCCGGCCATGGTCCGCGCCTTTTCACGCCTGTTGCGCAAGGAGCCGGACGGGCGCTTCGCCCTCGTTCTGCCCTATGAGAAGCAATGGATCACGGTGGAGGAAGCGCCGTTCCAGGCGGTGGAGCTGCGCGTGGAAGGCGGCGGCGAGACGGCGACGCTCAGCTTTCGCCTGAACACCGACGACATCGTGATCGCCGGGCCGGACCACCCACTCCGCTTCGGCGGCAGCGAAGACGAACCCCGGCTCTATCTGCATGTCCGGCGCGGGCTCGAGGCGCGCATCGCCCGTCCGGTCTATTACGAACTCGCCGAGATCGCGCTGGCCGCCGATCCCGAGCGCCTCGGCGTCTGGAGCGGCGGCGCATATTTCGCGCTGGGTCCATCGGCATGAGCCTCGCCGCCCAGCTTGCCCGAGCGCTGGCCGCCGATGCCCCGCATGAGGACGAGGCCGATTTCGGCGCGCCCGAAGGCGGCTACCGTGAAGCCGCGGTGCTGGTGCCGATCACGCGGCGCGCTGCGCCCGGCGTCATCCTGACGCAGCGGCCCGAATGGCTGCGCAGCCATGCCGGACAGGTCGCGTTTCCGGGCGGCAAGCTGGAGCCCGAGGACGAGCATAACGCCGTGAGCGCGGCGTTGCGCGAAGCCGAGGAAGAGCTCGCCATTCCGCCGGCGCAGGTCGAGGTGATCGGCACCGCCGAGCCCTATCTGTCGGGCAGCGGCTTTCGCATCGTGCCCGTCATCGCGCTGGTGCCGCCCGATCTCGATCTCACCCCCTGCCCCGACGAGGTTGCCGACTGGTTCGAGGTACCGCTCGCCTGGCTGCTCGATCGCGGCAATGCGGAGCGCAAGACCGGCGTCTGGCGCGGGGCAAGCCGGACCTATTACGACATGGACTGGCACGGCCGCCGCATCTGGGGCGTCACCGCCGGGATCATCGCCAATCTGTCGCGCAGGCTCACATGGGACCAGTGACGCTGCCAGATGCCGACTGGCGGCGCGATCCGGCGCTGCATGCCGTCGTCGCCGCGCTAAGCAATGGCGCGAACCGCCCGCGCATCGTCGGCGGCGCGGTGCGCGACAGCCTGCTTGGCCGCGCGGTGGTCGATGTCGATCTGGCCACGCCGCTGCGCCCCGAAGACGTGATGCGGCGGCTGAAGGCGGCGGGGCTGAAAGCGGTGCCGACCGGCGTCGACCACGGTACCGTCACCGCCGTTGCCGAGGGACGCCCTTTCGAGGTCACCACCTTGCGCCGCGACGTCTCGACCGACGGGCGCCGCGCCACCGTCTCCTTCTCGGACGACTGGCGCGAAGATGCGGCGCGGCGGGACTTCACGATCAACGCGCTCTACGCCGATCCCGAGACCGGCGCGATCACCGACTATTTCGGCGGGCTCGACGATCTGGCGGCGCAGCGGCTGCGCTTCATCGGCGATCCGGCGGCGCGCATCGCGGAGGATCATCTGCGCATCCTGCGCTATTTCCGCTTTCTCGCACGGTTCGGGCGCAGCGAATTGGATACGGAGGCTTACGGCGCATGCAAGGCGGCGGCGAACAGCCTCAAGGGGCTGTCGCGCGAGCGCGTTGCCGATGAGCTGCTCAAGCTGCTCGCGCTGGCCGATCCGCGCTTCGCGGTGCGCGCCATGCTGGACGGCGCCATCTTCGCGCCGATCCTGCCCGAAGTGACGAGCGCTGACCTGCTGGACCGCCTGATTGACCGCGAACAGGCGCACGATACCCCGCCCTACGCGCTGCGCCGCCTGCTCGCGCTGCTGCCAGCCGAGACGACGGTCGCCGTCGATGTGGCTGCGCGGCTCAAGCTGTCGCGCAAGCAGCGCGAGGCGATGCGCGACCGCATCCTGTGCAAGGCCATCCTACGCCCGCGCCATGCCGCCTATGCGCACGGGATCGAGGTGGCGCGCGATGCCCTTCTGCTTTACGCCGATGACAATGCGCTGGAGGCTGCCCTGGCCGCGGTGACCGGCTGGACCCCACCGCGCTTCCCGCTCAAGGGCGGCGACCTGATCGCGCGCGGGCTGGCGCCCGGCCCGGAGGTCGGCCGCAAGCTGCACGCCATCCAGGCACGCTGGGTAGAAGAAGACTTCCCCGGCGCAGACCGGCTCGACGCGCTGGTGGCCGAACAGCTCTAGCCCCGCCTCAATCGAAGCAGTTGTCCTTGGGGAACCCATTGGGCGGCAGCCGCCCCGCCGCGCCGCGCGCAACGCGCCACGGCAACAGGTCGATCTCGGTGCGCGTGCGTCCGGTCTCGCCGCCCATCGGCCAGCTGAGGCCATCCTCCAGCCGGAACGTGATCGCGTCGCTCAATCCGCCATCCTTGTAGCGCTGCAGCATCACGCCCTGTCCGCGCGTCATCTCCGGCATGTCGGCCAGCGCGAACACGACGAGCTTGCGGTTGTCGCCGACCGCCGCGACATGGTCGTCCCCCGCGCCCACCTCGCGTACCACCTTGAGCACCGCCTGGCCCTTGGGGTTCACCACCTGACGTCCCTTGCGCGTCTCGGCGATCAGATCGTCCATCGGCGCCACGAAGCCGCGCCCACCCGATGCCGCCAGCAGCAGCCGTCCGCCCTTGCGTGCCGCCAGCACCCGCACGATTGCGTTGCCGCCGTCGATGTCGACCATCGATCCGATCGGCTCGCCGAACCCGCGCGCGCCGGGCAGTCTGTCCGCGCCCAGCGTGTAGAAGCGCCCGGACGCGGTGGCGACGAGCAGCTTGTCGGTGGTCTGAGCCTCGAAATGGCCTTCGAGCTCATCGCCTTCCTTGAACTTGACGCCGGACACGTCGTTGCCATGCCCCTTCATCGCGCGGATCCAGCCGCGTTTGGACACGATCACCGTCACCGGCTCGCGCTCGATCATCGCCTCCAGCGGCACCTCGATCGTGGCCGCAGCCTCCTCCAGCCCGGTGCGGCGCGCGCCCAGCGCGGTGTCTTCCGCATAGTCCTTGCGCAGTTCGGCGATGTCCTTCTTGAGTCGCGTGCGCTGGCGCGCCGGGCTGTCGATCAGCTTCACCAACCCCTCGCGCTCGGCGGCCAGCTTGTCGCGCTCGCGCTTCAGCTCCATTTCCTCCAGCTTGCGCAAACTCCGCAGCCGCATGTTGAGGATCGCCTCGGCCTGCCGGTCGGTAAGCTGGAACTCCTCCATCAGCACCGGCTTGGGCTCGTCCTCGGCGCGGATGATGGCGATCACCCGGTCGAGGTTGAGGAAGGCGATGATATAGCCTTCGAGCAGCTCCAGCCGCGCGTCGATCGCCTCCAGCCGGTGGCGCGAGCGGCGCAGCAGCACTTCGATTTGGTGGGCGAGCCAGTGCCTGAGCACCTCGCCCAGCCCCATCACCATCGGCGTGTGCGCGGCATCGAGCACGTTCATGTTGAGCGAGAAGCGGCTCTCCAAATCGCTCATCCGGAACAACGCGTTCATCAGCTGATGCGCGTCGACGGTGCGGTTCTTGGGCTCCAGCACGATGCGGATCGCCTCGTCGCTCTCGTCGCGCACATCGGCCAGGATCGGCAGCTTGCGGTCGCCGATCAGGTTCGCGATGCCCTCGATCAGCTTGCCCTTCTGCACCTGATAGGGGATCTCGGTGATCACCGCCTGCCACGCGCCGCGCTCCAGCCACTCGATCTCGAACCGCGCGCGCACCCGGAACGAGCCACGCCCGGTCTCGTACGCCAGCGCGATGCTGTCCGCGCTGTCGACCAGCACGCCGCCGGTCGCGAAGTCCGGGCCGCGCACGATCGCCATCAGCTGCTCGTGCGAAGCGTCCGGCTGCTCGATCAGCAGCGTCGCGGCGTCGAGCACCTCATGCACGTTGTGCGACGGGATCGAGGTGGCCATGCCCACCGCGATGCCGGCCGCGCCGTTCGCCAGCAGGTTGGGGAACAGCCCCGGCATCACCTCGGGCTCTTCGTCCTCGCCGTTGTAGGTGGGCCGAAAATCGGTGCCGTTCTCGTTCAGCCCGGCCATCAGCTGCATGGCCGTCTTGGTCAGCCTGGCTTCGGTGTAGCGATAGGCCGCGGCGTTATCGCCGTCGATATTGCCGAAATTGCCTTGCCCGTCGACCAGCGGGTAGCGCAGCGAAAAGGTCTGCGCGAGCCGCACCATCGCGTCGTACACCGACTGATCGCCATGCGGATGGTATTTGCCGATGACGTCGCCGACCACGCGCGCGCATTTCTTGTACCCCTGCGCCGGATCGAGCCGCAGCAGCCGCATCGCCCAGAGAAGACGCCTGTGAACAGGCTTCAGGCCATCGCGCAGATCGGGCAGCGAGCGCGCGGTGATCGTCGACATGGCATAGACCAGATAGCGCTCGGACAGCGCGGCATCGAACGGGCTGTCGACGATCTGGTCGAACTCGTCCTTGGGGGTTTCGGGCGTATCCAGGGTGGTATCGTCGCTCATGGCCGCGCCGGATAGCAGCGGCGGCGCGTAAGGGACAGACGGCGGCGCGCGAAAGCTGTGGAAAGCGGGTGCGGCGCGCGGGCGGCAAGCGCCAGCTTCACACGCTTCACACTGTCCAGAGGGAGAAACCGCGGGGGTGCTCGCGGGGGCCAGCTTCACACTGCTTCACACAGTCCAGGGCGGGAAAGTGCGGAGCCACGAAAACGGCGCGGAAGTTCGCAAAGGGCGCGACACGGGGGGTGCCTGTCGCTTCCCCGGCGAACGCGCGTGAGAGGCGGCGCGCAGAGCGAGCGAATCGGGGGGATCGACGGTGGGAAAGAGCGAGTGTGCTTATAACCGATCAGGGGCGTGTAGGACAGGATAAATGCAGAATGCGTTTGGATAGTCCCCGTGAGTTAAAGCGACTTCAGGCGCTAGGTTTCATCAACATTCCCTGTCCGGTAGGTAGTGATAGAACGGTCAGGCCTCGCGCATCGGCAAAGGCGTCCCACGCTTTGCGCTGCTCTTCATGCTTTGAAAAGCCGTAATCATCAAGTATTATTGGCGCACCGGGCACCATCTTAGGCCAAAAGAAATCGCCAGCAGCGATCTCAGGTGCCACGCAGTTCATATCGATAGATAAAAAGGCAACCTTTTTCGCTTTCACTTGCATCAAGGTATCCGGAACGGCACCTTGTATAATCTCAACATTTTTAAACGGCGCAAAACTGCTTTTTACTTTGTCAAAACTTTTTGGATAAGTGCCTGATTTCAAACCACGCGCTCTTTCGGCTTCGTTGATTAAACGATCATCGAGTCCCTCGAATGTGTCCAGTAAATAAAATTTCCGTTCCGTATTCGCGATTCCAGAAAATTGCAGCGCAACCATAGCGGTTCCTCCGAAATCAACACCGCATTCCACGAAATCACCATCAAGTTTGCTGCCCATTTCTGCTGCCCAAGCGATAACATGTGCACGCCATTCTATATCGGCTCCATGCCAAGCTCCAATCCGTTTGGCATTGTTATAGGCATTTACGAACCGAGGCTCATACGCAAATTCCGCGCCGTGCTTTGTCACCAATCCATCTTTGGCGTATTTCGCTCCAAAGGTTTTATAAAAACGGCTCGCAATGTATCGATTAGCAGTCTTGCGTGAACGAAGAATCGCGCGATTGATTAACGACATCGGTCAATAAACTCCTACAAATTTTTTTAGCAAGTTTTATTAGCGAATAAGCTGATAAGTTTGCTTCAGCCCCTATGTGATAAGCAAAAGAACCAAAAGCAAGGTCGCCATGTACTATAAATCCAGAAAGCCTATCTTAGAAGCGCCGCCACAGTCAAGCTCTGGATACCCACGGTTGAGGATGCTGGCGCTGATCGAGGTCTAAGGGTAAGCGCGCGTGCAGACGAACCTTTCCCATGTGCCCGCGCGTTCCTTCTGTGAACGACCCCATCCCGACCGAAGGACCGCCCGATGACGAAGACCCTGACCGCCCTGTTCGCTCTCCCTCTATTGCTCGCCGCCTGCGGATCGTCCGGCGGGCCGGTCGGTGCGGACGCCAATGCGACGCCCGCTAGCGGCGTGCCCGAAGAGGCGGCGGCGACGCCGGGCGAGGCGCAGCCGGTGACGCTGACCGCCGCCGACGGGGTAACCGTCCACGGTCTCTATTATCCGGCGGACGAGGCCAAGGCGACGATCCTGCTGTTCCATCAGGCGGGATCGAACAAGGCGGAATATGCTACCATCGCGCCGACTCTCGCCAAGGCCGGATATAACGCGCTGGCGATCGATCAGCGCTCGGGCGGCGACATGTTCGGCGCGTCCAACGCCACGGTGCAGGGCATTGGATCGAGCACGGAGGATTATGTCGCCGCGCTGCCCGATCTGGAGGCCGCGCTGGCCTGGGGACGGACCAAGGGCGAGCCGGTGATCGTCTGGGGCAGCAGCTATTCGGCCGCGCTAGTGTTCCTGCTCGCGGCGAAACATCCGGGGGAGGTCGCCGCGCTGCTGGCGTTTTCACCCGGCGAATATCTCACCGACAAGCAGGCGGTGAAGCGCGCCGCGGCGAGCCTGAAAATTCCGCTGTTCGTCACCTCCGCACCGGACCGGGAGGAAGTGGATGCCGCGCGGTCGATCCTGTCCGCGGCGAAGGGCGACGGCAATCAGCAATATGTGCCGGAAGCGGGCGTTCACGGATCGTCCACGCTGATCGCGGCGAAGAACCCGGACGGCGCGGCCAGGAACCGCACGGCGGCGATGGCGTTTCTGGCGGGCCTGACCGGTTGATCTGGGCCATGCGCACCATCCTCCTCATCGCCGCCGCGAGCTTCGCCATGACCGCCTGCACCCCCATCGCCAGTCCGGCGCCCGAAGCCAGCCGGGCAACCGCCGAAGCCGAACCGCAGTTGATGTATTGGGACGATCTCACCAGCCGCGAGCGTCCGGTGCCTGACGAAACGATCTCCTATGGCAGCGATTTCCTGCAGGTCGCCGATCTGTGGCGGCCGGCGGGAGACGGCCCGTGGCCCGCGGTGCTGATGATCCACGGCGGATGCTGGCAGACCGACATCGCCGACCGCACGCTGATGGCCTGGATCGCCGACGATCTGCGCGAGCGCGGGATCGCGGTGTGGAATATCGACTATCGCGGCGTGGACCGGGATGGCGGCGGTTATCCGGGCACCTATCTGGACGTGGCGAACGCCGCCAAGGCGCTGCGGGACAATGCCGCGCGGCTGAAGCTCGATATCGATCCGTTGATCGCGATCGGTCATTCGGCCGGCGGGCATCTGGCGCTGTGGCTGGGAGGGCAGCAGAATTTGCCCGAGGATTCGCCGCTGCGGGTCGCCGATCCGGTCAAACCCGATTTCATTATCAGCCAGGGCGGCCTGCCCGACCTGAAGCTTGCCGCGACCCCGCCGGGCAGCGGCTGCGGCACCGAGGTCGTGGATAAAATTTCCGGCAGCGGCCATTATGGCGATACGTCGGTGCCCGAACTCGGGCCGCTGCGCGTGCCACAGGTGCTGATCAACGGGCTCAGCGATCCTATCATCCCCACCGATTATGCGCGGGCGTACGAAGCCGACATGAAGGCCAAGGGCGACGATGTCCGTGTGCGCTTCATTCCCGATAGCGGCCATGTCGAGCTGATCGCGCCGGAGACGGCGGCCTGGGCCGCGGCGGTCGAGGAGATCGAAAAGAAACTGGGGCGCAACCCGCAATAGCTTTATTCAAAACCATCGTGCTCCTGCGAAGGCAGGAGCCCATCAGGTGAGGTTCGGTGATGGGCTCCTGCCTTCGCAGGAGCGCAATCTTTGTTTAAGCGCGCAATATGACCATCGACCTCACCCACGCCCGCGCGCTCGACGCGGCCGACCCGCTCGCCCCCTTCCGTAACCGTTTCCAGCTGCCGGACGGCATCATCTATCTCGACGGCAATTCGCTCGGCCCCCTGCCCCGCGCCACGATCGAGCGGCAGCGCGACATGACCACGCGCCAATGGGGCGACGGACTGATCCGCAGCTGGAACGATGCCGACTGGATCGACGCGCCCGCGCGGATCGGGGCGAAAATTGCGCGCTTGATCGGCGCGAAGCCGCACGAGGTGCTGGTCGCGGACTCCGTTTCCGTCAATATCTTCAAGCTGCTGGTGGCCGCTTGCCGGCTTTCACCCGAGCGCACGCAAATGCTCTCCGAAGCGGGCAATTTCCACACCGATCTGCACATCGCCTCGGGCGCGGCGGAGCTGCTGGCGGACATGCGGCTCGACGTGGTCGAGCGGGGCGCGCTGGCCGGTGCGATCGGCGCGGACACCAATGTCGCGCTCCTCACCCATGTCCATTACAAGACCGCCGAGCGGTTCGACATGGCGGCCCTGACCGCCAAGGCGCAAGCTGCGGGCGCGCGGATCGTCTGGGATCTCAGCCATTCGGTCGGCGCGGTGCCGCTCGACCTCAACGGCTGCGGGGCCGAGTTGGCGGTCGGCTGCGGCTACAAATATCTGAACGGCGGACCCGGCGCCCCGGCCTTCCTCTACGTCGCCGAAGCGTTGCAGGACCGACTCCTAAGTCCCCTACGCGGCTGGTTCGGCCATGCCCGACCCTTCGCGTTCGAGGACAGGTATGAGCCGGCACCGGGCATCGCGCGGTTTCAGGCGGGCACCCCGCCGATGCTGTCGATGGATGCGCTGGAGGGCGGGATCGCCAGTTTCGACGGCGTCGACATGGCCGACGTGTGGGAAAAATCGATCAAGCTTTTCGCTTTGTTCGAGACACTTGCCGCGCAGCATTGCGAAGAGCTATCATGTATCTCGCCGTCCGATCCGGGTGCACGCGGCAGCCATATCAGCTTCCGTTTCGACCATGCCTATGAGCTATGCCAGGCGCTGATTGCCGCGGGCGTGATCGGCGATTTCCGCGCGCCCGACATCATCCGCTTCGGCCTGACGCCGCTCTATCTCGGCTATGAGGACGTGGCGCGTGCGGTGGCGATCATGGCGGAAATACTGGACAGCGGACGGTACAAGCAACCGCGGTTCGCGGAGCGAGGAAGGGTGACGTAATCCGCTTCCACAAAACGTCGTCATTCCGGGCTTGACCCGGAATTCAGGGCGATATGGCACTTCCGCTGGGCCCTGGATACCGGATCAAGTCCGGGATGACGTTCTTTTGTCAAGGCAACCCCACCCCACCACTCCAATTGCGCGCGCCCCTCCGCGTCGCTATACTCTTGCGCACGCCCCGGTCCGTTCGGATTCGGGGCGCGCTTGTTTCAACCGGAGCCGCCCATGTCCCGTCGCCGCAAGATCTACGAAGGCAAGGCCAAGATCCTCTACGAGGGTCCGGAGCCGGGCACAATCATCCAGTATTTCAAGGACGACGCGACCGCGTTCAACGCCCAGAAAAAGGGCACGATCAACGGCAAGGGCGTGATCAACAACCGCGTGTCCGAGCATGTCATGACGCAGCTCGGCCATATCGGCATCCCCACCCATTTCATCCGCCGCCTCAACATGCGCGAGCAACTGGTGCGGCAGGTCGAGATCGTGCCGATCGAGGTGATCGTGCGCAATGTCGCGGCCGGATCGCTGTCCAAGCGCCTCGGCATCGAGGAAGGCACGCCGTTGCCGCACACGCTGCTGGAATATTGCTACAAGGACGACGCGCTGGGCGATCCACTGATCGCCGAGGAGCATATCGCCTGTTTCAACTGGGCGTCGGACGAGGAAATGCGCGACATTTCGGGCCTCGCCATCCGCATCAATGATTTCATGAGCGGCATGTTCGCCGGCATCGGCATCAAGCTAGTCGACTTCAAGCTGGAGTTCGGACGGCTCTGGGACGGCGACTACAGCCGCATCATCCTGGCCGACGAGATCAGCCCGGACGGCTGCCGCCTGTGGGACATCGAGACCGGCGAAAAGCTCGACAAGGATCGCTTCCGCCGCGATCTGGGCGGCGAGGTCGAGGCCTATCAGGAGGTCGCGCGCCGCCTGGGCCTGCTGCCCGAAGAGGGCGGCAACACCGTGCTCGACATGGCCAAGCACCGCAAGAAGACGCAAAACTGATCGCGCGCGCCTTGGTCGAAACCATGTTAGCGTTGGTCGAACAGGAACGGCATTCGGCTTGAATTCAGCACGTCCCGACCATAAGATCGACCGCGAATTTCCATCATTCGAATAAGGTTTGCAGTCACATGATTTCGCCAGTCACGTTCAAGTCGCGCCTGCTCCGCTCGGGCGCGATCCTTCCGCTGCTGCTCGCCGCCACCGCACCGGTGGCCGCCCAGACCGCTGCGCCCACAGTCGAGGCGCCCGCCGCTGAAGCCGCCGCCGTGCCCGCCGGCGCGGTCAATGGCTGGGGCATCGCGCTCACCGACGTCACGCCCGACCCGTCGATCACTTACGGCGTCCTGCCCAACGGGATGAAATACGCGATCGAGCATAATGAGACGCCCAAGGACAGCGCCTCGATCCGCATGCATTTCGATTTCGGATCGATCGCCGAGACCGACGAGGAACAGGGCTTGGCCCATTTCATCGAGCATATGGCGTTCAACGGCTCCACGAACGTGCCCGAAGGCGACATGGTCTCGATCCTGGAACGCAACGGCCTGGCATTCGGCGCGGACACCAATGCCTCGACCGGTTTCGAACAGACCGTCTACAAGCTCGATCTGCCCAAGACCGACGAAAAGACCGTCGATATCGCGATGATGCTGATGCGCGAGGTGGCCGGCAACCTGCTGTTCGATCCCGGCGCGGTCGACCGCGAGCGCGGCGTGGTGCTGGGCGAGATGCGCGCGCGCGACAGCGTGGGCCTGCGCAATATCAAGGACCAGCTCGGCTTCGTGGCGCCCGATGCCCCCTATGCCGGCCGCCTGCCGATCGGCACCACCGACGTGCTGACCAATGCTCCTGCCGGCCGGCTGAAAGCGCTCTATCATCGCTATTACCGGCCCGAGAACGCCACGCTGGTGGTGGTCGGCGATATCGACGTCGCGGCGATGGAAAAGGAAATCACCCAGCGCTTCGGCGACTGGAAGGGCGTGGGCGCCGCCGGCACTCCGCTGAACTTCGGTTCGGTCGATCTGGGCCGGCCGACCGAGGTGGAAACCTTCGTCGATCCGGACGTGCCCTATACCGCCTCGATCAGCAGTTTCCGCGCGTGGGAGAATCCCGCCGATACCAGGGCCGAGCGCACCCGGGATCTGCTCGATACGCTCGCGGTCGGCGCGTTCAACCGGCGCATCGAGCGCATCGCGTCCGCACCCGACAGCGTGATCGTGGGCGGCGGCATGGGCCAGAACGACCTGCGCGACGCCGCGCTCGGCACCACCATCGCGCTGACCGCCAAGGACGGCGAATGGGCGAGCGCGCTCACCACCGCCGAGCAGGAGGTCCGCCGCGCCGAGCAATATGGCTTCACCCACGCCGAGCTCGACGTGCAGCTCGCCAATCTGGAGACCCAGTTCAAGACCGCCGCGCAGCAGGCCGACACCCGGCGCAGCGAAGGGCTGGTGAACGGCATCCTCTCGACGCTCGACGACGACAGCTTCGTGACCACGCCTGCCTATCGTCTCGCCATGTTCGAAGCGGTCAAGCCCCAGCTCACGCTGGAGGCGGTCAACGCGCGGTTCAACGACATGTGGGATGGCAGCGCCGATCTGGTGCGCGTCACCAGCAAGCAGCCGCTGACCAGGGACGAAGAGGCGGTGCTGGACGTCTATCAGGCGGCCAAGCAGGCCGAAGTGACCGCGCCCGATCAGGCCGCAGCGGCCGCCTTCGCCTATGACGACTGGGGCACGCCGGGCAAGGTCGTTTCGGACATGCGGGTCGACGATCTCGGCATTCGCGAAATCCGCTTCGCCAACAATGTCCGGCTCAACATCAAGAAGACCGATTTCGAGCAGGGACGCGTGCGCTATAATGTCCGCGTCGCGGGCGGCCAGCTCGCCTTTCCGAAGGACGAAAGCGGGCTTCCGGTGTTCGTTTCCAACATGTGGCCGCTCGGCGGGCTCGAGGCGCACAGCGCGACCGATCTTCAGGAAATCCTGGCCGGCCGCAACGTCAATATGGGGCTGCAGGTCGATAGCGATGCGCTGGTTTCCTCCGGCGCGACCACGCCCGCCGATCTGGGGCTGCAGATGAAGCTTTCGGCCGCCTATCTGACCAAGGCGGGATACCGGCCCGAGGCGGATACGCAGTGGCAGAATGCCGTGCCCGTCTTCTGGTCGCAGATCATTTCGCAGCCGCAGGGCGTGGCCGGGCTGATCGCGCCTTATTATGTCGCCAACCGCGACAGCCGCTTCGGCGTGACCGGCCAGGCGCCGCTGCTCGAAAGCAATCTGGCCGAGGCGAAGGCGGTGATCGAACCGCTCGCCGCGAATGCGCCGATCGAGATCGCCATCGTCGGCGACGTCGACGAGGACGCCGCGATCGAGGCGGTTGCAGCCAGCTTCGGCGCGCTGCCCGAGCGCGCGCTCGATGCGCCCGATTTCGGGGCGGCGCGGCAGGTGCGGTTCGCGCAGGATCTTTCGCCGGTCACGCTAACCCATGACGGCCCGGCCGATCAGGCGATGCTGCTCGACTACTGGAAGACCACCGACGACAGCGATTACACGCGCGAGATCGTCGCCAGCGTGACCGCGCGGGCGGTCGACATCCTGATGCGCGACAAGCTGCGCGAGGAGCTCGGCGCCACCTACGGCGCGCAGGTCGGTTCGGACATGTCGGACGTGTTCGACGGTTACGGCACGTTCAGCGTCGGCGCCACGCTGGCGCCCGATCGGCTCGACGAGGCGCAGGATGCGATCGACGAGGTGCTCGCCACGCTGCGCGCATCGCCGATCGACGACGATCTGCTGCTGCGCGCGCGCGCGCCGGTGATCGAGGCGATCGCCAAGTCACGCCGCGAAAACGGCTTCTGGCTGGGCGTCGCTTCGCAGGCCCAGAGCGAGGCCGACCGGCTCGACCGAGTGCGCCAGCAGCTGGCCACGGTGGAAGCGGTGACGCCTGCCGACATCCAGACGTTCGCGCAGACCTATCTCACCGCCGACAAGAAGCTGCCGATCCGCATCGTCAGCGACAAGCTGGACGCGAAAGGTGCGGCGGCAGCGAAGTAAGATACCGGCGAATGCATGTTGTGCCCCGGCGAAGGCCGGGGCACGAGCTAATAAGTTACAGCAAATGAGGCGCTCCTCTATCCTCCTTGACGGGGAAGGATCGCTTCCCATCGCCCGCGCCCCCTTGCCTTCCCGCCCCCACCCTCTGTAGGGAAGCGGCGAATCTCTCACCGCAAAAGGCGGCCACATGAAAGCGCGTATCTTCGTCACCCTAAAGCCCGGCGTGCTCGATCCGCAGGGCAAGGCGATCCACCATGCGCTGGCCGGGCTCGGTTTCGACAGCGTAGAGGATGTCCGCGCGGGCCGCATGATCGAGCTCGAACTGGCCGATGGCACCAGCGAGGCGGATATCGACGCGATGTGCCGCAAGCTGCTCGCCAACACCGTGATCGAGAATTACCGGATCGACATCCAGTGAAGGCCGCGGTGATCCAGTTCCCCGGATCGAATTGCGACCGCGACATGGTGGTGGCGATCCGCGACATCTGCGGCGCGGACGTATCGCTGGTCTGGCATGGCGAAAACGCGCTGCCGGACGGGCTCGATCTCATCGCGGTCCCCGGCGGCTTTTCCTACGGCGACTATCTGAGATCGGGCGCGATGGCCGCGCGTTCGCCGGTCATGCAGGCGGTGGTCGCGGCGGCGGGGTACGGCGTGCCCGTGCTCGGCGTGTGCAACGGCTTCCAGATATTGACCGAAGTGGGCCTTCTGCCCGGCGCGCTGATGCGCAACAGCGGCATCGATTTCGTCTGCCGCGACGCGCTGCTGACGGTGGAGAATACCGATACGCCCCTCACTCGCGGCTATGATAAGCGCGCCAGCATCACAATTCCCGTGGCCCATCATGACGGCAATTACTTCGCCGACGACGCGACCCTGGACCGGCTGGAAGGCGAAGGCCGCGTGGCGTTTCGCTACAGCGACAACGTCAATGGCTCGGCCCGCGCGATCGCGGGTATCCTCGGCGAGGGCGGCAATGTGCTCGGGATGATGCCGCATCCCGAACGCGCGATCGATCCGGTGCATGGCGGCACCGGCGGACGCGGCTTGTTCGAGGGGCTCGTCGGGATTATCGCCTGACCTCGGGTCAGAGCCGCGCGCGGAAGGGGGTGCCCGTAATCCATTGCGCCGGCTATTACCGCTCTTTCAAACCCCGCGCAAAGCGGATAGTTCGTGCCCCCGGATGCGCGCCCTTAGCTCAGCTGGATAGAGCACGAGACTTCTAATCTTGAGGCCGCAGGTTCGAATCCTGCAGGGCGCGCCATTCCTCCTCTTACCGTTCAGTCCGCTGCTGCAGGAACTCGCATGGGCATTGCACCGGCGATGACATGGATTGATCTTGGACTATTCCGATCGGCTCAGTCTCTCAGGATGCGCTCGATCTCGGCCTGCACTGCGTCCATCGATCCCATGCCATCGATCCGGCTGACGATGCCGCGCTGGTCGTAGATCGGCAGAATCGGAGCGGTCTTGGCGCGATATTCGGCCATGCGGGTGCGCACCGTCTGCTCGTTATCGTCGGGACGGCGCTTGAATTCGTGGCCGCCGCATTCGTCGCAGGTGTTTTCGACCTGCGGCAGCTTGTAGCGGTCGTGATAGCCCTCGCCACAACGCGCGCAGGTGAAGCGCCCGGTGATGCGATCGACCAGTGCGTCCTCGTCCACTTGCAGCTCGATCACGTGATCGAGCTGGCGGCCGCGCTGCGCGAGCAGGTCGTCGAGCGAACGGGCCTGCGCCTCGGTGCGCGGATAGCCGTCGAAGATCGCACCCGCATCAGGACCCAGCTGGTCGAGCCGATCATTGATCAGGGCGGAGACCAGATCGTCCGACACAAGCTCGCCCGCGTCCATCACGGCCTGGACCTGCTTGCCGAGATCGCTGCCGGATTTGACCGCTGCGCGCAGCATGTCGCCGGTCGACAGCTGGACCATCGCATGGTTCGCCTCGATCCGCTGTGCCTGCGTGCCCTTGCCGGCTCCCGGAGGGCCCAAGAGAATGATGTCCATAAGCTATCCCCGTCCCGGCACGTTCCTGATCGTCACGGCGGCGGCCGACGGGCCGACTCCGCGCGGCGTCTTATAGACGCGAACGTCCGCCCTTCAACTTCGCCTTTTTGATCAGATCGCCATATTGATGGGCGATCAGATGGCTCTGGATCTGGCTGACCGTGTCGATGGTCACGTTCACGACGATGAGCAGGCTGGTGCCGCCGATCACGAAGAACTGCGTCTGGCCGGTTGCGCCGATCACATATTCGGGCAGCAGGCAGACCAGCGCGAGATAGGCCGAACCGAGCACGGTGATGCGCGTCAGCACATAATCCAGATAATCCTGCGTGTTCTTGCCGGGGCGGATGCCCGGGATGAACCCGCCCTGCTTCTTGAGGTTGTCGGCCGTTTCCTCCGGGTTGAAGACGACGGCGGTGTAGAAGAAGCAGAAGAACACGATCCCCGCGCCATACAGCAGCAGATAGAGCGGCTGGCCATGAGCCAGATATTGGTTGATGGTGATGATAACGTTGCCGAACGCCGTGTCGGGGCTCAGATTGCGGCCCGCGAAGTTGGAGATCGTCACCGGCATCAAAAGCAGCGAGCTGGCGAAGATCGGCGGGATCACGCCCGCCGTGTTGACCTTCAGCGGCAGATGGCTGCGATCGGCCTGCATCATTCCGCGCTGCGTCGCGCGCTTGGGATACTGGATCAAGACGCGCCGCTGCCCACGCTCCATGAAGCAGATCAGCAGGATCAGCACCACGAACATGCCCACGAACATCAGCACGATGCCCGTGCCCAGGCTCCCCTCGGCAAGACCGGCCATCAGCTGGCCGATCAGCTTCGGGATCTGCGCGATGATGCCGGCCATGATGATCAGCGAAATGCCGTTGCCGATGCCGCGGCTGGTGATCTGCTCGCCCAGCCACATCAGGAACATGGTGCCGCCGACCAGGCTGATCACCGCGACGATGCGGAACATCAGGCCGGGTTCGACCACCGCCTGCAGGCCCGACGACGCCGCCAGCGTCTCCAGACCGGAGGCGAGGAAATAGCCCTGCATCGCGGTGAGGAACACCGTGCCGTAACGGGTATATTGATTGAGCTTCTTGCGCCCCGCCTCGCCTTCCTTCTTGATCGCCGCGAGCGTGGGCGAAAGCGCCGCGGCCAGCTGCACCACGATCGAGGCGGTGATGTACGGCATCACACCCAGCGCGATGAGGCTCATACGCTGCAGCGAACCGCCGGAGAATGTGTTGAAAATGTCGAGCACGCCGCCCTGCGCATTGTTCGCGTAGAGCGCGGCGAGGGCCACCGGATCGATTCCCGGTAAAGGCACGAAGCTCAGCAGACGGAAGACGATCAGCGCGCCCAGCGTGAACCACAGGCGCTGCTTGAGCTCGGTGGCCTTTCCGAATTTGGACAGGCTGATGTTGGCGGCCATTTGTTCGGCTCTGGAAGCCATGTGCGATTACCTCTTACGTTCCCGCCCGATATGTCCGCCGCCGCGACTCCCGGCGCGGGTACGGACCATTCGCAAGGCGCCTATATCGGGCCCGAGAGCCCGGCTGACAAGGGAGGGTTTCGGTCCGCCGCCGCCGCCCTCGCAAAAAAAAGAAAACCGCCCGCCCCGTCGGTGCCCACCATGCGATGCCCCGCAAAGGAGCCTTGATCGCAATCGGCGGCACACCCGGGGCGGGCGGCTCAAATCTTACTTCTTCGCCTTGGCGGCCTTCTTATCGGCGCTCTTCTGCTTCTTGGCCTCGGCATCGGCATCGACCTTTTTCTCGATGATCTGCACCGAACCGCCGGCCTTTTCGACCGCCTCGATCGCACCCTTGGATGCACCGGCGACGATGAACTTGGCCTTGGCCGTGAGTTCACCCTTGCCCAGCAGACGGACGCCGTCCTTGCCGCCACGCGCCAGGCCGGCGGCTTTCAGTGCCGCGTGATCGAGGTCCTGCCCAATGTCGATCTTGCCGGCGTCGATGAACTTCTGGATCATGCCTAGGTTCACCTCGGCATAATCCTTGCCGAACGGGTTGTTGAAGCCGCGCTTCGGGAGGCGCATGTGGAGCGGCATCTGGCCGCCTTCGAAGCCTTTGATGGCGACGCCCGAGCGACTCTTCTGGCCCTTCTGGCCGCGGCCCGAGGTCTTGCCCTTGCCGGAACCGATACCACGGCCCACGCGCATCTTGGATTTGCGGGCACCGTCATTGTCACGGATGTCATTAAGTTTCATAAGTCTGCACTCGCTTTCGCTTTGTTCGCGCTGGAAATAAACTTCCCCTCCCGTTTGCGGGAGGGGCCGGGGGTGGGCGTTACGCGAAGCGTAAAGCTATGCCAAGCCCACCCCAAACCCCTCCCGCAAGCGGGAAGGGCTTAAGAATTCAATCCTCGACAACCTGCACCATGTGCGGGAGCTTGGCAATCATGCCGCGGATTTCGGGAGTGTCCTGCAGCTCGACCACGCGGCCGATCTTGCCGAGGCCCAGCCCGGCCAGCGTCTTGCGCTGGTCCTTGGGGCGGCGGATCGGCGATGCCGTCTGCTTGATCTTGATCATGGTTTTTTCATTCTTGGCCATGTCGTTTACTCCACAACCGCCGCGGCTTCCGCCTCGGCCGTCTGCTGATCGTGACCGCCGCGACCCAGCAGATCGACGATCTTCTTGCCCCGGCGTGCGGCCACGGACTTCGGACTGGTCTGATCGGTCAGCGCCTCGAAGGTTGCCCGGATCATATTATAGGGGTTGGAAGTGCCGACCGACTTGGTCACCACATCGGCCACGCCCAAGCTTTCGAAGATGGCGCGCATCGGGCCACCGGCGATGATGCCGGTTCCGGCGGGTGCCGTGCGGATTTTCACCTTGCCCGCGCCGAAACGCCCAACGCCGTCATGGTGCAGCGTGCGGCCATCCTTCAGCGGCACGCGGACCATGGCCTTCTTGGCCGCCGCGGTCGCCTTGTTGATGGCTTCCGGCACTTCGCGCGCCTTGCCGTGGCCGAAGCCGACACGGCCCTGGCCGTCGCCGACCACCACCAGCGCGGCGAAGCCGAAGCGCTTGCCGCCCTTCACCGTCTTCGAAACGCGGTTGATGTGGACGAGCTTCTCGATCAGCTCCTCGCCGCCGTCGTCGTTACGACCGCCGCGTCCACCGCGATTGTTGTCGCGGCCGCCACGGCCACCGCCGCGATTGTCGCGACCGCCACCACCGCCGCCCCGTCCGGGACCACGACCGCGCGCGCCCTGGCGCCCGGTATCGTTGCGGGTGTTCTCGATCGTCTGCTGGCTCGCCTTGGGGTCGAGGATCGCCTCGGGCTGGTTGCCCTCGCCGGTCGTACCCGGCTTGGCAGCGCCTTCGTTGGGTTGTTCGTCAGCCATCATTAAAACTCCAGTCCGCCTTCGCGCGCGGCATCCGCCAGCGCCTTGACCCGGCCATGAAAGAGAAAGCCGCCGCGATCGAACACGACGTCGGTCACGCCGGCCTTCTTAGCCGCCTCGGCCACGCGCTTGCCGACTTCGGCGGCGCCTTCGGAGGTCGCGGCGTTCTTGCCGTTGGCGCCCTTGTCTAGCGACGAGGCGGCGGCAAGCGTCTTGCCTTCCTTGTCGTCGATGACCTGCGCATAGATATGTTGGCCGGTGCGATGGATGGTGAGACGCGGACGGGTAAGCCCCTGCTTGCGCAGCTTTGCACGGACCCGGGCCCGGCGGCGTTCGAAAAGAGACATTTTGGCCATGGCTTACTTCTTCTTGCCTTCTTTGCGAAAGATATACTCGCCGCGATATTTCACGCCCTTGCCCTTGTAAGGCTCCGGCTTGCGCCAGCGGCGGATTTCGGCGGCAACCTGCCCGACCTGCTGTTTGTCGATGCCGGAAATCTCGACCGTGGTCTGATCCGGCGTCTTGATATCGATGCCGTCGGGGATGGCGAAATCGACGTCATGGCTGAAGCCGAGCTGCAGCTTCAGGGTCTTGCCCTGCACGTTCGCGCGGTAGCCGACGCCGTTGATCTCGAGCACCTTGGAGAAGCCCTCGGTCACGCCATCGACCAGGTTCTGCACCTGCGTGCGCTGCATGCCCCAGAAGGAGCGCGCGCGCTTGGTCTGGTTATTAGGCGTGAGCGCGACTTCATTGTCGTTGAGGTCATATTTCACCTCGTCGAGCGTCGGCATGGAAAGCTCGCCCTTCGGCCCTTTGACCGAAAGGACACCGCTGTCCATCTTCGCCGTCACGCCCGAAGGCAGTGCGACCGGTTTCTTACCGATGCGGCTCATCAGAATACCTCCGCGAGAACCTCGCCGCCGACATTCTGTTCGCGCGCTTCCGCGTCGGACAGAACGCCCTTGGGCGTCGAGACGATGGTGATGCCCAGGCCATTGCGGACCCGCGGCAGTTCCTGGCTGCCGGAATAAACGCGGCGGCCGGGCTTGGAGACGCGCGCGACATGCTGGATCGCGGGCTGTCCCTCGAAATATTTCAGCTCGATGCGAATGCCTTCGTGCTGGCTGCGACGGCCGATATTTTCGGCCGTGTAGCCGCGGATATAGCCTTCGCGCTGGAGCACGTCGAGCACCCGCTGGCGCAGCTTGGAGGACGGCGAGATCACGCTGTCCATCTTCGCTTGCTGGCCGTTGCGGATACGGGTGAGCATATCGCCCAGGGGATCGGTCATTGCCATGATCTATTCCTTACCAGCTCGACTTGGTCACGCCGGGGATCAGGCCCTTGTTGGCCAGATCGCGCAGCTGAATGCGGCAGAGCCGGAACTTGCGGTAATAGGCGCGGGGACGGCCGGTCGTCTCGCAGCGGTTGCGCACGCGGGTAGGATTCCCGTTGCGCGGAATTTCCGCCATCTTGAGACGCGCGATCAGACGCTCGCCATCGTCGAGCGACTTGTCGTTCGCCTGCGCCTTGAGCTTCGCATACTGGCCGGCGAATTTCTTCACCATGCGCTTGCGCCGCTCGTTCTTGTTGATGGAACTCAGTTTCGCCATGGGACTTAAGCTCTCTTTCTTCCTTCGATTCGTCATCCCAGCGAAAGCTGGGATCTCCGTCGTTACGGCGGTTCTTGGCCGCCCTGGATTCCAGCTTCCGCTGGAATGACGATGGTTTAGCTACGCAGCTTCTTTCTGCTCTTCATCCTGCGGGAACGGGAAGCCGAACAGTTTCAGCATCTCGCGCGCTTCGTCGTCGGTCTGCGCCGACGTCGTCACGATCACGTCCATTCCGCGCACCTGGTCGATCTGGTCGTAGCTGATCTCGGGGAACACGATCTGCTCCTTCAGACCCATGGCGAAATTGCCGCGGCCATCGAAGCTCTTCGGGTTCAGGCCGCGAAAATCCCGTACACGGGGCATCGCGACCGTGATCAGCCGATCGAGAAATTCGTACATGCGCTCGCGGCGTAGGGTGACCTTCACACCGATCGGCATGCCCTCGCGCAGCTTGAACTGCGCGATCGACTTCTTCGCCATGGTGATGACCGGCTTCTGGCCGGCGATCAACTGCATTTCCTCGAGCGCGCTCTGGACCTTCTTCTTGTCCTGCGAACCCTCGCCGACGCCCATGTTGATCGTGATCTTCTCGATCTTGGGCACGGCGAAACGGTTGGCGTAACCGAACTTCTCGGTCAGCGCCTTGACGATTTCCTCGTCATATTGCGTGCGGAGGCGCGGCGTATAATCAGCCATCGATAGTCTCCCCGGATTTCACGGCGACGCGAACGCGCTTGCCGTCCTTTTCCTCGAAACGAACGCGGGTCGGCTTGCCGTCCTTGGGGTCGGCGAGCGCCACGTTCGACATGTGCAGGGGCGCCGGCTTGCGGTCGATGCCGCCCTGCGGGTTCTCCTGCGTCGGCTTGCGGTGCTTGGCATGAACGTTGATGCCGTCGACGAGCAGCTTGCCGTCCTTGGGCATGACCTGCGTCACCTCGCCCGTCCGGCCCTTGTCCTTGCCCGCCAGCACCACGACCTTGTCGCCCTTCTTGATCTTGGCCATTCCCATGGTCAGAGTACCTCCGGAGCCAGCGAGATGATCTTCATGTGGCGCTTGGCGCGCAGTTCGCGAACCACCGGGCCGAAGATACGCGTACCGATCGGCTCCTGGTTGTTGTTGACCAGCACCGCGGCATTGCCGTCGAAGCGGATCACCGAACCGTCGGAACGGCGCACATCCTTGCGGGTGCGCACGATGACGGCGCGATGAACGTCGCCCTTCTTCACGCGGCCGCGCGGGGCGGCTTCCTTCACCGACACCACGATGATGTCGCCGACGCTCGCGGTACGGCGCTTCGACCCACCCAGCACCTTGATGCACTGGACGCGCTTGGCGCCGCTGTTGTCCGCGACGTCTAGAGTGGATTGCATCTGGATCATGGATCCGCTTCCTTCTTCCTGGCTTGCCGGGACGGGCCCGGTAGTTCCTGATTATCTGTCGATCGAACTCAGGCTTCCGCCGGCTCGACCACTTCGTTCACCGCGGCCGGCGCATCGGCTTCCGCGCGGCCACCGACCTGCTCGAGCACGCGCCAGGTCTTGTTCTTGGAGATCGGCTTGGTCTCCTCGATCCGAACCACCTCGCCCGTGCGGAACTTGTTGTCCTCGTCATGGGCGGAGTATTTCTTCGAACGGCGGATAATCTTGCCGTAGAGCGGGTGCTTGACCTTCCGCTCGACGAGCACGACGACCGTCTTGTCCATCTTGTCCGACACGATCGTGCCGGTGAGTACGCGCTTGGGCATATTCTTCTATCCTTCCTCAGGCGCTTTTTTCAGCAGACGCTTTGGTCACACGCTCGGTCTGAAGCGTCTTGATGCGCGCGATCGAGCGGCGCACTTCGCGCACACGCGCGGGCTTTTCCATCTGGCCGGTGGCGGACTGGAAGCGCAGGTTGAACTGCTCCTTCTTGAGCTGGCCGAGCTCGGTCTGCAGCTCGTCGTCGCTCTTGGCGCGGAAATCTTCGACAATCTTGCTCATGGTCAGCCTTTCAGGTGCGATTCGTCGCCAAGCCGCGCGACCACCTTGGTCTTGATCGGCAGCTTCATCGCTGCGCGTTCGAACGCTTCGGCGGCGAGCGGGCCGGCCACGCCGTCCAGTTCGAACAGGATGCGGCCGGGTTTCACGCGGGCAGCCCAATATTCGACCGAACCCTTGCCCTTGCCCTGACGGACCTCGGCAGGTTTCTTCGACACCGGAACGTCCGGGAAGATGCGAATCCACAAACGCCCCTGGCGCTTGATATGACGCGTGATCGCACGGCGAGCCGCCTCGATCTGACGCGCGGTGATCCGCTCGGGCTCCATCGCCTTCAGCCCATAGGAACCGAAATTCAAGGTAGAGCCGCCCGGCGCCTTGCCCTTGATCCGGCCCTTGAAGGCCTTGCGATACTTCATTTTCTTCGGTTGCAGCATGGTTTTATCCTTGAAGAACTCTCTTTTCCGTCATCCCGGGCTTGATCCGGGATCCAGGGCCGCATGGGAGTGCCCTGTCGCTTTGGACTCCGGATCAAGTCCGGAGCGACGATGAAACGAGATTGTCTCCTATACCTTTCCAGTTACTGACCTCAACGAGCCGGGCGGACACCGGAGGTCTGAGCCTCCATCATCAACCGATCGGTCGCCATCGGATCATGGGCCATAATCTCGCCTTTGAAGATCCACACCTTGATGCCGATGATGCCATAAGCGGTCAGCGCCTCGGCCTCGGCATAGTCGACGTTGGCGCGCAGCGTGTGCAGCGGCACGCGGCCTTCGCGATACCATTCGGTGCGCGCGATCTCGGCGCCGCCGAGACGGCCGGCGCAGACGATCTTGATACCTTCGGCACCCAGGCGCAGCGCGGACTGCACGGCGCGCTTCATCGCGCGGCGGAAAGCGATGCGCCGGATCAACTGATCGGCCACGCCCTGCGCGACGAGCTTGGAATCGACTTCCGGCTTGCGGATTTCGACGATGTTGAGCGACACGTCGCTCTTGGTCATGTCGCCGAGCGCGCGGCGCAGCTTCTCGATGTCCGCGCCTTTCTTGCCGATGATCACGCCGGGGCGGGCGGCGTAGACCGACACGCGGCACAGTTTGGCCGGGCGCTCGATCACGACCTTGGAAATCGCGGCCTGCGGTACCGTCGCCATGATGTGCTGGCGAATCTTGAGATCCTCCATGAGGAGACGACCATAATCGTCGCCCTCGGCGTACCAGCGGCTGTCCCAGGTGCGGTTGATCTGGAGGCGCAGGCCGATCGGATTGCTCTTGTGACCCATGATTAGGCCTCCTCTTCCTGCTCGCGCACCACGATGCGGATGCGGCTGAACGGTTTGATGATCTGGCTGGCGCGGCCGCGGGCACGGGCCCGGAAGCGCTTCATACGGATCGACTTGCCGACGCTGGCTTCCGCCACGACCAGCGCGTCGACATCCAGATTGTGATTGTTCTCGGCATTGGCGATCGCGGAAGCGAGCACCTTGCGCACGTCCTCGGCCATCGCCTTCTTGGAGAATTGCAGCACGTTCATCGCATCCTCGACGCGGCGACCACGGATGAGGCCGGCGACGAGGTTGAGCTTCTGCGGCGAACCCTTGACCATCGTGCCGACGGCCAGCGCTTCGTTCTCCTCGACGCGGCGGGGGTTCTTGACCTGTCCCATCAGCGCTTGCCCTTCTTGTCGGCGCCGTGACCGTGGAAGGTCCGCGTCGGTGCGAATTCGCCCAGCTTGTGGCCGACCATGTCCTCGTTGACGGACACGGGGATGAACTTCATGCCGTTGTAAACGGTAAAGGTCAGGCCGACGAACTGCGGCAATATGGTGGACCGGCGCGACCAGGTCTTGATCGGCGTGCGGCTGGATTTTTCCTGCGCGTCCTCGGCCTTCTTCAGAAGGTAGAGATCGACGAACGGGCCTTTCCAAACGGAACGTGCCATGGATTACCTCTTCTTCTTCGCATGACGCGAACGGACGATCATCTTGTCCGACGCCTTTTTCTTGTCACGGGTGCGCGCACCCTTGGTCGGCTTGCCCCACGGCGTGACCGGATGGCGGCCGCCCGAGGTCCGGCCTTCACCGCCGCCATGCGGATGATCGACCGGGTTCTTGGCGACGCCGCGGGTCAGCGGGCGCTTGCCGCGCCAGCGGTTGCGACCGGCCTTGGCGAGCGTGGTGTTCGAATTGTCCGGGTTGGACACGGCGCCCACGGTGCCCATGCAGGTGCCGTGAATGTAGCGCTGCTCGCCCGAATTCAGCCGCATCAGCACCATGCCGCGGTCGCGGCCGACGAGCTGCGCATAAGTGCCCGCCGATCGTGCGATCTGACCGCCCTTGCCCGGCTTCATCTCGATATTGTGGCAGATCGTGCCGACCGGCATCTGACCGAGCAGCATCGCGTTGCCCGGCTGAGTATCGGTCTTTTCGCCGGCGACGATGGTATCGCCGACGTTAAGACGCTGCGGCGCGAGGATATAGGCCAGCTCGCCATCGGCATATTTGACGAGCGCGATGAAAGCCGACCGGTTGGGATCATATTCCAGACGCTCGACGGTGGCTTCCACGTCCCATTTGCGACGCTTGAAATCGACCACGCGATATTTCTGCTTGTGGCCGCCGCCGATGCCGCGCGAAGTGACATGGCCCTTGTTGTTGCGGCCACCGGTCTTCTTCTTGCCCTCGGTCAGCGCCTTGACCGGACCGCCCTTGTGCAGGCCCTTCCGGTCGACGAGCACCAGACCGCGGCGGGCCGGGCTGGTCGGTTTATAGCTTTTCAACGCCATTTCAGACTCCCGTGGTCACGTCGATCGACTGGCCTTCGGCCAAAGTCACAACGGCCTTCTTGACGTCCGAACGGCGGTAAGGCTGGCCTTTCCAGCGCTTGGTCTTGCCCTTCTGGACCATCGTGTTCACGCGCAGCACCTTAACGTCGAACAGCGCTTCCACCGCCGCCTTGATCTGCGGCTTGGTGGAGGTGCCCGCGACCTTGAAGACCACAGCGTTGTTTTCCGACAGAAGCGTCGACTTCTCGGTGATGTGCGGGGCGACGATCACGTCGTAATGACGCGTGTCGATCTCGCCCTTTGCCTTGGCCTTAGCCATTATTCAGCCCCTCCCGGGAGGGCGAAACGCGCCTCCAGCTTCTCGACCCCGGCGCGGGTCAGTACCAGCGTCTCGGCCCTCAGGATGTCGTACACATTGGCGCCGACCGCGGGCATCACGTCGATGCCGAACAGGTTCGCCGATGCCTTCTTGAAGCCCGCGTCCACGCTCTCGCCGTCGATCACCAGCACGCGCTTGCCGAAGCCGAGCCCCGCGGCCTGCTTCTTGAGCGCCTTGGTCTTGACGTCCTGCAGTTCCAGCGTGTCGAGCACGATGATCTTGTCGGCCTTGGCCTTGTCGCTCAGCGCCATTTTCAGGCCCATCGCGCGCACTTTCTTGTTGAGCGACGGGTTGAAGTCACGCAGGCGCGCACCGTGGGCCTTGCCGCCGCCGATGAAGATCGGGGCCGCTCGGTCGCCGTGCCGGGCGGTGCCGCCACCCTTCTGCTTGCCGAACTTCTTGCCGGTACGGGCGACGTCGCTGCGCTCGCGCGTCGGGCGAGCCGTGGCCCGTGCCTTTTCGCGCTGCCAGGTGACGACGCGGTGTAGGATATCGGCGCGCGGCTCGAGCCCGAACACATCGTCCGAGAGCTCGATATCGGCGCCGGCCTTTTTGCCGTCGAGGGTCTGAACCTTTAGCTTCATGGCTTAGCCCTCCTTGTCTTCGCCATCGACAGGCTTGTCGCTGTCGGTGGGCTGGTTTTCGACTTTTTCGGCATCGAGTTCGGCCTGCTCCTGCAGCTTCTGGCTCGTTTCCATTTCGGCAGCCGCCGCCGCGATTTCGGCGTCGGTAGGGCCAGCCGCCCGCTCATGCGCCGCAGCGCTTTCGATCATGCCCGCGCCCGCCTCTTCATGGGTGCGCTCGTCGGCATTGCGCTTCATCGCGCCGGGAAACGGAAGCCCCTCGGGCATCGGCACCTTGACCGAATCCTTGACGATCAGCCAACCGCCCTTCGAACCCGGCACCGAGCCGCGTACGAAGATAAGGCCGCGCTCGCTGTCGGTGCGGACGATCTCGAGATTCTGCTGGGTGCGGAGACGGTCACCCATATGGCCGGCCATCTTCTTGTTCTTGAAAACCTTGCCCGGATCCTGGCGGTTGCCGGTGGAACCGTGCGAACGGTGCGAAAGCGACACGCCGTGCGTGGCGCGCAGGCCGCCGAAACCGTGGCGCTTCATGGCACCGGCAAAACCCTTGCCCTGCGTGCGGCCCTGAATGTCGACCATTTGGCCGGCGACGAAATGATCCGCCGTCACGGTCGCGCCGACCGGCAGCAAACCGTCCTCGCCGTCGACGCGGAATTCCACGACACGGGCCTTGGGCGTCACTTCGGCCTTGGCGAACTGCTCGCGCTGCGGCTTGGCGACGTTCTTCGCCTTGCGCTCGCCCGCGCCGAGGGCGACGGCATAATAGCCGTCCCGCTCTTCGCGGCGCTCGCCGACGACCTGACAATTTTCCAGCGACAAGACGGTGACCGGCACATGCTGGCCGTCCTCTTGGAAGAGGCGGGTCATTCCCATCTTTTTCGCGATCACGCCAGTGCGCATGATCATGCTCCTTCAAACAGAGGCCTGCCGGGACCATTCCCGAAAGGCATGCGGACCAGCCGAACCATGTCGACGAGCCCTGTTCAGCCCAAATTTTTCGTAACGTCGCCCCGTCCGGGCTGATTGCTCCACCGCGCGCGGAAGCGCCGTGAAGCGGGACGGGGGACGCGGACCCGGACAGTGCCGGCGGTATCCCAAGATCGAAATGGCTTCGCCTTTTCGGTCGTCGCCCCGGAGCTGATCCGGGGCCTCGTTCGGTCGAGAGCCAGGCTCTCGGAAATTCATCAGGAAAGCCGGAGCTCTCCAATTTTTCGTCATTCCAGCGAAAGCTGGAATCTCATCGCGCAACGCTGAGCGATGACGATGGCGACCCCGGATCAAGTCCGGGGCTCACGGCAAATTGGCTTAAGCCAATTTGATTTCCACATTCACACCGGCGGCCAGATCGAGCTTCATCAGCGCGTCGACCGTTTGCGGCGTGGGCTGCACGATATCGAGCAGCCGCTTGTAGGTGCGAACCTCGAATTGCTCGCGCGACTTCTTGTCGACATGCGGGCCGCGGTTGACCGTGAACTTCTCGATCCGCGTCGGCAGCGGAATGGGGCCACGGATCAGCGCGCCGGTGCGCCGCGCAGTATCGGCGATGTCGCCCGTCGCCTGATCGAGCACACGGTGATCAAAGGCCTTGAGGCGAATGCGAATATTCTGCGTTTCCATAACGTCCAAACACTACCGATGCGAAAGAGCCCGCCTACGCTGAAGCTTCGGCGGGCAAGCCCACCTGACCCCGGACGTAGGCACTTGAAACCTACTCGTTAAAGCCTTGTCCGCCGTAGCTCCGGAGGAGCGAAGGAGGAAAAAACAAACCGCCCCGAAAATCCCTTGGGAAAAGCCGGGGCGGCTTAAAATAGCGAGCCGCCCGAATCAGTGAGCCGGGCGGCTGCGCGTCTCCTATTATACCTTGATGGTGCTGACAACCCCTGCGCCGACCGTACGGCCGCCTTCACGGATTGCGAACCGCAGACCTTCGTCCATGGCGATCGGGGCGATCAGCTTGACGCCGATCGTCACGTTGTCGCCCGGCATGACCATCTCGGTGCCCTCGGGGAGGATGACTTCGCCGGTCACGTCGGTGGTGCGGAAGTAGAACTGCGGACGATAATTGGCGAAGAACGGCGTGTGACGGCCACCTTCGTCTTTCGACAGCACATAGACCTCGGCATCGAACTCGGTGTGCGGCGTGATCGAACCGGGCTTGGCCAGAACCTGGCCGCGCTCGACATCGTCACGCGCGGTGCCGCGCAGCAACGCACCGATATTGTCACCGGCTTCGCCGCGATCGAGCAGCTTGCGGAACATTTCCACGCCGGTCACGATGGTCTTGACCGTATCCTTGATACCCACGATCGAAACTTCGTCGCCGACATTCACGACGCCGGTCTCGACGCGGCCTGTGACCACGGTGCCACGGCCCGAGATCGAGAACACGTCCTCGATCGGCATCAGGAAGTCCTTGTCGACCGGACGGTCGGGCTTCGGGATGTAGCTGTCGACCGCATCCATCAGCTCGATGATCTTGTCCTTGCCGATATTGTCGTCGCGCCCTTCGAGCGCGGCAAGCGCCGAACCGGCGATGATCGGAATGTCGTCGCCCGGGAATTCGTAGCTGGAGAGCAGCTCGCGGATTTCCAGCTCGACCAGCTCGAGCAGCTCTTCGTCGTCGACCTGGTCGACCTTGTTCATGAACACGACCATCGCCGGCACGCCGACCTGTTTGGCGAGCAGGATATGCTCGCGGGTCTGCGGCATCGGCCCGTCAGCAGCGTTCACCACCAGGATCGCGCCGTCCATCTGGGCGGCACCGGTGATCATGTTCTTCACATAATCGGCATGGCCCGGGCAATCGACGTGCGCATAATGACGCTCGCCGGTTTCATATTCGACGTGCGCCGTCGAGATGGTGATGCCGCGCTCGCGCTCTTCGGGAGCCTTGTCGATGTTCGCAAAGTCAACGGCCGCGCCGCCGTTGATCTCAGCCATCACCTTGGTGATCGCCGCGGTCAGCGTGGTCTTGCCATGATCGACGTGGCCGATGGTGCCGACGTTCACATGCGGCTTGTTCCGCTCGAATTTTGCTTTTGCCATTTTACCCTACCTTCTTCTGCAATGTCATCTGCCGGGCCGTAAAGCGCCGCGCATTGGCGACCCTCTGAACCCAAGTCAACAGTCTTAAACTCGGCTGCGCGCCCTCCAGGCAACGGTTCGTAGAACCAGCTGCCGAGCGCGAAAGCGTGCCCGATAGCTTATCCGGACGCCTTAGGCCAGCTTCTCTTTCACCTCGTCGGCAACATTCTGCGGCACTTCCTCATAATGAGAGAATTGCATGCTGTACTGTGCGCGTCCTTGGGAGAACGAACGAAGCTGGTTAACGTATCCGAACATATTCGCGAGCGGCACCATCGCTTCCACCGCCTGCGCGATACCACGCACTTCGGTGCCCTGAATCTGCCCACGCCGCGAGTTGAGATCGCCGATCACGTCGCCGAGATATTCCTCCGGCGTGATAACCTCGACCTTCATCACCGGCTCGAGCAGCTTGATGCCCGATTTCTGCGCCACTTCGCGCATCGCGCCGCGCGCACAGATTTCGAACGCCAGCGCCGAGGAATCGACGTCGTGATACTGGCCGTCGATCAGGCGGATGTCGAAATCGATGATCGGGAAGCCGATCATCGAACCGGTCTCGGCGGTTTCGCGCATGCCCTTCTCGACCGATGGGATATATTCCTTGGGAATATTACCGCCCTTGACCTCATCGATGAAGTTGATGCCCTGGCCGCGCTCGCCCGGGGTGACCACCACCTTGACGCGGCCGAACTGGCCGGAGCCGCCCGACTGCTTTTTGTGGGTGTAATCGACCTCGACCTCGCGCTTCAGGCTCTCGCGATACGCCACCTGCGGCGCGCCGACATTGGCCTCGACCTTGAATTCGCGCTTCATGCGATCGACCAGGATGTCGAGGTGAAGCTCCCCCATGCCCTTGATGATCGTCTGACCCGATTCGTGATCGGTCGAAACGCGGAAGCTAGGATCCTCGGCGGCGAGCCGGTTGAGCGCAACGCCCATCTTCTCCTGATCGGCCTTGGTCTTGGGCTCCACCGAAAGCTCTATCACCGGATCGGGGAATTCCATCCGCTCCAGAATGATAGGCTTGTTCGATGCGCACAGCGTGTCGCCGGTGGTGGTCTCCTTGAGGCCCGCGATGGCGACGATGTCGCCGGCATAGGCTGCGTCGATATCCTCGCGGTTGTTCGCGTGCATCAGCAGCATGCGGCCGATCTTTTCCTTCTTGTCCTTGACGGAGTTGAGCACGGTGCCCTTCTCCAGCACGCCGGAATAGATGCGCGCAAAGGTCAGCGTGCCCACGAACGGATCGTTCATGATCTTGAACGCCAGCGCGCTGAACGGCGCCTCGTCGCTCGACGCGCGGCTGTCCTCGGTGTCGGTATCGGGCAACACGCCCTTGATCGCCGGCACGTCGAGCGGGCTCGGCAGATAGTCGACCACCGCGTCGAGCAGCGGCTGCACGCCCTTGTTCTTGAACGCAGAGCCGCACAGCACTGGCACGAACGCCTGCGCCAGCGTGCCCTTGCGGATCAGCGCCTTCAGCGTATCGGCGTCGGGCTCGTTGCCCTCCAGATAGGCTTCCATCGCATCGTCGTCCTGCTCGACGGCGAGTTCGATCAGGCGTTCGCGATATTCGGCGGCCTTTTCCTTCAGGTCGTCCGGAATATCGATATATTCGAATTCCGCGCCGAGGTCCTCGTCCTTCCAGACGATGCCGCGGTTGTGAACGAGATCGACGAGGCCCTTGAGCTCGGCCTCGATGCCGATCGGGATATAGAGCACGGCCGGCTTGGCGCCCAGCCGATCGATGATCGACTGCACGCAGAATTCGAAGTTCGCGCCCGTACGGTCGAGCTTGTTGATGAAGCACATGCGCGGCACTTTATACTTGTCCGCCTGGCGCCACACCGTCTCGGACTGCGGCTCAACGCCGGCCACGCCGTCGAAGCACGCAACCGCTCCATCGAGTACGCGCAAGCTGCGCTCGACCTCGATCGTGAAATCGACGTGCCCCGGGGTGTCGATAATGTTGATGCGATGATCGTTCCAAAAACAGGTGGTCGCGGCGGACGTGATCGTGATGCCGCGCTCCTGCTCCTGCTCCATCCAGTCCATCGTCGCGGCGCCGTCATGGACTTCGCCGATCTTGTACGATTTGCCGGTGTAGAACAGGATCCGCTCGGTGGTCGTGGTCTTGCCGGCGTCGATATGCGCCATGATGCCGATATTGCGGTATTTTTCGAGCGGATAGTCGCGGGCCATGATGGCTACTCCAGGGGATGTCTGATTGGGGTGTCGAGTGTTGGTGTTCGATTTCGGGGGCGATATAGGAAGAGGGGCCGGTCTTGGCCAGCCCCTCTCCCGCTTGATTCTAATCATCTCTCCCATCGGGAGAGAAAGACTTGGCTTGGCAGCTTGCCGCCTAGCCAAGTCTTGTAAGGGCTCTGGGACAAGTGACCCTCACCTACTGCGACTAGGCGGCAAGCCGCCAAATCTCGTTGCCCTCTCCCGGCGGGAGAGGGCTAAAATGTTGGCGATTATGTACTTTGCAAACCCGTTTCCTTTTTCGTCACCCCAGCGAAAGCTGGGGTCTCGGGCGGGATCGCCAAAGGCCTGAGATGCCAGCTTTCCGGGTCCCAACAAAGTAGTACTTTGTTGGGTGCCCTTTCCGGGTCCCAACAAAGTACTACTTTGTTGGGTGCCCTTTCGCCGGCATGACGGACAAAGAAAGGCGGAGCCATGCCGTTTCTGAATTTCCATCCGACAGGGTTTGCAAGGTACATAATCGCCAAAATGTTACCAGCGATAGTGTGAGAAGGCGCGGTTGGCTTCGGCCATCCGATGCGTGTCCTCGCGCTTCTTCACCGCATTGCCGCGGTTGTTGGCGGCGTCCATCAGCTCGCCGGACAGGCGGGCGGCCATGGTAGTCTCGCTGCGGCCGCGCGCGGCCGAGATCAGCCAGCGAATGGCCAGCGCCTGGGCGCGCTCGGGACGCACCTCGACGGGAACCTGATAGGTGGCACCGCCGACGCGGCGGCTGCGAACCTCGATGCCGGGCTTGATGTTGTTCAATGCATCGTGGAACATCTGGATCGGATCGCTCTTGGCGCGCGCCTCGACGGTATCGAGAGCGCCATAGACGATGCGTTCGGCGGCGGATTTCTTGCCGTCGTACATCAGGTTGTTCATGAATTTGGAAAGGACCACATCCCCGAACTTCGGGTCGGGAAGGATCTCGCGCTTTTCGGGGCGACGACGACGTGACATGTGGAATTACTCCTGATCTCTGGCTCGTCATCCCCGCGAAAGCGGAGATCCATCACCTTGGGGTTCGACCTTGATCGCAGACCCGATGATGGTTTCCCGCTTTCGCGGGAATGACGAAGGAAAACGAAAAAGCCTTACTTCGGACGCTTGGCGCCGTATTTCGAACGGCTCTGCTTGCGGTCCTTGACCCCTTGCGTATCGAGCACGCCGCGCAGGACGTGGTAGCGCACGCCCGGAAGGTCGCGCACGCGGCCGCCGCGGATCAGCACGACGCTGTGCTCCTGCAGGTTGTGGCCCTCGCCCGGGATGTAGGAGATGACTTCGCGCTGGTTGGTCAGGCGCACCTTGGCCACCTTGCGCAGAGCCGAGTTCGGCTTTTTCGGCGTCGTCGTGTAGACGCGCGTGCAGACGCCGCGCTTCTGCGGGTTCTGCTCCATCGCAGGGACCTTGGACTTGGCCTTCTGCGGAACGCGACCCTTGCGGATCAGCTGGTTGATAGTCGGCATAAATGCTTCACCTTGTACTTTTTCATCAGCCTGGCATTCGGGCGGAAACGCTGGGTTCAGCGTCGTCTTCCGAAGCCTGGCGGCGGTTACTTGAACGCATGGCAGCGTGTGGTGACGGCGGGGCCAGCCCGTTGATCCGCCCGCCCCATGCGCGCTTGTCGTCAGCCGATGTGGCTTGCTTCCATATGGGCACTGCCCTAGCAGGCAGCAGATGGAAGCGCGCCCCTTAACGGCATTGGCGCTTCCGGTCAACGCCTCTTCTGCGCGGGTCGGGGCATCCTGTGGGTGACATGCCGGGAAACGCAGATGCCGCCTCTCAGCTCGACGACGATCAGCGATACGCGCCGCTTCGGCAGCATGCTTCTCGCGCTGCATTCGCCTGCAGGCCAGCTGTTCTGGATGACCATCGCCGCTTTCGCACTCCGGCTATGGACCTTCGGCGCCACGGGCACGCAGGACGAGCAATTCTATCTCCAGGTCGGCGGCGCGATGTGGGATGGCGCGCTGCCCTTCGTCGATATCTGGGACCGCAAGCCGATCGGCCTGTTCCTGATCTATGCCGCCGCGCATCTGCTCGGCAGCTCCACGCTGGCGGCGCAGATCATGGCCAGCGCCTGCGCGGCGCTGACCGCCTTTCTGGCGATCCGGCTGGCGCGGCACGCCGGAGCGCGCCGCGCCGCACCGCTCGCGGGCATCGCCTATCTGCTCTACACCTGCGCGCTCGGCGGCGAGGGCGGACAATCGCCGCTGTTCTACAATCTTCCGGTCACCGCCGCCGCGCTCCTCGCCCTCAAGGCCATCGAAGATCCCGCCGCTCCGCCCCGGCGCCTCTTACTGCTCGGGCTGGGCGCGATGGTGCTGTGCGGACTGGCGATTCAGATCAAATACACCGCCATGTTCGAGGGCGTATTCCTGGGCCTCACGCTGATGCACGCGACGCGTCGCAACGGGCGCCCGCAGGGACAGACGCTGCGCTGGGGCGCGGCCTGGGCTTCGGCGGGGCTGGCACCGACCATGCTGGCGCTGGCCGTCTATGCCGCGCTCGGCCACGGCGAGGCCTTCGTCTACGCCAACTTCCTGTCGATCTTCGGGCGCAGCGAGCCGCTCGGCTGGGCGCTCGGCCGTCTCGCCGGTATCGGTGCGATCCTGTCGCCACTGATCCTGTGCGCGGTGATCGCCTGCCGCCGCCGATCGAACCATCCATCGCGCGATTTCCTGCGCAACTGGGCGATCGCCGCGGTCACGGGCTTTCTCGTCTTCGGTGGCTATTATGTTCATTACGCGTTGCCGCTCGTCGCGCCGCTCGCCATCGCCGCCGCGCCGGCGTTCGAGGGCCGCGGACGGACGGCGCTGGCCTCGCTCGCGCTGGCTCCCGCGGTGGTGGTGGCGATCGGCGGGATCGCGTCCGCCGACAACCGCTCGACCCGCGATCTCGATGCCATCGTGCAGCATACGGGCGTCGGCCCCGGTGCCTGTCTGTTCGTCTATGAAGGGCCGACGCGGCTCTACAATATCGACGACGCATGCCGGCCGACGGCGTTCGTCTTTCCCAGCCATCTCGACAATCGCAAGGAGATGAATGCGCTGCCGGTCGATCCGCTGGCCGAGACTCGGCGCATCCTCGCCGCCCGTCCGCAAGCGATCGTGATCGCCGCCAAGCCGCGACCGGGCGTGACGAACATGGCCACGCGCGATGCCGTGCTGCAATCGCTGCGACGCCATTACCGGCTGACGGGATCGGCGAGTTGGGACGGCAAGAGCTACCATGTGTATCGACTGAAATAATCTGATCGCAACGATTGCAAAATCGCTCTCATGTTCGTCATGCCAGCGAAAGTTGGCATCTCGGGCGTCTTGGCAATCCGGCCCGAGACCCCAGCTTTCGCTGGGGTGACGAACGATATTTCCTTGCTGTACTTAAAACACATTCAGGGCGGCGGCCCCTTGAAGACCGCCGCCCGCCTTTGGTTACGCTGCGGTCAGAGGCCGAAATGCACGCCCACCCGGCCGGTGGTGGTGCCCTTGGCGGTCGAGCTGGCGACGCCGCCGGAGACATACACCTTCTCCGCCACGCGGCCGGTCAGCGCCCCGGAAAAACCCTGCTCGCCCTGATAGGTCGAGAGGTTGAACGACACCGAGACGTTGCTGTCGGGCACGATCGTGGTGCCGCCCAGCGCGACCGAGGCGGCGATGCCGCCCTCCAGCTGGTTGAACCGCCGGTCGATCGCCAGCGACCGGCCTTCGAGCGCGCTCACGCGTCCGTCGAGCGCCGCGACACGCCCGTCGAGCGCCGACACGCGTCCGTCGATACCCTGCAGCATGCCCACATCGAGCGACGAAGTGCCCAGATTGCCCGCCAAATCGCTGGTCAGCAGACGCAGCGCGCCCTCCTGCGCGGCGTTGCTGTCCGCCGAGGTGACGCCGCGCAGCTGATAGGTCGCGTCCTCGCCGCCGATGGCGATCATATTGTCGCGCACCGCTTCGGCCCCCGGACCGATCGCGACCGCGCCGTTGCCGGTGGCGCTCGCCCCGTTGCCCAGCGCCACCGCGCCGTTGCCGACCGCGCTGTTGGCGTTGCCGATCGCCACCGCGCCGGTGCCGGTGGCGGTGTTGTCGGCCCCCAACGCCACCGCGCCGGTTCCGGTCGCCACGTTCGGATCGCCGATAGCCACCGCGCCGTTGCCCGAGGCGATGTTTCCGGCCCCGATCGAGACGGCCTGCCCGTCCGCCGCCTTGGCGCCGGCACCCATCGCCACCGATTGCGGACCCGAAGCGAGCGCCCCGAAGCCGATCGCCACCGATTGCACGCCGCTGGCGTCGGTCCCGGCGCCGAACGCCACCGCCTCCTCGCCCGTGGCCGAGGCCGAAGCGCCGGTGCTGTTCACCTCCGTATAGCGGCTGTCCTGTTCGAGCGCCGCCGTCGCCGCCAGCGCCTGGTTGCTGTTGGCGAGCGCGGTGCTCGATTGGGTCAGCGCGGTATCCGCCGTGCCCTGCGCGGCAGCGGCAGCGACGATCGCCTGGTCCGCCGTGCCCTGGGCGTTCGCGGCGTCGGCTATGGCGCGATCGGCGGTCCCTTGAGCAGAAGCCGCATCGCCGATGGCCCGATCGGCGGTCGACTGCGCATTATTGGCCGCGGAAAGCGCCGCCGCCGCATTGCCGGCCGCGCCGCCGGACGCGGCGAGCGCCCGGTCCGCGGTCGATTGCGCATTGGCCGCCGCCGTGGCCACCGTGTTCAACTGCCCCAGATTGACGGCGTCGGTCTCCTGCGTCCCCGCCGCGACATTCGTGACCTGCCGCTCTGCGCCGATGTCGCCAACGGAGACGGTGTTATCACGATCGGCGAAGGAGTTGGCGCCTAAAGCAATCGAATTCTCGGCATTGGCAATGGCGCCACCGCCCAAAGCTATGCTTTCGATGCCGGTGGCGGAAGCGGCCGACCCCAAGGCTATCGCAGCCGTGCCGCTGGCATAGGCGTCGTATCCTATTGCAATAGAACTATTTCCGGTAGCGCTAGAATAATTGCTGACCGCAACCGAGGCATATCCAGATGCAAGGGAGGATTCGCCAACGGCCGTGGCCAAGTCACCGGCCTGTGATCCAGAACCTATAGCCGATGAACCATATCCTACTGCCCGTGCATTATCACCCAGAGCTGTAGAAAGAATTTCTTCAGCCCGGGCATCTGTGCCGACTTGAGTCGTAAAAAGATTATCACCATCATGATCGTTGACGTCGAGTAGGGGAATATCGGCAATTGCGTTATAAAGCTGTTCGACGTTGACCGCATCGGTATTTTCGGTACCGGCCGCAACATTCGTGATCTGACGCTCCGCATTGATGTTACCTACAGAAACCGTGTTGCTACGATACGCAACGGAATAGCTTCCCAGGGCTATAGAACCTGCCGCTATTGCCTGACTATAAGAGCCGATTGCCGCAGCGTCTGAACCAGTAGCTTCCGCGAAATAACCGAGAGCGGTTGAGAACCGGCCTGTCGCTCCGGTGCTCGAACCCACAGCAGTAGAATAGGATTCTGTGGCTTGCGCATTTGCTCCGACGGCAACAGTGTCAAACGATATAGCGCCGCTATTGTCGCCGACGGCGGTAGAATTAATCCCTGCGGTCGCGCCTGTACCGATAGCGGTGCTATCAACGCCTACACTGTCATGATCGCCATCGCCCATTTCCAATAGAGCATTGTTCAACTGCTCGACGTTGACCGCGTCGCTATCCTCGGTACCCGGCGCTACATTGGTGATCTGACGCGCCATAAAGAAATCGCCCACCGAAACTGTATTGTCGCGAAAGGCAACGGAATTCGTGCCGAGCGCAACGGAATTTTTACCTGTTGCCGAGCTGGCAGTGCCAATTGCGGTACTGCCAATACCTATGGCTTCGGAAAGGTTGCCAATCGCTGAAGATCTTTTACCGCCTGCGAATGATAATGAGCCGACAGCAAGTGTATCTGTATTATTTGCTTCAGCGTCAGAGCCGATAGCCATCGAATAGAAACCGGTAGCTACCGTATTGCTGCCCAGAGCCAAGGCGAAATCGCCTTTGGCCATCGACTGGTCGCCAACAGCGCTGGCACTGGTACCTGTGGCCTGCGCATTCCGCCTAATGGCCAGGCTCCCTGTGTCGAAAGCGCTCGCACCGGAACCGAACGCCGTCGAGCCCTCCTGCCCACCATAGGCGTTTGCCCCTACAACCGTGCTGTCGGTTCCCACCGCATTGGCGAACGTGCCGATCGCGGTTGCGTATTGCCCGGTTGCATGGGACTCGAAACCCATGGCGGTTGCGCCATAGTCGGTCGCGGTCGAAAACACGCCCACCGATGTGCTGACTTCTCCCGAAGCCGTCGAAGCCGTACCGATAGCGGTGGAATTGATACCGCTTGCCGTAGAGAGCGCACCGATGGCCGTGGCGTCCGCTGCAGATGCGTCCGAGCCTTCGCCGCATTCGAGCGTCATCAACTCTTCGTCGCCAGTTGACGGAATACCGTCCGGTCCGTTGTCGACGTTACACTCGGCCGTATCATCAGCCCAAACCGGGCTCGCCAGCGCAATGGCGGACACACTGCTCGCCAGGATCAGCGAGCTGCGAAGTAGAAAAAAGCGGTTCTGTTTCACGGGCAATCATCCCCCATGGGCCCGTACGTACTCGAAATGTCAGGGCCCCCGTCCGCCCAACCTTTGGGCGGCTCCCGAATTCGCCTATTCCCCGGAAACGCCGATTCGGCAATCCCGAAAACGACGCGGCCGAAAATAACCGCCGTCCAGGGAGTTAGCCGGCCGAATTCCCGCGCATCGCCAGCACGCGGTTCTCCATGCGGATGCGCCAGAACAGCAGCATCGCGTTGAGGATCGAGAAGACGATCGCCACGCTAAGCTCGTGCAGGATCAGCGGGACCAGCGCAATCTCCAGCACCACCACCACATAATTGGGGTGCGCAAACAGCCGGTATGGCCCCTTGCGAATGCGGGGGAAGTCGGGCGAGCTGATCAGGCGGGTCGTCCACCAGCGGCCGAGCGTCAGCAACGCCCAGTAGCGCAGGCCCTGCACGGCGACGAACGGTAGCAGCAACGCCGGATCGGGCTGCGCGGGCGGCACGGCGAGCGCCACGATCGCTACCAGCCACGCCGTATGCAGTGCGATGAACAGCGGATAGCCCCGCCGCCCGAACTCTTCCCCGCCCTCTTTAATGAGCCGTTTGGTGTTGCGCTGCGCGACCGCCAGCTCGAAGATGCGCTGCGCGAAGACATAGGCGATCAGGACCAGCGCCCAGACCGGCCATTCGAGCAGCGGGGTCATGGCCGCACTACTCCGATCGCGCCGGTGAAGCCGGGGCCGAGCGCGGTGACGAGAAACGGTTTGGTCGGCTTGTCGTCCAGCAAACGCCGAAGCACGAACAATATGGTGGGCGAGGACATATTGCCATAATCCTGCAGCACGACGCGGGTGGCGGGCAGCGCCGCCGATACAGACTGTAAGCCGGGCATGAAATACTCCGCCAGCGCATCGACGACGCGGCCGCCGCCCGGGTGACAGGCCGGCTCGCCCAGATCGGTCAGCGCGAGACCTTGCTCTGCCAAAAACGCATCGCACATCGGCGCGAATTCCCGGGCCACGAAGGCGGGAATATCCTTCGCCAGCACCAGGTCGAAGCCGGTGTCGCCGATCTCCCAACCCATCATGTCGATCGTGTCCGGCCACACGCGCTGGACGAAATCGCCGAGCGCGGCGCCGGGCCCGTCGCCCGACAGCACCGCCGCGGCGCAGCCATCGGCGAACAGCGCGGCGGCGATCACGTCCTTTTTGTCCATGCGCTGATGGTCGTAAGCCAGGCTGCACAGTTCCATCGCCACGAACAACGTCCGCTTGCCCGGCGGCGTGAGGTCGGCCGCGATCGACAGACCGGTCACCCCGCCCGCGCAGCCATGGCCGAACAGCGGCACCGTGCGCGTGCCCGGCCAAAATCCCATCTCGGCGATCATCCGGCTCGGCAGGCTGGGCGTCATCGTGCCGGTGGTCGAGACGAACAGGATCGTGTCGATGTCAGCCGGGGCCAGCCCGGCCGCAGCGAGCGCCTCCTCCGCCGCGCGCTTGAACAGATCGCTACCGACCTCCTCGTAAACATGCGCCCGCTCGGGCCAGCTGCGCGGCCCCATATAGAAATCCACCGGCCGCGCGATGTGACGCTGCGCGATCCCGGTATTGAAGAGGATCGCCTCCATGCGCTCCGGCATCGGGCTGCCCCGCCCGGCTTCGAGGATCGCCATGACGTCGCTTTGTTTCAGGATCGTCTCGGGAACGGCCGTTCCGATCGCATGCAGATAGGCCAATAATTCTTGCTCCGCGGGCGGCGTCCGGGCGGACGTCCTCATGCCTTAACGGATCGATAGCGGCAAAAGCTGCCCTCCGTCTTCCGGTTTTTCGCTCATTTATCAGCAAAGTGCCGATTTTTCGGTCAGCTACGGCAAATACAACGCGGTACAGGCCAACGCCGTCATCAACCAGCCGTACAGCTTCGCCGAGCTCGGCGGATCGCCGTTCAGCGAGAACATGCTCGACTCCTGCTCCCGCAAGCGGAAGAGGAAAAGTTCAAACTGACCACCACCCGCTTTTTCACGAAGCTGTCACCGCCGGCGGCCATCATGTGACGAACGGAGAGCAACGCCATGACCCTGATTCTCGATCGCCGCCTCCTGCTTCAGGCCGGCACCTTCGGCATCGGCGCGCTGGCGCTGCCGGGCGCCGCGTTCGCCTTTCGGTCGGCGACCGGGTTCACCCATGGCGTCGCCTCGGGCGAGCCGGCGCAAGGATCGGTGCTGCTGTGGACGCGCTATGTGGGGAGCGGCGATACGCGGCTGACCGCCGAGGTGAGCGATCCGGCCACGGGCAAGGTCGTCGGCGGCGGCTCCGCGACGGCGAGCGGCGAGCGCGATTCGATCGCCAAGCTGGGGGTGGGTGGATTGCAGCCGGGCCGCTGGTATTATTACCGCTTCATCGCGCCGGACGGCAGCGCCTCGCCGCAGGGGCGCACCCGAACGCTTCCTGATGGCGAAACGCAAAAATTCCGGATGGGCGTGTTCAGCTGCTCCAATCTGCCGTTCGGCTGGTTCAACGCCTATGCCGCCGCCGCGGCGCGCGACGATTTCGATCTGGTCATGCACCTCGGCGATTATTTCTACGAATATCAGATCGGCGATTATCCCTCGCTGGAAGAAGCCCTGCCCGGCCGCGTCATCCGGCCGGACCACGAGATCCTGACGCTGACCGACTATCGCCTGCGTTACGCCAGCTATCGCGCCGATCCCGATCTGCAGCGGCTGCACCAGCTGTGGCCGATGATCGCGCAGTGGGACGATCACGAGATCGCCAATGACAGCTGGGAACATGGCGCGCAGAACCACCAGCCGAACGAGGGCGATTACGAGACGCGCAAGCGCATCGCCCGCCGGGTCTACCGCGAATGGATGCCGGTGAGCGATCTGCCGGAAACGCAGGACCAGTGGAAAAGCTATCGCGTCGGCGATCTGGCCACCATCCTGCTCACCGAAAGCCGTCTGCATGCCCGGGACCAGCAGCTCGATCTGGGCGCCGCGCTCAAGGGCCAGGGTGATATCGACGCCGCGCTCGCCGCCTTTCGCGATCAGACATGGCGCGATCCGGCACGCACGATGCTCGGCGCCGATCAGGAGCGCTGGTTCGCGGACGAACTCAAGCGATCGGTCGGCGCAGGCCAGAAATGGCAGGTCTGGGCGCAGCAGACGGTGATGGGCAATCTCAAACTGCCCCCGCAGGCGCTGCAGTGGATACCGGAGGGCGCACCCGATTACGCCAAGCAGCGCGCGGCGGTCGGCGCGATGGCGAGCAAGGCGGGCTTGCCGCTCAATTTCGACAGCTGGGACGGCTATCCCGCTGCGCGCGACCGGGCGCTGAAAGCCGCGCAGGCGGCGGACGCGGACCTGGTCGTGCTATCGGGCGACAGCCATAACGGCTGGGCGTTCGATCTGCTGGCGGACGGCAAGCCCGCGGGTGTCGAGTTCGCCGGACACAGCGTCACCTCACCCGGCTTCGAAAGCTTCTTCAGCGGCGTCGGCCCCGACAAGGTTGCCGCCGCGCTGCGCGAGATCAACCCGACATTGAAATGGGTCGATCTCGGCAATCGAGGCTATATGACGGTGGAATTGACGCCCGAGCGCGCGACCTCGACCTGGCAATTCGTCGGCGATATCCGGCAGCGCTCCGCTACGCTTGCGTCCGAACATAGCGAAGCGGTTCTTCGCGGCGACCGGGTGCTGTCCAAGGGATGAGCAGCGGTAGGGAAGCGTCGAACATCGGATCCACCTTCAGCGCTACCCGATGTAAAAAACAACGTCATCCCGGACTTGATCCGGGATCCAGGGCCCAGCGGCGATGCCATCTCGCTCTGGATTCCGGGTCAAGCCCGGAATGACAACCGATTGGAATGATATCAAACGACCGCGACCCAAAAAGCCGCTGTCCTACATGCCCCTTAAAGGCATATAGTCACGGCGGCTCTTTGTCATCGTCGGATCATCCCGTCAGCGGTCTTGCGACCCGCTCCAACAAAGTCGCGGGCCGGAGGGCCGAGAAGGGCGGGACGTATCGCGCCTTTTGCGAACTTCCGCTCGCAATAAGCCTGGCCTCGTTACGAATCAGCCCTGCGGGCGACCGCCTCCGCCGCCCCGGTTGGCGCTGCGACGGTTGCCGCCCCCGCCGCCGGACGATTGCCCGCGATGGGGCTTGCCGAAGCGTTTGCCGCCGTCCTTGCGTTCGCCGCGGGGCTGGCCTGCGCCGCCGCCGGGCTTACCGGCCGCGCGCGGCTTGAAGCGTTGCTGGCGCTGGCCGCCCATCTGCGGCGGCGGAAGCTCCTCGATCTCGGGCCGGTCGAAGCCCTTGGGCAGCGGCTCGATGTCGAGCTTCATCTTGATCGTGCGCTCGATATCGCGCAGCCACTGGCGCTCATCGGGGCCGACCAGCGCGATCGCGGTGCCGCTGGCGTCCGCGCGCGCCGTACGCCCGATGCGGTGGACATATTGCTCGGGCACGTTGGGCAGTTCGTAGTTGAACACATGGGATACGCCCGAAACGTCGATGCCGCGCGCGGCGATATCGGTCGCCACCAGCACGGAAACGCCGCCGCGGCGGAAGGCGTTGAGCGCCTTTTCGCGCTGCGGCTGGCTCTTGTTGCCATGGATCGCGACGGCATCGATGCCGGCGTGATCGAGGCTCTTCACCAGCCGGTCGGCGCCGTGCTTGGTGCGGGTGAACACGAGGACCCGGTCCGGATCCTCGCTACGCAGCAGGCTGGCGAGAATCTTCGGCTTGTCCTCGGAGCGCACGAACATGCCGCGCTGCTCGACCTTTTCGGCGGTGGTCGCCGTCGGGGAGACCGCGACGCGGGCCGGATCGCGCAGGAATTGCTGGCTGAGCTCGGCGATCGCCTTTGGCATGGTCGCCGAGAAGAACAGGCTCTGGCGCTTGTACGGGATCAGCTTCACGATGCGCTTCAGCGGCTGCATGAAGCCCAGGTCCAGCATCTGGTCGGCCTCGTCGAGCACCAGGATCTCGACCATCGAGAGGTCGAGCGATTTCTGGTCGTACAGATCGAGCAGGCGGCCAGGCGTGGCGACCAGCACGTCGACGCCTTTGGCCAGCGCGCGCTTCTGTCGGTTGATCGGCACGCCGCCAAAGGCAGTGGTGACATAAAGCCCCGTGCCGCGGCCATAGGCGATCATGCTGTCGGCGATCTGCTTGGCCAGTTCGCGCGTCGGCGCCAGCACCAGCATGCGGCACTGATTACGCCCGGTGCCGAGCTTCTTCTCAGCCAGACGGTGAAGCGAGGGCAGCGAAAAGGCCGCGGTCTTGCCGGTGCCGGTCTGCGCGATACCGAGAATGTCGCGGCCCTCGAGCGCCAGCGGAATCGCCTGGGCCTGGATCGGCGTGGGATCTTCATAGCCCTCGCTCTTGAGGGCGTTCTGAAGGGTCGCGCTAAGCGCGAAATCGGAAAATTTGGTCATTCATAAGGTCTTTCAATTCAAATCCTCCCCGGAACGGGAAGGGGGACCGCTCGGCGAAGCCGAGTGGTGGAGGGGCCGAAGCGCTCCGTCCCCTCCGTCACGTCGCCTTGCGGCGCCGCGCCACCTCCCCGTTCCGGGGAGGATTGCAAAGGGGATCGCGCCGCGCGTGCGGCCGGATCGCTGAAGTAGCGACCCGCGTGATCAGGCTGCCGTGAAAAGGATCGCGATGAAGTGGCACGGCCGATGCCGGGTCATTCCGGCTCACACGCTGCGCGCGCCCAAGATGGACAAATCCATCCTCGCTGACGGCCAGATGGATGCTGCAGCGCAAAATGTCAAGCGAATAGCAGCGTTGCACTAGGCGATCGCAACGATGGTGCAGCGCACAAAAGACTTGCAACCAATCCGGAGCGTCGTCATTCTTCTTCCATGGAACCCAACAAGATCCTCTTCGAAGCCATCGCCCGCCAGAAATGCGTCGTGGCGACCTATAACCGGCAGCAGGTCAAGCTGGCGCCGCATGTGCTGTGGATGCGTCACGACGATCTGTTCGTCGATGCCGTGGCACTGGAGCGCGACGGCAAGCCGCCCAAGGAATATAAGTTCGGCACCTACAAGCTGGACGGTCTCAAGGAGCTCACCGCTCACGACCAGTCCTTCTTGCCCGCCACCAGCTATAATCCGGCCGATCCCAAATATGGCAACGGCAAGCTGTTCGCGCTGGAGCCGCTGCGCGCCTGACCGTACGCATGCTTGGCGCTGCGCGGCTGCGCTGATAGGAGCGCGGAACATTCGCCGCACCCGCACTGAAAGCCCCAAAGCATGACCACCGTCCGCACCCGTGTCGCGCCCTCACCGACCGGCGATCCGCATGTCGGCACCGCCTATATCGCGTTGATGAACTGGCTCTACGCCAGGAAGCATGGCGGCCAATTCGTCCTACGCGTCGAGGACACCGACCAGGCGCGCTCGACCCCGCGCTCCGAGCGGATGATCCTGGAAGCGCTGCGCTGGCTCGGCCTCGCCTGGGACGAGGGGCCGGACGTCGGCGGCCCGCACGGACCCTATCGCCAGTCGGAACGCACTGCGCTCTACCGCGAGCATGCCGAACAGCTGGAAGCCGACGGCCACGCCTTCAAATGCTATTGCACCGCCGAGCGGCTCGATACGATGCGCAAGGCCCAGATGAAGGCCGGCGAGCCGCCGCGCTACGACGGCCGCTGCCTCACCGAGGCGGGCCGCGCCGAGGCCAAGGCGGAAAGCCCCGACGGCGCGTTCGTGCTGCGGATGAAGGTGCCGAGCGAGGGCGTCTGCACCTTTACCGACGAACTGCGCGACGATCCGATCAGCATCGAATGGCCGCGCGTCGACATGCAGATCCTGATGAAATCGGACGGTTTTCCGACCTATCACATGGCCAATGTGGTCGACGATCACGCGATGGGCATCACCCATGTGATCCGCGGCGAGGAGTGGATCAGCTCGGTGCCCAAGCACGAACTGCTCTACCGCTATTTCGGCTGGGAGCCGCCGAAGTGGGCGCATCTGCCGCTGCTGCGCAACGCCGACAAGTCCAAGCTGTCCAAACGCAAGAACCCGACCAGCATCCTGTTTTTCCAGCGCGCCGGCTATCTGCCAGAGGCGCTGATCAATTTCTTGGGGCTGGCGGCCAAATCCGCCTCCGAAGGTGACGAAATGACCAGCCTGGCCGAACTGCGCGAGGATTTCGCGCTCACCAACATCTCGCTCGGCGGGCCGGTGTTCGATATCGGCAAGCTCGATTGGCTGAACGCGCGTTATCTGCGCGAAACGATGGACACCCCGGCTTTTCTGGGCCGCGTCCGCGAATGGGCGCTGAACGACGACTATCTCCTGCCCATCGCCGAAATGGCGCAAAGCCGGATCGAGAAGCTCGGCGATCTCGGCGGGCTCACCACGATGTTCTTCCGCAGTCGGCTCGATCTCGACGAGGCGACGCTGCGCGATGTGAAGATCGCGGCGGAGGAGCAGCGTCAGGCCTATCAACTGGCGTTGTGGCAATTCGATCGTTTGGCCGAATGGGACAAGCCGTCGGTCGAGACCGCGCTGCGCGACACCGCAGCGAAGCTGGGCCTCAAATTCAAGTTCATGGTCCGCGCCTTTTTCATCGCGATCACCGGCAGCCCGACCTCGGTCCCGCTGTTCGAAGCGACGGTGCATCTGGGCCGCGACATCGTGCGCGAACGGCTGCGCCATGCGCTGGAAATTCTCGGCACGCCGTCCAAGCAGGAACTGAAGGCGTGGGAGGAGTTGCTCGCGCGTCCGGCGGACGGCGAACCGCCGCGGCCGGACTGAACCTTTGCAATTGTAATATAGGGTTTGATCTGGTTTCGTCTTGCCCCAGCTGCGCTACCGACACCGATTTCGTCATTGCGAGAAGCCGCAGGCGACGAAGCAATCCATGGCGGATAGCGCTGTTGCCGTCCTGGATTGCCGCGTTGCGGACTTCGTCCTCCGCTCGCAATGACGGCATCGCATGCGCACGATATGAATAGCGCCGGAAGACGCGCTGCGCGCAGACTTTGTAACTTTGCGCAACAATGTTTCGCGGCCGGCGCGGTATCATTCAGGAACGCAATTCCGCCCCCGCGCATTTCCTCTAGCCAAGAGGAGAACAGGGCATGGCCGCACGCGCTTACTGGACCGGGCAGATCAGGCTGGCGCTCGTCTCAATCCCGGTCGAAATCTACAGCGCGACCCACAGCGGCGCCAAGATCAGCTTCCGCCAGATTCACGAGCCCAGCGGCAAGCGGGTGAAATACGAAAAGACCGTCCCCGGCATCGGCCCGATCGACACTGATGAAATCCTCAAAGGCTATGAATATGAAAAGGGCAGCTATGTGCTGCTCGACCAGACGGAGATCGACGCGGTCAAGCTGGAGAGCAAGCGCACGTTGAACCTCACGCAATTTGTCGATTATCACGAGATCAGCGTGCTCTATTATGACAAGCCCTATTATGTCGTGCCCAAGGACGAACTGGCCGAGGAGGCGTTCATCGTATTGCGCGAGGCGCTGCGCAAGGCGGGCAAGGTGGCGATCGGCCAGCTGGCGCTGAGGGGCCGCGAATATATCGTCAGCCTGAAGCCTTGCGGACGCGGCATGGTGCTGGAGACGCTGCGCTATGCCGACGAGGTCAACCAGGCGAGCGGCTTCTTCCGCGACATTCCGGACGATCAGCCGGATGCCGAGCTCCTCGAACTGGCCGAGACGCTGATCGACAAGAAGACCGCTCCGTTCGATGCGTCCGAGTTTGAAGACCGCTATGCCGAAGCGCTGCACGGCCTGATCGAGAAGAAACGCAAGGCCAAAGGCGGGAAACGCATTCTGGAGGATGTCGACGATGAGGCGGGCGCCGGTGCAAAGGGCGGCAACGTCATCGATCTGATGGCGGCGCTGAAGGAATCGGTGGGGGCCAGCGGCGGCAAGGCCAAGCGTAAGAAGGCGGGATAGAAATGGTTTGTGTTTACGTTCGTCTGTTCGTCACCGAAAAAAGGCAGTGTAATAGGTAGTTGACGGATGGCAAAAAAGAAAGACCCCCTCGCCTCCTACAACGCCAAGCGCGACTTCGCCAGGACGAAGGAACCTGCCGGCGAGATTGCGAAGGACCGGGGCAACCGCTTCATCGTCCAGAAGCATGATGCGACGCGGCTGCATTACGACTTCCGGCTGGAGGTGGACGGCGTGCTGAAGAGCTGGGCGGTGACCAAGGGTCCCTCGCCCGATCCCGCCGATAAGCGCCTGGCCGTGCGCACCGAGGACCATCCGCTGTCCTACGCCGAGTTCGAGGGCAGCATCCCCAAGGGCGAATATGGCGGCGGCACCGTGATGCTGTGGGACCGCGGCACGTGGAAGCCGATCGCGGGCAAGAGCGTAGAGGACCTCGACAAAGGCCATCTGCATTTCACGCTGCAGGGCGAGCGGATGAAGGGCGAGTGGCTGCTCGTGCGCATGAAGGGGCGCCCCAAGGAAAAGCGCGAGAACTGGCTGCTGCGCAAGATCGACGACGGCTATGCGGGCGCAAGCGACGAACTGGTTGCCCGTGAGCTGACCAGCATTGCGACCGGGCGCTCGATGGCCGCCATCGCGCGCGACGAGACGGGCGAGCAATCGCTCCAAGGCAAACGCGGCAAAGCCTTCGATCAGGCCATGGCGGACACAAGGAGCCATCTGCGCGCAAAAGTAGGCAAACCGCCGCGTCGGCGAAAGGCGGTGCTGCCTCAATTCCGCAAACCCCAGCTCGCAACGCTGGTCGAAAGCGTGCCGACCGGCAACCAGTGGATGCACGAAATCAAGTTCGACGGCTATCGCTGCCAGATCGCGGTCGCGGGCGACAAGGTGCGCGTTTACACCCGGTCGGGCAAGGACTGGACCGACAAGTTTCAGAACCTCGCCGATGCCATAGCCGCGCTGGATTTGCCTGCCTGCCTTATCGACGGCGAAGTGGTGGCGCTGAACAAGGCGGGCGATCCCGATTTCTCTGCCCTGCAAAAGGCGCTGAAAAATGGCGAAGGCGGCGCCCTGATCTATTTCGCCTTCGACCTGATCGAAGAGAATGGCGAGGATTGGACGCCGCGCAGCAATATCGAACGAAAGGAGCGGCTCGACGAATTGCTCGACGGCGCCGAGGATCCGATTCGCGTGGCCGATCACCTCATCGGCGCGGGCGAAAAGCTGTTCGCGGCGATGTGCGATGCCGGGCAGGAAGGGATCATCTCGAAGAAAGCCGATGCGGCTTATCGCGGCGCGCGAACCTCGAACTGGCTCAAGATCAAATGCACGCGGCGGCAGGAATTTGTGATCGTCGGCTGGTCGGAAAGCCATGTGAAAGTGCGCCCGTTCGCCTCGCTTCTGCTCGCGCAGCATGACGATGGCGGGCTTCGCTACAAGGGCAAGGTAGGCACCGGTTTCGATAAAGAATTATTGGGCGACATCGCCGCTAAACTCGCGCGCATCGAGCACAAGACGCCTCCGCTCGATGTGCCCAAGGCCGCAGCGCGGGGCGTGCACTGGGTCACGCCGCGGTGGGTCGCGGAGATCGCCTTTGCCGAGTTTACCGCCGACGACCGGGTGCGCCATGCCAGTTTCCTCGGGCTTCGCTTGGACAAGAATGCGGACGAGGTCGAGCCCGAGATACCATCGCACGCCCCGCAAACATTCCCCAGCACGATCATCATCAGCAGCCGCGACCGGGTGATCTTTCCCGACGCCGAGGCAACCAAGGGCGATCTGGCCGATTATTATGCCGAGATCGCACCGCTGATGCTGCCTTTCACCGCGCACCGACCGGTCAGCCTGGTGCGCTGTCCGCAAGGCCGGGCGAAGAAATGCTTTTTCCAGAAGCACGACAGCGGCAGCTTTGGCGATGCCGTGCACCATGTACCGATCGCCGAGAAGGACGGCGGCCATGAGGATTATCTCTATATCGACCATGCCGACGGCCTGCTGTCATGCGTGCAGATGGGATCGATCGAGTTTCACATCTGGGCCGCGCATGTCCGCGATGTCGAGGCGCCGGACCGGATGGTGTTCGACCTGGACCCCGACGAGGGACTAAACTTCGACCACGTCGTCAAGGCCGCCGAGGACATCCGCAACACACTGGCGGATATCGGCCTGGTCAGCTTCGCCATGCTCTCCGGCGGCAAGGGCGTGCATGTAATCGTGCCGCTCGACGCCGGGCACAGCTGGGAAGCGCACAAGGATTTCGCGCGGCGCTTTTCGGAAGCGCTGGCGCAGTCCGAACCCGATCGTTTCGTCGCGACGATGAGTAAGGCCAAGCGCACGGGCAAGATATTCATCGACTGGCTACGCAACCAGCGCGGCGCAACCGCGATCGCACCCTATTCGGCGCGTAGCCGCGCTGGCGCGCCGGTGGCGGTGCCCGTGCTCTGGGATGAACTGACCGACTTCGAAAGCGCCGCCGCCTTTACGATTGCGGACGCCGACACCCTGATCGAGCGGACGCGCACGATCGGGAAATGGGGCATCGCGCGGCAGACGCTCCCCGATCTGTAAGGGCCCCGATCTGTAAACCGAACACGCTCAGTTCAGAGCGGCTTGGGCCGGCAGATGGGCGAGCAGCATCTCGGCCGTTACCGGCTTGCCGATCACGACGCTGTCCTTGGCCCATGGGCCGATCTGATCGCGGGTGTAGCCGGTCAGGATCATATAGGGGATGCCGCGACGCTTCAGGTCATCGGCAATCGGCTCGGCGCTCTTGCCGCCAAGATTGGCATCGAGAATCGCGAAATCCGCCGGATGCCTTTCCAACGCCTCGAGCGCGGTCGACAGATGCTGCGCGTTGGCCACCACCTGATGGCCGGCATCGAGCAAGGTCATCTCGATATCCGCTGCAATCAAGGGTTCGTCATCGACAATCAGTATGCGCATGTCCCCTCAGCCGTCCTCTTCAATCGGCGGGTCCGAATAGCGATAGTCTATTTCGATCGAATCCGAAACGGCAATTTTCGATTTCGGGCAATCGAGCGTCCAACCGCGTTCGCGATCAGCTTAATCCCATTCGGATTGGCCCTTGAGCGCCGTCGAGGTCTAGTGCGCGTCGATAATCGGGTTCTGCGTGGCCGACGATATGTTGCGGGGCGTCGGTAAATCCTTCCAGATTGAATTGCGCCATTTCTGTCACGCGCTGGGTTCATGGCCCGGCGAGCGCCCAGCGCAGCGTGTGGGTGAGGCCCAGAGCACCGGTGCGCAGCAGTGGGCGTGCCAGCGATGGGACCGAAAGCCCGTGCATCCGCCGCGCCCAGTCCGGCAGCAGATCGATCCCGGCCTGGACGCTGAGCGACTGCATCGGCGCCATGCTCGCGCGCTCGGGGCGATAGTGCAGCAGTGCCCGCGCCGCCGCCTTGGTCCGCTCGTCGCAAACCAGCTCGGCGCGGTAGCCGTTCATATATTCCATCGCCGCGCGCCGATCCGTGGGCAGGCGGGCCGCGCCCAGGCGCTCGTTGATGACCGCGATCTCGGCAAAATAGGCGTCCTGCCGGGCGCGGCTCATCATGGGCTCGCGGTAGCGGATGTACGCATCGAGGAAACTCACCGCTTCGGTGATGTGGACCCAGCCGAGCAGGTGCGGATCGTTGGCGTCATAGGGCGTGCCGTCGGGCAATGCGCCGCTGACGCGGTCGTGAATCGACCGCACCTTGTCGATCGCCGCCCCGGCCTGCGCGTGATTGCCATAAGTCGTGGTGGCGATAAAGCGCGCGGTGCGCCGCAGCCGCCCCTGCATGTCGCGGCGAAAATCGCTGTGGTCCCACACGCCTGCCAGCGCCAGCGGATGCAGCATCTGCAGAAACAGCGCCGCGATGCCGCCGATCATCATCGTCGTGACATCGCCATGCACATCGCGGATCACCGCGCCCGGCGGAAACAAGCCTTCGCCTTCATAGACCGATACGCCCTGCCCCTCCTCGCGGAACAGGCTGCGCACCTCTTCGGCGATGGCGCCGCGAATCGAAGGCAGCTTCACGCCCCGCCCCGAAATGCCGTCAAGGGGGCGACATCTGGAAGTTCACTGTGGTCACACCCCCCTACCGCCGAAATTCTGCCGATCCGAGGCAGGGCTGCGACGAACGACATAAAGTTTGCAGCTTGGAACGGGCGGCTCGATTGGGTCATGTCGTGATCATAGCCGAAGCGGCCGATGTAGGACAGCGGTGGATGTTCCCGGCAGGTCACAGCTAGGATTTCCGGAAACGACCCATTTGCGGACGTTCCCTATACCGTCACCCCGGACTAGATCCGGGGTCCAGCTTTTTTCTCGCCCGGGCTCCCGGTCACACCGAACCGTTCCGGATTGCCCGCGATGCAAGTCCGCTCGCCGCGACATGAGCGACCCGCTTACAAAAGAGGGAAGGATAGCTGGACCCCGGGTCAAGCCCGGGGTGACGAAATTTATGCACAAACCGCAGCCACCCAATTTCGAAAATTCCAACCGAAACACCGCCATGCTTCCGCGCTCGCTAAAGCTGCCGCAACGCACGCGCCGGTCGCACCGACATGAGCGGGATCGACCCGGCCAGCCCGATGCCCAGCGTCAGCAGCGCCCCCCCGCCGAGTACGCCGAGCACCGTCCCCCAATCGGGCCTCCAGCTGAATTCGAACAGCTGCACGATCACCGTCCACGCGCCGATCCCGCCCAACAGCAGCGCCACCGCCGCCAGCGCAAAGGCGAGCATGGCATATTCGAGCCCCTGCGCGGCGAGCACCTGCGCGCGCGTCGCGCCCAGCGTCTTGAGGATCACGCTGTCATAGGCGCGCGCCTGCCGCGACGCCGCAATCGCGCCGATCAGCACCGCGATGCCCGCCAGGATCGCGACCGAGGCGGCGGCGAGGATCGCGTTCGCCATCTGGCGCATCAGCGCGGTGATCTGCCCGACCACCTCGCCGACCGGGATAATCGAGACCGACGGAAACGCGTCCACGAGCGCGCGCTGCAATCCGGCGGTGCGATCGGCGGCGATCGTGGCGGCGACGTTGTGCGGCGCGGATTTCAGCGTGTCCGGCGTGACCACCATCACATAGTTGAACCCCATCGTGTCCCAGTTCACTTTTCGCGTGGAGGCAAGCTTGAAGGTAATTTCGCGGCCGAGGATCGAGACCGTGACGGGATCGCCGATCGTGAGGCCCAGCAGCTTGGCCGCTTCCTCGTCGAGCGACACCAGCGGCGGGCCTTCATAGTCTCGCGCCCACCACCGACCGCCGGTCAACTCGCTGCCTTCCGGCAAAACATCGGAATAGGTAACGCCGCGCTCGCCGCGCAAGAACCACGCCCCCTCGGGCAGCTCTTCCAGATCGGCCACGCGCACATTCTTGTACGCCACGATGGTCCCTCGCAGCGTCGGCACGATGTTCAGATCGGCGTTCGGCGCATAGCGATCTACGATGTTCTCGAACCGCGCCGCCTGATCCACCGGCACGTCGAGCACGAAATAATCGGGCGCGCGCTCGGGCACCACTGCGGCGATCTCGTTGTCGAGACTCGTCTGGATCGCCGCCAGCGTGACGAACAGGGTGAGCGCGAGGCCGAGCGCCACCACCAGTGCCGGGGTCTGCGATCCGGGCCGGTGGAGATTGGTCAGCGCCAGTCGCAGCAACGGATTTTTCGGACGCGGCGCACGCGCCGATGCCTGGGCGATGGCCCAGCCGAGGCCGAGCAGGATGAGCAGCACCGCCATGCTCGCGCCGAGCACCGCGGCGGCGAACAGCGGATCGCGCGCGGTGCCGACGGCCAAGGCGGCGATGGCGATCACGGCGAGCGCTACCGGCCAGCGCACAGCCTTCCATCCACCCTGCCCGCGCTCGACCACGCCACGAAAAAGGCTTGCGGCGGGCTGGGTGCGGGCGCGCGCCAGCGGCGGCAGCGTGAAGACGACCGCAGTCAGCGCGCCGAACGCTGCGGCCTTGGCCAGCGGCAGGACGAACAGGCCCAGCTCGGGCCGCACCGGCAGCAGGTCTCCTATCAGCGTCGCGAGCAGCGGCACCAGAGCCGCGCCCACGATCAGTCCGAGCAGGATCGCCGCGCCCGCCACCGTACCGACTTGCAGCCCGTAGATCCGCGCGATATCGCGCGCGCCGGCGCCGAGCACCTTGAGCGTGGCGATGCAGGGGCGCTTGGCCGCCAGATAGGAAGCGACGCCATTGCCAACGCCGATCCCGGCGATGATCAGCGCGGTGAGGCCGATCAGTTCGAGAAACTGCCCCATGCGCTCGAAAAAGCGAAAGGCGCCGGGCGAGGCGCGGTCGCGCGTGCGCAGCTCCAGGCCGGCGGACGGGAAACGTTTTTCCAGACGCTCGACCAATGCGTCGGGCGCGGCGGCGCCGTCGGTGCGCAGCCGGTATTTCGTTTCGTACATGCTGCCCGGCTGGATCAGGTTCGCGCGTTCCAGCCCCTGAAGCGAGGCGATCGCCACCGGCCCGAGGGTAAATCCCTCGCCCACCCGGTCGGGCTCGTCGGCGATGATGCCGCGCACGGTGTAATCGGATTCGCCGTAGCGCAGCTTCGATCCGGGCTTCAATGCGAGCCGCTCGGCCAGCCCCTCGTCGATCAGCAGTTCGTCGGGCGCGAGCTGCGGCATTGCGCCGCCGCCAACCGTCGTCAGATGGCCGTAGAGCGGATAGCGGCCGTCCACGCCCTTCAACTCGGTGAGCACCGACTCGCCCCCCTCGGGCACGCGGGCCATGGCGCGCAGGCGCACGGTCTCGCTGACCGTTCCCGCCTTAGCAAAAGCCTGGCGCTCGGCCGTATCGGCACGCCGCTGGCTCATCGACACCTCGACATCGCCGCCGAGCAATTCCCTGCCCTGGTCGCTCAGCGCACCGGTGATCGAGGCGGTCAGGCTGCCGATTGCCGCCAACGTGGCGACGCCCAGGAACAGGCACAGGAACAGGAGGCGCAGCCCCCGCAGGCTGGCGCCGAGATCGCGGCGCGCGAGCCGCCAGGCGGTGCCCCAGTCCGCGCCGCTATGATGGTCCGGCGTCATGCGCGCCCGTACGAAACCATATTGTCCGCGACGATCCGGCCGTCCTGCATTTCCAGCACACGGTCGCAGCGTTCGGCCAGGCTCTCGTCATGGGTGATGATGACGAGGGTGGCGCCCGCGCTGTCCCGCCGTTCGAACAACAGGTCGACGATGCCCGCGCCGGTGGCGCGGTCGAGATTGCCGGTCGGCTCGTCGGCGAAGACGATCGACGGGCGCGGCGCGACGGCGCGGGCGATGGCCACGCGCTGCTGCTCGCCGCCCGAAAGCTGCGAGGGATAATGGTGCAGCCGGTGGCCGAGCCCGACCGCCTCCAGCTCGGTGCGCGCTTTGCCGAACGCATCGTCCTTGCCCGCCAGTTCGAGCGGCACCGCGACATTCTCCTGCGCGGTCATCGTCGGCAGCAGATGAAAGCTCTGCAGCACGATGCCGAGCCGCTCGCGCCGGACCAGCGCCAGCGCATCCTCGTCCAGCAGCGTGAAATCGGCGCCCGCCACCTGCACCTCGCCGCCGCTCGCCTGCTCCAGGCCGGAAAGGATCGCCATCAGCGAGCTCTTGCCCGAGCCCGAGGGGCCGAGCAGCGCGACGCTCTGCCCTTGCGCGATATCGAGATCGATCCCGTGCAGGATGTCGACGCGCGCGTCGCCCTCGCCCAGCGACAGCGTGACATTGCGGGCACGCACGACGATAGGGGTTTGCTTCATTGGGGAGAATCGATCCTTGGCTTCCAGAACCTGTCTATATGTAGGCGCGACGCTGCTTTTCCAGACACTGGCCGCTTGTTCTCCCTCGGGTGACAGCGCTGCCGCGCCCAGCAGTCCACGCGACGGAGCCACGTCCGTTCCGGCCGTGGCCGCCACGGCGGCGGACGAGAAGCTGATCGTGGCGTTCGGCGACAGCCTCTATGCCGGATATAAACTCGGACCGAACGAAGGCTTCGCGCCGCAGCTCGAGGCGGCACTGGACGAGGATGACGTGCCCTCGCGGGTGATCAACGCCGGTGTGTCCGGCGATACCAGCGCGGCGGGGCGCCAGCGGCTGGCGTTCACGCTCGACGGACTGGAGCGAAGGCCCGATCTCGTGCTGGTGGGCCTGGGCGGCAACGACATGCTGCGCGGGATCGATCCGGCGCAGACACGCGCGAATATCGATGCGATCCTGGCCGAATTGAAGCGGCGCGACATCCCGGCGATGCTCACCGGTATGCTCGCCGCGCCCAATCTCGGCCCGGACTACCGCGAAGGCTTCGAAGTCATCTATCCCGATCTCGCCAGGAAATATGACGTGCCGCTCTATCCGTTCATTCTCGACGGTGTGCTGGGCCGCTCGAACATGATGCTGGGCGATGGTCTCCATCCCAGTGCCGAGGGCGTGCGGGCGATCGCGGACAGGATCGCTCCCGAAATCGGAGCGGCGCTTGTCCGTTGAGCCGGCCGCAATACGGGAGAGGATGACAGCCATGACCGACAGCGATACCCCCGTCTCGACCTCGGAGGCGATCGCCATCCAGAACGCGATGCGCGCCAAGGTCCTGCTTGCCGACGACCATCCGCCGGTCAAGCGCATCGCCGGCATCGACGTGGGCTACGATCCCGAACGCAATCTCGCCCGGGCCGCGTTGGTGACGATGGATATAGACACGCTGACTCCGATCGCCAGCGTGGTGGAATATGACAGCGTGCGCTTTCCCTATGTGCCGGGGTTGCTGTCGTTTCGCGAAGCTCCGGTCTTGATGAAGGCGCTGGCGCGTCTGGGAACGCAGCGGCCGGATATGCTGTTCGTCGACGGCCAGGGCGTCGCCCATCCCCGCCGCCTCGGCATCGCCGCCCATATCGGCGTGCTGTCGGGTCTGCCGACGATCGGTATCGCCAAGAAAAAGCTTTGCGGCCGTTACGAAGAGCCGGCCATCGAACAGGGAAGCCGGACGATGCT